>JAYZBC010000077.1:0-10543 GCA_036339375.1 Pseudomonadota bacterium | reverse complement strand
GGGGCATGGGCCTAAGCGTGAACATGCAGGAGAAGAAGATTCTACCTTACTAGTCGATGCAACGATGAAGAGTGACATGCCTCCTGTGGCGCTACCAACAAAAGAATATATGGAGAGTGGTTTAAAACTTTGGCAAAAACTAGGCTTGCCACCTGTTCGACCCCAGCCACCGTGGTTTGGATATTCCCTGGGGGATTGGACAGAAGATTGGGCAGAGGGTGCAAAGCGGGCTGCAGAAGGGAATTATTTAGAAAACGGATTGAGATCTCTGCAACGACAACAAAAAAATTTAATTCCCGAAACATCAGTTCGCGATGTTGAAAAAGGGTGGAAAACCAAAAAAAAGCTTTGAAACAAACAAAACACTAAACTTTTTTAAGACATTTTGCGTTTGACATGGAGTGAACTCGAAATCCAATTTGCACAAAAAATTTTGTTTTTCATTCATGAATTTAAATAAAATGGTTTTGGTTACTGTTTGACATCAAAATCAACTCACTTCAGTATAGGTTTTGATGGGATCGAAAAATGTGCCCGTCTTATTTAACTAATAACAATTCCTTTAGGGGGTCGACAATGAAAAAATGGAACTATGGTTTAGGTATTGTTGCGGCGGCGGCGGTTGCTGTTACGGCGACCTCAGCCTTTTCAGCAGCCACAACGTTGAAAACGGTCACGGCCTTGCAACAAACCAATATTCTTGCAAAATCATATATTAAGACTTTTGTGAATGAAGCAAATCAGCTTGGAAAAGGCCTTGTCTATATTAAGAATTTAGGTGGACAGGAAATTGTCCCACCGCGTAAGGCTGCGGCAGCGCTGAAGAGGGGGCAGTTTGATATTTTAAGTTGTCCGACAGCTTACTACATAGGGACAGTTCCAGAGGGGTACGGAATTCTAGCTAGCAATCAAGGACCACGTGAACTGCGCGCAAATGGTGGGTTTGCTCTTTTACAGAAAATCTACAAAGAAAAAGCTGGCGCCCATCTCTTGGCTTGGGGTGAAAACCTAACCTCCTACTACATGTATCTCGCTAAAAAGCCGAAAATTGGCAAAGACGGTGTACCTGACTTGACTGGCATAAAAATGCGGGCGACCGGGACCTACCGGCCTTTATTCCGCGCTTTGGGTGCAGTTACGGTTAATATTAAATCAAGTGAGATTTTTACTGCCATGCAGAGGAAGACCGTCGGCGGTTTCGGTATGACTGATAATGCACTTTACGCAATCGGTTTGCAGTCCGTAACAAACTGGCGGGTTTGGCCGAATTTTTATGTCACAAACCAGGTTGTTACAGTCAACCCGAAAAGTTGGGCTGCACTGAATCAAAAACAGCGAGATTTTCTAAATACACTTGCCTTGCATTATGAAACGTCCTCAGTGCTTTACGTTGAACTTGAGCGCCAGAAAGAAGAAATAAAAATTGCTAGAGCAAACAAACCCCAAACATTCAAATTAAAGGGTGCGGCAGCAAAAAAATATCTTGCGACGGCATATGCCGAAGTATGGAAAGAGTTGAAAAAGCGTTCAAAATATCATGATCAACTTAAACCCCTGCTTTACAAGCAAGGAAGTCCAAAACGCCAGATTGATTTTGGTGACGATCGCTTAATTAAGTAAAACTTCTATGCTTTGTAAGTGAGTAAGTAGAGTTGTTGGAGGCTTTTGATAAGGCTTTAGGAAAGGTGGTGAAGGTACTCGCATGGTTTGCGTGTGCCCTCATCCCCTGCATGTTTTGTATGATTACTATCGATGTATCGATAAGGTCATTGGGCTTTAGGCCTCCATTATTTACATCCTCGGTAGTCGAGTATGCTCTTCTGTACTTGGCTATGTGCTCAGCACCGTGGCTTGCGCGTGAAAAAGGTCACGTGGTTATTGAGGCACTAATTTCCATGATGCCCAATTTTATTCGTGTACCTTTAGCTAAGATTGTGTATCTCGTTACAGCTTTAGCCTGTTTTCTTTTTACCTATCTTTGCTGGGGAATTTTTGCGGACTACTGGGTCGGCGGCGAACTTGATGTCCGTGGGATTGACATGCCCTACTGGCTCCAATTCCTTCCTTTACCCTTTTGCTTTGCTTTGGTTGGTCTAGAGTTCTGCATGTATCTTTTTGGCGTGCGGTCTTACTACTCATACGATCTTGGTGAAGTGAAGGACGGTGTCTAACAATGGAATTGGAGTGGTACAATGCGGGAGGGCTGCTGCTCGGATGTATAGTAGGAGGTATGGCACTCGGATTTCCCGTTGCCATTACCTTTATGCTCACCAACATTCTTGGTATATTCTTATTTTCCGGGGGGTGGCCGGTGCTCCCTCAAATCGCCGATAATGCCACAAACCTGATAACTTCTTTCACTCTTTCACCGATCCCCATGTTTATTTTAATGGGATCAATGTTTTTTCATACCGGGCTTGCCTTAAAGGTCTTTGATGCACTGGATAAATTATTAGGCAAAATACCGGGGCGGCTTTGTTTCCTGACTGTGATTGGTGGTTCTTTGTTTTCCACACTTACTGGGTCAACAATGGCAAACACGGCCATGTTAGGTTCTTTGTTGGTCCCGGAAATGACTCGCCGTGGCTACTCCAAAAAAATGTCAATGGGCCCCATCTTGGGAACGGGTGGTTTGGCCATGATCATTCCGCCATCATCACTTGGTGTTCTTTTAGCCAGCATAGCCCAGGTAGACGTCGGCAGGCTTTTAATAGCTGGTTTATTACCCGGAATTCTTTTGGCCGGTCTGTATGCCGGGATGATAAGTTTTCAGTTGTGGCGGAATCCTGATTCGGCCCCGAGTTACGATGTTGAGCCAACCCCTTGGAAAGAAAAAATTTATCAAATTTGTGTAAATATTCTGCCAATGGGCTTGTGCGTTTTTATGGTTATAGGGTTCATCGTTCTGGGCTGGGCCACACCCTCTGAATCGGCTTCCTTCGGGGTTGTTGGTGTCTTTATTTTGGCAGCCGCACGTCGTGCATTGACCTGGAAAGCCTTCACGACTTCCCTCATGGGCACTATTCGCGTGGCTGGCATGGTTTTCTTTATTCTGATGAATTCCACTGTTTTTAGCCAGCTTTTGTCCATGTCGGGTGCCAGTAAAGGGTTAGTTAATTGGGCCACGGGATTTGAGGTTTCGCCTCTAGTTATCCTGACCTGCATGTTCCTGGTTTTGATTTTACTTGGAATGTTTATGGATCAAGTATCAATGATGCTGATAACAGTCCCGATTTTTTATCCATTAGCAGCATCCCTCGGTTATGATTTAATTTGGTTCTCCCTTATCGTTCTCATGTCTCTGGAGATGGCGGCGACGACGCCCCCATTCGGGTTGTTATTATTTATTATGCTGGGGATGGTAAAGGGGACGACTTTGTTTCAGGTGGCAGGCGCCGCGATTCCATTCCTGTTTTGTGATCTGATTCTGATCATTATCCTCGTTATTGCACCGGGTTTGGGGTTATGGCTCCCAAGCTTAATGGGGACTTAAAAACAAAAATCACGGGATACGTGTGTCTAAATTCAACAGCATAATTTTCTCTGCATTTTTTTTACTTTTTAAACGTGTGAAGCACCTGAGAATTCATTTAGGACAAGATTTCGTATAATCTTTATTTTCCGGGTCATCGGTGGAGTATTTCGGCTCCGACCAATAAAACGGGGTATGCCGGCTGTAAAAACGGAACCAACGGAGGCTATATCACCGTGTTTTAAAGCCTCCAGAGCAGTCTTTTTGCTACCACCCAGAGGCGCATCAATCAGGAGAACATCCGCATCTCTGCCCTTCGCTATAAAACCGGAATTCAAACCATAAATCTTTGCTACATTCCCTGTAGCCGAAGCAATAAGCCATTCCGGCGGGTAATCGGATAATGTCGACATTTCCGCTACTGATTTTATCATACCCAAGGGCATCACTCCGGTTCCAGTCGGTGTATCTGTAGCAATAAGGAATCTGTCAAACTGATTATTATCGACCGCTAAGTCGAGGCACATTAAAGCGGTTCTAATATTTCCGGCTTGGCATATTTGTAGGGCAATGTCTGTTTCCTTTATGATCATGGGAAAGTCTTTGTCTGGCATTGCAATAGGGCCGCCGTTGATATGGAAAGATACATCTGGCCGCATGTCCATCAAATGTTTTCCTATAATCGCTGAAGAATCGGGAATTGAAGCACCACCGGTATGGCAGTTCACAATCATGCCTGCTTTTTGAGCCATTTGTACCAGAGGGGTATAGTCGAAAGGGGTTTTGACAGCACCGAATCCCGCTTTAGCAAACCAGACACCTTTTTTTGCAACCTCATTGAAGTCTCTTTGCGTTAATCCGGGTTCCAGGATGATGCAGCCTCCATAAACTCTCGCACCCCCCGGTCGATAATTTTCAAAACACTTAAAAGCTGCTAGAGCCAAAGCTTTTACACCCTCTGGATCAGAGGGACGCCCCGGGACATGAACTTCGCTTGCTGACAGGCAACTTGTTACACCACCATGAAGGTAGCTTTCAATAAAACCGACAGTTTTTTGCCGGGGTGTGTAGTCTCCGAAGGTTATATGCACCTGGGAGTCAATCAAACCCGGACAGAGGGTTGTTTTGTTAGCATCAACAACGATTTCACAAGAATTTAATTCGGTTGACGACAAAGTGCCCACTTTACGAATTTTACCATTTGACATCATAACCGAGTCACCCTTTGCAAATGGCTTTCTCCAATCTCCGGTTACTATGGTGCCTATATTTACAATAGCGGATTTCATGCTGAGCCCCTTTTTGTTGTGTTTATCTTGTGACCTAGAGTAGGCAGGGTCAACCATTAGGCAAAACTTGTTGTCGTCTTGTTTCACTGATATTTTTCAAAAAGTGCACAAACCTTAGGGGGAGACATTCAAATGGCAAAAAAAAGCTATAACACAATAAAAATTGAACGCCAGCGAGGAATTACCTGGTTGATATTAAACCGTCCAGAAAAACGTAACGCAATGAGCCCTGAGCTCCATTTTGAGATGAGTGACGCTTTAGATGAATTGGCGGAAGATGAACAAACGAAAGTTCTTGTGGTAACCGGTGCTGGTAAAGCTTTTTCTGCCGGCCAAGATCTAGCTCTGTACTTCAGGGCTAATCAGGAAAATCCAAAAATGCGGGCCCGGGCGCAAAAAGCGTCTCACGCATGGCGGTGGACCAAATTGGTGAATTTCCCCAAACCAACGATTGCAATGGTCAACGGATTTTGTTTTGGGGGTGCATTTACACAACTATGTGCGTGTGATTTTGCTATCGCTGCACATACGGCGACGTTTGGGCTCTCGGAAGTCAATTGGGGAATAATACCTGGAGGAATTGTCAGTTGGAATGTTGCCGACGTCCTGAGCTATCGTGATGCAATTTATTACGCGGTGACAGGTGATCCTTTTGACGGGAAAACCGCCGAAAAAATTCGCCTGGTTAATTATTCAGTGCCTCCTTCAAAGCTGAAGGCGGAGACGGTAAAACTTGCAAAGAAATTAATGACCAAAAGTCCCAATGCTGTTCGCTACACAAAGGAAGCAATTAGAGCTGTAAGAAGAATGAACGAAAACGAGGCTGGGGATTATTTGTCAGTTAAAAACCAGGCTTGTAAGGCCACTGATAAAATTCCCGGCCGAGAGGAGGGAATGCGTCAATTTTTGGATGAAAAAAGCTATAGGCCTGGACTCGGGCAAATGAATTTGAAAAAAGCAGCATTGCGGGCAGCATCTAACGGAAAATCGACAACAAGGGGCGTGCGTAAAAAGACTGTTTCAATTAGGCCTTAACTGGGTAATTCTAATCGGATAGTTCTTTTCGGACCATTTTGCTCCCCTTAGCCACGGCTTTAAGTTTTCAAATGCTGTGGTGCGTTTTGAAAATTTCATATCGCAATTAGGCACAGTAATGAGACTTTCAACGCTGATGATTTTTAAAGGAGCTCCTATGCGTTGCACGATGAAGTGAAGTATATCCTGATTGACCAACCATAACGGTTGGACATAACTTCCGACACCGCCTGTTGGCAGCCGTTTATTGGTCATGTAAGTAACAACTTTTGCATTTTGTGTTCTGAATGCTTTTTCGTTTTCAAGATTTTCTTTGATAACAACTAAGGGAAAAAGATGATTGAACTTTATCACAACGGCATGTCTACATGTTCTCAAAAGGTAAGGTTGGCTCTTACAGAAAAAAACCAGGAGTTTAAAAGCCACATTTTTAATCTTCGAGCCGGAGAGCATAAGAATGAAGCTTACCTGAAACTCAATCCCAAAGGTGTGGTGCCAACTCTAGTTCATGATACCATTGTCATATGCGAGTCGACGGTAATCAATGAATACATCGACGATAACTGGCCTACACCACCCCTCCGCACCCAAGACGCGTTCCAAAGGGCACGTATGAGGATTTGGACAAAACAGCTTGATGAAGGGGTACATGCAATGGGAGGCGTCTTGAGTTTTGCTCTTGTTTTTCGGCACGAGCTTTTTAATTTAAAAGGCAAGGAAGAAACCGAAAAAATGATATCAAATTTATCAAATCCCGAGCAAAAACACTTTATGACTGAAAACGTTATAAAGGGCCTCAATTCCAGTTTTTTGCCTGGGGCCATAACCCGTTACAAAAAATTAATTGTGGATATGGATAGAGAATTGGCTGAAACAAAATGGCTGGCTGGGAATGATTATTCATTAGCGGATGTCGGGCTAACACCATACATTTTACGGTTGTACCACTTGCAAATGGCGTGGATGTGGTCTGACTTTCCAAGGATTGCGGACTGGTTTGAGCGGGTTCAAGAACGTTCAAACTACCAAAATGCAGTGGCGAATTGGTACAATGAAGATGCTATTTCGTTGATGGCAGAAAAAGGCGGCGAAGCGGAACCCCATTTAAAAAATATGTCTGCTTAAAATATTTTTATAGGATTGAAGGTTGGCAGATTGTTGTAATGGGTTACTATCTCGGCAATTTTCGAAGTTTGTTCGTTTTGCGAATAAAAAAATTAGGGAGTATTCAGGGATGAAAAAATCACTAATATTAGTCATTTCAGCTTTGGCTCTAGCCTTTTCAGGGCCGCAGGCTATCGCAGCAAAAGCAAAAAACATTAAGATCGGATTTGTGACCACATTATCAGGGGGTCCTGGGGTTATCGGTAAAGATATGCGTAACTCGGTGCAAATCGCCCTTGACCATCTTGGCAACAAAATGGATGGAATTCCAGTAGAAGTCCTTTTTGAAGATGATCAGGTTAAACCTGAAGTTGGCAAACAAAAAACGGAAAAACTACTACATAAGGACAAGGTCGATATCGTATCCGGGTTTATTTGGTCTCATGTTGTATTGGCTTCCCGTAACAGTGTTGTTAAGGCTGGAAAATTTTTGATTATTTCTAATGCTGGGACTTCCAAAATTGCGGGTCGTCTTTGTCACAAAAATATTTTTTCCACATCTTGGCAGAACGACCAAGTACCAATGGCAATGGGTGAGGTCCTAAATAAGCGAGGCGTAAAAAGCCTTTACGTTGTAGCCCCAAACTATGCTGCAGGTCGTGATATGGTTGCGGGTGTGGAACGCACGTTTAAAGGGAAAATACTCGGTAAAGACCTCACAAAATGGCCAACACAACTTGATTTTTCAGCCGAACTTGCAAAAGCAAGAGCCTCCAAGGCAGAAGGCGTCTTTATTTTCTATCCGGGTCGCGCAACAAACGCTTTTATGCGGCAATACGCACAAGCCGGGTTAACGAAAACACCACTCTATTCTGTGTTCAGTGTCGATTCCTTAAGCCTACCCAAATTACAACAAGCAAAACTCCAAAATGTTTTAGGTACCTTTTCAACGCAATTTTGGTCACCCGATCTAAACACTCCTGTGAGTAAAAGGTTTGTTGCAGATTACAGAAAAAAATTCGGTAAATACCCATCACATTATGGAGCGCAAAGTTACGATTCAATTATGTTGATCGATAGTGCAGTTCGTGCCGTTGGCGGTAATATCAAAGATATGGACGCTATGCGTGCAGCTTTCCGCAAGGCCGATTACGGATCTGTCCGGGGTAAGTATGTTTACGGGAACAACCATTTTCCAATTCAGGATTTTTATTTGCGTGAAGTTGTGGCCGATAAAAATGGAAATTGGACAACAAAAATTGCTCAAAAAGTTTATTCCAAACACCAAGACGTTTACCACAGTAAATGCAAAATGAAGAAAACTTGGTAATCAAAGCCGGTTTGTAAACAACGGGAGTGCGTGGTCGCTCCCGTTTCTACATTCTGGGGCGGCTGACCTAATGATTGATCCGACCCTTTTATTTGAACAACTTTTTAACGGGTTTCAGCTCGGCATTCTTCTGTTTCTGCTTGCTGCCGGTCTTACACTGGTGTTTGGCATAATGGATCTAATGAATTTAGCCCATGGTTCTCTTTATATGATGGGCGCCTATTTTGCTGCCACTGTAACACTGGTTACAGACTCATTTTTGTTAGGCATTATAGCTGCTTTGCCGGCGACGCTGCTGCTCGGAATGTTGCTTGAAGTTACCGTCCTTAGAAAGTTATACGACCGGGGTCATCTCGACCAGGTGCTCGCTACGTTTGGGATGATTTTGTTTTTCAATGAATTGGTTCGATTAGTGTGGGGTCCAGAGGGGATAGAAGTCGGTTTGCCGGATTTTCTTAATCAATCGGTTACCGTTTTCGGAGTTCCACTCCCAATGTATCGCATTGTCGTCATTGTTGTTGGTTTGCTAGTGGCTGCTTTAATCTATTTGCTGGTAGCAAAAACACGCACCGGCATGCTCATCCGGGCCGGAGCTTCTAACCGAGAAATGGTTGGTGCGCTCGGCGTAGATATCAAACTTGTTTTTACTCTCGTATTTGGACTTGGTGCGGCACTAGCAGCGCTTGCCGGAGCCTTGGCTGGTCCGATTTTTGCGGTCACTATAGGAATGGGTGAACATATCCTCATTCAGGTATTGGTGGTCATAGTCATTGGAGGTATAGGTTCCATTCGTGGTGCTTTTGTAGGCGCTATTTTAATTGGTGTGATTGATGTTTTGGGTCGCTCATTTCTTGATAGTCTGTTTAAATTATTTTTACCGGTAAATACTGCAGAAACGGCGGCACCAGCTGTTGCGTCCATGCTGATTTATATTTTGATGGCAGCGGTATTATTTTTTCGGCCTCAGGGCTTGTTTCCTGCAAGGACAGGCTGAACTTTGTGGCTTTCTAAAGAAAATATAATTGGGCTAATCATTTTTGGACTCCTCGCTGTTGTACCTGCGATAGCGGCTATTACAGAAATCCCTTTTTACCTAGATTTGGGTCGCCGAATGATGATCCTTGCAATAGGCGCTCTTAGCTTAAACCTCATCATGGGTTATGGGGGCATGATAAGTTTTGGGCACGCGGTTTACATCGGGATTGGCGCCTATGTCGTTGGTATTTGTGCTGAACATGAGGTAGTCAGCGGTTTTATTCAATGGCCATTGGCTTTCCTCGTTTGTGCTATCGTAGCCTTGATATTCGGGGCGATAAGTCTCCGAACACGGGGTGTCTATTTCATAATGATTACCTTGGCACTGGCGCAGATGATGTATTTTTTGGGTGTCAGCCTTGACCGTTATGGTGGGGATGATGGGTTGCCACTCGCAGAACCCAGCGCTTTTACAGGCTTAATAGATTTAAGCGAAAAAACAAGTCTTTATTATTTGGTTTTTGTTCTCCTCTTGTTTTGTCTTTGGATAAGCCGACGCCTGATTCACTCGCGTTTTGGGATGGTTATTCAGGGCGCCCGTTCAAATGAAGAGCGCATGCGTGCTATCGGTTTTCCCACTTTTCGTTATCAACTTACTGCATTTGTTATTGCTGGTGTCATGGCTGGACTGGCAGGGGTCCTCCTTGCTAATCACACGGATTTTGTCAATCCGGATATGATGCATTGGACCCGCTCCGGTGACTTAATCATAATGGTTTTGTTGGGTGGGATGGGTAATCTAATTGGGCCAATTCTTGGTGCATTAGTTTTCATTTTGTTAGAAGAATTACTTTCCGGAATTACTGAGTACTGGCAATTAATCTTTGGCCCATTTCTGATTCTCGTGGTGCTTTTCGCGCGCGGTGGATTTCTGGGATTTTTAGACAAAAAGAAACCAACGGAGGATGGTGATGCCTAAACCATTACTCGAAGTACGGAACTTATGTAAAAGTTTTGGTGGTGTTACAGCGACAGATCATCTTGATCTATCATTACAGCCCGGGTTTATTCACGCAGTTATTGGTCCCAATGGTGCCGGTAAAACGACAATGATCGCCCAGCTTTCTGGTGCACTGAGACCTGATTCCGGAAAAATTTTATTTGATGGAAGAGATATTACCTCGCTATCATCGCCAGCTCGCTCCCACTTGGGTATTGCACGTACATTTCAAATTACTAGCATTTTTCATGAATTTACTGCGCTTGAGAACGTGGCTCTCGCTGTTCAGGCTCATGATAGCCATTCATTTCATTTTTGGAGACCTGTAAAGAAAGATG
>JAYZBC010000076.1:0-5615 GCA_036339375.1 Pseudomonadota bacterium | reverse complement strand
ATCCAGATTGGAGTGTTAGTCATTTTTCTGTAATTTGAGGAACTACGCAGATAGTTGGAAAGGAATTTGTTCTGGTCCGGGACCCTCAAAATATTTACCGGTGTCTCTGTCATACCGTCCTTGCAATACTTTTCCGACAAGGACCCGGCTTCTGAGAATCATCGCTACCGATCTTTTGTTCCCGCCCTGTTCAGCGTGGATGTCATAAGGGGAGACCAAATCGGCTTTTCCAGCTCTTCCCTCTGATACGCTTACCAATTCGACTTCAGCAAAACCTTTTTTTTGTTCCTCATTGGAGCGTTTAAACCTTTCGAGGGTTTCATTCCCGTCTAGCAGCCCGTATAGGACCCATGCGTCAGCATGATCATGAACACTGCCGGTTCTTCCCGGAACACGAACGACGCCATTTATGACAAAGCCGTATTCAGGATCTGTATAAAATAGCAAATTCTTACGCCCCTCTGTTGAGGGCCAGGTCTTACAATGTTCTTTGAGTTCTTGATCCTTTAAAAGATCATTTTCCATAATTACGTGGGCCCGTTTCATGCGAGTTTCGTCATCAGGAAATTCTTCCCAAATGTCACGAAGATTGTTAATAAACCTTTCGAGGGCGGGTAAAACATTTTTTGTCATCTCTTAACTCCCATTCACCAGCTTTAATGTCTTAAAAAATACCATGAGTGGGTTAAACGAACAACAAAGTAACACTCGCTTTGATTGCAGGTGTTTTCAGGGTAAATAAGAAAAACTTTTGAGGAGAACGAAATGGAACTCGGGATAAATGGCCGGAACGCAATTGTAACAGGGGGAAGTCAAGGGATAGGGCGAGCCTGTGCAGAAGCTTTGGCAGAAGAGGGTGTCAACGTCGCAATTGTTGCACGTGATGCTGATCGTCTTAAAGCTGCGGCTTTCGAGATCGCGAATAATCGGAGTGGGCGGGTCATACCAATTTCGGGTGACCTTACAAATGGAGAGGACATCAAAAAGATAATGTCAGAGGCAACCTCTGAACTGAAACAAATCGACATTCTGATCAATAACGCGGGTGCGGCGCCCTTTGGGCGAATTGGCGATCTTGAGGATAGCATTTGGCAGGATTGTTTTGATTTAAAGCTAATGGGGTACGTTCGTTGTGCGCGAGAGGTTATGAGCAATATGAGAGAACGTCGCTGGGGTCGTATTGTCAACATTATTGGGCGGGGAGGACATTTTCCTACTGCAAAATACATTGCAGGCGGTTCAATTAATGCTGCAATTTTGAACATTACACAGGCTTTAGCAGAAGAATGTGGCCCAGACAATGTTTTGGTTAATGGTGTTAATCCGGCAGCAACCGCCACCGAAAGATGGGATGAACTTGTGATACAACAAGTGAAAATTACGGGTAAGTCTGAAGAAGAGGTAAGAAAAGATTCAGTCTCAAGCGTTCCACTCGGACGAATTGGACAACCAAAGGATGTAGCAAATATGGTAACGTTTTTATGTTCTCACAAGGCTGACTTTATAAACGGTGCCTTAATAGAAGTTGATGGCGGTGTGAGCAGGGCCCTTTAGGGTCCATGGCCGGTGGCGAGTGGGCTGTTATCTGACAGGTCCATCATGCGACGGGCCAGTTTCTCGATTAATTCTGCTTGAATTTTTGCTGATGCACCATCATTCCATAGATTATCAAATTCGTTCGGGTCGTTCTTAAGGTTATATAGCTCTCCCCATTCAACTCCGGAATACATGGTTAGGCGCCAGTCTGCTGTAACAAGGGTCCGGGCGCGAAAGTTCGGCTCTAATCCCATATATCCGCGTCTCTGACCCTCCTCAATTACCATAGAATCATGGCCACTACCGTTTTCGATAATTTGACTTAAACTTAACCCTTGCATGCCGTTAAACCCTTCAACGCCCGCTCGATCCAAAATTGAGTTAGCGAGATCCAGGGTACCACAAAGTGAATCATTCGATATACCTTGACTGGGATTGGTTGGATCCACCCAAATGCAGGGAACACGAATTAAACCCTGATAATGAATGGCTGCTTTGAGGAGTAATTGGTGATCACCCATAAAGTCACCATGGTCGGTGGTGAAAATAATCACGGTGTTTTCTAACATCCCATTTTTATCCAAGGATGCCAAAACCCTCCCAATTGAGTCATCAATCATTGTGATTGAACCATAGTTTAGAGCAATAGCTTCGCGGGCTTCCTCTTCTGTACAACCAAAGGCTCTTTGTGCGGTTTTTGTTGCATTTCCTTGATCTCGCTCTGCGTGAAGGGCAGCAACTTGGGGAGGTAGTTTTTCTGCTGGGTGGAAAAAAGCGTCAGGGGCGGGAACATCTTCTGGGTCATACATATCGAAGTATTTGCCTGGAGGTGTAAAAGGATGATGAGGATCGGGAAATGAACACTGAACGAAAAAGGGTTTGTCTGATCCTGTTTTTGCGTGTCTGTTTAAAAATTCTATGGTTTGTTCTGCGACAAAGGTGGTGGGGTAAAGTTCTTCGGGTATTCTGGTTCTCCAAGCCTGTGGCGCTTTAATTTGTTTATTTGAAGGCAAAGAATTATCAGGTCCCCTTAAAGAATCTGGGTCTGGGTGGCGTTCGGCTAGCCAACGCGAATAGTGGCCCGTAACCCGATCACTGTGGCCAATGGCCAAAGAAATCTCATCAAATCCATAAAATGGTAAATCAGGCTCGAAATTCGGATTCTCTTTCCACGTAGGCGGAAGTTCCTGATCATATCGACCATCATTCCATATTGAACGAGTTGCCTCAGAAATCTCTTCAGGAGGTTGTATTTTATTCAGATCGGGGACGGGCAAGCCAGTCTCTATTTTATTGGCAGATATGCACTGAAGATGACTTTTGCCGAATAAAGCTGTGTGATATCCAGCGGCACTTAAAGAATGGGTGAAGGTTGTTGCCTGCAATGGCAAAGGGATTCCATTTTGCCTTACTCCGTGTAGCGAAGGCATTCGTCCTGTCATCAAGGTAGCGCGGTTTGGCATACAAATCGGGCAGGCCACATAGAATCTGTTAAACCGTGCACCCCGTGAGGCCATTTCATCAATATGGGGTGTTTGTACAATTTTATTTCCATAACACCCGAGATGGTCTGCACGGTGTTGATCGTTGATAAACATTAAAAAATTTGGTTTTTTTTTCATATCATTTCCATCGAATTTAGACTTACTAACCAAAATTAATTTCCTTTAAAAATCCATTTACAATTTTTTCACACTCTTGCGGTTTTTCAATTTGAACCATATGTGTTGTCCCTGGCACTGCTTCATACCGGTGCCCAAATTCCTTGTGGAGAGCCTGATTAACCAAACCTGGGGCTCTGGCTTTGGGGTCATTTGGGTCACTCGCAATGATCTGAAGTGGTCCCTTCAAATTAACCAATTGTGGACAAAGATTCAGTTCGGAATTGGTTTTGTAGATTTTTGCCTCCCTTTCCGGAGGACAACACAAAACCCATTCTTTTGAATTTTCGTTTTTCTGTAGAATGGATTGCGCCATCAACCGATGGGCGCCTGCAACCCAACGGCTCAGAGTTTTGGATTTGGCAAACTGCTTTTCCAACGTTTCTGGGTCAAGAAAACGGCTTTGACGGTTTTTGGCCCACTCGGATAACATTAATTCGAAATTTTTAGCGATTTCATGCAAGGGGTGTTGAGGACTCGGCACTAGTGGTGGGTCAAATAAAACAAGCGCATCCCAGTGCCAGCCGATACTGAGGGCGTGCCAAAGGGCAGTTACTGCGGAAATAGAATGAAACAAACCAGCTGTTGGTTTCGGTCCGTAAAAGGTCTTTATACCCTGGAAGATTGTTTCAAGATCACTGACAAAATAAGGAACATCATGATGGCTCTTATCATCATGCAAAGGGTTGTGACCGTGGTTACGCTGATCATACAGAATGAGTTCATAACGGTCTTCCAGTAAACTCCAAAAGGGGAAGTATGCATCCGTCGCAAACCCATTTCCGTGTGCTAATATAAGGCGCATGCCATCTAAATTGCCATGTTGCCGAATCCGAATTACGGCGCCATCTTCCATGGTTAGATCAACGGTTTTAATTGGGGAAGAAGGTTTGAGTATGGCCATTTGTTATTTATAGCGCAGACTTGGCCGTTGGACAGGGTCCTCATAAAAATTAATCCAACTAAAATTCTGTTAAACTTTTGATCTGTTATTATCTGATTAGAAAAATAGGAAATAAAATGTACCAGCAACCCTCACCCCCTAAACTTACGCCTAAGCAAAAAGCCATTTCTGAAGCTGAATGGCCTAAATTCACAGATGGAGAAATGAAGAGGCGAAGACGCGCAATGGAAACCCTTTTGGCTTCAGAAAACATTTCCCATTTATTGTTATACGGCGCCGGCGGACGTGGGTCTGCAGTTCCTTGGCTTACGGGGTGGCCTGTGACAACTGAAGTCATATCTATTGTGAGCCCAAAAGAGAGAGACTCATTATTTATTCAATATTTTAACCATACACCATTTGCTGAGCGTTTAATTGATGAAGCAGGGGTTAGCTGGGGTGGAGAATCCACGATCCATTCAGCGATTCAAGAGTTAAAAAGTCGCGGAGGGGAAAACACGAAAATTGGCGTGATTGGCGCCCTTCCTTTTGGGCCTTATGAGGTTTTAAAGGCCTTCGCTGGGGAAATCGTTAACCTTAATGCTGCCTATACCAAACTCAGACTAGTTAAATCGGAGGAAGAGTTAGAATGGTTCCGAATTGGTGCAGCTCTATCAGACTTGGCTATTGATGCCCTTTTGGCTGAAATGCGAACCGGCCTTACCGAACACGATCTAGCAGAGATAGTAGAGAGTTCTTACGTACCGTGGGGTGGCAAAACCGGTATCCATTTTTTTGGAGTAACCGCGATGAAAAATCCTCATCTTTACGTTCCTGCACAATTTACAAGTAACAGGGTGGTGAATGCTGGCGATATTGTGTTTACAGAGATCACCGCCTCTTTTTGGGAACATGCAGGGCAGGTACTTCGAAGTTTTTCTGTGGAAGCTGAGCCCACATCTCTTTTCCGGGACTTACATTTGGCAGCTGAAGCGGCATTTGATGAAATTTGTGCGGCCGCAAAACCGGGAAATTTTCCTGAAGATTTGGTTGAGGCAGGTAAAGTAATCGAAAAATCGGGGTTTACCATTTGCGATGACTTGGTTCATGGGTATGGAGGGGGCTATTTCCCGCCAATTCTGGGGCTCCCTAGTCGCCGTCAGGAGCCAACGCCGGATTTTGTTCTTGAAAAGGGGATGATGATGGTAGTTCAGCCAAACGTTGTAACTACTGACAAGATAGCAGGTGTTCAAACGGGTGAATGTATAGTTGTGACCGAAGGAGGAGGGGTTTCACTTCATCAGGCACCACGGGGTTTTTTAAGAATTAATTAGAGGTCCTTTATGTAAAATAAGTTTGTCGTATAAATTTAGATTTAATTTTTTGTCACGAGATACTGAGCTTTTACCGCAAATTAAATTACCTCGGCTACTTCGTTAAAATTAAATCTTGGTAATTTCTGTAATAAACCAGAAGTATCTCCAAAGCCAATATTGCATAGGAAGTTTGATTTGAAGGTTGTATTTGCAAAAAAT
>JAYZBC010000075.1:0-83633 GCA_036339375.1 Pseudomonadota bacterium | reverse complement strand
TTTAGCTATATGAAATGAGATCAAATCCGATAAAGGTACATCTGAAATCCAGGATTTATTGAGTTTGTCTATCCTCAAAAACTCAATTTCTGCTGATCTTTTCTTTGGGGTAATTTCGGTTTTATATCGTTTTAACAAATCACCCAACGTTCCCTCTGCTACATTGAGTGTCCCTGTCGCTATCGCTCTTTCTGTCGTCTCCGCCCATGCTCTTGCATCAGACCTGTATTGAAAATACTTGGACAGAGTGGGGTAACCTTTGCGTCTTATTCGAGCCCGATAACTTCCTTTTATTTTTGTGATGGTAGCCATTTTTCCAATCCAATTGGACCTAGAGTGGACTAAATTGTTTGGCAATGAGCTTTGCTCAAATCAGTAAGCAGCCCAAGTCATTGAACTGCTTCTGAAAAAAATGGTGGGCACGACTGGGATTGAACCAGTGACCCCTACGATGTCAACGTAGTGCTCTCCCGCTGAGCTACGCGCCCTTTCGTTAGATTTTTATTCTTTAAGCTTTCTGCAAGGTAGCCAAAATTAACTTCGCGTCAAGCTCCCAATAATTGGGACGTTGCAAGTCAATTAAAAAATCTATGAGCTATGTTTATTTGGGCATTATTTTCTTCAGGCTCAAAAAATAAGCCCTAGGAATAAGACTTTAAAAGAGCTCAGATTTGGATGACAATTTGTCCGCAAAAGGTTAAATCATGGTATGGTTAGAAAACCCGTAAACAAAGCAGCAGTAGAAGAAAGTTTTGACGTCCTTTCTCCAACTAACCAATTAGCACCAATTGTTTTTGCATCCCCACATAGTGGGACTGCTTATCCAACTGATTTTATAGCCAATTCACCACTTGATCTATTGGCCTTAAGGCGTTCAGAAGATAGTTATGTTGACAGACTCTTCTCCTCGGCCCCAGAAAATGGTTTGCCATTGTTACGCGCTATTTTTCCTCGTGCCTTCATCGACCCAAACCGGGAGCCCTTCGAACTCGATCCTTCTATGTTTGAGGACACTTTACCTGAATATGTCAACACGGGATCCTTGCGTGTCACAGCGGGGCTTGGAACAATTCCACGTGTAGTGAGTTCGGGTAAAGAAATCTACTCTAAAAAGCTTCAGTTTTCAGAGGCTGCCCAAAGAATAAATAATATTTATAGGCCTTATCATAAAACTTTAAAAAAATTACTTGATAACACCCGCCAAAAATTTGGCTGTTACGTTCTATTTGACTGCCATTCCATGCCATCTGTAGGGAGCACCCACGATCCGGACGCAGGACGCCAACGACCGGATATTGTTTTGGGAAACTGTTTTGCCACAGCATGTAATGAGTACGTAATTAATTTTGTAGAGACAATTTTTGAGGGTTTTGGATATAAAGTCTCTCGTAACAAACCATTTGCAGGCGGATTTACAACTAACCATTATGGCAGCCCACGAAGCGGATTCCATGCCCTACAAATAGAAATTAATCGAGGGCTCTATATGGATGAAAAATCGATTAAACCAAACGAAGGCATGAAAAAACTCAACGATGATATTTCTAAAATAATCAAATCTCTTTCAAAAATAGAGACTGAATCTTTATATCCTGAAAGAAACCCCTCTTAAGCCGAGATTGTATCAAACCTCGAAAGTGGCTTTTGCAGACATTGCGAGCCTACCTTCGTGGTTAAGTGCCCATAATTCTGCATTCCCATATTCGCCCGGGGTTCCTTCCACCGAAAATTCATGGATATCATAAAGAGGTGAAACGGCTCTAACTGAAATCGTCTTTAAAGTAGCCCTCGGATGTTCGCGGCGGAATAAATCTAGTAACAAAACAAAGGTAAGGGGACCATGAACTAAGAGCCCAGGATATTTTTCTACCTGAGTTACGTAAGAACGGTCGTAATGAATTCTGTGGCTATTCATTGTGAGAGCAGAAAAACGGAAAAGGAGAACAGGTGAGGGGTGAATGATTCGCTTCCAAACCGGTTCTGGTGACGCAGATGGGATGTCGGATAACTTAGTAGTCCCGGGTTTGGCTTCCTCCCTATAAACAACATCTTGAATTTCTGTTGTTGCAATTCCACTTTCACCTTCAATTTTGTTTTCCAGGTTGAGAAATACCAACTGTCCTGTTTTACCCTCCTTAAGGGTGATTGACTTTATGGTCGTAATATTGCGGATCCGTTCTCCAATGTGAAAAGGTTTGTGATAGGTCGCTTTTGTGCCAGCCCACATTCGCCGAGGTAAATCTATGGGTGGCAAAAAATCACCTTTTTTTGGATGCCCGTCCTCTGCGGTTGCCCTAAGTTTAACAACTTCACGAATGTAAATAAGATGCCAACCGGGGGGTACTGGATCACCCTCCCGCAACATCGCATCATCACGGTCTAGTGTCGCATTCAGAGCATCTGCGGGATACGCCGTAACCAAAGCTTCCGTTACCCTTTGTTTTCCTATCCAAGGACCGTATCGATCACTCATTTAGAAAACTCCTCCCTAATTTTTTCAGAATGTTCACCTACCGTGGGTACTGCCCCAAGTTCACAAATGTTAGTATCGAATGTCGCTGGAGGAGCCGCTATTTCAACTGGTCCTGAATGACTTTGAACTTTCACTCTCCTCAACGCGGGATGACGTGACAGTCCGGAGACATCATTAATTTCCCCAAAAGCAATTTTAGCAACCCTTAAACGTTGAATTAGTTTTTCACGTTTAATGGCCGTAAAAGCACCGTTGATAATTTTATCAAGAGCGCCCCTGTTAATACAACGCGCTTCGTTATTGCAAAAATTCTTATCGCTTGGCATATCGGGTCTGTTAAGAACTTCATCGGCAAAACGCACAAATTCTCTTTCATTTTGGATAGAAATCAGTATTTCACCCCCATCCTTTGTTGGGTAAGCACCATAAGGCGCAATCGATGGATGGTTGAGCCCTACACGCGGGGGAATTTTCGAGCCATAATCAAAAGTGAGTAGCGGCACATTCATCCAATCTGCCATACCTTCAAACAAAGAGGTTTTGATTGCCACACCATTTCCAGTTTTTTCACGCTGAATAAGAGCTTCGAGAACAGCCATATAGCTATACATGCCACATGATATGTCGCATGCCGATACGCCAACACGACCCGGGCCTTCAGGACGTCCGGTGACAGACGATAATCCACTTTCTGCCTGGACCAACAAATCGTAAGCCTTCATATCAGCATATGAACCACTTTCTCCATAACCGGAAATATCGACCGTAATGAGTTTTGGAAATTTTGTACGCAAAGTATCTGAACCAAGACCGGATCGGGCCGCGGCACCAGGGGCAAGGTTTTGAATAAAAACATCTGTCTGAGAAAGAATACGCTGGAGCAGGGCGGCATCCTCCTTGTCTTTTATATCGAGAACTAGTGACTGTTTCCCGCGGTTTAGCCAAATAAAGTAGGTGCTTTCTCCGTTGACCACACTGTCGTACCCTCGAGCAAAATCCCCTTCAGAACGTTCTATTTTAATAACCCGGGCGCCGGCATCTGCAAGTCGTGAAGAACAATAAGGAGCAGCCACTGCTTGCTCAAGTGACACCACCAACACGTCATCCAAAGGCTTAAACATTACGGGATCATCCTCAATACGACCTCGGCAATTTTAGAACGTGTTCAGCTAAATAACTCAGAATTAAGTTTGTAGAAATTGGGGCAATTCGGTAAAGCCTCGTTTCACGAAATTTTCGTTCGATATCAAACTCCTCCGCAAAAGCAAAACCCCCATGAGTTTGCATACAAATGTCAGCTGCTTTCCAGGATGCTTCTGCGGCTAAGTATTTTGCCATATTAGCCTCGGAACCACAGTCTTCGCCCGCCTCAAAAAGTTCTGCCGCGCGCTTGACCATAAGGTCTGCCGCTTCGGTTTGGGTATAAGATTCTGCAATTGGAAATTGTATTCCCTGGTTTTGTCCAATTGGTTTGCCAAAAACGTTTCGTTCCCGTGCGTAATTAGAAGCCTTGTCAATGAACCAACGTGAATCACCGATACATTCAGCTCCAATTAAAATTCTCTCGGCATTCATACCACCTAGAATATAGCGAAACCCCTTCCCTTCCTCACCGATTAAACTACTCTCTGGAATCCGCAAATTGTCGAAAAAAATTTCTGTCGTAGCGTGGTTAATCATTGTCCTGATTGGTTTGATTTCGAGCCCGTTTCCAATTGCTTCTCGCATTTCAACAATAAATACCGATAGCCCTTCGGTTCGCTTTTTTACCTCGTCTCTAGAAGTAGTCCTCGCTAACAAAAGCATTAAGTCAGAGTGTTCTGCCCGCGATGTCCAAATTTTTTGGCCATTTATAATATAGGAATTATCTTCACCCTTGACCGCGGTAGTGCGCAAATTGAGGGTATCTGTGCCACTTGTGGGTTCAGTCACACCAAATGCTTGCAAGCGCAATTCCCCAGACGCAATTTTTGGAAGGTATTTTTTCTTTTGTTCGTCATTTCCAAACCGTAGGACGGACCCCATTGTGTACATTTGGGCGTGGCAAGCGGCCCCATTACAACCAGCCTTATGGATTTCTTCCATTATAGCTGCAGCAGCCGTAATGCCCAGTCCACTACCTCCGTACTCTTCTGGAATAAGAACTGACAAGTAACCATTGTCCGTTAGAGCTTTTACAAATTCAGTAGGGTAAGACCGGTCTCGGTCTAAATTTCTCCAATATTCACCGGGGAATTGGGCACAAAGTTTGGCAACCGCATCCCGAATTTCTATATAATTATTTGGCATCAAATCCTCTAAATTTGGTAATACATTCGTTTTACAGTATCGTGGAATTCCTGCAAGAGAGTTATATCCTCTTGACTCTCGGCAATCGTCGATAAACCCTTCTCGGTAATTCAAGGAGAAGACATAATATGCCAATTATTAATCGAATTGCCGAGTATCATGAAGAATTGACAAAATGGCGGCGCCATATTCACTCGCATCCAGAAACCGCTTTCGAGGAACACCAGACCGCTGGCTTCGTTGCTGAAAAGTTAAAGTCTTTTGGTATTGATATTCACCAGGGTTTAGCAAAAACGGGGGTTGTTGGAACACTACGCGGCACTCATGGTGCTGGACCAACAATTGGATTGCGTGCGGATATGGATGCACTGGACATCCAAGAGACCTCCAGTCACGATTATGTTTCAACCCATGACGGCAAAATGCATGCCTGTGGCCATGATGGGCACACAACAATGTTGCTTGGTGCAGCCAAATATTTAGCGGAAACAAGAAATTTCGCGGGTGTGGTCCACTTTATATTCCAACCCGCAGAGGAGTTTGCCGGTGGGGGACGTGAAATGGTAAAAGATGGGTTGTTTGATAAATTTCCGTGTGACACGGTGTGGGGAATGCACAATTTCCCTGGACAAGATGTTGGAACCTTCGGCGTATGTCCCGGACCGGCCATGGCAGCGGCACAAACAATAGACATCACTCTCAAGGGAAAGGGAACACACGCTGCTTTCCCTCAACAAGGCACCGATGTCATGGTTGCCGCTTCCCACTTGGTCACAGCCTTGCAAACAGTTTCAAGTCGAACAATAGACCCAATGGAGGCAGTAGTCGTCTCAATTACGCAAATTCATGCCGGCGAAACCTACAACATTATACCGGAAGAAATTACCCTCAAAGGGACTATTCGCTCTTTTAAAAATGAGATCCAGGTTTTAGCGGAAACCGCCATCCATCGTCTTACTAAGGGCGTTTCAGACGCTTTTGGTATAAATGGTAATTTTATCTGTACCCCTGGCTATCCGGCTACGGTAAATAGTATGAAAGAAAGTACGTTTGCAGAAAAAATAGCCGCAGATGTTGTGGGTAGCGATAATGTTCTGAAAAATCTGCCGCCAAAAATGGGGGCTGAAGATTTTTCATACATGCTAAACGAAAAACCGGGCTGCTATATTTGGATCGGTAATGGGCCTGGCGAAAGCGGTTGTTATCTCCACAACCCACAATATGACTTTAACGATGAAATTCTTCCAATTGGGGCAAGCTACTGGTCACGCTTAGTTGAGCAGCATCTCGATAAAATACCTGATTGATATCAAAATGAAGGCTAAAGAAAAAAAAGATCTCGCCAAGCCCTTTCCAATTTCTTCTGATTGGAAACCTCCCGGCACAGAACAAGAAAAGATTGTAATTGACCATCCCGTTTTCCGGCACGCATCTAAAATCGCAATTGGGGTGGGAATTGCCCTGGGCCTCTCCATTTTCCTTTTTAATGAGAATGCACCTTGGTGGATGCCCGTTTTCGTTTGTGGAATCGTTTCAGCTATCCTTTACCGAATTCTCCGACCAAGGTTGCGGCATCCATCAATTGAAGATGAGATTTAATTTTTCAAACAGAAAAATATTTGTTTTTAAAAGCCCAAAGCCAAGTATAAGCAATCCGCTCGTTATAGAGTTCCATCATGCCGTAATGCCCATACTTGGGAACATATAAAACATGTACCCGCGTCCCAGCGGCCTTGTATTTTCGGCCCATAAAAACCTCTCTTTTTTCTTCCTCAGTTTTTCCGGCAACCCAATGGCCTTTATCGTCGCCGCCAACCATAAGCAAAACGCTGATAGATTTTAACCATTCCGGATCAGGGTCTTGCAAATGATCAAAAAATTCCTCTTTAGGAAGCCCCGTGATTTTTGGATATTTTTCTAATAAATCTAGAACCACCATGTGTTGGTTGTCACATAAACCTGTTTTCATTTGCGAACGTATTGGTTCGGCCCACTTGACAAAGCCCTCCGGCCCTCCCCAAGGACAAATTTCAGGGTCACTGACGTAACCCGCGTCAGAAAATGCCTTTATTGATCTCCGGGACATCTGGTCAAAATTCTTGCGCCCATCGTCTTCAGCCCCCGTTTTATCCCGCCACTCTTTACGCCAACCATCGGGCCCACCACTGCCCCAGCCAAGAATGCCAACAACGATGCATTTTTTAGTAAAACGGTAGAGATGGGCCGCCATGGGTCCCCCTGTTGAATGACCATGAGCAAAAATTTTTTTTCCGGCGAGGTTTTTATCAACTAATTGAGCAGCCCCTTGCAAAATGACGTTAAACGTACATTTTAAATTCCGATCATAAATTTCCGAATTGTCTAGTTTTTTATCCAATAGGTACCAAGGTTGTCGGGTAGCAACATTATCCTTCCAGACACCTCCCGGTGGGAAATGTCCTGGGTAGGTAAGGTTTAGGACTTTAAATCCCTGTGACGCTAATATACGGGGCAAACCTGGGCGACCGTCGGGTGTTTTGTCTTTGCCATAAGCGCTGCCCGCGCCACCATGGAACATGACAACAGCGACACTGGGATCAACCTCCTTTTCAGGAGAATAGAGAATACCCTGAATATCCCAATCATACCCATTACGGTTAAAACGGGTAAAAACATCTCTTTGCGAAAAGGAAACTCCTTCATAAGGGGGAATTACTTCTTGCCAATCTTCCCAATCCAGTTTTATCAATAATTCATCCTGGGTGAGCCTATCGAGTATTTTCTGAAAGGCTGGAGAGATTGGATGGTCCATTTTTTTATTCCGCCGCTTGCATTTGGTTTTCTCCATTCCGAAACTGTTCACGGAGCAATTCCACAAAAACTGCAGGCTTTTCAAATGCAATTTGATGCCCAATCCCCTTTATCAAGTGGTATTCAATGCCGGGATAAGCATTGGCAATCTGTCGGACAAATTCTGCAGGTGCAGATTTATCTTCTGAACCGGCAATAATCATTGCTGGGCAAGAAAGAGGTGTCACAAAATCAAAAATATTTACTCTGACCAAGGAAACAAAAAGCCTAAGATGTCCTTCAACTTTTACATTTGCAGCAAAGTCAATTGCAGCCTGAATTATTTCCGAGCCTGCGTTCGGTGACAATGAATTTGGAGTTTTCCTTTGTGCCACTTCCCTTGGTGACATTTCGTCAAACTCTTTAAATCTTGCGGCAATTAACAATTCCTGTTTTTCTTTAAGTTCTTTCCCACTCCCTATCACTGCCTCAGCGAGTGTAAGGCTTAAAAGTTTTTCAGGGTAAGATTGATGAAAGGCAGCCGCAATACAGGTGCCCACAGAATGGCCAACCAAGTGAAATTTTTTTAACCCTAATGCATCTGTAAATCGTTTTAAGACTTCCATATAGTCTGGAATTTGCGGCTCGTCTTCTAGCATTTCGGAAGACAAATTATAACCCGGAGCATCCCAACCAATTATACGGTTTGAACGGGAAAGTCCTTCATACTGGGGAACCCAACTTTCCGAACGCCCGCCAAGGCCATGCAAAATTACAACTGGTGGCCCCTTACCGGCCTCCCTATAAGAAACAACCCGGTCTTGACCAATTTTAACCTTTTTAAGTTCGGGGGCAATCATTTCGTCCTCTTTAAATTACTAGAATTTTAGTGAGTATGCTTTTCTTGTCCTTTATTGACAAGCCGACGTTCGACGTCATGATGTTAGAATTGATCATTTATATTTGGGAGATTTACTTGGTAAAAAAAGTAGATGAATTTGCCGGTGTAAAATTACCACGTTCGCCAGTGTATGGGACAAAGGGCATGGTTGTGTCTGGACATTCTTTAGCTTCCCTTTCTGGGTTACGAACGCTTGAACGCGGCGGAAGTGTGGCAGACGCCATGATTGCAACCTCTGCTGTCCTTTCCACTGTCTTACCCCACGCAACATCTTTTGGCGGTGATGCCTTCATAATTTATCATGATGCAAAAGCCGAAAAAACTGAAGGTTTAAATGCCAGCGGCTTCGCACCCAATGGAGCAACACCAGAATATTTTAAGGATGGAATGATTCTCCATGGACCGAATGCGGCTTCTGTCCCCGGCATGGTACGGGGTTGGGAACGGCTTCATCAAAAGCACGGTAAGCTTCCATGGAAAGATCTGTTTACTGACGCGATAAATTTGGCAGCAGAGGGACACCCTGTTTCGCGTGTATTGGCAAATGCTCTCCTTTTATTTGACCACGTAAGAAAAGATCCGGGTTGTGCCTCCGTATATATGCCGGGGGGAATTCCAGTAAAACCGGGAGACATTGTAAAACAACCCGCCCTGGCGGAAACGATTAGCCAAATAGCCGAGAATGGGAGCAGTGTTTTTTACGAAGGACAAATAGCCAAAACTCTAACTAAATACTGTGCAGAAAATGGTGGCTTATTATCTGCTGCTGATTTTGAAGGCTATGAACCCGAATGGGTAGACACACTCCACACCAACTACCGGAACCTTGACGTACACGTGATGCCGCCAAATTCTTATGGGATCCTTATGCTCATGCAACTTAACGGACTTAACATACTCCCACAGGAGGCATTTACAGGTTCCGATGCGGATCGATTGGCATACTTGATGGCGGCGAGACGTACTGCCTTCGATGAAGGTATTCCCTATATTTGTGACCCTGCAATACACCCGCCACCAATCGACGAGTTACTTGGAACAAATATGTTGGAAAAACTACAGGGTGCAGTTTTGGCTGCAGCACCCGGACAGCAAAAAAAGCCAGGCGTTGGTGGAACGAGTTGTATCACGATTGCTGATGGCAATGGAAATGCGGTATCGATTGTCCAAAGCGTGTTTCACGTATTCGGGTCTGCCTTTTTGGATCCTGGTACGGGCATCCTGCTCAATAATCGGATGACTGGTTTTGTAACCAACCCAGAACACCGAAATGTTGTCGCACCCGGAAAAAAACCAAGCCACACTCTTAACCCGGTCATTGTATTTAAGGATGGAAAAATAAAATATTTATTAACCACCCCCGGTGGTCCTGCTCAAACAATTTCGAACATACAAGTCCTCACAAATATGGTAGACCGTGGCATGGAAATTTCGGCGGCCATCGAAGCGCCGCGCTGGTCAATTGACGGTAAAGCCAATGTTCTCATCGATGACGAGTTTCCCCAAAACGTAGAACAGACGCTTAATTCCCGCGGGTTTCAAATTTCAAGGGCTTCAGGAGCATCGTATTTTGGATCTTCAAAATGTATTGAAGTATTTGACAACGGTGTATTATGCGGTGGGGCTGACCACCGGCGCGAGGCATATGCGGCTGGTTATTAGAAACATTTTTTAAAAAAATGTTGATCCTAAATGCCAAAGTTATTGCATGTGATTCGAAGTTTTCAATAGCTGAAGCAATTGCAATAGAAGGTGACCAGATAACCGCTGTTGGCTCAACAAGCGAAATTACAAATAAATTTAAAACGTCTGAAATCTTGGATGCAAAGGGCCGAGCTATTATACCCGGTATGATAGATGGTCATGCTCATATGGATAGAGAGGGGCTTAAATCAACCTTTCCCTCCCTATCCGGCTGTAGATCAATAGCGGATATTATAGAAATAATTGAGGTTTTGGTCGCTAAAGCAAATCCGGGCGATTGGATTGTAACCATGCCAATTGGTGAGCCCCCTTATTATTTTGACGTACCTACCTGCCTAAAAGAAAAACGCTTCCCAACCCGACATGACCTTGATCGTGTGTCGCCCAATAATCCTGTGTATATCAGGCCCATTTGGGGCTATTGGCGCCATATTCAGCCACTCACCTCCATTGCCAACTCTTTAGCACTTCAAGAAGCCGGTCTTTACTCTGATCCAGGGGATCTGCCAGAAATTATAAAATTTAAAACCGATCCTGGTGGCCAACTTAACGGGATAATTCAAGAGTACACGTTTATGCCGGTGGCGGAGCTCTGCTATTTCAAAAGCATGCCACGTTTTGGTCACAATGAGCGAGTAAATGGTATCAAACAAGCAATGAGGACTTATAACAAAACCGGAACAACCAGTGTCTATGAAGAACACGGTTGTGCTCAAGAAGTTATCAACGCTTATCGCGCAGTCAACGCATCGGGAAATACAACCGTAAGGGCAACCCTTGTGTATAGCCCGTCATGGCATTTCGCTCAAAAAAAACATTATGAAGAGGTGTTTGCGGAATGGGCGGATTGGTTGGGGGGCTTTCGGGGTAACGGTGATAATTGGCTTACAGTTTCAGGAATTTTTGCAGATTTTGGCATCACTCCAGATAATTTATTGAGAAGCCAATCATCTCCCTATACGGGTTGGGCAGGATTTAATTACGATAGCGGTATTAGTAAAGACCGGATGTTGGATTACCTTGTAGCAGCCGCCCGCCATGATATTCGCGTAAATGCGATTTGGATGGAATTCCTGGACCTTTTTGAAAAGGTGGATAAATTTTTACCCCTTTCCGGGAAACGCTGGGTAATGGGACATTTAGATTGCGCGGACACTAGTCAAATAAACTCCATGGCCAAGCTAGGACTAGCGATGAGTTCCCATACCAACCGTTACGTGTTTAAACATGGTCACAATGTTTTAAAGGATATTGGTTCTGAACGAGAAAACGAAATTGCACCGCTAAGAAGCGTTGTAGAAGCAGGTATCCCAATTTCCCTTGCCACAGACAATGTGCCAACGACATTATGGTATCCCGTCTGGCAGGCTGTCACACGTTATAATATGTATATTGATGCTCCAGTGGCACCTGACCAGTCGCTAAGCCGTGAACAAGCTCTCACTTGTGCTACGTTAAACGGAGCCTTTTTGACCGGAGAGGAAAATTTCAAAGGTTCACTGGAAAAAGGTAAAGTCGCTGACCTCGCAATTCTTAGCAAGGACCCCCTTATCTGTCCGGAAAATGATCTTAAAGACATTACAGCGAATTTAACCATGGTGGGTGGGCAAATAGTACACAATGAGGGGAAGAAAGGAATTGAGAGGCATGAAAATTGACGACTTAGACACCCCTGTTCTTTTGGTAGATAAAGACGCGCTGGAACGCAATGTATCTCGTATGCAAACATTAGTGAAAAAAGGAAAAATAGCTTATCGCCCGCATGCTAAAGCCCATAAATCCCCTGAAATTGCAAAAATACAACTTAATGCTGGGGCTTGTGGAGTTTGTTGTGCCAAATTAGGAGAGGCTGAAGTAATGGCCGCCAATGGAATTAAAGATATTTTAATTACTACTCCGGTTATCGGAATATCTAAACTCAGCCGAATGATGCAGATAGCCAACCAGGCGAAGGTTTCTGTCGTTGTAGATAATCAAAAAAATGTTGAGGAAATGAATAAGGTAGCAAAAACATTTGGTGTGCGACCGGACGTAGTGATCGAAGTTGATGTGGGGCAGGGACGTTGCGGCGTGGCCCCCGGGGAACAGGCATTAGTTTTGGCCAAGGGTGTAATGTCTGCAGATTGGCTCAATTTCAAGGGACTGCAGGGATATCAGGGCAATATTCAAATGACTAGATCATTTTCTGATAGGGAGATTGCCACGCGGCACGCTGCTAATTTTCTGAATAATACAGCCAAGTTAATTAAGAAGGACGGGATCCCTGTCAACTACCTTACTGGAGGTGGAAGTGGTACATCTGTCATCGACGCAAAGCTGGCAGGGCTGACAGAGCTACAGCCTGGCGGGTATATTTTTATGGATTCACGCTACCGAGAAATTGAATGGGACAATGGTAAAAACATCCCCTTTGAACAATCCCTTATGTTGTTAACATCCGTAATTTCTATGCCAAAACCGGGATACTGTGTTCTAGATATGGGGTTAAAAGCGGTTAGTTCGGATGGCGGAAACCCAAGCCCAATTGATTTACCAAGTTCGGATTTTCAATTTGCAGGCGAAGAGCATAGTGCTCTCACTTTTAAGAATGGGGGCTGCCCTTTAAAACTTGGTGCAAAAGTGTTGTTTTCACCCTCCCATTGCGACACCACTGTAAACCTCTATGACAACATTATTGCCGTTAGGAGAAAGGATGTTGTGGAAGTATGGAAAATTGCGGCTCGCGGCCGAACCCAATAAACCTTTATTTAAATACATAAAAAACGAAATAACTCCCAACTTTTTATGAAAAACTGAAATGTAGTTAGGTGTTGAGTGTTACAGAAATCATTTTTTATTTTTCCAGGTCTGGAGCTATTTCAGAGGGAGTTTGCCTATAAAAAATTTTCGATAACAGACGACAAAAGTGTCCATTTCCGCAAAATGTATGGTGTGATATATAAGAAAAAAGCCCTACACATTTTTATTTTTTAGAGAACAGCAATGCCTAGTCTCGTATCCAAAATTTTTAATTCAAAAACCATTGCCATTGTTGGCGCTACAGATAAGTCACATTGGCCAAGAAATATTTTTACTAATCTCACCAAGTCGGGGTTTCCTGGAAAAATTTTTCCGGTTAACCCAAAACGCGACAAAATTTTTGAAGTCCCTTGTTATCCTGATCTGAGCTCTTTACCAGTACCTGCCGATTTAGCACTAATGATTATTCCGGCCCCAGCAATCGAGGATTCACTTCGCCAGGGGTTAAAAAATGGGTTAAAAGCAGCAATTGTCTACGCTTCGGGATTTGGCGATGGTGGCCATAAACAATCAATCAAAAGGGGGGAAGCGTTTCGCGAAGCTCTTAAAGAAATAGATATACCAATTTGCGGTCCAAACTGTATGGGGCTCGCGGGGATACGTCAAAAACTATACTGCTATCCTCATGAACATGTTCGTAATATGGAACCGGGAACGGTCGCTTTAATCACACAATCTGGTGGCACACTCAGTTACTTCACCCGTACCGGCCAGGAGCGAGGCCTGCGTTTTTCCTACGCAATTTCTTCGGGAAACGAAATCAGTCTTGATCTTGCGGATTATATGGATTTTGTAATAGACGACCCAAATACCAAACAAATTTGCCTTTTCATAGAGGGAATTCGAAAACCAGATTCTTTTAAGAGGGCTGCAGCTAAAGCGCTCAAAGTCGGCAAACCAATCATTGCAATCAAAACGGGAAAATCGATGAAATCTCGTGAAGCGGCCCAATCGCATTCTGGTGCTGTGGCGGGGGATTATTTGGCGTATGAGGCCCTTTGTGAAAGATATGGAATAATCAACTGCCAAACCCTGGAAGAAATGATTGAAATGACCCTTGCTTTTCAGCAAGAACGTTTACCCAAAGGTCCGAGAATCGCATTTATGACAACGTCTGGCGGAACCGTCGATTTACTACATGATTACTGCGAGGAGGAGGGTGCCGTAGTGCCCGAACTGGCAGCGAAAACAGTGGAGGCGGTTCGCCCCTTTGTTCCCGCTGATTGCCATATTAGAAACCCTATCGATACGGGAGCCCCGGTGGGCCAATCAGGGAGGTCTGCTCCTGCAGAGATCTGCAAGTTATTTGCAGCGGATGACGGAATAGACATGGTTGCTTGGTGTAATAATTTACCGGGCTCGGCTAGAAGCGCAGGCGCACTGGAGGAGGTCGAAAAACTTGTAAATTCAACAGAAAAACCAGTGATTTCCTTTGCAAGAATGCCGCACCAGATCCCAGAAGATGGCATTATGTTCCAAGATAAAACGAACATGCCATTCCTCCAAGGAACTCGGGCGGGGGTACGGGCAATGAATGCGCTTTGGTTTTTTAGCCAACGGAAAGGACGAGATATACTGGATTTGCCAACGGTAAAGGGAATAAAAGAAAACTGTAATGGGGAAGCCCTTGAAATAGCATTAGCGAACAAGGGACTACCAGCTCCAACGACCAAGCATGCCAAAACAATTTCTCAGGTGGGTATGGCTGTTCGGGAAGTTGGGTTTCCGGCAGCATTAAAAATTGTTTCTCCTCAAGCAAGCCATAAAACAGAAGTTGGGGGTGTTACACTTCATCTCACAAGCCAGGCCGCGGCTACTGAAGCTGCAGAAACAATGGCTAAAAATTTAAAATCAATTAATCCAAAAGCAGAAATTGAGGGTTATCTTGCTCAGGAAATGGTCACAGGAATAGAGCTTCTTGTTGGCGCTCGTGAAGACATGCTTTACGGCCCGATGCTGGTAGTAGGCGCGGGAGGTGTATTGGTTGAAATTTTTAAGGATATTAGCGTGCGCCTCCTTCCAGTCACAGAAGAAGATGTAAGCTCTATGATTTCTGAACTGCGCTGTGCCCCGATATTGAAAAATTTTCGTGGCCGCGGACCATCAGACATTCAAGCGTTAATCTCAGGAATTAAAGCTCTTGGGGATTTTTATTTAGACCACAGGACCTGGCTGACTGATATAGAGATAAACCCCTTAATCGTAAAGCCGAAGGATAGGGGTGTTTGTGCAATAGATATTAGAGCTATAACTCGAAAAGTTTAAATAACTAATCCAAATAGATCCCACTTGAGTGGGATCTATTTGGTTTAAAAACTACCGGTCAGCGTTTTCTTTTTGCTGCCGGTTTTTTTGAAATCTTTTTTGTTGTTTTTTTTAGCGTAAAAGGTTCGAAAGTAGGCTTGTAACTTTTCTTATCCAGAAACTGACTCAATCCCCTATTGTATGAGTCCTGAGCATCACCAACTTTGATAGCCTGACCTTTGGCAGCGAGATAATCGTAAGATTGATCAAAATCCATCGTGCGCACCTGACGAACGGCATGTTTTGTTGCCCTTAGAACGTTAGGGCTCTTGGCCATTAGTTTTTGTGCCAGTTCTATCGTTTTGTCGACGAGTTCTTCTTTTGGTACTGAAAAATTAATCAAACCTATTTCTTCTGCTTCTTTGCCGTTAAAAGGTTCTCCAAGGCAACAGTAGTATAGGGCTTTACGCGGCAAAATGGTGTCAGCTACAACTTTAGAAACGAGAGCTCCCGGAAGAATTCCCCAGTTAACTTCAGAAAGCGAAAATACAGTGTCATCAGCCGATATTGCAAAATCTGTAGCACAAAGCTGCATAAAAGCACCACCGACACAGTAACCTTCTACCATTGCAATTGTAGGCTTATCATATTTGTAGAGACGCTCCCAACGCCATCGATTAGCTGCTTCCGCAGCCAGCTTACGACCTGCAGGATTGTTTTCATTTTCGCGAAAAAATTCTTTAAGGTCTTGTCCCGCACTAAAATACCCGCCAGCACCTGAAATTACGACAACTTGGGTTGCTGGGTCTGTTTCAAGAATTCTGAGTGTTTCATCCATTTCTAAATGAAGCTGGGGACTCATGGCGTTGCGTTTTTCAGGACGATTTAGCATTACCCATGTGATCCCATTCTTTTTTTGTACTTTTATGCATTTTAGCTTCTTTGCTGCCATTAATTTATCTCCAAAGTTTAATTAAAATTTAAACGCTATTAAGCCTAAAAGATCCTGCTGTCAAAGCTGATCAGCCGCCATATTCACGATAAAACGCACGCGCAATCACCATACGCAATATCTCTGGGGGACCTTCCGTAATCACCATTGAACGACTGTCTCGCCACAACTTTTCTATAGGAAGATCAGTAGTTAAACCCATGCCTCCATGGACCTGCATGGCCCTGTCACAAGCTCTAAAGGCATGCTCATCGCCCATGACCTTTGCCATATAGGAATCATATCGAATGTCTTCACCAGCATCTGCCCTAGCCGCAACGTTATACACAAATAGACGAAGCATTTTTGTATCCATCCAACTATCAACCATCATAAATTGAACAGCCTGACGTTCAGACAGTTTTTTGCCAAAGGTTTCACGTTGGTTGGTATAAGAACCAGAAAGTTCCATACATCTTTCCGCTACCCCAATGCCACGGGCAGCATGACGCATTCTCCCTGCGGTTATCCAAGTCTGACCCAATTTAAATCCCTCTCCCTCTTCCCCCACAAGGTTAGTCGCTGGTACTCGGACATCCTCAAAGGAAATTTCCCAAGGGCGGTCATCCATCATCATTTGCTGATAGCGGACGAGCTTAATTCCAGGGGTATCGGCATCAACGAGAAATGTAGAAATACCTCCTCTCGACCCCTTTTCTCGATCTGTAGCCGCTTGGAGTTGAAAAAAATCGGCTTTGTCAGCCCCCGTTATATATCTTTTATAACCATTAATGACATAATGGTTGCCGTCTAACACTGCTGTAGTCCGCATGCCGCCGGGGTCACCTCCAGCGTCTGGCTCAGTTTGAGCGAAGGCGCAATTTTTTTCCCCACGTAAAACCGGCCAAAGATATTGTTCTTTTTGGTCATCACTTAAAAAGTAAAGTATGGGGCTAACAGGCGGACCAAAAATATGACCACCCCGTGTAGGGATAGCTATAGTTCTTCCCATTTCTTCCCAGACAACACACCTTGCCAACAAATTCATCCCGAGGCCTCCAAATTCCTCAGGCACATCGAACATCCACAAGCCAATTTCCTTTATTTTTTCCTCCAACATTGCCCGGATTTCGGGTTTCAGCTCGTGACCAACATAGGCATCACGCTCAATAGGTATGATTTCCCGATCCACAAAACGGCGTAACGTGTCCTTCATCATGCGAAGTTCTTCAGGAAGTTCGTAATCCATAATAATTTTCCCAGTTAAAATTAGCGCCAAACAGGGCGAACATCGACTGCCCAAACGCCTTCTCCTTTGGCACCAACAATAAGCGGATTAACCTCAAGATCAGCGAAAAAGGGGCTATAAGTGGTGAAAATTTCCGATAAACCACAAATCGCCCTAACTAATGCGTCCATATCCCGTACCTTTTCTCCTCGAAATGAGCCAAGAAGAACTTTAGAACGCAATTCAGAAAGCATTTCATGAGCATCACCTTCAGAGACTGGTAACATTCTAAGGGAAACATCTCGTAACGCTTCGACTAAAATCCCGCCAAGGCCTACAAGCATGAAAGGTCCGAATTGTTCATCATTTTTAATACCCAAAATCACTTCCAGTCCGGCCACCATTTTTTGAACCAAGAAACCATCAATCTGGGCTTTTGGGTGTGTATCCTGCAATTTCTTTTTCATATTCTCCGCAGCTATTGCTACCGAATTTTTATCTTTCAAATTAAGAGCCACACCTCCGACCTCTGTTTTATGGCTAGCTTGTGGCGAAACTATCTTAAGAGCCAAAGGAAAGCCTATTTCAGAGCTTACGGAGACAACCTCATCGATAGTAATCCCAAACCTACTTGTCGGCGGCGTGAGACCGTGTTTTTGAAGCAGGTGTTCAAATTTTTGGCCATCAAGATCTGACCTTCGCCCTGTGGGCTTTGGTAATTCGCTTGCACCCTTTCTCAGAGCTTCACTATACGAAATGAGACCTTGAAGGGCACGAATGGATTGTGGCAACCCCTGAATGAAGGGGATTTTACTGGCAATCTGAAATTCACGGCCAGAGGGACCGACATTTTGAGAAATTCGACCGTACGCAATTACTGGTTTTTCCACTTTATCAAAAACATCTGAAAAAACAGTTGAATTTGCGGTATCATCTGGGCCGGTAGGCAAATGTCCCTGCATAGCGACTATATCTATTCCCTCATCCTCCGCCATAAGCTGGCACACAGTGCTAAAGTCTTGGTGGCGGGACGCTATACCAGCACCGCAGTCAATAGGATTTTGTGCAGACAAACCAGGGTCGATATAGGGTTCAATCTTGGAGAGCGTATCACCAGAAAATTTTCCCATCACCGCGCCTTCATCAGCCGCATAATCAAGAAGTAAACCCTTGCTGCCACCCGAGAATCCGGCCATCCCAATTTTATTTCCTTTGGGCCAACGCCTTTGGCTTAGTACTAAGCAGGTTTCTATCATTTCGTCTAAAGAGTAGCATCTGATAATACCATATTGGTGGCATAGCGCTCGAAGTACTGCATCATCGCTTGCTAAAGCACCGGTATGGCTTTGTGCTGCCTCTTTGCCAGCGGAGCTCCGGCCAACCTTCACCATTACGATTGGTTTTTTTACAGCCAATGCTCTTTTAGCTGCTTCTATAAAAGCATCGGGGCGACGAATACCCTCAACCATACAAGCAATCATTTGAGTGCTATCATCTTGAACCATAAAATTAATATAATCCGGTAAGTCGAGGTTAAGTTCATTACCGCTCGACACCGTGTAAGAAAAAGATAATCCTCGCTCGGCTGCCCGTTCGAGCCAAAACATAAAGGTACCGCCTGACTGGAAAACAACACCAGTAGACCCCACTGGCAAACCACGAATACGCTTGGCTGGGTAAAAGAGCATATTCGACGGCAGCGACATCGCGCCCATACAGTTTGGACCGCAAACGGCTAGACCGGTATCCTCACAAAGCTTTCTAATTTGATTAGCCCGTTTATCACCTGCCTCATCACCGCCTTCACCAAATCGGGCAGCATAAATTAGAGCAGACCTGAGGCCATTCTTTGTACCTTCCTCTAACACCTTGGGTATAAATTCAGCTGGTATAATTGTTAAAGCCAAATCAATGGGTTTAGGTAAAGAAGAAAAATCGGGATACACTTTGTGTCCCCAAAGTTCATCCCTGTTCGGATTTATAAGATAGACTTCAGCGGGAAAATCAGCAAATTTTAAGTTCTCATATATGGCCCGTGGCCATCCCCCGCCGCCTGTTTCAGATGCTCCAACAATAGCCACTGTTTTGGGACGGAAAAAAGGATCCGCTGAATGGAACACAACTCCCTACCTTTACTAAAAATTATTATTATTCAAATAGTAAATTACCTAAGACACTAATCGTCAAGTTGAGCTTAAAAAAATGTTTGATTAAAATTTTTTAACCTCCAGAAAAACGTGTTTTGTTGACAACAAAACACGTTTCCGCCATTTTTTTTACATCCGTTGAGAAAATTTTAATCGCAGCGAAAAAGAATAAAGTGAGGTCACTTCGCCCAAATTTTTTGAGGTTTCAAATTGAAGTTCACCAAGCGCTTTGGTGCCAGAAAATTTCACTTTGCTGCAGTGGCTTTTATCGTAGCGTTGACAGCGTTTTGGTATTCAAAGGAAGAACCAGAAAACGAAAAGACTAATTTAAAAGAAAAACTTCCTGTCACAAAAATAATTAAATCTATGCGGGGAACACCAATAACGTACCCAGCACCTAATTTTTTATTACCTCCCCTACCCGAAAAAATAAAAAAAATAGTCGAGGTTCGTGCTGGCGATACATTTTTAATGTTACTTAAGAAATTAGGGGTCCCTAATTCATCCGCTCATAAAGCGATCCGTGCAATGGGCAAAATTTATCCCCCAAAATCTCTTAAACGCGGCCAAAAAGTTGTTGTTATTTTCCAACCAAATTCTTGGTGGGAGACTAATCGACATTTTGCCGGCTTTAATTTCAGTCCCACATCATTTCAGATCATTTCGGTTAGTCGTAAAATTAACGGAACATTTGAAGCAAAAAGAATAAAAGAAATTTTAGAGAGCAGAGACTTTGGAGCCAAGGGTATTATCCATGCCAACCTTTTTCTAGCGGCCACCAAAGCTGGTTTAACACCTTCCACCTTATTTAAATTGGTACGACTTTACAGCTGGGATGTCGATTTTCAGCGTGACATTCAAAAAGGAGATTCTTTTACGGTTTTTGTTGAACGGCTCCATCATAAAAACGGTCAAATTGCAAAATGGGGGGAAATTCGTTACGCAAAACTCGTTTTAAGTGGCAAAGCACTTCAACTTTATCAATTTAGAAGTAACCGTCATGGAATAGAATATTTTGATGAACACGGAGCCAGTGCTCAAAAAGCCCTCATGAAAACCCCTATTAACGGAGCTAGATTGTCTTCAGGATATGGGCGTCGTCGGCATCCCATTTTAGGGTATAACAAAATGCATCGTGGCGTAGACTTTGCTGCACCGTCTGGTACACCCGTCTTTGCAGCCGGAAATGGTAAGGTCATACAAGCTGCTAGACAGGCTAATTATGGCAAACTGATAAAAATTCGACATAACAAATCTTATACTACTGTTTACGCCCATTTACGGGGCTTTAAGCGAGGTATTAGGCGAGGGAAGCGCATAAACCAGGGAGAAATAATTGGATATGTTGGATCAACGGGCCGTTCAACAGGCCCACATTTGCATTACGAAGTTCATGCATTTGGAAAACGGGTCAATCCGATGCGACTAAAATTACCATCCGGTAGAAAACTGAAAGGGCGTGAACTTAGCCTTTTTAAGAAAAATATTTCAAAACTTGATAAAAGAATGAAAAAACTCTTTAAAGATAAATAAGTAAAAGTAGAGATGATGATTACAGTTACCTAAATTTGTGTATTACAAATTAAAATGTCAGGATGATAACTCAAACACCGACGTAAAAAATGGAGCACAAAACATGGCAACCACTCTTGATAATATGTCGGCAAGGTATATTGACCCCAAGCTAAAAGATGCAACGGAAAGCATACCGCCGCTTATCATTTCGGCAGATTCCCACATTGATGAACCACTGGATTTATGGGCCAATTTATCCATTGATTTAAAAAGTCATATACCACAACGCCTACCATTTCCAGAGGGCACAAGACCCTTAGGGGGTGTAGACCCAAAGATCAGAATAGAGCACATGGATTTGGACGGTGTCGCTGCTGAAATTATTTATCCCACTGCAACCCTCCGCTTATTTGCAAAGCCAAAAGAGGTGCAGGAAGTAGCGTTTCGTCTATATAACGACTGGGTCGCGGATTATTGCAAAACCTCGCCCAAACGATTGTTTGCGGTGCCTGCTTTGTGTGTTTACGACATCGACTTTGCAATTGCAGAAATGCAACGCTGCTTCGATATAGGGTTATTGGGAGGATTGGTTTGGCAAGTACCTGATCCAACTCTGCCTCTAACTTCCCATCATTACGAAAAACTTTGGGCTGCCGCTTCTGAAATTGGTTATCCCTTGAATTTTCATATTTTAACCGGCCACAACTATAATCGCGGCGAGCGCCACGGTATGGAAAAAGTTCGTGGTTCAGTTAACATTAAAACTGCAGATTCAATAACAACGATGTTTGACCTTATCTGGTCAGGTGTATTTGAACGACATCCAAAATTACGGATGCAAATTGTTGAAAGTGAAATAGGGTGGATACCTTTCGTCCTACAACAGTGGGATTATTATTACAAACGAAACAAAAAACCAGGGCACCCTCAAGAGGAGTTTGCCATAAAACGTTTGCCGAGTGAAATTTTCGAACAGCACGTTTATGCCACTTTTATGGATGATTTTGTGGGTGCCCAAGCACTAAAATACTGGGGATACAAAAACTGCATGTGGTCTAGTGATTATCCACATCCCAATATGACCTGGCCAAATTCACGTGCATTTTTAGCTAAACAAATTGGAGATTTAGACCCCAGAAAACAAAAACGAGTTTTGAGCCAAAATGTCATAGACCTTTACGGTCTAAAACTATGAAATATGGAGAAATTTATGCCACTAAACGGGATCGACAAAGGGAAGAAACAACAAGAAACTGACGCAATGAGGAAAGCACGTGAGGTTATGCTTTTAAATAGTCCACCCGCTCAATTTTTTAAATTGCGGGCCGAGTTATTGAAACAGGGGCGGAGTAACCAGCGTATCGCTGATACGGGCAATATGTGGATTAATTTAAAAGTCTATGCCTCAGGTGGCGAAAATGGTCTTCACAATCACACAGACCAAGATCACTTTCACTTGGTTTTGAGCGGTAGTGCTTGTTTCTATGGACCTCGGGGAGAGACAAAACACTGCGGGCCATTTGAGGGCGTAATGTTACCCTCGGGTAGTTTTTATAGGTTCGAGGCCACTAGCAAAGAACCACTTGTTTTACTGCGGGTAGCTGCCAAAACTGATCCCACTGAAGACCACCCACGTTATAATATTTACGGTGAACCCTTACCAAGTCACCTGAAAGAAAATGGAGGTCAAATTAAAGTAATTTCCGACGAGGGTAACTTTTGGGGTGCTTCAGAATAATTTTCGGCAAAACGTTTAATTTTTCACCTCACATTTCAAATGCCAAACTATTTCGCCCTTTTTCTCCCGATTATCGAAATTTATTTTTACTTTTTTTAATTCCTTGCGGGCTGCACCAATTAAGGCGGATTGAACATCTTTCGGTAAACTTTGAAACGAAAAATTTACACAAACTGTTTTTTTCTTCCTTGGTTTGTTTTGCTTTTTAGACCAAATATCATCCCAGCCGGACCGGTATTCCGGGGTTTTGATATTACTAAAGAACCCATAATGGACAGCACCAGGGCCACCAACAGATTCACGGCTAGATTTTTCGCTTGCAACACCCGAATTGCTTGGACCTGAGATCTCTGCCGAAGAGCTTGTAGAAGTTGGCGTCTCCGATGAGGGAGTTTTAGATTTTTTGGTCTCTGAAGCGCTTGAGGAAGCAGCTTTAGAACCTTTAGTGTCAGCGGTTTTGCTCATTGTCGTATTACTCATGGCATCCATTTATTATTAAAAGGAACAATCTGCTACACCGGTAAATGCCAAAATTCAAGCATTTAAAGATTCTTTTTTTTAGCTTAAACGAAAAAATAAGGGGGAGACTTCCAAGTGCTTTGATTCTTACACCTCAAACAAGTTAGTAATAGAGGTTTCTAAAATTTATTTTTTTCTAATTTTCTAAAATACAAAGTGTTTATAAACTAAAAAATATTCTAAGTTTTAACAAATCATTTCTCCTGGCGGAGCGCCTTTTACAAGATAATTAGGAAAGGTATTGTTGCTGGAAAGCTGCTCCTTCAATTGATGCTAGTGAGAAAAATAAATGAGCTGATCAACCTACCCAATGAACACTTACAAAATTGGGGTAATTATTCACAATTATGAACACATTTTGTTAAAATTTTTTAAGAAGCTGCTGGTTTATTTTTATCTTCATTACTCGATTCTGAGAAAACTTCAATTGGCTTGGTAATTTCTTTTAATCTTTCGGAAGTGTCATCAGAATCCACTGTGGTCTCAACTAACTCGGGTGGAGTTTCTGGACCTGCAACATCAGAAACAACCTTTGTTTCAATCTTTTCGTTTCCTTCAACATTAGAATCATCTACTGCAACTTCAACATTTTTCTGTTGACTTGTTTGGGTAATTTTGCGTTCACCATTTCGATTATTTGCCTGCCCCTTTTGCGCACTCCCGTTTGCATTTAAAATGCGTAAATAATGTTCAGCATGTTGAAAGAAATTTTCTGCCATTACAGGGTCCCCGGAAGTGGCAGCTTCTCTCGCTAAAGCTTGATACTTATCTACAATTTGTTGTGCATTCCCACGCACTTTTACATCGGGGCCATTGCTATCAATACCATTTGAACGTTGGGCTCCATTACGGCGGCTTCCATTCCCCCTGTTCTTCATCCGTCTATTATTCGGACCTAATCTCATAATTTTTATCCGGTTATTGTTAAAAAAACGTCTTATGGGCCGTGGATTTTTACAACTAACGGCAAGCTATCCGCTCCCAATTTCGAGCTTCTCCACCCTGCTCTCACAGTCTTTTAAGGAACAATGAGCTAGTTTTGCCTGTGGCCTTTTCCCTTGCTCATAATGCACCCTAATTGGGTTAGGTTATGTTTCCAACCCTTTTTTTTATTTTGTTGTAGTAAATATTTTGGAAAAAACACCACATCTTGTTATTCCGGACAAATCTTTACGGGTACCAATTTGAAAAAGCCCCGCCTTTTTGAAAATTTCACTCACGCTTTTGCATTGGCCTTGCCCAAATTCGATAATTGCTATTCCCTTTGAAGACAACAATTTTGAAATGTCATCACTCAATTTCCGATATGCATTAAGCCCGTCAAATCCTCCGAAAAGGGCAATTGATGGTTCAAAGTCAATAATTCCAAAAGACAAATCATTTTTTTCAGAAGTTGCAATATAAGGAGGATTACATAAAATCAAATCAAATTCACCATTCACGTTTCTGCCCCAATCGCCATATTTAAAAGTAACACGTTCAGATAACGAATGCAGAGTGGCATTTTGTCGAGCTATTCCTAAAGCTACTGAAGAAACGTCAATACCTAAACCATTTGCATGAGGCCTTTCTGAAAGAATCGACAAAACAAGGCAACCGCTACCTGTTCCAAGATCAAGGACAGAAAAAGAAGCCTCGTGATTATTAAAATATTTAAGTCCCGTTTCAACCAACGTTTCACTTGCAGGCCTGGGGTCAAGTACTTGTGGTCCGACCAAAAAATTTAGACTCCAAAACTCACGTTTCCCTAATAAGTGAGAAATTGGTTCATGTTTGAGACGTCGCAAAATAAGCCCATCAAAAGCTTCGTGTTCAACGGAATTTAACTCTTTGTCTGGATTGGAAAAAATTTTTGACATCGAAAGCCCCGTCACATAAGACAAGAGAAGACGTGCTTCTCTTTGCGGCTCATCGATTCTAGCAGACTGTAATTGTTTTTTCGCTTTAATTATTACGTTTGTGAAGGTTTGGAGTGTCATTTCTGGTGGATTTCCGATAAACGGTTTGCCTCATCACTAGTTGTTAATGCTTCAATTATTTCATTCAAAGCTTCCCCCGCAAGAACACTATCAATTTTATGTAGGGTTAACCCTATCCGGTGGTCAGTGACCCTGCTTTGTGGAAAATTGTACGTACGAATTCGTTCTGAACGATCTCCTGTGCCTACCTGATCTTTTCTTGTTTGAGCACGTTCAGCAGCTTTTTTTGAACGATTAGCTTCAAAAACTCTTGCCCTTAGCACTTTCATTGCTTTTGCTCGATTTTTGTGTTGCGATTTTTCATCTTGTTGACTTACAACAATCCCTGACGGCAGATGGGTGATTCTTACCGCACTATCCGTAGTGTTAACATGTTGCCCACCAGCACCTTGAGCCCGAAATGTATCAACACGCAAATCTTTTTCGTCTATAATTACATCTGTTTCTTCAGCCTCTGGAAGGACTGCAACTGTGGCAGCGGAAGTATGAATTCTGCCACCAGATTCTGTTTCGGGAACACGTTGCACACGATGTACGCCAGATTCAAATTTTAATCGTGCAAAAACGCCCTTGCCCTTAACTTCAACGATGGCTTCCTTTAAGCCACCAATGCCGGTTTCGGATAGCTGAATTGTTTCAAATTTCCAATTATTACGGTCAGAATACCGCTGATACATCCTAAACAAATCACCTGCAAAAAGAGCAGCTTCATCACCACCCGTTCCCGCTCGTACTTCCAAAATTGCATTTTTTTCGTCAGCGGCATCTTTTGGCATGAGCATTGTATTTAAACGTCTATCAATTTTTGGCAAATGCTCTTTCGCTGCCTTAATCTCAGAGTCCGCAAGGTTTCGAATTTCTGTTTCCGCTTGGTTATCAGACACAATTAAATTTAATTCCGCTATTTCATTTTTTAAATTTCTTCGCTCCTCAATGCATTGAACAATAGGCTTTAGTTCAGCATATTCCTTGGAAAGTCGAACAAATTCGTTCGAGCTCCCGCTGTAATTCTCAGACATTAAATTAGTCAGCTCGTCGTACCTAGATAAAAGGAGATCAAGCTTTTCATCAAAATTCACTGACCTGCATTCCCATGTTGGTAACGTTCTAAATAGGCAATGAGATTAGTCATAGCTACGTCTTCTTGTTTTCCGGTGTCTAGATTTCTTACTATCACGAAACCACGATTCATCTCTTCAGGACCCATAATTACCGCGGCAATAGCATTTAGTTTGCTCGCTCTTTTTAATCGCCTACTTAAATTTCCACGAAAACCCAGGTCGATTGCCAGCCCTTGCGCTCTGCAATGAACTGCTAAACTCAAAGCTTCCTTTTCAAGACCAGAAACGACTGGGATTACAGAGATTGTTCTAGAATACTTTTTGTTTGTCCCTGTCAACAAAGACAACCTTTCTATACCCCCCGCCCAACCAATTCCAGCAGTTTCTGTACCCCCCATCTGCCCAACCAAACCATCATATCGACCTCCAGCAAGGACAGCCCCTTGTGCACCTAGGTGGGGGGTAATGAACTCAAACGCTGTATGACAATAATAATCTAGGCCTCTAACTAGCTTAGAATCCAACTGGTAACTAATGCCTAAATGGTCAAGTCCTTCTTTAACGGTTTCAAAAAATTCTAAGGATTCGGAATCAAGGCTATCAAACAAACGTGGTGCGTTAGCCAATATTTCTTTGTCATTGGCATCTTTGGAGTCCAAAATTCTAAGAGGATTTACTTTTATCCGCTCTCTGCTTTCAACAGACAATGTTGACCGAAAGTCATTGAGATATGTGATTAACTGGGTCTTAAATTTTCCCCTGCTTATTTTTGTACCGAGCGTGTTGAGGTGAAGTGTTGTCTTTTCTCTTATTCCGAGTTTTTCAAGTAAGGCTGATCCAAGTGCTATCACCTCAATATCTCCGAGAGGCTCGGGCACTCCTAATAGTTCCACTCCGATTTGATGAAATTGGCGAAATCGACCTTTTTGGGGCCTTTCATAACGGAACATGGGGCCTTGATAAAAAAATTTCAGTGGTAAATCTTGCGTCAAACCCCCAGAAATCAGCATTCGAGCAATACCCGCTGTGCCTTCCGGCCTCAAAGTTACCTCGTCTCCGCCTTTATCAGTAAAAGTATACATTTCTTTTTTGACAACATCGGAGGTTTCTCCAAGGGTTTTTTTAAAAACCTCAGAAAATTCGAGTATGGGTGTCGCAGTTTCAAGGTAACCATATCGTAACGCTAATTCACGTGCTACTTCTTCAATATGCCTAAAGCGGCTGCGCTCCTCAGGCAAAATATCGCGAGTGCCTCTGATTGGCTGGAGCTTAGGCATAATACTAACGAAGACCTGAGTTGCGACCAAGGAGGGCTTTTGGGTCCATCAAAATATCTCGACGAACAGAACCAATAGGTCCCAATTGCTTAATCGTCTCACCATCAACGAAAATTTCGGTTCCCCCAGCATTTCCAGTAATCATCTTTATACCAGCTTTTCTTGGGATTTTGTAGATATCGCCAGGCCGAAGTAAACCCGAAAACAAAGTTTTACCATTTGGTAATTTTAATTTTATCCAAGAGGTTTCTTTCGCACGCACCAATACTTTGCCTTCCTTTTTATTTTGTGTCACCGTTTTAACTACAAGTGTTTCCTCAACTTTTTTTGGCAAAGATACCTTTTTTTTAATTTCATACGCGGCTGACTTAGACCCTGTAACTCCAAACTTTTTCGGTTCAAGAGTTCTATTTTTTAAATCCTGTATATTCTTATTTTCAAACGGTTTTAAATTAACTAATCCATCCACAGAACGGCCAAAAAAATTTAGGTGATTCCAACCACCGTAAACTAATACAGCCATACAAGCAGCAATAAATAGAACTCTCCCTGTTGGAAAGTAAGCCTCTCGTTCAACCGATGGTGGTACAAAATTTTCATTCTCCTGAACCTTGCCCTTCGCGTTCGCAAAGCGACGCATAACCTCCGTTATATCAAGCCCCAGATATCCTGCGTAAGCTCTCACAAAGCCATTAGTGTAAGCTGATCCCGGCAGATCATTTATTCTCCCCTCTTCAATTGCAAAAAGATAAATTTGGCGGATTTTTAATGAATTGGAAGCTTCGGAAAGGCTTAATTTTTTAAGGAGTCGTAACTCACGCAAAGCTGCACCGAATTCCATCAAAGTCGAGTTTTTTTGTGGAGTTTCTAATGAGTTTTGTATATTGGAGTCTGACAAGGCTGTGCTCTCTTTTGCTCGTAGGAAACAGCTTATCCCCTGCGCAACGTACTTTGTAGTATCAAAATTTGTTTTCAAAAATCAATGGCTAGTTCGATTTTTAGTCAAAAATTTAAACAATTACACCGTGATCTTGCGCGTAAGCTGTCAGCTTCCCTCGTAGGCTGTGATCCGGTAGATCAATTATTTCATTAAGATAATGTGTTAAATCTGATGCGTTTAAAGACCTTAACATTTCACGTATAGCACCTATCTTTGCTGGTGGCATAGAAATTTTTTCAAAACCCAAGCCTATAAGAGTCATTGCTTCCACAGGATTCCCGGCCATCTCACCACAAAGAGAAACCGGAATTTTTGCATCACGAGCGATTTTAACTAAATTGCGTAAAAGAGAAAGGAAGCCCGGGGATAAAACATCATAACGTTTTGCAACACGTGGGTTTCCGCGATCACTAGCAAATAAAAATTGAAATAAGTCGTTGCTCCCAACTGACAAAAAATCTACTTGTTTCAATAAAGGTGACAACTGCCACATTAACCCAGGTACTTCTAGCATAACCCCTACATTCACCTTTTTGGGCAAGATAGCACCAATTTTCTCTTCGCGATTTAATTCTTTTTGTAAAATTTTATAAGCTGCCCGAAATTCAGCGACCTCAGCAACCATAGGAAACATTACAGCCAATTCTCTCCCATTCGACGCCCTGATTAAAGCGCGAAGTTGTTGGCGTAACATTGATGGCCGATCTAAAGCAACGCGGATAGCTCGCCAACCCATATTAGGGTTTTGATCTAGGTCATTCCGAAAATAAGGAAGTTGTTTATCACCTCCAATATCAAGTGTTCGAAACATGACCGGCTTTCCGTCAGCTAACGCCAGAACGCTTCGGTAAAGTTCGGTTTGACCATCCACTCCAGGGAATTTATCCCTCACCATAAAAGGAATTTCAGTTCTGAATAAGCCAATGCCCTCAGCTCCACTATTTTCAAGCTGTTTCACGTCTATTAGTAAACCCGCATTCAAATTCAATGAAATGTTTTGTCCATCTAAAGTGACTGATGCTTCTCTGCGTTGTTCGACGTAAGCACGTCGGCGTTCTTTATTTATTCTGATAGTTTCGGAAACCGATTGTTGAATATCCTCACCGGGTCGAACAAAAACCTGAGCATTGTCGCCATCTATAATTACGGGATCATGCGGGTCTATTCGGACCAAGAGATTCGTGAGTCGACCAATTACAGGGATATCGAGGGCACGTGCAACTATTGCAACATGGGCAGTTGCAGAGCCTTCCTCCAACAATAATGCTCTCAAGCGACCGGGTTCATAGTCTAATAATTCAGCTGGGCCCATATTAGTAGCTAGTAAAACAACATCTTTAGGCAATGTTTTATCAGCGGCAGTAACGTATCCGGACTCCCCAAGGTGTTGCATCAAACGGTGTGCTAAATCCTCAAAATCGTGTAATCTTTCCCGCAAATAAGAATCGGTTGCATAATTCATTCTAGCCTTAATGTCGTCCTGAACTTTCTGAACAGCTGCTTCAGCGGTAAGTCCACCACCTATAGCTTCCTGCAAACGTCGCAACCAGCCCGCATCGCGTGCTACCAACCGGTAGGTCTCCAGCACAGTTTGATGCTCCCCACTAGCAGAGAGTTCTGTTGCAGAAAACAAATCGTCGATTGCATTATGCATTGATTGCAGGCCTTTAAGTAAACGGGCCTCTTCAACCTTGGGGTCATCAGAAAACATTTCTGGGATATCTATCCGTGGTTGGTGCAAAACCGCCTCACCCATTGCAATTCCCGCATTAATTTGGATGCCTGTCATTCGCATTGGCAAAATTGCATTACCTTCTGATCTAATTGGCTCGTCTGGGCTCACTAAATCGCCCCCGGCTATCAGTTCTGCAAGCACTACTACGATCATTTCTAGTGCTTCTATCTCTTCGTCCGTATAACGACGTTTAGCCTTATTCTGAATTGCAAGAACACCGCGAACGCTTCCACCCCTTAAAATTGGAACGCCCAGAAAAGAGTGATACTTCTCTTCCCCCGTTTCCGGCCGATAAGCAAATTTTGGATGTGTTTGGGCATCTTCTAAATTCAAAATACTTGCATGAGCTGCTATCTCACCTATAAGCCCTTCGCCTACCTGGAGACGTGTCTTGTGAATGGCTGTACGATTTAGCCCTTTCGTTGCAAATAATTCTAAAACCTCTCCGGCCCGCATTACATAGACGGTGCAAACTTCAGCAACCATCTCGTTGGTTATTACTTTAACAAGCTCATCAAGTCTTTCTTGTGCTGATCCGTGCGCCAGCATTACGTCTCGTACGCATTTTAGGAGCGGTCGTATAACTGTGGTGACAGGTGGTGCCATATTCAATGTCTATAAAGCAAGCCAAAGCCTGAAATTCTATTTACCTTCATCCAAACCGTAAGCAGTGTGCAAAGCACGTAAAGCCAGTTCAGTATAATCTTCAGAAATCAATACACTCACCTTTATTTCTGAAGTAGAAATTACTTGGATATTAATTCCTTTTTCGGCAAGAGCTTTAAACATCCGTTGGGCCACTCCGGCGTGGCTTCTCATGCCAACACCAATTACCGAAATTTTTACAACGTTTGCATCAGTTACAAGCCGGTCATATCCAAGTTCATTACATTGTTCTTCAAGAATAGACAGAACACGCCGATAATCATCCTGGCTAACTGTAAAAGTAATATCTGTTGCTTTCCCATCTTCTGAGGTATTTTGCACAATCATATCAACATTTACGTTTTTATCAGCCAGCCGTCCAAAAATAGCTGCTGCCACTCCAGGGCGATCTTCTACCCGGATCAAGGTAATTTTTGCCTCGTCTTTGCTATAAGCAATCCCACTTACAAATTCTTTTTCCAAGATTTCAACCTCGTCTACAACTAGCGTCCCAGGAACATCTGAAAACGACGACCTAACCTGTACACGGACTTTTTTATTCATTGCGAGCTCGACAGAACGAGTTTGCAGTACCTTCGTCCCCAATGAGGCCATTTCCAGCATCTCTTCATAAGTAATTTTTTCGAGCTTCCGGGCCTTGGCCACAATTTTAGGATCTGTTGTATATACACCTTCTACATCAGTAAATATATCACACCGGTCTGCATTTAGAGCTGCTGCCAAAGCAACAGCAGAGGTGTCAGAGCCCCCACGGCCAAGAGTTGTCATTCTTTTATCTGGGCTCAATCCCTGGAAACCGGCTATAACAGCCACTTCCCCTTCTTTTATTTTTTCTTCCAATTCTTTTATTTCTATACCTAAAATTCTTGCTTTTCCGTGGGATTTATCAGTTTGGATGGGTATTTGCCAGCCGAGCCAGGAACGTGCATCAATTCCGATTTCTTGTAGGGCCATAGCTAATAAACCTGCAGTAATTTGTTCCCCTGAGGCAACTACAATATCAAAATCTGGGGTATCTTGAAGCGACCCTACCTTATTTGCCCAAGAAACCAACTCGTTGGTAGTCCCCGCCATAGCCGACACCACCACCACAACTTCGTGCCCTTGTTTTACCTCCGCCTTTACCTTTTTAGCCACCATTTTAACAGCTTCGATATTAGCAATAGAAGTACCTCCAAATTTTTGAACAATTCTTGACATACTCGAACCGATCTAATTTTTGTTAGTTATGAGCCTTTACTCAAAATCATTTAGTACTAGACAAAGAGGACATTCATTATTTTTTGTAGAAACCCGCGTGTTCTTAGTCCATATTTGTCTATGGAAGCAAGTAAGTTTTGAAAAATTAAAATAAGGTATCTATTAGTATATGGATGAGAATGTTAAGAATACAGACATAACGATCGATACTGACGAAGTTGAAAGGTTTTCATCGCTTGCCAACTCATGGTGGGATCCTGAGGGGGATTTTCGTCCCCTTCATCAAATTAACCCTATTCGCCTAAAATTTATACGTGATCATCTCTGCAATCATTTTGCATTAGATCCAAACCAACTCCCATCATTACGAGGATTGTCAATACTAGATGTAGGTTGCGGAGGAGGATTAATTTCTGAGCCTCTAACACGGATGGGAGCATCTGTAACTGGAATCGATGCCGCTGAAATAAACATATCTATAGCTCAATCCCATGCAGAAGCAGGTAACCTTAATATTAACTATCAACCTTTAAGCATAGAGACCCTATCGAAGAGAAATTTAACTTTTGATGTGGTGATTGCTTTGGAAGTCATTGAGCACGTTGTTAATTTAGACAAATTTTTAGAAAATTGTGTGAAATTAACCAAGGAAAAAGGGTGTTTAATCTTATCCACTTTGAACAGAACCGCAAAAGCCTTCACCTTAGCAATTTTAGGAGCGGAATATTTTTTGCGTTGGCTTCCAAAGGGAACGCATCGGTGGGAAAAGTTCGTCAAACCCTCAGAACTCGACAATAGTTTATCCAAGAATGGGGCCACAGTTACCGAAATAGCTGGGCTGACCTATAATTTGTTAAAAACTGAATGGCAACTTTCAAAGGACGTAAGCGTTAACTATTTGATTTTTGCCAAAAAAATAAAGTAAACCACCAGTTCAGGGAAAATTCCTTTTAAGTTTTTCAACTTTTAAATTCAAGCGTCCGAATTTTGTACCCAAGGAATCCGTTGAAATTCAATCCCTTCTTCATTGAGCTCCTCAGCGTCGGCTTCCGTGGCTTCCCCATAGATATTGTGTCGCTCAGTTTCTCCGTAATGTATTTTGCGTGCTTCCTCGGGAAAGTTTTCTCCAACGTAATCGCAGTTTTTTTCTACCTGAGCCCGAATTTCTTTAAGGGCAGAAACATACTGCCCCATTTTTTGTTGTGCCTTTTTTGGCAATTTTTTGGATTCTTTATTTTTTTTCTTAGTTCCAGAAACAGAAGGAGCCATTAAAGCCTTTTCAACGTTTTTATCCCCGCAAGCCGGGCAAACAATATCCTTAGCTTTTTGTTGCTTAACAAAAGCATCGCTGCTTGGAAACCAAACCTCAAATTCGTGTGAGTTCTTACATCTTAATTCAAATACAATCATAGGCAAAAAACGTGAGTTTTATTTCAGCTTGAAGAGTACTAACATAAAATGGTGAAATTTTTTGATAAATCAACCTTTAATTATATTCACGTTGAATATGACAAACCACGAATTACATTTACCCTCTGAATGGGTCACTCGTTTTGCTACACTAATTGCACCGGGAGGGGAGGTTCTTGACCTTGCTTCGGGACAAGGCCGACACACAAAATTTTTATTAAAAAGCGGATTTAAAGTAACGTCTTTAGATACAGACATTTCCGGTCTGGAAAACATCGCCGATAAAAGTCGTTTAGAGATTGTTGAAGCAGATTTGGAAAAATGTGAATCTTGGCCTTTGGGTAGACGCAGATTTTCTGGATTGATAGTTACAAATTATTTACATCGTCCCCTGTTTCCTCACATTATTGGTTCTTTAGAAGAAAATGGTGTTTTGATATACGAAACCTTTGCCATGGGAAATCAAAATTTCGGGAAACCCTCTAATCCCAAATTTCTTTTAAAGCCGGGCGAGCTACTTACAGAATTATTCGGTAAGCTAAAAATTATTGCTTATGAAGAAGGGCTAAATCAAACACCTAAAAAGTCTGTCAAACAACGCATTTGTGCAATTAATAATAAAGACATAAATCAACAATTTATGTTTTAACACATATTGAATACGGGCAATCATGGTGCAGGAAAAGCATTTCCCGTCTGGCCTATATACCTTTGGCCGGTCAACATTGGTTACTACGATGCCTAGCTTCTTCCCACCATTGACCAACACATCTCGCCTAGGACCTATAAAAAGTGAGTGCCCATAAGTTTTTCAACCGCCAAGATGGCGGCCACATTGTACTGGTTCAAACACGTCAGCATTACATTATATTGCACGAGCACGTAGCAAGTTTCTCAACTCGCCCTACCGATAGGCACAGTGAGATCGGATCGAACAGACAGAAAAAATGGCCCTGTTTGTGCCAGTTATCTATAGAGGCGGGAAAAACAAAGTTCATAACACACAGTCATTCCAAACTTTCCCCATAGCGTATTAGCGACCGATGCTAAGTTTCCCAAAAATTTAAATGCTATTTATCTGAAAAAGCATTCTTGTGGACCGCCTTTCGGCCGAACTTCAATGCGTTACAGATGTTTCCTTCAAGCTAGTCCCCTGAAGAGATTTGAACACACGTAAGTTTAAATGGGGCTAACATTTTAAGGAAAAAGCAAGCGGTCGAGTTCACCTGTGGCCTCTAAATCAGCTAAGTCATCTGAGCCACCAATGCCAATGTTATTAAGAAAAATTTGGGGAACAGAAGTACGGCCGTTAGCCCTTTCTACCATTTCATGCCGAGCTGAGGGGTTTTTATCCACATCAATCTCAAAAAAATCCACGCCTTTATGTTTAAGCAAAGTCTTCGCGCGGTAACAAAACGGGCAAAGGAGGGAAGAATAAATTTCTACTTTCACCACATGGCACCTGAATAATTTCCAAATTTTTACAATAAAAACTAGTAAATTTTGTCTAATTTTTGCACCAAAAATCAAACAAACGGATCTTAAGTGAAGATTTTAATTAATAATAAACTTTAACAAGTACCTTTTTGAAGAAATTTCACATTCAAATACCAAAAAGCAGTTATTAGTCAGAAAAAGATTTAAAATTTGCTGTTCCGTCCCTCTCGACTTGTTCGATTAATCCAATTTCCCAACTCAAATATTCCTGCATGTGTTGTTCGATATTTTGGTCATGGTCATAAGCTTTATATTGAACATCGTTATTTTGGCACGCCAAATTTTCAAATCCCCCAATCAATGGAAATCCTGATAATTTCCAAGCCATCGTACCGCCTTCCAAAATTTTAATTGGGCGCTTTGTAAAACTCTGTGCATCTAACGCAGATAAAACAGCAAGTTGACCATCTGGTGAGGTAAAAACTAAAGGCCCATTTCCCGAAACTTTTTCAAGAGATTGGAGCATTCGAGAGCGAACAATCCACCACGCCCTGGGTATATGACCAGCCTTATATTCGAGGCTGTTAGCGAGGTCGACCACCGTTGTTAAACCAATCTTCTGCTCCTCCTGAAGTTTTTCTGGCGAAATTTTTTCAATAGAGTCCTTTTTATAAGGAACAACCATGTTTTTTGATGTTCCATAGATAAGTTCTTTTTTTTCTAAAGCACCTTCTAACACGAAAACCTCCGGCCAACCCATTTGAATTAGCCATGAAGCTGTTATTTTTGCCCTAACACCTGTGTCATCAACCAACACCAACCTCGACCGCATTGTTCCTACCCATTTGTCTGTTGCTTGAACCAATTGCCCTCCCGGAGCACAAACAGACCCCTCCAAATGTCCGGCAACGTACTCTTCAGGATTACGCACATCCAGTATATACAAGCTCCGCATTTCCCTTTCTTGTTGCCACTCCTCCAAAGTCTTAAGATCTATCGTGTGAATACCAAATTGTGACGCCAAACGATCAGCGCAAACACGAGCTTTATTTAAACCTTTGCTAGTAATCGCCGAAAAATTTCGATCGCTATCACTTTCCAATTTCAAGCCGGCCAAAACCCAACCCATGGTGCCATTCTTCAGTGCGACAACTTTATTAATAATTTTTGCATTAATTAATGACTGGGCACCAATAATACTTCTGGTCCGACCTGCACAATTAACGACAATGGTCGTGTCAGGATCGTCAACTAAATCATGAACTCTGTAAATTAACTCTGCTCCAGGACAATCTATTCCGGTTGGAATGTTCATTCTCTTATATTCACGCCATGGACGGCTATCTAGGATAATTAAATTTTCTTTGGCATCCATCATACTCTTCAGTTGTTCTGCTGAGATTGAAGGCGTTTTGGATCGGTGTTCAACAAATTCTCCGAATGCCTTGGAGGGTACATTCACGCCGCGAAATAAAACATTTCCTGACGCCTGCCACTCCTTAATCCCGCCTTCCAGAATAAAAACATTAGTGTACCCCCAACTATCCAGTTTTTTAGCGGCACTTTGAGAAAGGCCTTCCCCTCCATCACAAAGAACTAAACGAACTGTTTTTCGAGGTACTAAAGAAAAAATTTGGAGTTCCAACTTGCTGAGTGGTGCACAAACAGCAAATAACAAATGCCCTTCCGCGCCAAAAACTCCTTCTTCGCGAACATCAAGCAGTGCAAGCTCTTTTTCATCTTGGAGCCAATGATGGAGTTCTTTTGAAGAAACAAGCTTTGTCATAAGGTTAAAACAGTTTATAAAATTTTAAGAACAAGACATTCTAAAAATACCTTACAGGCATAACAAGAACGAATTTTTATGAGTTGGCATTTAACATGACAAAGTTCCTTGAAGCCAAACAATTTTTTAATTATGACCCATCAAATCTTTGATCGCAAATTGTTGCGCCTGCATCGCGACCGGGCGGCCAAAAAGTTTACGGAACATAATTTTCTGTTTCAAGAAGTAGGTCATAGGCTGGTAGATAGGCTTCAAGATATAAAACGACATTTCCGGCTTGCGGTAGAATTGGGTTCCCATGACGGAGTTCTAAAAAAATTAATCGGAAATTTAAAAAGCATTGAAATGTTATTTCAGACAGACATTTCAGAAAAATTATTGCGATCAGGCACAGGTAATTTTGTTTCCGATGAGGAGTTTTTACCTTTAAAACCGCTTTCCATTGATTTGGCGATCAGCAATTTAAGTTTGCATTGGGTAAATGACCTTCCGGGAACTTTAACTCAAATTCGTCAATCCCTTAAACCTGATGGTTTGTTTATCGGGTCAATTCTCGGTGGGAATACTCTGATAGAGTTACGCAATGTTTTAACGGAAGCTGAAACTAGCCTAACAAATTTCGCGGTTCCTCATTTGTCTCCTTTCGCAGAACTTGCAGATGCTGCTTCCTTATTACAACGTGCAGGATTTTCCCTACCGGTCGCTGATAGTGATTTAATCAAAGTTTCTTATTCGGATGCGTTTAAATTAATGCGAGATTTACGAGGTATGGGTGAAAATAACTGCCTATTAAATCGCTCCAATAAATTTATAAGAAAAGAAATTCTTTTGCGGGCAGCCAACAACTATTTGGAACGGTATACAAATGACAAAGGGGAAATTATGGCAAGTTTTGAGATAGTTTACCTTACTGGTTGGGCACCTGCCGCAAACCAACCGAAACCTTTAAAACCTGGAAGCGCACATTACCGCCTCTCCGATGCCCTAAATAATAAAACAAACTCTCTCAGTTCAGTTAAGGGGAAAAATGGATTTAAAAATTCATACTAATAGCGGTTCAGTTGTAGTCGGTGTCTTTTCGCTTTTTTCAGGAACCGACCAGGCCAACACAGCAGCTAGCAAAGCCAAAGATAAAGCAATTATCCAAACCCAGTCATAAACCATCAGAGTATCAAATAACCAACCGCCAAAAATCGAACCAAGGGCCCCACCGATAGAGTGGCCAAGAAACAAAATACCCATATTAAAACCAATGGAATTAATTCCGAGGTGACTAGCTACGAGTCCAGCAGTTGGGGGTACTGTGGCAAAATCAAGTGTCCCAAAAATGACTGCAAACAAAAACAAAATAGCCACGTCATCGGAAATAAAGAACAACATAATGAAAGTTAGTGCACGCAAAAAGTAAACAGTACCTAGCAAAGCAGGGCGATGGAGCTTGTCTGTCAAGTAACCAGAAAAGACCATTCCAACCATATCAAAACCAGCCAACACACCTGTTGCCGCCGCGCCAGTTGCCAAAGTATAGCCACAAGAGGTTGCGTAAGGGATAAAATGTACTTTCACAACGCCAGCAGTGGTAAAACCACAAATGAAGTATGCTCCACCAAGTAACCAAAAGATTGGTTGTTTAAATAATTTGGTAAGTTTTTCAAAAATAGAGTCTGTTAGATTGGATTTATTTTCTCCATCTTGCACAGGAGGGGCAGTATCTTTAAGTAAAAAAAATGAAACAGAACCAACGAAAGCTATTAGAATCCCAAAGGCAGCCAGAGTAGGACGCCATCCTAAAGCTGTAATCATCCATCCCATAATAGGAATAAAAAACAGTTGTCCTCCCCCTACCCCGGATGAACCAATAGAAATCGCCAACCCTCTATTTTCTTCAAAATTTTGGGCGATGGTCGCGCTTGCAATTGGTAAACTGACTAAACCATACCCAAGGGCGGAGAGAGCACAATAAATGCCGATGAATAACCAAGCTGGAGGGATTAGAGTAAAATTGCCTCCCATCATTGATGTAAATAAAACACAAATTCCACTTAATATGGTTCCACCGGAAATCAAATAACGGGGCCCATATTTGTCAAGAAGATGACCCGCAAAGGGTGCTACAGAACCCATGATAATCATTATTAACGCTGCGCCGAAGGTTAAAAATGTCCTGGACCACAGAAATTCTATCTCCCAACCAGGAATTAAAACCGGTAGTGACATACGCGCGCCGAATGAAAAACTTATTGTAAGAAAAACTACACCAACAATGAGCCACCCTGAAGGGTTTGAACGGAACGTTTTTAAAAACATTTTGGCACTATAAAAAATCTCGCAACATAGCGACTAGCGGAATGTCGGCTGGTGGTAGTGGATAATTTTTAAGATCTAAAGGCCTAACCCATTTAAGTAACTGACCCTCACAAGGCGAAACCACACCTTCCCAAACTCTGCAAACATAAAGCAAAATGAGCAGATCAAATTTTTCATATTGATGGGAAGCAAAGGTAAATGGAGCAAGGCAACTTTTACTAACACTAATGCTAAGCTCCTCTTTTAATTCGCGTATTAAGGCTGCTTCTGGGGTTTCGTCTTTTTCGACCTTCCCACCCGGAAACTCCCACAATCCTGCCATGGTTTTCCCTTTAGGCCGTCTTGCAATAAGCACCTTACCATCGAGATCAATTAGCGCCGCAGCTACCACAAAAAGGCCCATGGCTAAACAACAACTAACTTACACATTAGGTTCTATAATCAGCATTTATGTCTATGTAACCGTGGGTTAAATCACAGGTCCAAACAGTTGCTTTACCTTTGCCAATTCCGACATCAACACAGATCTCTATCTGGGTCCCCCTCATGTGTTCAGCTACCGGTTCTTCATTATAATTTTGAATTCGGGACCCATTTTTTGTAATTTGAACACCTCCAATTTGTATATTAAGTGCATTGGGATCGGCTTTCTCTCCAGACTTACCCACCGCCATAACAATACGACCCCAATTAGGATCTTCACCAGCTATTGCAGTTTTAACCAATGGAGAATTTGCAATAGAAAATGCAATTCGCTTTGCAGAAGCGTTGGATATAGCGCGTTTAACTGTAATCGAAACAAATTTTTGTGCTCCCTCACCATCTCGTACAATTTGCTGGGCTAGATCAACCATAACCTCATCCAAAGCGGAACGAAATTTTTGAAATCGTGGGTCATTTAGTTTTTCGATCTCGGGATGACTGACACGTGCGGTAGCACAAATGAGGAGGGTGTCATTTGTTGAAGTATCGCCATCTATTGTAATGGAATTAAAAGATTTTTCAGCGCTCGACTGTAGCGCTTTCTGCAAAATTGATCGGCCAATTTTGGCATCAGTAAAAATGTAACCCAACATTGTCCCCATATTCGGTGAAATCATCCCTGATCCTTTAGCTATACCATTGATTATTACTTGTTTCCCATCGATCTCAGTCGCCCTGGTTGAACCTTTGGCAAAAGTATCTGTTGTCGTAATTGTCTTTGCTGCAGCTTTCCAATTATTTTGTGAAAAACTTTGATTTAAAATGGGGATTTTTTTGATCAATTTATCTACTGGAAGGGGTACACCAATTACCCCTGTCGAAGAAATAAAAACCTGATTTTTCGAGCAACTAAGGGTATCCGCTATTTTATTAACAATCGCTTGGACTGCTGAAACTCCAACCCGTCCAGTAAAGGCATTGGCATTACCAGAATTTACTAAAATTGCACGCACTTGGCCGCTTCTAAGAGCTGTTTTACACCACTCAACAGGTGCAGCAGCCGTCAAAGACCGTGTGAAAATTCCAGCTATTACCGTGTTTGCCTCAAGCTTTACTAACAGAAGGTCATCAGAACCCTCCAACTTGAAACCACAATTTCCGGTCGCCAATTTTACACCGCTGATGCGAGGCATTCTAGGAAACTGAATTGGAGCTAAAGGAGATTTTTGAACCATTATAATTTAAGTATCATTAAAACAAATGAAAGATTAGTATAAAAAACATAGCTTGCCAAAATTCTACGCTATAAAAATTGGTGAAATCCGTGTTTAAACAAAAAACACACCCCTTTGCTAAAATGTTGACACAAAAGGGGCAGGTACTTATGTGTTGGCTACCCAGGAATATGCTAAGTTGATTAACCTGCAAGAAATCCCTTGGTCAAGAGAGGTATAATGATCACTGCTCTCGCAGAACGTGTATTTGGAAGCGCAAACAGTCGGTATATAAAACGTCTGGAAAAATCCGTTTTAGAAATAAACAAACTGGAGCCCCCACTAGAAGCAATAGATGACAAGTCGCTTTGCGCCAGAACGGAGGAACTAAGAAACCGTTACAGTGAGGGCGAAAATTTGAATACCTTGCTTCCAGAAGCCTTTGCTGTTGTTCGTGAAGCAGCAAAACGAACCTTGGGCCAACGGCATTTTGATGTCCAGTTGATGGGGGGTATGGTTTTGCATGATGGTTCAATAGCCGAAATGAAGACGGGTGAAGGGAAAACCCTTGTTGCTACCCTACCAGTTTATTTAAATGCCCTTTCTGGTAAAGGGGTTCATGTTGTAACTGTAAATGATTATTTAGCACAACGTGATGCAAAATGGATGGGACAAATTTACGAATTTCTCGGCCTCAAGGTTGGGTGTGTAACCCATGCTTTAGACGACGAAGAACGAAAATTAGCATATGGGGCAGATGTCACCTATGGAACTAATAACGAATTTGGCTTTGATTACTTGCGGGATAATATGAAGTTCCGTTTAGAAGACATGGTTCAACGTCCATTTAATTTTTCGATAGTTGACGAGGTTGATAGCATTCTAATTGACGAGGCCCGAACACCATTGATTATTTCTGGTCCAACCGAAGACGCTTCTGAGATGTACCGAACCATTGATGTTATTATTCCTAAATTAAATGCTGAAGATTACGAAAAAGACGAAAAGCTTCGAACTGTAGCGTTGACTGAAATTGGTACGGAAAAGGTTGAAAAACTACTTTCTGAAGCAAGTTTATTAAAGGTTCCCTCACTTTACGACATAAGTAATATTTCTATTGTTCATCATATAAATCAGGCGTTGAAAGCTCATACCCTTTTTCAACGCGATACCGATTATATTGTTAAAGACAACCAAGTGATGATTATAGATGAGTTTACCGGGCGCATGATGGAGGGTCGACGCTATTCTGAAGGATTACACCAAGCACTTGAAGCAAAGGAAAGTGTAGATGTCCAAAATGAAAACCAAACTTTAGCTTCTATAACGTTTCAGAATTATTTTCGTTTATACCCCAAACTAGCTGGCATGACGGGAACAGCAATGACTGAAGCAGGAGAATTTGCTGATATTTATGGGTTGGATGTGGTAGAAATACCGACAAATATGCCATGCATTCGGGCAGATAAAGATGATGAGGTTTACCGTACAGCAGCTGAAAAAAATGAGGCAATCATTAGGTTGATTGAAGATTGTCGAAAACGAAAACAACCAACTTTGGTTGGTACCGTCAGTATTGAAAAATCTGAACATCTTTCAGAACTCCTCCGAAAACAAAAAATTCCCCACAATGTTCTAAACGCACGATATCATGAGCAAGAAGCAATTATAATTGCCCAGGCAGGCAAGCCTGGTCAGGTCACAATTGCTACAAATATGGCCGGCCGGGGGACAGATATTCAGTTAGGTGGAAACATCGAAATGCAGGTGGTTGAAGAACTTCGCAACCAAAAAGGCAAAAAGAAACAAGAATTACTTGAAGACAAAACTCAGCATAAGATTGAACAAGAAGTTGAGACTGCAAAAAATACGGTAATAGAGGGAGGTGGTGTGTATATAATTGGAACAGAACGTCATGAAGCCCGGCGTATTGATAACCAACTACGCGGCCGTTCAGGACGACAAGGTGATCCGGGACACTCTAAATTTTTCTTATCACTGGATGACGATTTAATGCGAATTTTTGGTTCTGAGAGAATTGACACCATGTTGAAGAAACTCGGCTTAGAAGAAGGAGAAGCAATAGTCCACCCCTGGATCAACAAAGCCCTTGAAAAAGCCCAAAGCAAAGTTGAAGAACGCAACTTCGAAATACGAAAAAATTTGTTGCAGTTTGATGATGTCATGAACGATCAACGCAAGGTCATTTATGAACAACGCAGAGAGTTAATGGAAGCTGAGGATGTATCATCTACGACAAACGATATGAGAAACGAGGTTATCGAAGAAATGGTGTCAACTTTTATTCCTGAAAAAGCTTACGCTGAACAATGGGACAGTAACACCCTGCACGACGAAGTTCTGCGAATCTTCGAACTCAACCTTCCAGTGGTAGAGTGGGCCAAAGAAGAAGGAATTGCTGACGAAGAAATTCGAGAACGCCTAACTAAGGCCGTTGACAGGCATATGGCAGAAAAAACAGCCAATTATGGTCCGGAGTTAATGCGTTTGGCAGAAAAAAGCGTGCTTTTGCAGGTTTTAGATCAATTTTGGAAAGAACATTTGTTATCACTTGACCATTTAAGACAAGGGATAGGCCTACGCGCATATGCTCAAAAAGACCCCCTAAATGAGTATAAGCACGAATCATTTGATCTTTTTGAGAAGATGTTAGCGGCTTTGAGAGAAACAGTAACACAGGTTCTGTGCCATATGGAGATATCTAGCGAGGACGCTAACGCGTTTAACCAATTTGACGCTTTGGAGATGGAAGAGTCGAGGCATGATCCCGCTTTTTTGAATTCAAACGGGCCCGTATTACCAAACGAGAATAATGGATCTGGTGAAACTAAGATTTCGTCTAAACCTCCTCTAACCATTCCAGCGAACGTGAATCCCGCCGACGTTCCATCTGGTTGGCGGCTATGTGAACCACTAGGTCGTTGGATTGATCCCGAAGATGTTGAAACCTGGGGCAAGGTGCCACGCAATGCTGCGTGTCCATGTGGAAAAGGTAAAAAATTCAAACATTGCCATGGAAAAATAGCTTAGAAAGCTCTTTGTAACCATTTTCCAATTTTAGGATGATAAAAATTCATTTCCCAGGGTAATAAAACGTTCACGTCTTTGGTTTTTTAAAGTAGGACCATCAAATATACTAATTTCCTCCAGCGCTTTTTTTATACTATCACCAACATTTTGAATTGCGGTTTCTGAGTTCCTATGAGCCCCTCCCAACGGTTCGGCAATCACACCATCAATCACTCCCAATTGAAGTAAATCCCCTGACGTCAGCTTTAAAGCTTCTGCTGCCTCTGATGCATGGTCAGAGCTACGCCATAAAATAGACGAACATCCTTCTGGGGAAATTACTGAATAAACCGAATACTCCATCATCAAAACACGATTTGCCGCAGCTATAGCGATTGCACCTCCTGAACCACCCTCTCCAATTACAACACTCACTATCGGTATCTGCAACTTAAGGCTCAACTCTAAAGATCGAGCTATGGCTTCCGCTTGTCCTCGTTCTTCGGCGCCTATACCAGGATATGCACCCGGCGTGTCAACAAAAGAGACAATTGGCAGAGAAAATTTTTCAGCTAGATGCATTAACCGCTGTGCTTTGCGATAGCCTTCTGGAAGGGCCATCCCAAAATTATGTTTTACCCGAGTTTCTGTATCATGTCCCTTTTCTTGGCCTATAATAACGACAGACCTCCCACAAAATCTTCCTAGACCACCCAAAATTGCAGAATCTTCCGAATATGTCCTATCTCCGGATAAAGGGGTGAAATCTTGTATCAAATTACTAATATAATTTACACAGTGGGGACGATTTGGGTGCCGTGCAACTTGCACGGTTTGCCAAGGTGATAGTTTTCCGTATATTTGGCTCAAGGCACGATTAATTTTAGTTTGTAATTTAGAAGCTTCATCAGCAATTTTAATGTCACCTATGTCTGAAAGATGACGCAGTTCCTCTAACTTACCTTCGAGTTCTGCTACCGGTTTTTCGAATTCTAAGTAACTTTGCATTTCTAACTATGAATTTTTAATATCGTTAAGAAACCTCTCCGAAAATACCGGAATTGGCTAATGGATGGTATTTAAAAACTGTGGACCTTCGTCTTTCATTAAGAACTTTAGTATAAATCTGAGTTGTCCCAATGCCAGCGTGCCCAAGCATCAATTGCACGGACCGTATGTCGGCATCATGTGCTATGAGATGCATTCCAAAAGCATGGCGCAAAAGGTGGGGATATAAATTCTTGCCTCTAACAACTTTTATGTGGCTTTCAATTTCTCTAATAGTTCTTTGAATTTCGAATTCAGTCTTTTTACCTTTAATTATATTCGACCGTATTTTTTCAATAAGTGCAAGTTCGGCGATACTTTTCTGTACTCTATCCCGGTTAACAACCGGACAGTCAAGTTCGAAAGTGTGTTTTATTGCATCGTGTATACTTTGGATATCCAAATCACTCTCCGGCCCCAAACCAAGTTTGTCCAAATCCTTCCAGAAATATTCCTTGGCTAAATCCTTCAAACCTTTCCAAATAGTTGCTCGACTGAGATGTCCATGCTTGTTTAGTCTCTTACGGGGATCCGGGGCACGCTTTGAAGGAAATAACCAATCGGAGGTTTCAGCTTTAGCAACAAATTCTTTCTCTCGAATTTCCAAATACCGTTCAATTTCTTTGCGAGCCCTTTCGCCTATTGGAATATAGCGCTCCTTTCCCCCTTTACCCTTCACAAGGAGAATTTTATGGTCAGATCTTAAATGACCTACTTCAAGGCTTGCTAATTCAGATACCCGCAAACCGGTAGCGTAAAACAGTTCTAAAATTGCCTGAAACCGAATTGCATTGGGAAGGGTCCGTTTTGCTTTCCTCAAGGCAAAATTGGTTTTTTCTAACTCATCTTTCACCCCAACATTTTCCCCAATTGAATCAAAAGTCACTACTTTTTGTTTTTTTAATCTAGCCTCTAACGTTTTAGCTTTCCCTTGCAAGACAGATATTTTCTCTTGCACATTAAATTCCGCTTGTAATAACAAACGTTCTACGTCCTCCTCCGTTAACAATTTTTTTAAGTCTAAATCTAAAATAAACTCCCCATTCTCACCCCGCTTGACTCGGGAGCTTACCTTATCAACTTCCAACGCAGGATCATCTGACCTACCTTCTTCAGAGAAACGTAAAAATTTAAAGTATTCGCGCAATGCTGAAAGCCGACGCGCCTTTGTGCTAGGAGCAAAACCTTTTTCATCCAAAAAAACCAAGTAGGCACGGATCGTTTGGGTTGTTGCATTGTCTCCTGATTCACTTTGATCAACAGAGAACTTATCAAAATTTTCCAAGTCACTTTTATAAGCAGCGCGAGTGTTAGGGCTAACTCCTCGTACTGTAAGCTCTTCTAGGAATAGGTCTTTACTTTTTAACAAAAATTTTTGTCACTCACACAATTCGGTTTCAGTTTATCAAAGCCCTGCAGCAACCGCTGCTTCCAAGGCCACAAGTCGGGCTTCTTTCTTTAATCCAACTGTATTCAATGCCTTAACTACTAATTCAACAGCTGAAAAATTTGCTAAGACAGGTCCCTGTTCCCCAAGTACAATTATAGCCATTGCCACCGTGCTCCCCTTACTTCCAGCCTGAGCTAAACTTTCTAAAAGGTTGCGAGTGATAACATTTGGCATTACGCCTGTGCGCGGGTTTATATTTTTCATTACGATAGGCCAAAGGTCTGACGGGATAGAAACTTCTAGGGCGTAAAGTAAGCTAAATAGGGATTGCAAATGATTAAAAGATTTAATTCTTGTGCTAGTTTTTAAGTTCCACCATTGATTGAACCCTTTTAAACCTATTGGAGAACTCGTTTGATGAGAGTCTAATGTCAAGAGTGCCCAGAGCGCAGATTTTTCTTCTTCAATCTGATCATTTTTAATAACAATATTTAACCATTTGCGAGCGACACCGGGTTTTCCAGCAGTAAATAATGCACGAGCGGCGTAGCCTGAAAACCATGTAAGATCTGCGGAAGGTACAATTGATGAAATTATGGGAGCATTACCGATTGCAGTAACCAACCAGTTTCCCTTTGTTTTAGCAAACTCCAAAGCTGTTTTTATTACTTCCGCTTTGGCTGCAGGGACCTCAAAATTGTTAGCCGCTTGAATAAGTCTTGCACGCCCTTTAGCATCCCACAATATTTCATCATTTTTAATAGAATTCTGCAAAACTTCTAGATCGTAGATTTTATTTTCGAAGCTAACTGCCATATATATTTCATTTAAAGTTTTTGCATTGATCAAGCCTAATTCTGCTGCTGTTTCTGCTGCGCTTAACCGGAGACTGATAGAGGCATTAGGACTGACAGCAATAGTGCGAAGTGCGGGTAAAGATGCGTTGGTTGTTACATCAATCGGTAAATTTAAACCCGCAGCCCTCATCAAAGCGAGTTGTAAAGCTGAGGGATTTTTCAGACTTGTAATTGGTGGGGGAGTTGCCCCTGACAAACTTTCCATCGCCGCAAAAAACGAGGGATGTATATTTTCTGAACGCTCTGCTAAAACCTCGGAAAACAATATTGCTTGGTCAATTTTTTCATCCATTGCCAAGCAAAACGCTATTGCTTGCTGCCAGTAATCTTTTTTAAATTTCTCACCAACGTTTCGAATAAGGTTACAAGCACCAGAAGTATCATTTAGATGCAGCCGACTTTCCACAGAGGTATGTAAAATAAATTCGTCATCCGGAGAAACAGGTGCGCCCGCAATCAGAGCGAGCGCAGAAGTTACGTCACCCCCGGAGAAAAGCGTGGCTACGCGTAACTTTAACAAATCTGGCTTTTTTTCATTTCCTTCAGGTGTTATAGCTTGTGTCAACAATAGACGGCGCAATAACCCACGCATTGTTGGAGACCTCACTTTTGTGGGCAAACGTGTTAATAATTTTGTTACAAGACGTCTGCTAACGCCTTTCCACATTTCAGATCCGAGCCCTCCCGAAGCATCGTCTATGATACCAACAGAATCTGTGCCTAATTCTTTTAACAGTTCAATTGCCACTGGACTGTTTTGCTCATTATATGGAGAAATTTTTGGTCTTTTTGCTTTGGTTTCCTTTTTAAAACTTTTCCTTAAATTTTTAGGAGCTTTCAAAATTTTTTTCTTTGGGCCGAGCATTAACGGTCCCGATTTTAACTGCTCCTTCAAGTCCACAACCTGCAATATTCCTCTATCAATTTGTGTTGAGGCATAATCAGAAGCAAACGCTGGAAATAACGGCACAGCATATAACATTGCCGGCAAAGCAATAAGAAAAAGCCTATTTAAAGAAACGTTCATTAGAAATAATCTTATCAACAGTAACGGAAGGTAAAGGAATATTCCACAAAGCAACAATTACACAAAGGCCAACAACCAGACTGGACAAAACTGCTATACTTATAATTAACGTTCGAAATTTCATATTCTTTTTAGTCAATTAAATTGAAAACATTAAAATTGGCGGGTTTTGTTTACAACTCTAAAGACAAAATTGCACACAATTCCTCGGGACATAAACCACAAACAAGCATATATTTCCACAACGGAAAACATATTATAACTAACTATGTCAAAATTTTGACATTCTATTTAATTAAACAAAAATACCAATTTATAGATTTTTCTAAGGTCGAATTAGGGTGAAAGAGCATTTAAAAATTTCTAAAACAATTGTCCTTGTTGGTTTGATGGGTGCTGGCAAAACAATTGTAGGGCAAAAATTAGCAACACGTTTGAATATTGATTTTGTTGACGCTGATAACGAAATTGAAGAAGCGGCTGGTTGTTCAATTTCCGAAATTTTTACTCGTTACGGAGAAGCCTCTTTTCGGGAGGGGGAAAAACGCGTGATTTCCCGTTTATTGGTTGGCCCTGCCCATATTTTAGCTACAGGGGGAGGAGCCTTTATGGACGAAGAAACTAGACTTCAAATTTCGAAATTGGCTATTTCCTTATGGTTAAAAGCCGACTTAGAAATTTTATTGCAACGTGTCGCCCGCAGAAGTCATCGACCATTATTAAATAATGTTAACCAGCGTGAAACACTTAGAAAACTTATTAAAGAGCGCCATCCATTTTATGCACAAGCTGACATTATTATTAATAGTGGGCGGACATCACCGGACATTACAGTGGAGGATGCAATCAGAGGACTAAAAAATTTTACATTTAAATCCAAACATAATTCTCCCGGAGCAGATTAATGGAAAATTTTGAAACCGTCACCATTAGCTTGGGTGCACGGAGCTATAAAATAATTGTCGGCCCAAGTTTAATTTATAAAGCAGCTGAATTTATTGTTCCCATGATTTCACATCAGCCGGTGATTGTAATAACTGATAATAACGTGGGAAAGTTACACCTCGAAAGTCTCTCAAATTCACTTGCCAATGAAAAAATTAGTTTTAAGGTGATACAATTAGAGTCTGGTGAAACCACCAAAAACTTCGATGTTCTAAAGGAATTAGTTCAATCAGTTATTAGCATTGGTATTGAACGTGAAACAACACTCCTTGCGTTAGGAGGCGGTGTTGTGGGCGACATAACAGGTTTTGCCGCTAGCGTAATTTTGCGAGGCATAAATTTTATCCAAATTCCGACCACTCTTTTGGCACAGGTTGATAGTTCGGTAGGTGGAAAAACTGGTATAAATATAGCACATGGGAAGAATTTAGTAGGTAGTTTTTATCAACCAAAGCTAGTCCTTTCAGATACGTTTGTTTTAAAAACGCTACCAAAGCGCGAATTGTTGGCAGGTTACGCGGAAATAGTGAAATATGGTTTATTGGGAAATGCCGAATTTTTTGAATGGTTAGAACTTAATGGTCCTTCCATAATTAAGGGCGATGAAAAACTTCAAAGAGACGCCATTGTAAAAAGCTGCCAAATTAAAGCTGCAATAGTCGCAGAGGACGAGCATGAAAAGGGTAAAAGAGCTCTTTTAAACCTTGGTCACACTTTTGCACACGCCCTGGAAGGTGAGCTAAACTTTGGTTCCCAACTTCTACACGGAGAAGCGGTGGCAATAGGGATGGTGATGGCCTACGATTTTTCGGCACGAATGGGTCTATGCCTATCCTCAGAGGTAGAACGAGTGCGTTCACATTTGAGTTCAATTGGGCTACCCACTGATATTAAAACTATTGCTGATCACCAAGTTTGTAGTATTTCTTTGCTTGAAAGAATGTTTCGTGACAAAAAAGTCAAAAACAAACAATTAATGTTAGTTCTCGCTCGGAAAATTGGGGAAGTATTTGTAGAGAAAAATGTCCCTATTTCTGAGCTAAAGTCTTTTTTAAAAGAGGCTGCAACAAAATGAATTATAACATTTTTAGAAAAAAACAGTCCTCCATCGATTTGTTGTTAAAAGGATTCACCACATGGAAACTGATACTTTAGCAACCATTGGCGGTATTTCTATCCTATTGTTGCTTTCCGCTATTTTTTCGGGGTCTGAAACTGCACTCACTGCTGCTTCAGAACCACGCATGCATTTGCTCAAAAAAAAGGGAAATAAACGGGCCGCTGTATTTGCGCATTTAATGTCACAACGTGAAAAGATGCTGGGAGCAATTTTATTAGGCAACAACTTAGTTAATATTTTAGCGTCAGCTTTAGCAACAAGCCTTTTAATTGGGGCCTTTGGTGAAACAGGAGTCATATACGCCACTATAGCAATGACTATTTTGGTTTTGATTTTCGGCGAGGTTATGCCCAAAACGTACGCATTTTACAACCCAGACCGGGTTGCTTTAACAGTCGCACCAATTTTCCGTTGGGTGGTTGCAATTTTATCGCCTATCACACAGACCATTAATATTTTAATTCGTTTTACGTTGCAAACTTTAAGGATCAAATTAGGCGACAATGACCTAATTTTATCTGCACAAGAAACGCTTCGAGGGGCAATTGAATTGCACCAAGGAAAAGAACCTACAATCCAGCAAGAACGTGTGATGCTGAGATCAATTTTAGATTTAGCTGAAGTCGATGTTGGAGAAGTTATGCATCATCGACAAGATATATTAATGATTGACGCTGATTTACCTACCAGTGAAATTGTAAACCTGGCAGTCAAGAGCCCGTATACAAGGATTCCGCTTTGGAGAGGAAATCCAGACAATATAATTGGCGTAGCCCACGCAAAGGCGTTACTCAGACAAGTGCACGCAAACCGACAAGATTTAAGTTCAATAAATATTGATACAGTTGCAACAACACCATGGTTCATACCCGAATCAACTTCTTTAATAGCCCAATTGCAAGCCTTCCGTCAGCGACATGAGCATTTCGCATTAGTGGTTGATGAATATGGGTCTTTAATGGGGGTAGTAACTCTCGAAGATATATTAGAAGAAATTGTTGGAGAAATTGTGGATGAACACGACATGGTTCCGGTCGGCGTCAGATCACAAAACAACGGCACATACCTAGTCAATGGCCGCGTTACAATTAGAGATTTAAACCGTCGATTTGAGTGGCAGCTTCCCGACGATGAAGCTGCAACAATTGCTGGTTTTGTTATCCAAATTTGTCGTATTATTCCGGAAAAGGGCCAAATCTTTTCTTTCAAAGGTTTTAGGTTTGAGGTGATAAGCCGACTTAATAATCGGTTGGAGTTAATTAAGGTCACCCCCCCACCCTTAGTAGATGAAGCAGAATTACATTAAAACAAAAAGAGCCAACAAATGCCTCTTAGTCGACCATCAAACCGAAAACCCATACATACCCGTAACATCCGTGTCACAAGTTTCCGACGTCTAGACAATCAATGGGATATTGAAGGTCATTTAGTAGATGCCGCAGAATACCCAGTCGAAAATACATTTCGAGGAATAATTAAAAAAGGCCATCCAATTCATGACATGCACTTACGCCTAACCCTCAATTCAAAAATTAAAATCACAGCGGTAGAAGTCTCAATGGATGAAACGCCATATGCAATTTGTCCTGTTGTTGAAAAGGTGTTTCAAAATTTAATAGGTGAAACAATCGGGCCAGGCTGGAACCGCCGTATTCGCGGGCTTTTTGGAGGGGTTTTAGGTTGTGTCCATCTGGTTGATTTGCTGCGTCCAATTGGAACATTAGGTTTTAAGACTGTAAAAAGAGAAGCTAATACAAATTTAACTGATAATGGGCCATACCAGATAAATACATGCCATGCTATGGCCAGTGACAGTGAAATAGTTAAAGAACGATGGCCACAATTATATACAGGGCTAAAAAACATCAATTCAGAAAATGTACCATAGATTTTTACCCTTTTAATCTCTTGTAAACTGCATCTCCACTGAGCATAGTTGAAGTGTGAAAAAAAATAATAAAGTTTTGGAAATATTAGGTATCCAAGGTGCGGATACGGCTAATCGCATCTGTGATGCGCTGGAATGCAACAAATCTGGAAAATTCCGTGCACCAAAGTCGAGAGATGATCTCAAAAACTATTATTGGTTCTGCAAAGATCATGTTCGTCACTATAATTCCCATTGGAATTTCTACGCGGGTATGTCAAGTCCAGAAATAGAAAAACAAATTCGCGCCGATACAACTTGGGAACGCCCAACTTGGCCTTTAGGCAGTCAAGGTTTAAAAAAATTTAACACCGTTAGTGATACGATTTCACAAAGTTTTCAAAAATTTAGTGAAAATAACTGGGATAAATTAAACAATCGTTCTAAATTCTCGAACAAAGGCCATTACCCACACCCCGGATCTTTAAATATGGAAGCCCTTGCCGTACTGAATTTAAATCCACCCGTAACTAAAAGTATTATCAAAAATCAATACAAAATTCTTGTAAAACGTTATCACCCAGATACCAATGGGGGAGACAAAAAGGCTGAAGAAAAGTTAAAGCTGATCAATAGAGCATATTCCGCCCTTATAGCTAACGAGACTTTTTAACAAAAAATTTCAGTTTGGGTAAAACCAACCCTAACCTGTAGTTAAATTTTGATTAAGAAGTTAAAATAGCCTTTTGAATGCGGCGTTTCAGCAGCTGGCCTTCCTCTGTTAATTTTTTGTTGGGGGTAGATTGTAAATAGGCGTCAAGACCCCCGTTCTTTTCAATCGTTCTAATTGCACGAGTAGATAGTTTAAGTCTAACGGACTGACCAAGTGCCTCAGAATGCATTGAGGTATGTTGCACGTTCGGCAAGAACCGCCGGCGCGTTTTATTATGTGCATGACTGACATTATTGCCCGCCAAAACACCTTTACCTGTGATACTACAGCGTCGTGACATATTAAAATTCCAAACCTAGAAAATATTATAAATACTCATAAAACCCCGCATTTTCATAATTACCTATCATCAGAACGTCAAGGAAAATTGTTCATTTAACCATTAGATAACGAAAAGATCACTATTTTTTTGGTTTTATGAGAAATGCCAAAAAAAACATTAGTACCATAACCAGTGCCCCGGAGAAAAAGGGCCAATCACGACCAAAAAGGCCGAAAGCAAACCCAGCCCATGCTGGCCCTGTGATTCGGGCCATAGCTGAACAAGAATGAGCAATGCCCAATAAACTCCCACGTTCATCTACATCCGCAAACTTGGAAACTAGACTAGAAAGAGAAGGGTTATTAATGCTAACCCCAAAAACTATAAAACCAAAAGCGATGCACAAACTAATCGTACCCAGCGTAAATGGAATCATTGCAGAACCAGTGCAAATCAAAATCGCTCCTAAAAAGATTAATTTATGTTCACCAAACTTTCGTGTTAAACGCCCTACCAAAAACCATTGGGTAGCGGCTGCTGTAAGCCCCATAAAAGCGTAAATTTCGCCATTTTGTTGAGGCCCCCACCCAAACGCGCGTTCTGACCACATAACAAAAGTGGTCTCGATTCCGGAAAACACAAAAGGTGTCAAGGTGATCACAATAAGTAACCAAATCAATTGTGGCACTTTGATTGCTTCATTAAAAACTCTTAGAAATGAGCGTTGGTTTTTTGAGGCTCTTGCCCGAATTTCATTCCCTCTCGTTTCCTTGACTTTAAAAATAGCTATGCCAAAAGCTAACACTGATAAAACAGCCGCAATCAAAAATGGTAGGTGTAAATTTGGATTAAGGGGATCCGGTCCAGCAAAAATACCACCAATTACGGGCCCAAAAATAAAACCTAAACCATGGGCAGCCCCTACTTTGGCCATTGCACCCGCCCGGTCAAAATTTGTGGTTATATCTGCAATAAACGCTTGTACCACTCCAGCATTCGCTGCCATTAAACCTGTAAAGGCTCGAGCTAGGAACAAGGAAAGGAGTGAGTTCGCAAATGTGAGGAGAATATACCCTAAAAACATGCCACAAAGGGTACATAAAATTATTGGACGACGTCCAAGTTTATCGCTCATTCGGCCCCAGATTGGCGCAAAAAGAAACTGAGAAAATGAGTAAATGGTTGCAAGCAACGTTACTTGGAGAGGAGTGGCACTAAATTGTTCCGCAAAATAAGGTAACAATGGTAAGACAATACCAAAGCCCACAGTATCAATAAAAATTGTCAGTAACAAAGCCGGCAAGCTGTTTATCCGATCACCAAACCTTCAAAGGCATTATTCTAAAAATGCAGGCTTTCAATTCTAACAACAAAAGCCAACGAAACTATGTACCTATCTGCAAAAAGAAATAAAATAAAAAGTAATTTTTAATTGGGCTTTATCCTAAATAAGTAATAGGTGAAATTTTATTTCAACAGCAGGGATGTTTGGTTTGGCATGAATAGGGCCAAAAACTTAGACGAAAGATTTCTAATTTTTAAAACAACAGTGAATTTAGATAGCTTCTGCATTTTTGATTTTTAAAAAAGTTACCAATTGAATGAATTTATTGCCGCGATGGGAAACTTCCCGGCTCGAGCACAAACTGACGTTATACGTCTTTCTATAGCATCCTTACCTTTTGCATTTTGTTCCATGAATTCTTCGCCATGTATTCCACCTACCACCAATATGGAATCTATGCCAACACCGACCGCTCCAGAAATGTCAGTAGCCAGTGAATCTCCGATAGCTAAAACTTTTTCCAAATTGGGACTACCAAGCTGATACAAACAAATATCATAAATCGGTTTGTGTGGTTTACCATAATAGAGTACATCTCCACCCATTTGCTCATACCTTTTAGCCAGGGCACCCGCACAAATAATTCGACTACCGCCCCGAATGACTTCTAAGTCGGGATTAGCACAAACCATTTTTATGCCTTTAACCGCACCCTGCTGCAATATATTTTCGTAATCGGTAACAGTTTCATTATCTCCCCATGGTCCAGTGTTAACAATCAAGTCTGCCTGCTCCACACTGGGGACCCTATACATGTCTATATTTTCGAACAACCCATCATCCCGTTCGGGCCCAATATGCAAAAATGCCTTTCCTACACCTTCGAACCAGGGATCCCTTCTCTCTTCCAATCCCAACCTTGTCGCTTCACCTGATGAAATTATGGGATGCTTTAACGTTTTAGGCATGCCCATAAGTTCCATTGATTTAGCGACAGCCACAGCCCTCCTTGGAGCATTCGTCAACATTAAGTAGGGTTTTCCAGTATCAGAAATTTTTTGCAAACAATCGATGACGCCAGAATAAAGGGATACCCCATCGTGTATAACACCCCATAAATCTATGATAAATGCCTCGTATTTGGAAACAAATTCCGAAACTCCGGAAGCAAGGGTTACTCGATTTTTCATTTTTATGATTATAATGACACTTAATTTTTAATTCTGTAGACACATTAAATAAAAAATATCTCTAAAAATTCAATCACAAAAGTGTGTCGAAACGAAACAAGCTAGTCAATAAATTTGATTTACAATCGGAATATTTAATTTACCCAACATCATCCATCTCCGATTTCACAAGCAAAAGATTTTAAAAGGAATAAAACTAACTAAAACAATGATTTTTTTTGCTGATGATCAACACCAATCGCATCAGAAAGTTTTAAAAAACCATCTGCATGCAATAGCTTTGTTAAAGATGACTTAATTTCATTAATAAGTCCCGGCCCATTATAAATAAAGGCTGTATACATTTGCGTTAGTGAAGCCCCTTTTCGAATTCGGTCGTAAACATCTGCAGCATCACGTATGCCGCCACAGCTAATCAACGGGATTTTTCCGTTGGTATTTTTGTAAAGTTCAACTAAAACTCGTTTCGCGCTAGGCACCAATGGAGGACCGCTAAGGCCGCCAATTTCATCTTTTTGTTCATCATTTAGATTGAATGGTCTTTTCACGGTTGTATTACAAGCTACAAATCCATCAAGCCCAGTTTTTAAACCAATTTCAGATATTTCAAAAATTGCTTCGTCATTAAGATCTGGAGAAACTTTTACCAATAAAGGTGGGCGCCGATTTCCAGATGCTGCATCCAAAGCATCCTGTGCCCTCGAAATGATTTCAGTTAATTTGTTCCCTGATTGCAAACTTGAAATACCCGGCATGTTTGGACATGAAACATTAATCGTAATGTAACCCGAAATTTGTGCTAACTTTAAAATACAGCTTTGTATATCTTTTGCCCCATCTTGAGTTTTGGCATTTACACCAATGTTAACGCCAAAATTACCTCGCCGGTTTTTTAGGCATCTTTCTAAATTAAACTTAAATTCTTCTAAACCTTGGCTAGGAAATCCCAGTCGATTTATCAGAGCTTCGTCAATTCGAAGGCGAAATAAATTAGGTTTAGGATTTCCTGGCTGGGCTTTTAGCGTAACAGTTCCAACTTCGACAAATCCAAAACCCAGGCCAAATAAACCATCCAAGGCTTCTGAATCCTTATCAAAACCTGCAGCCATACCAACAGGGTTTGAAAATTTTAAATCCCATAATTTAATACCAATACTTGGGTCATCTGATTCTACTCGCTGAGGTACTAAACCATATTTTAATACTTTAATTGCTGCTTTATGTGCTAAGTTAGGGGGTAATAAACGAAAAAGGGCTGCACAGCCCTTTAAAAATTCTATGCGACTTTTATCCCCCTTCAACTCGCCACGCCCCGGAATTGTCCCCGTTCCTGCATTAGACATCGATAAAAACAACACTCCTACAATTCTTTTGCTACCATAAAACACCGCTCGATTCGCAGCGAGGTACAAAAAACAAAAGGGGAGTTGATAACCAATACCAAGCCTTGTATACCAAAGAAAAAATTACAAAGGTAAAATGTTTTTAAATGGCCATTCCATTCAGCGATATCACTGAAGCCAAACAAAGTATAATTGATGAGTTTGGGCTGTTTGAAAACTGGGTTGATCGTTACGAGTACATTATAGAATTGGGTAGGGAATTAAAAGGGCTTCCAGAAAACCTGCAAACGGAACAAAACCGCGTTAAGGGTTGCCAATCACAAGTTTGGTTTGATGCAAAATTTAATGAGGGCCAAATTTCTTTCCAGGCAGATAGCGACGCCTTAATTGTGAGGGGACTAATTGCACTGCTTCTTCGTGTATATTCGGGAAGGACAGGTCACGAAATTTTAGACACACCTCCAGATTTTTTTGAAAAAATCGAATTAGGTTCTCACCTGAGTGGTAATCGGGCTAACGGATTGCATGCGATGGTAAACTATATCCAGGCCTATGCAAGAACTTGCACATGCAAAGAAAACTCATGAAATCAAAACTAATTAGTGGAAATATCTTCTCCGCTGAGCACCCTCCCAATCAAGACCGCAGTCTCTTTAATCCCATAGAGAGCTATAAATGAACCCATACGCGGACCCTGTTCAAAACCCAACAAAATTTCGTACTGGGCTTTAAACCAATCTTTTAAGTTTTCAAAATGGTGCCTTTTCCCGACCTCATAAATTAAATTTTGAATGTCATTTACTTCGGAAGTTATTGGCATAGTTTCTAATGTCTGCATAAGATCTTGCAGTGCCGCCCGCTCACGATTATCTGGTTTCCGATAGTTCCTACTGGGTTTAATAAAGTCTTTATAGTATTGGATGGAATGCTCTACCAATTCATCTAAAAGTTTTTCAGAATTTGGTGTTGCGTTTGGTACGTACCGACTCAGAAATCCCCAAAGAACAGCCTTTTGTTCTGTATTACAAGCAGAAACTAAATTCAATAAAAGGCTAAATGTTACTAAATGATTTTTCGTTGGTGGATTGCCGCCATGTATGTGCCAAATTGGATTTTCGAGTTGTTTTGGCCCTTCTTCCATTCGATTTTTTCTGAGAAAGGTCAAATAATCATCAACATGACGTGGAATCACGTCAAAATGCAGCCTTTTGGCCTTACGAGGCGAGTTAAACATAAAGAGCTGGAGGCTTTCTTGAGGTGCGTAACGCAACCAATCATCTATTGAAAGGCCGTTACCCCTCGATTTTGAAATTTTTTCACCATTTTCGTCAAGAAATAATTCATAAGTGAATCCCTCGGGTGGAACCCCTCCTAAAATTTTACATATGCGGGAAGAGAGTCGAACAGACTCGATTAAATCTTTTCCTGACATTTCATAATCAACATCGTGGGCAACCCAACGCATTGCCCAGTCGGCTTTCCATTGCAGTTTACAATGTCCTCCCGTTACCGGAACTTCCAAATGTTTGTCGTCTTCTAATTTGAAAGTCACTGTGCCCGCAGCGGTGTCACGGGCTATAGCAGGAACTTGTAAAACGACTCCTGTTTCGGGACAAATAGGCAAAAATGGACAATAAGTGGTCTGTCTTTCTTTCCCTAGGGTAGGCAAAATTATTTGCGTCACTGCGTCGAGGTTCTCCAACAATAGCAAAAGAGTTGAATCAAATTTTCCAGACCGATAACATTCAGTCGCACTTTGAAACTCATAATCAAATTCAAAAGTATCGAGAAAATTGCAAAGCAATGCATTATTGTGGTCCCCAAAGCTTTGATGTGTACCGTAGGGATCTGGTATTTCTGTTAATGGTTTACCAAGGTGTTGTATTAAATTGTCTGGGTTTGGAATATTTTTAGGAACGCTTCTTAACCCATCCATATCATCTGAGAAGGCAAATAAACGCGTAGGTGTATCGCTTAGCACCTGAAAAGCCTGGCGTACCATGGTAGTCCTCACCACTTCACCAAACGTACCTATATGAGGCAAACCTGATGGTCCGTAACCAGTTTCAAATAATACGTAACCTTTGCCCTTCGTCGAATTATTGGCCCGATTTAGGACCTTCCGGGCCTCTTCAAAAGGCCAAGTTTTTGCATGTTGACCAAATTTGCGAAGTGAATTCATTTTTTAAGTTTTATTTCTTCATATATGGTGGAAAAGGTCTACTCATTTAACGCCTTAGTTTAGTTCTTTTAACAATCAAAATATGCCAAAAATTGATAAAACCGTTTTTATACATCAAAGCTAACTTGAAGAGAAAACTTAACAATATTTTTCTCGCTTTTTAAGGGATTTTGATACCACCATTCATCATATACTTTTATAGTGATTTTTGATGTCCAAACAAATGGAAAAACAAAAGGCCCCGCCAAAGCGGAGCCTTAAGTTTTCTTAAAACGACAAGTGGAAGTTTACATCATTCCACCCATTCCACCCATGCCACCCATATCAGGCATCGGAGGTGCTGCTGCCGCCTTGTCATCTGGCGCTTCTGCAACCATCGCTTCAGTTGTAATTAAAAGGCCAGCAACTGAACTAGCATCTTGCAATGCCGTTCTCACTACCTTCGTTGGATCAATGATGCCGGCCTTAACCAAATCTTCAATCGCACCGGTATCAGCATTATAACCAACAGTCGCCCCTTTGGACTCAAGGAGCTTGCCAGCAATTACTGCCCCCGATGCACCCGCATTTTCAGCAATTTGGTAGACAGGAGCTTGAATTGCCTTACGTATTATATCAACACCCACGCGTTGATCATCATTTCCAGGTTTAACCTTATCCAAAACCTTAGTCGCGTGAATTAATGCCGCACCACCGCCTGCAACTATACCTTCTTCAACAGCTGCGCGGGTTGAGTTCATCGCATCTTCTACTCGATCACGTTTTTCCTTGACTTCTATTTCGGTAGAGCCACCTACTTTAATTACGGCTACGCCACCAGCAAGTTTTGCAAGGCGTTCTTGCAATTTCTCTCGATCGTAGTCTGAGGTTGTCTCTTCAACCTGTGCGCGAATTTGGTTGCAACGTCCTTGGATTTCACCTTTTTTGCCAGCACCCTCTACAAGTGTGGTCTCTTCTTTAGTCATAGTTACTTTTTTAGCGGACCCAAGCATGTCCATTGTAACGTTTTCAAGTTTAATACCAAGATCCTCAGAGACGACCTGCCCGCCGGTCAAAATAGCAATATCTTCAAGCATTGCTTTCCGACGGTCACCAAATCCAGGTGCCTTTACTGCCGCTACTTTAAGCCCACCACGAAGTTTATTAACAACTAACGTAGCCAAAACCTCCCCCTCAACATCTTCCGCAATGATTATAAGCGGACGAGAGGCTTGAACAACTGATTCCAAAAGTGGCAACAAGGGCTGTAATGTGGAAAGCTTTGCCTCGTGAAGAAGAATCATTGGATTTTCCATATCACAAATCATCTTTTCTGGATTAGTAACGAAATAGGGTGAAAGATAGCCACGATCAAACTGCATGCCTTCAACAACCTCTAACTCAGTTGTTAAACCCTTGGCTTCCTCAACAGTAATAACACCCTCTTTACCAACTTTCTGCATTGCCGCAGAAATCATATCACCAACGTCGGCGTCGCCGTTTGCTGAAATTGTTCCTACTTGGGCAATTTCCCCTTCATCCTTCACTCTCTTGGAACGTGAATTCAGTTCTGCAACCACCGTTTCAACTGCGGCATCGATTCCACGTTTGAGGTCCATCGGATTCATACCAGCGGCAACAGCTTTACATCCCTCATGCACAATTGCTTGAGCCAATAGGGTAGCCGTAGTTGTACCGTCTCCCGCCTCGTCGTTAGTCTTTGATGCTACTTCCCGTACCATTTGGGCGCCCATATTTTCAAACTTGTCAGAAAGTTCAATTTCTTTAGCGACTGTAACGCCGTCCTTAGTAATCCGCGGAGCACCGAAAGCCTTATCCAACACTACATTACGACCTTTTGGTCCTAGCGTTACTTTTACCGCGTCAGCGAGAGTATCAACACCCTTCAACATTTTGTTTCGGGCTTCAGTATCAAATTTTACTTCTTTAGCTGCCATCAGTCTGATCTCCCTACTCTATGATTCCCATGATGTCGGACTCTTTCATTATTAAGTAGTCCTTACCATCGACTTTAACTTCGTTGCCAGACCACTTACCATAAAGAATACGATCACCCTTTTTGACATCTGGTTTTATTAATTTTCCGTCATCTCCCCGAAGGCCTGGCCCTGTTGAAATGACTTTTCCTTCCTGCGGCTTTTCTTGTGCCGTATCAGGAATAATTACGCCACCTGCCGTTTTAACCTCTGCTTCTACAGCTTCGACCAAAACGCGGTCATGCAATGGCCTAAATTTCATTTGCACGCTCCCAAGTTTCTCATTGAAATAAATGGGGAAAAACAATTTTATTAGCACTCTCCCCAATCGAGTGCCAGGTATATAGTTATCCATCTTCTCGGTGTCAAGAACCTGTGAATAATTTCAGTTTATTTTTATAAAGGTTTAATTTTAAATAAAACGTCACTATTTACCTTTTATCTGCTCCTTAAACTTCGTCTTGATAAAATAAATTTATTAGGAACAATTATGCCTGTTACGCGCAATTTAAAATTGAGTGTAAATTTACCACCCCCTATCGTGGGCTATTGGCTCATTCTTTGCTGCATACTCGTTTTGCTTATGGTAATCATAGGAGGACTTACTCGTCTAACTGAAAGTGGTCTGTCAATTGTTGATTGGCGACCTTTAACCGGTATTTTTCCTCCAACATCACATGCAGAATGGCAAATATTGTTCGAGGCTTATCGTTTCAGCCCCGAATTTAATAAGTTAAACTTTTGGATGACTTTAGAAGATTTTAAGTCAATTTTTTGGTTAGAATATTTTCATCGACTTTGGGGAAGGATAATTGGAATAGTTTTTTTTATTCCATTTCTTTGGTTTTTGTGTCGTCGCATGATACCCAAAACCTTAGCGTGGCAACTTTTGGGTTTGTTTGGTTTAGGTGGCTTGCAGGGAGTTTTAGGATGGTACATGGTCCAAAGCGGGCTCATTGATCAACCTACCGTAAGTCAATACAGGCTTGCTGCACACCTTATTTTAGCAACACTAATTTATGTTTGGCTTTTTTGGTTAGCACTTACTTGCCTTAAAACCCGCCCTATAAGGAATTGTTCGGAAATTATCAGAGGTTTTTCATTTTTGGTTATTGTTGGTACATTTATAACAATGGTATGGGGTGCCCTTGTCGCGGGTTTAGACGCCGGCCTTGCTTTCAACACTTTCCCACTTATGAGTGGGAAGTGGATACCACAAGATCTTTTTACTATGTCTCCATGGTGGATCAATTTTTTTGAAAACACAGCTACTGTGCAATTTTTTCACCGAAAATTAGGCGTCGCACTTGTGTTATTAATTATTATGTTTTGCGTTTTTGCTATAAAGACGCCATTGCCAAATTCTACACGCATACTAATTTTTTGTTTAACCTTTTTTTCAATCGGACAAATGGCTTTAGGCATAACAACTTTACTTATGAAAGTGGCCTATATTCCTGCAATCTTCCATCAAGCTGGTGCTTTAGCTATCATAACTCTCGCAGTGTTAATTAGGTATGATCTGGGAGTTACCAAATACACTGGAAAAGATTGAATAACCAAAGGACCTTAACAAAATTATAACCCAAAGATTATGTATCTCTTTTGTATCATAAGTTTAAATAGAAAATTTTTGGCCTTGAAAGGAAGATCGACAAATGCTTGACGATTAAGTCAGACGGAGGTAGTAACGGGGGTAGTGGTGATTTGAGCCCGGCTGGCTTGCTGCCACGTAAAAATAAACGCTAAAAAGTCGGAGCCTGTAATTGCCCTGACCTATTTGGTTGGGGTTTTTTGTTAAGGCTTAAAGCCCTGTCCGATGACGGGCAAGGTGAGGAGAGAAATAATGGTGGTGAAACAAAAAGAAAGAAATTGGCGACCTCAAACCCAACTTATTCGTGGTGGCACACGTCGAACGGGATTTGACGAAACCGACGAAGCTATTTTCATGACTTCGGGCTTCGTTTATGAGAAAGCTGAAGACGCTGAAGCCGCTTTTAAAAATGAAATTGATCGTTTTATTTACTCAAGGTATGGGAACCCAACCGTTGAAATGTTTCAAGATCGCATGAGCCTTCTTGAAGGCGCTGAAGCCTGTCGCGCAACCGCAAGCGGCATGGCAGCAGTCTTTGCCTCACTTGCGTGCAGCACCGACGCAGGAAACCGTGTGGTAGGATCAAGGGCTCTTTTTGGATCATGTCAATATATTTTGACGGAAATTTTGCCTCGTTTTGGAATTGATATTACAATTGTAGATGGAAGAGATTTGGACCAGTGGGAAAAAGCCTTAAGCCAACCTACCAAAGCAGTTTTTTTTGAGACTCCGTCAAATCCAGGGTTGGAAATAATTGATATGAAAACCGTTTGTGAAATTGCTCATAAAGCAGGTGCCATCGTAATTGTAGACAATGTTTTTGCTACACCGCTACTACAAAATCCATTAAAATTTGGAGCTGACGTAGTTGTTTACTCCACTACAAAACACATTGACGGCCAAGGAAGGACAATGGGTGGAGCTATTCTTGCTAGAGAAAAATGGATTAATGAAATTCTAACCCCTTTTTATCGTCACACCGGTCCTTCAATGAGCCCTTTCAACGCTTGGATTTTGTTAAAAGCCCTGGAAACACTTGAAATGAGGGTAAAAAAACACTGTCAAAATGCTGTAGAGATAGCAAAGTTTTTGATCCAAAAAAATGAACCGACACGAGTGCTTTATCCTGGTCTTAGTTCACATCCCCAACACACACTAGCAAAGGCTCAAATGCTAGATTTTGGAAGTGTGGTCTGTTTAGATTTGGATGCAAAAAAAGAACGTGCGTTCAAATTCATGAACTCCCTTAGACTTATAGATATTTCCAATAATCTTGGAGATGCCAAAAGTTTGGCGACCCATCCCGCTACAACAACCCATCAAAGAATTTCGGTAGAAGAAAGGGCCCAGTTGGGAATTACTGATGGCTTTGTCCGTTTATCTATTGGTCTTGAGGATATCGATGATTTAAAGGAAGACATTGAGCAATCGCTTGCAAATTCAAAATAGAAATTAGAAATTTTTATTTGACTAATTTGATTTTAGTTAAGTGTTACAATTAATTATGCGTTTGAGAAATAAATTGCTGTTGAGAACCTTGTTCCAGATGTATGGAGACACAATATGTATGAGGCAGTCACACGAAGCATCAAAGTTATTGTCGAGGCAATTTTTTTGGATGAACAATCTGCACCCGACGAAGACCATTTCGTGTGGGCTTATCAGATCAGAATCGAAAATGAAAGCTTAGAACAAATCCAACTTATAAATCGGCATTGGCGAATTACTGATGCCCATGGGCAATTGCATGAAGTTAGAGGCGAGGGTGTGGTGGGGGAACAACCGACTTTGCAACCAGGTGAGGCTTTTGAATATACCAGCGGCACGCCATTAGGGACCCCTTCAGGGATTATGGTTGGATCGTATGAAATGAAAACATCAGGTGGCGAGCGGTTTGATATAAAAATTCCTGCATTTTCTTTGGATAGTCCCTATCAAGCTAGAAGGTTGAATTAACGAAAAACAACCATCCCCAAGTCTAGTATGACTGAGAAATTGAAAGGATAAATTTTGTGGCTACTGGAAAAAAACAAATGTTCGAAACGCCTCGTGCAATGACAATACAACCATCACGAGAAGAAGCAGAGGAGGCTATTCGAGTCTTGTTACGTTGGGCAGGTGATGACCCTGAAAGGGAAGGTTTATTGGACACTCCGAAGCGCGTTATTGATGCTTATCGGGAATGGTTTTCGGGTTACCAAATCGACCCCTCTGAGCTTTTATCCCACACATTTGAGGAGGTAGCTGGTTATGACGAAATGGTGGTCTTGAGAAATGTTCGTTTTGAATCCCATTGTGAACATCACTTAGCTCCCATCGTCGGAAAAGCACATGTAGGGTACTTACCTGACCAAAGGGTTGTGGGAATTAGTAAGCTAGCCCGATTGGTTGAAGCCTTTGGTAAACGTTTGCAAATTCAAGAAAAAATGACTGCCCAAATAGCTAACACACTTGATGAGGTGCTAAAGCCACTGGGTGTCGGAGTGGTAATTGAAGCTTCACACGGGTGTATGACAACAAGAGGAATTCATAAAGCTGGCCTCACCATGGTTACTAGTCAAATGATTGGTGCCTTTCGCGAACACTCTTCTACTCGCAGGGAATTTTTAGCTATGATTGGGAATCCCACATCGGGCCCTGGTCACTTGGATTAAAATTTTATTCTAACCAATTACGGGGCGTATTGCCCATGATCGATTTTAGACCGGCACTATTCCTAATAGGGATCCTACTGACCACTCTCGCGGTATCAATGTTAGCCCCTTTTACTGTTGACCTACTTAATGGACACGAAGATTGGAAGATTTTTGCCGCTGCGGGCACTCTAACTTTGTTTGTTGGTGGATTATTAGTTTTAACTAACCAATCTCAGGTTCGAAAGCTGTCAATACGACAGGCTTTTTTATTAACTGCTGCTAGTTGGCTTTTCCTAACAATGTTTGCTGCACTGCCATTTGTGTTTTCTGAAATTAGACTCAGCTACACCGATGCATTTTTTGAAGCCATGTCCGGTATAACAACAACTGGATCAACTGTGATCGTAGATTTAGATAAAGCCCCTAGAGGAATTTTGATTTGGCGTGCTCTTTTACAATGGTTGGGTGGAATTGGAATAATTGTAATGGCAATTTCGGTCTTACCAATATTACGCGTTGGTGGCATGCAACTTTTTAAAGTGGAAGCATTCGAAACACATGAAAAAGCTCTCCCACGCGCAGGTCAAATAGCCGCTTGGATTATTGTTGTTTACGTTGGACTTACTGGAATTTGGTGGCTTGGGCTTTGGTTGCTTGGCATGGGGGGATTTAACGCGGTAATACACGCAATGACCACAATAGCAACAGGTGGCTACTCTTCATCAAACCAATCTATAGGCCAATTTAATAACAAATCGATTGAAATTTTTATCATGGTTGGCATGTTAGTTGGTGCAATGCCCTTTCTTTTGTATCTACGAATGATTCGGGAAGGTTCTTTTGCTCTTGCTAGAGACCCTCAAGTGCGTTGTTTTGTCGTGATCGCCGCCGTTGCGTCTTCCGCCATTGCTTTTTGGCTTTGGGGATCGATGAATATGTCACCTGTGGATTCCGCAATTACTGCTTCATTCAACACAATATCAATTATGACTGGGACGGGATATACCACTGAAAATTACCAGAATTGGGGTACTTTACCGATAGTTATTCTATTTATTTTAATGTTTGTGGGAGGCTGTGCGGGTTCAACCGCTTGTGGAATTAAAATTTTTCGTTTCCAGGTTTTATTTTCAACAGCACTTACCCAATTTCACCGATTACTTCAGCCACACGGTATTTTTGTACCTCATTACAATCATAGACCAGTGGCAGATGACGTTGTGCAATCGGTGATGAATTTCTTTTTTCTTTTTATTGGTTGTTTTGCCGTCCTAGCAATTTTGCTTGGCGCCCTCGGCTTGGATTATATGACTGCAATTACCGGCGCAGCAACCGCAATTTGTAACGTGGGCCCAGCAATGGGGTCCATTATCGGTCCCACAGGAAATTTTGCTTCTTTACCCGACGGAGCAAAATGGGTTCTATCTGCAGGTATGATTTTGGGGCGTCTTGAGCTATTTACAATTTTAGTTTTGTTTTTGCCATCATTTTGGCGCAAATAAGTTAATAAGCTATTAGTACAACCATTTTTGGAAGTTCTGGTGAACCTGTTTTTCGAGGCTACTGTCAAGATCTTTCATCATTGTTTCAACCAACTCAAACCATACTTTTTTACGTTCGGTAATAGTGGTGTCTTCGGGAACGGTTTGAGATCTGGTTGATTTTGAAGATATCATCCCGAGTTGTTTCCCTTTTTTGTTTTTAACTTCAATTTTAATTTCTATGGTCCCATCGTAACGTTCGGATTGGTCATTCGTAAAAATTCCCTGAATACCGTCCTTTACCAACAGTGGAACTTCAACAATACTCGCTTGAGCTATTGTGACCTGAATTATATTCTCCCCACCCACCGCTCGAAGCCGATCTTTTGCCCATTGATTAGCCACAGTTGATGGTTTAACCGGCATTTCTGCCCCAATTTTTTTCTGCAAATAGGGCATTATAAATTTATGGGCTACATCAATTCTATCTACCGCAAACCGGATAACCGGTTGGTGTTTATAACTCAAATCCGCAAATTTTTGAGGAGGCATAACTGTTTCGCAACTTGTCAAATTTCCAAGAATAAACACTGTAAAAACTACTTTAAATATCGATCGCATACCCGAGCCTCTTAAATTGAAATTTAACGCCATTTAATCCCTGCTTGCAAAAAACCACAAAATTAGACAAACCATTTGGAACACCCTAAATAGGGCTTAGTTTTAAAATGTTAAAAACTACTGAAAAGTGTCAGATGAAACAAGAATTCAAATGGTGTAACCGATTGGTTAATTCAGACACCAAATCAAAATTCCCTTTTGTGCATGCAACCGGTTTTCTGCTTCATCCCAAACTACGGAATATGGACCCTCAAGTACCTCAGCCGTTACTTCTTCGCCACGGTGGGCTGGGAGACAATGCATAAAAATTGCGTCGGGCCTTGCACCTTTCATCAACGTCTCATCCACTTGGTATGGCTTAAGAAGTAATTGTTTTTCTTTTGTTTTATTTTCACCCATCGAAACCCATGTATCGGTTACAACGCAGTGAACCCCTTCAACAGCTTCAGCAGGATTTTTTGTTTGAATAATTGTAGCTCCCGCATTTCTGGCTATTTCAACTTCGTCCCTCGAGATTTCCAACTCACTTGGGCAAGCAAGGCGCAAAGTAAAATCAAAATGAACAGCAGCATGTAACCAAGTCAAAGCCATGTTATTTCCATCTCCACACCAGGCAATTGTCTTCCCTGAAATTGGACCCCGATGTTCTTCGAAAGTCATAACATCAGCGATTAATTGGCAAGGATGAGACCTATCAGTGAGAGCGTTTATGACTGGTATAGTAGAATTTTCCGCAAATTCGTCCAAAAATTTAGGATTACTAGTTCTCAAAACAATTGCGTCAACATAACGGCTAAGAACTCGACTGGTGTCCGCAATTGTTTCACCACGACCGATTTGCATTTCGTTTTGATTAAGGAGAACAGTATCCCCTCCTAATTGCTTCATAGCAACGTCGAACGAAACCCGGGTTCTTGTGGAGGGCTTTTCAAAAATCATGGCAAGCGTTTTTCCGCTTAAAAGTGTTTGTTTATTCTTTCCATCCTTGAAATCTTTGCTGAGCTCGATCATAACCTTTAAATCTGCGGTTTTAAGCAAATTTAAATCTAAAAAATGTTTAGGTTTGTTCATTTTGCTATGGTCCCCCACGCGGACTCCAACTTCTCCATAGCTTCGCCAATTTGGGGTTCATCCACATTCAAAGGGGGCAACAATCGCATTACATTCTCTCCCGCTGGGACGGTTAGTAAACCGGCTTTTCGACAGGCCAAAACAAAATCGCCCACAGGTGGTATACACTTTAACCCAATCATAAGTCCAAACCCACGGACATCCTCAAATGCCTTCGGCGTTTTTTTGCTAAATTTCAGTATTTTATCAAAAAGAAACTCACCCATAGCCTGGCTTTGAACCAAAAAACCATCGGAAAGTAAAATATCTAAAACTGCATTCGCAACGGCCATCGCCAACGGATTACCACCAAAAGTGCTCCCATGAGTCCCTGGTGTAATTCCCGATGCCGCTTTATCTGTCGCAAGGCAGGCACCTACTGGAAAACCACCGCCTAACCCTTTTGCTAAAGTCATAACGTCTGGTTGCACACCAAACTTTTCATAAGCAAACAAATGTCCGGTCCGACCCATTCCGGTCTGGACTTCATCGAATATCAATAATAGCCCAAATTTATTGCAAGCCTCTCTAAGACCCATTAAAAAATCAACATTTGAGGGGCGTATTCCACCCTCTCCTTGAATGGGTTCGACGATTATAGCGGCTGTCTCATCTGTGATAGAGGTTTCTAACTGGCGTAAATCCCCAAAACAGACCTGATCAAATCCTTCGGGCATGGGACCAAATCCGGAAATATGTGCACTGTTTTTGGCAGCCGCAATTGTAGCAAGTGTCCGGCCGTGAAAACTGCCATCAAAACTGATAATCCTGAAACGCTCAGGATGCCCCAACTGAGATTGGTATTTTCGAACCAGTTTTAGTCCCGTCTCAACTGCCTCGGCGCCTGAATTACAGAAAAACACAGTTTGAGCAAAACTATTTTCAACTAGCCGACGTGCAAGTGTTTCCTGTTCTGGAATTCGGTAAAGGTTCGAACAATGCCAAAGCTTAGCTCCCTGGTTTGTCAAAGCTTCTAAAAGATGCGGATGACTATGACCCAGAACATTGACCGCAATTCCGGTAGCAAAATCTAAATAACGCGTACCATCTTTGGTATAAAGATATGACCCATCACCCCGCTCAAATTCTATATCAACCCGGCCATAACTAGGCATAACTTCCGGATACACGAATACCTCCTAAATTCTAAAACAGAATACATAGTTGCAAAAGGCGGGAGAATTAGGCCCCACTTTGCAAGAAGTCAACTAAACTAACGCTTTTAACGTTATTAGTGTCAAGAAGGGAAACCCCTCAACTCAAGGAAAATCGAAGAGAATAAGAAAAAACTTTTAACAAAATTAACACAAGAGTTTTAGATAAACCCTAGTGAAAATTAAAAAGAAGTTTTCATTCACCATCCCCATCCCCTCCTCCGGAACTGGATGGGATAAATGGTTTTCTAGGTTCTTTGGAAACAGGATTTTTTATGGGAGCACGACTTTGCGTTGATTGTTTTGCTTCCACTTTTAGGAGGCGTGCGGGTGGGGCATTACCTGAAACGTCTTCACCAAAATAAATGGTCCGGTGCGGAAATGGAATTTCTATTCCTAATTCATCAAATCTATTTTTAATGCGGCGGTTAAACTCACGGCCAACTATCCATTGCTTAACAGGTTTTGTAGTTATTCTTGCCTTAATAATAACTGCGTTATCACCAAAACTATCAAGCCCCAGAATTTCGAGTGGTTCTAAAATAAAGTCTTTAAAATTCTCATCTTGCATCAACTCATCACCAAGACCCTGCAACACTTCAACTACGTAATCAATATCTTCTCGATATGCTACACCAATATCGAAAACGTAACGGGAGAAATCCTTACTCAAATTTTCTAGAGTTGTTACTTCACTAAAAGGAATTACGTGAACAGTCCCGCCAATATCACGTAACTGTATAGTCCGAAGAGTCAGTTTTTCGATTATGCCTGCATGGTTACCAACCTTCACAAAATCTCCAATTGAGATATGGTCCTCCACTAAAATGAATAAACCAGTTATAATATCCTTCACTAAAGTTTGCGCCCCAAAACCCACCGCTAATCCAACCACGCCTGCACCGGCCAACAACGGGGCTATATTTAAACCAAGCTCAGAAAGAGTAACCATGATAACTAGTACAACCAAAACTACTAATATTGTAGTTCGCATTAGAGGTAATAAAGTGCGGGTACGGGCGGACAACCGCTCATTATTCCGTGCCAGGTATCTTTCAATGATTGCGCTTGTTATTTCCCAAAGTGCGACAGTAATAAGTAATAATAAAAAAACAGTGAACAAGCTACTTAACACTTGCTGACCTAAGGGTGTAGTAAACCAGGAAAGTATTTCTACATTCCAAGACTGGAGAATTATAAGGGAAGCAATTAAAGTAATAACAATTGCAGTAATTCTCTCAAAGACAGGTAAGTATCGATTGGCCCGCACTTCTAGGCTGGGGTAGCGTTTTTTAACGTTTTCGTTAAGAAAGAACAAATGTCGTGCCGTCCGATTAATACCCTCAACAATCAAGCGAGCTGCAACAAATATGACTATTGTGAAAATAGTCGCCTTCAAAAGAAAGTGAAAACCATCCTCTATTGAAAGCACCCAAACACTGTAAAGAGCTAAAATATAAAGAATAGCTGGGAAGTGCCAAATTTCGGAAATTCGTGTTCGAAGTGAGACAACACTTTTTTGGTTTTCACCTTTCTTTTGTAACCAATTTCCTACAGCAATTTTGTTTTGAAGCGTAAAAACAATGGTCATAAGTGCTAAAAAAGAACCCGTAATGATTACTAAGATTTCTGCCCCCACTTGCGGGAGGCCAAGGGTAACGGAGGCGTGGGCTATCGTGTAACCGTAAATAGAAACATCAGCAAAACGCCTTACCCAAATAAATAGGTAATTAGCATCAACATCCCGCATGGGAAGCAAACGCAAATTACCAGAAACAGGTGTGAGGATCATGCGACCAATCGCCATAACAGCCCGCACGGCCACGTTTGCTAAAATGAATGAAAGAGTTACCTCTCTAGCTAATGGACCGGGATCAATGAGCATAAGAAGGGCATAACTGCCACCCACAAATCCAAGAATTGGTAGCACATCTAAAAAAGTACGTACCAATAATACGGGAACACGAACCCAGTATGAGGAAACGTTACGTTCTTCTATTAGCTTTCTGGATTTGCTTAAAAATTTTCGCAAACACCATTCAAAAAATAGCCCTCCAAACAGTGCAAGAATAAGTTTCCAAATAATTTCAAACCAGATACTTCTAGCTTTTTGATCGCTGAATTGAGCCAGTGTCCAATTGTATACGTTTGGAAGATCAATAATGGCGCGGACGCCGGAAATTACCTCCCCTCCAAAAGCATCCATCCGTTTTGAAAGACCATCAAAAACACGGATACTGAAAATTTCTTTTTTCTTTTTCTCCGTTTTGTTTTTTGTTGCTAATAAAAGTTTTAACTGACTAACCAGCTTTCTTCGTTCACGGTCGTCTTCAAGTGTCGTTATCATTGACCGCATTTCAGACCCAGTCACTGACCTAGATTTCACCTCCTTTTTATCTGCCAAAGATTTAGTTTGGCTCAAAGTTTGAGTGCCGCCACTAAGTGTTCCGGTTAAAAGAATTCCCACGAAAATTAACGTAGTAACTAGACGTCCCAATCTTTCTTTCATCGTTTTCTTTACCGTCCGTGATAAGTCCAGTTTGGTCATAACATATTTTAATGCAAATCAGGTAAGGCAATCAAAATTAAAAACCAAAAAATTTTCGACGTTGTGAGCATTAGTTTCATTGGATATGATTTGTTATATAAACGTTGAGCTTTGAAAGTTTTCATAGATGGGTGAATTTGCGATAGGGCAGCCGGTACCCCGAGAGGAAGATCCTCGGCTCCTGAGTGGTTGTGGCCAGTTTCTGGACGACGTAAATCTCAGAAATCAAGCTTGGGGCTATGTCCTCCGTTCACCTCACGCCATGGCAAAAATAGTCTCAATTGATACCTCTAAAGCTGAAACAGCGCCCGGGATTATAAAAATTTTGACGGGAGAAGACTGGGAACAAGAAGGCTATGGACCGCTGCCTTGTGAAGATTCTAAATTTCGAAAAGATGGAACACCAATGTTTCATCCACCCCACCCCGCGCTTGTAACCAATCATGCCAGGTTAGTCGGAGATTACATAGCGTTTGTTGTAGCTGAAACCAAGGCACAAGCGAGGGATGCATCTGAGTTGATTGAAGTAAACTATGAACCACTGCAGTCAGTTTCCAACATTAAAAATGCTTTAAAGGAGGGAGCGCCACCAGTTTGGCCGAGTTGTCCAGATAACATTTGTTTTTTTGAGGAACAGGGAGATAAAAAAGCTGTAGACGCTGCTTTTAAAAAAGCAGACCACATAATTCGAAAGGAAATAGTAATCAACCGTGTCACAGCAGTAGCTCTCGAGCCTCGTGGTTGTCTCGGACTTTACGAAAAGCACCTTGATAGATACACATTATATACCGGGCTTCAAAACCCTCATCCGTTACGTCACCAAATTACTCGCCAAATATTTGATATTCCGGAAACGTCTACAAGAATTATTCCGGGTGACGTTGGAGGAAGTTTTGGAATGCGGGGAGGGACATATCATGAACTAGTTTTGGTACTTTGGGCGTCACGTCTCATTGACCGTCCAGTGAAATGGACATGTGACCGATCCGAAGGTTTCATGTCAGACGATCATGCCCGAGATAATGTGAGTAATTTAGCTTTGGCACTCGATAGACACGGCAATTTTTTGGGTCTGAAAATTCAAACGTGGGCCAATTTAGGGGCTTATCTGGCAATTCGAGGACCACGTCCTCCAACAAATAACCTTGGCACATTAGCGGGTGTCTACAAGACGCCTGCCGTACACGTGGAAGTCACGGGTGTATTTACAAACACTAACTCGACCTCTCCCTACCGAGGTTCTGGAGCACCAGAGGCGGCGTACATAGGTGAACGACTTATCGACATTGCTGCACGGAAAATTGGTATGGATCCTGCGGTCATTAGACAAAAGAATTGCGTTACTCCAGATCAAATGCCGTGGACTAACGCGCTGGGTTTCACCTATGATTGCGGGGATTTTCCTGGCAATTTAGAAAAAGCCCTAGCCTCCATCCATTATGATCACTTTGAAAAACGGCGAGCCCGATCCAAAAAATTAGGCAAACTCCGAGGAATAGGCATTTCAAATACTGTTAAAAAAACTTCAACGCCAAATCTAGAATCTTGTTGTATTCGCTTTGATCCATCTGGAACCGTAACCCTCATCATGGGCACCATTAGCCATGGCCAAGGTCATGAAACAGTTTTTAAACAAATTGTTTGTGAAAAATTAGGGTTAGAACCATCTTCAATTCGGTACGTACAAGGCGACACTGATATTGCAAATTATGGCAGAGGCACCTTTAACTCTCGTTCAATGTCTATTGGAGGCTCTGCTGTTGTCAGAGCTTGTGACAAAACAATTGAAAAAGCCAAAAACATTGCATCATTTATTTTGGAAGCAGCTGAAACAGATATTGATTTTGAAGTCGGTCAATTTACGGTAATAGGGACAGACCGAAAAATCAGTATTTTAGAGGTTGCTGAAAAAGCGTTCGACCCAAAAGCTTTAAGTTCAGATATAGAGCCAGGTCTAAATGAAACTGGAATTTATACCCCGCAATATTGGAACTGGCCTACGGGTGTTCAAGTTTGCGAGCTAGAAATAGACCCGGAAACCGGTGTCATCGAGATGCATAATTTTGTTTGTGTTGATGATGTCGGAACGGTTGTAAATCCGTTATTACTAAAAGCTCAGATGCATGGTGGCATTGTACAGGGAATAGGGCAGGCATTAATGGAAAACATTGTATTCGACACTGAGAATGGCCAGCTACTTTCCGCCTCTCTAATGGATTACTGTCTCCCACGAGCAGATAATGTCTGCCGAATGGAAATTATAAGCGCTCCGGTCCCTACAAGTTCAAACCTCCTCGGTGTTAAGGGCGGAGGAGAATCGGGGCCAACGGGGGCATTGCCAGCAACGATTAACGCTGTTGTTGATGCCCTAACACCCCTCGGCATAACCCATATCGAAATGCCCGCAACACCGGAACGGGTGTGGAAAGCAATCAACAAGGTGAAAAGAAATAAAACCATCCAACAAAAATCTGTGGTGGAAAATCCAAATGGAAAATGAAATTGTAAACGATAAGGTATGTATAATCACAGGAGGGAGTAGAGGACTAGGAAAGGGTATGACACTGGCGTTAACTGCGGCAGGTGCCAAAGTAATCGCACCAAGCCACATTCCCACCGACATTCCTTTAATTGAAAAAGATGTTTCAGCAAATGTTGGAAACAGCGGTGGCGAAGTCTACGCCATGTCCGCGGACCTCAGAAATCCTGACCAATGTTGTGAAATAATTGACAAGACCCTAGAAAAGTTTGGCAAACTAGATGTTTTAGTTAACAACGCCGGATTGGGAATGAGGCCGTTCAGCGAAGAGTTTATGGAAACTCGGCCAAAATTCTGGGAGGCTGACATTGCACAGGTTCAAATGACCTTTGATACTAACACGATCGGGCCATTCCAAATGGCCGCCCACGCAATACCCCACATGTTAAAGAGAGGGTGGGGCCGAATTGTTAATGTAACAACCAGTATTGGAACCATGCAACGCAAAGGTTTTTTTCCTTACGGACCTTCAAAAACTGCTTTGGAGGCATCAACTAGAATTTGGGCAGAGGATTTGGAAAACACGGGAATTACCTCTAACGTTTTAATACCCGGTAGAGCCGCAAATACCGATATCATGCCAACGGCTTGGCGGAACTCACTTGAACACCCTGCCGGTAAGGAACCCGTAGAGCCTGACGTTATGGGACCCCCAATTCTATGGTTAGCTTCAAATGCATCAGACGGTATTACAGGACAACGTTTTGAAGCTGATATTTGGGATACCTCTTTAGACCCAACGTCAGCGGCGCTAAAACAAATTTGCCCAGCTGGTTTTGAATTACGTTCGAGGTCGGAATAAATGGCGGTTCGAGGAAAAATTTGTATTGTTTCCGGAGGGGGACGGGGTCTCGGACGAGCCATGACTTTAGCTTTGGCCAGTGCTGGGGCAACCGTTATTGCACCAACTTTTATTGAAGAAGACATACAAACCATTGAGGCAGAGGCAGAAAAAATAGCTGGTGTAGCCAGTGAAAATATTCAGGCCATGTTATGTGACGTACGTAAAGCGGATGATTGTAAGCGGGTGATGGAGGAAACTATAGACCGCTTTGGAAAGATCGATGTTATAGTCAACAATGCTGGTGTTGGAATGCTTCTCATTAGTGATGCTTTTACCTCTCAACCAACTAAATTTTGGGAAGCACCTGTAGAGCCCGTTAAAGCAATAATTGAAACAAATTTTGTAGGCCCATTTTTGATGGTACGTTCTGCTGTTCCGCACATGATAAAAAACGGTTGGGGGCGGATCGTAAACGTCACAACTAGCGTCCATACTATGCAAAGGGCTGGCTTCTACCCCTATGGTCCTGCAAAGGCAGGATTTGAGGCAGCGACACGGGTTTGGGCCGAAGATTTGGAAGGTACTGGGGTTACGGTTAATATTTTAATCCCTGGAGGTGCAGCCGATACCAACCTTTTGCCGGGCAAAGTTGGAGATAAAACGCGTAGCGGTGCCGATGGAAAGTTAATTAATCCAGCTGTAATGGCAGAGCCTATTAAATGGTTAGCCTCAGAAGCTTCAGATAAATTCAATGGGTTCCGCTTTATTGGGGAAAAGTGGAATAAAAAAATTGATCCAACAGAAGCGGCAAGACTGGTCATGACACCCGTCGGGTTTGATCCGAAAAAAGCTATTTAAACTCCTTTTAGGAGCTTATAAAAATCCAAAGGTCCTAAATAGAAATTTTAAATAATGGGAAATAAAATGGGTGAGTTTGGTATAGGTCAACCTGTTCCCCGTATAGAAGACCCAAGGCTGCTTGATGGTCGGGGGCAGTACGGTGATGACTTCAAACTAGCTAACCAATGTTTTGGTTATATCCACCGCTCACCACACGCAAACGCAAAAATCTTATCAATCAACGTAAATTCCGCTAGGTCTTCTCCCGGTGTTTTGCTGGTTCTTACAGGCGAAGATTGGTTGAAAGAAAAATTCAACGCTTTTCCGGTTCTAGTCCAACGTCAAAAAAAAGATGGTTCCCCCATGCATACAGGGCCAAGGGAAGGGCTAGTAAAGGACCGCGTCAGACTGGTGGGAGATGAAGTCGCTTTTATAGTAGCCGAAAGTCTCGAAATGGCTAAAGATGCAGCTGAATTAATTGAAGTCGAATACCAAATTCTCCCTTCAGTCACGTCTGCAACCGATGCGGTAAAACAAGGGGCCACTTTAGTATGGGAAAACTGCCCAAAGAACGAGTGTTTTTTCTTTGAAGTTGGCGATAGCAAGACCACTGATAAAATTATTTCCACAGCCAACCATGTCACTAAGTTGGAATATCCAATTAATCGAGTTTCAGCGAACGCCATGGAAACGAGGGTGTCAATTGGTAATTTTAATCGTCGGGAAAACCGTTACACACTGCATACAAGTACACAGAGTGTCCACGGTATCCGAGACCAAGTTGCCGCAGTTTTAAACGTACCTCTTGCTCAAGTCAGAGTAATTGCCGGAGACGTAGGGGGTGCGTTTGGTATGAAAGGAGACATTTATCACGACCAAATTTTAGTTTTGTGGGCGTCAAAACTGTTAGACCGGCCTGTACGATGGACAGCAGATCGGACAGAATCTTTGATGTCTGATAATCATGCGCGCGACAATTTGGTAACCGTCCAACTTGGACTTGATGAGGATGGCAATTTTCTCGCTTTGCGAGTTGATACTATAGCCAACCTGGGAGCCTATTTAGGCTCAATGACACCGCATTCAGCGACCAACAACCTTGGGGGGCTTGCGGGCGTTTACAAAACACCCAACATATACACATCGGTTACAGGAGTTTTTACAAATACTGGGTCTATCGGCCCTTATCGGGGGGCAGGGAGACCAGAAGCCAGTTTAGCCATTGAAAAAGCAATAGACCGAGCAGGAACTGAATTGGGCATAGATAGGCTAGAACTGCGGCGCAGAAATTTAATACCCTCCGAGGCTCTTCCGTACCAGACGGGATTAATTTTTAAATATGATACTGGAGATTTTCTAAAAATCCTCGAAAAAGCCGCGACGCTCGGGGATTATGCAAGCTTCGAAAATCGGCGTAAAGAAGCAAAAATTCGAGGCAAATTACGGGGCCTCGGAATAGCATTCGCAATCGAACAATCGGCTGCCGCTATCGAAGAAACTGCGGAAATACGTTTTGACCCTTCCGGCCACTGTAATGTACTTATGGGAACGCTAGCTCAAGGGCAAGGACATGAAACCACTTTCAAACAATTGGTCAATGAAATGCTTGGCGTCCCTATAGAAAAAATTGTTCTTTTCCAAGGTGACACAGATGTCATAAGCCACGGACGGGGTACCTTCGGTTCACGTTCCGCGGGCAATGGCGGCGCGGCCCTTCGAATAGCGAGTGATCGCATAATCGAGCGTGGAAAAACCATTGCCGCATTTATGTTGGAAACCTCACAAACTGATATCGAATTTTTCAACGGGATTTTCAATGTGAAGGGAACAGACATAGGTATCGGTATAGAAGAAATAGCTAAAACTGCATACAATTTTATGCTATTGCCTTCAGAAATTGAGCCCACATTGATTGCTTTTGCCGCTTTCAAACCAAAAGAACCAACATTTCCAAATGGTTGCCATTTATGTGAATTAGAAATTGATCCGGAAACCGGTTCAACCGAAATTATCTCATATTTAGTTGTGGATGACGTCGGCACAGTCATTAACCCCTTGCTTTTGGAGGGGCAAATTCATGGCGGCGTCAGTCAAGGCCTTGGCCAAGCGTTATGTGAGGACATAAACTACGACCCGAAAAGTGGACAACTGATCTCGGCGTCCTTTATGGATTATTGCATGCCTCGCGCCGATAATTCTCCGCCAATTGAAGTGGTCATTGCCGGCGTTCCCGCTAAAAACAATCCCCTTGGAATAAAGGGTGCTGGGGAAGCTGGGTGTGTGGGCGCATTACCTTGCATACAAAGTGCACTAATTGACGCAATTTCTCCACTTGGATTGAACGACGTGCCCATGCCTGCAACACCATTTCGGATTTGGAACATTTTAAAAGATATTCTTGGACTTAACTTTTTTAGCTGTTCAGGGCACAAGTCCTAAATCCTGCGATTATATCACGGCGGTTGCAGGTGTAAAAATTTCGAAATGTATTCCAGACGGTTCGGTTTCGCGTCGCCCAAGACCCCCCGCGCAAAACTGCGTGACGTCCGTCAAACCAGGGCTCTGAGTAATCCGAATAGGGATCAGCAACAAAACCTTCGAAGGGACGAAAACTCGACTGGGTCCACTCCCAAACATTGCCAATCATCTGTCTACAGCCGTATCCACTATCACCGTCTGGAAATTCTGCAACGTCTACTGTCCCCCCTAAAGTGCCATCCAGGTTTGCAAGCTCTTGATTGGGTGGATTATCACCCCAAGGGTAACGGATTTCCGGACCACCTAAATTTTTTATTCCTGTTTGTGGCGTCCTGGAAGCCGCAACTTCCCATTCAGCTTCCCAGGGAAGCCTGCGAGCCGCCCACCGGCACCAAGCTTCTGCCTCAAACCAAGAAACATGGGAAACGGGTGCATAAGGGCGCATCAACTCTATTTGATCAAAAATTTTTACCATCCATTCTTTAGAATCTTTAATCCAATAAAGAGGATGTTTGGCTCCACTCTTCATCCGCCAATTCCACCCCCCCTTTGACCACAACTCATCTCTTTCATAGCCTCCCGCATCTACAAATTCGGCAAACTCCAAGTTTGTGACCGGTGCCCTTGCAATACTAAATGGTTTTACTTCATAACCATGGCCCCATTTTTCATTATCCATATAAAACGGTGCCTTAGGAGAAGAACCGAGCATGTGGATCCCCTCAGGAATGTCAGTATCGCCTGAAAGTGGACCTGCAATTCTTGATTTAAAGTTGGCCTTTGTACCCAAACAAGGGGCTGGATAACGTAAAGTTTGCCTCGTATAAGTAAAAGCCTCGTCATGCATATCTTCATGAAATGTGGTGAGTTGCCCGAAGTAAGTCTGCTCACTTGTCGCCGTTTGGCTTCCGCCAAGCCAATTAATCACTTTTTCCAGTATTTCACGTCGGTATTGGATTGTAGTTTTCAGGTCAGGCAAATCAAGATCCCAACGCGTTGAATGCGGCACTGCCATAGAGTCGTATAGTTTGTCTGCGTTATCGTAAAACGGCTTTTGCCCGATGATATCTCGCAAAATAAATTTTTCGTGAAACCACGCGATGTGTCCAATTTCCCAAAGCATTGGATTTACAATATCCAACCGGGGACCCATTAGCTGTTGCTCATCTAACCCTGAAATCAAATTCATAGTGCGGGCGTCCGCGTCGCGAATCATCCTAACAAGGCTAACAGTTGTTAAAGACTGTACTTTTGGGAATATCATTCTAAAATCAAGTTTTTAAAGAAAATATAAAAATTACCGCGAACTCGCTCTGACGAAAAGGGTTAGTTTTATTCTGCAGTTAAATAATGTGAAACACACCGATGGACGTCGGATCGTACCTATGGCATAACCAAAAATGTAAATTCATTTTTTTACAGAAAGGAAGTGACGGTGGAGTTCGAAAACGAATTCGAGGTCCCGGTTCCTGTCGATCAAGCGTGGGACATATTGATGGACATTGAACGTATAGCCCCTTGCGTACCCGGTGCGGAATTAACGGAAGTAGTTGATAAAGATACGTATAAAGGCAAAATTTCCGTAAAATTAGGCCCTGTTGCTCTTACCTTTAACGGGCAAACAACTTTTGAAGAAATTAATGTTGGTGATCACGGTGCCACATTAAAAGCTCAGGGCACGGATGCTAAAGGACGTGGTGGCGCCCACGCCATTGTGACATTTCAAATGACACCATCAGAGAAAGGTACAAGGGTAGAGATACAAACCAACTTGCAACTATCTGGTGCGGTCGCACAATACGGTCGTGGTGTTGGGATGGTAAAGGATCTGTCTCAACAAATCATAAGTCAATTTGCTAGCAACTTAGAAAAACACGTGATTGGGCCCAAGGATAATGCTTTTGGGGAAACCACTAATAAACAAGAAGCTATTTCGTCTCAATCTGGGGAAACTGTATCTCCTGAACCTGTCCAAATGGGGGGTATGGGGCTGAGAGTTCTTTGGAGAGCTATAAAACGGTTTTTTGGTTTTAAAACCACGTAATTGGTTAATGAATAGGAGTATTTTTTCGAGCAGTAACCACTCTTGGTGAAGCGGTTGTTGGACCCGCCTGGTGATGAATCATTTTCCACAAACTGCCCTCGCGATGAAAAATGTTTGTTGCAATTAAAAAATTGTTTGACAGTTCCTCAAAACAAACCACCACTCCAATATCACCATAAATCTCTGCTTTTGGGTCTAGGCATCTAATTTTTGGAGATTCCGGATTGGTCATGATTGCCAACCAACTTTTTATGATTTCTGTTCGTACAAAGATGGGTCCCCATCCAGGATGCACACAACAAACGGAAAATTTTTGTGACCACACGCGATCCATAGATTTTGAATCTTGGTCATCAAAGGCTCTATAAAATTCTTCATTAGCGAAAAGGATCGTTTCGGTATCATTCACACCTGAAACCCCAATATTTTTTAAAATTTAATTCTTCGAATTCCAAATTAAACTACATGCATGAAAACATCAAAAGTTTGTATTAAAAGGGGAATGCTTGTAATTTGCAGAATTACACCCTTTTAAAATTCGAAAAAGTATAAAATTGGCGCGCCCGGAGAGATTCGAACTCCCGACCCCTAGATTCGTAGTCTAGTGCTCTATCCACAAACCATTGAAAATGCTTAGTTTTTCACAGTTTTATCTTATGGAGAGGATACCTCTAAGAGCGTTACTGTGTCAAATCTGTGTCACTTCAGATCTCAAATTCTTAAGGGATACGTTTGTCTAAATAGAAGGACAATTCAAGTTTCCCAGACTAGACGATGGGTTTCCTCAAATGACTTTACGGATGGGGATACGACTGCACCAAAGTTGGATTGGGTGAATAAACATTGCCAACAGGACGAGGGAAGACTTGACCCTCACACGATATGACCATGATGCAATCCGTTTCATGTCGTGACCGTAGTTTCAGTAGAGAAGTAACTCGCATGGATTTGGAAGACCCCAATGGTGCTGAGTGAATGGGATATCGGATTACCCACCCAACTCTCTAACCGTAGACGTGATGGTACTTGGTTAGAAAAGTTTCTCTGATTGCATATGTCTCAGGAGTCACTGGACTCAAGATTAGGACATGCTGTTCCCTGTGACGGGTTCAGTATGTCCAGAAATCACTCCCTCAAGATAATCACATCAGGATTTCTCTTTAGGATATTTCCTGAAATCCATTCAACAGAGTCATCCACCAGAACCCCTAAATACTCCTGTAGAGACTGCTGAACAGGAGTAAGTCCAATGACGAATGACCAAAAGAATCCCAATGATAAAACCCAATTTGGACTCCAGAAAAGGACTCCATCCCAAAAACCTAAAGAAGAACGAATACTGGAAACAGTGAATAGAGTGATCACCCGAATCCAGAATGATGAAAGGAAATATCTATGACCAAACATCCTTACCAGACCTGTTTAAGAATGCCGCTAACCCTGAAGGAAGACATGACCACCATCTGTGATCGATATCGAATCAATGAATCAGACCTCATGAGACGTGCCATCGTGGAGTTTGTCACCAACATTCAAGAGAACCCAAATCAAAACTCTCGATACATGTTTCTTTGAGGAAATACTCGGACATCCCTCGGATATGACACCAGAAAAGACCTCTCAGACACCATGCTGAGGGATCTTTTTTTGTTCAATTGAAAAAGGTTCAGAAAAACATTCATCAGAGGTGTTCTGTATCTGCGGTGTAACGAATTTACACCGTGACCCCAGAGGATTTTCACAGAAACATTCTCCCAGACTCCCCAAATTCCCTATTTTATGTAAATCTTTTGGTATGAGAAAACTGACAACCACACTCTGCCTGATTCTTGCCGTCCTCCTTGGAAGTGGGGAGAAGGGTTTTGCCCTGCCTGAGTGTGAGGATAGTCCTACGTATTCTTCATCAACAGCAAAATTTTGGAGTGATTGTTTTGGTATTTGGACTATCAGCAGTGGAGAGCATGCGGGACAAAAATACGTCGGTGAATGGAGGAATGGCAAACAAAACGGATACGGAACCATTACCTTTGCCAAGACTGGCAACAAATACGTCGGCAAACACAAGGATGGTAAATATCACGGGCACGGCATTTTTAACTGGGCAAACGGCGACAAATACGTTGGTGAATTCAAGAATGGCAAATACCACGGACCTGGCACCCTTAATTTTGCCAAGACTGGCACCAAATACGTCGGTGAATTTAAGAATGGCAAATACCACGGACACTTCACTGTTACCTATGGCACTGGCAATAAATACGTCGGTGAATACCGGAATAACAAAAAGCACGGACAGGGCACCTATACCTTTGCCGATGGTCGGGAAAAGGAAGGTATTTGGGAGAATGGTAAATTCCTCTATACCCAGAAGGTCTCACCCACAGTGACTACCAGAAAATCACCCGGTTTCTATCGCTGTATTGGCAGTCCTTCGTCCAGTTGGACTACGGTTAAAAATTGGACTGATTGCTTCGGCATTCACAATTTGCCGAGTGGCAACAAATACATCGGTAATTTTAGGGATGGCAAATACCACGGAACTGGCACCTATACTTTTGCTGATGGCAAAAAATACGTTGGTGAATTCAGGGATAACGAATACCACGGATCTGGCACCTATACCTTTGCCGATGGCGACAAATACGTTGGTGAATTCAATAATGGTAAATACCACGGACCTGGCACCTTTAATTTTGCCAAGACTGGCAACAAATACGTCGGTGAATTCAAGGAAGGCAAATACCACGGACAGTTCACCGTTACCTATGGCAACGGCGACAAATACATCGGTGAATTCAAGGAAGGCAAAAAGCACGGACCTGGCACCATGACCTATGCCAACGGCGACAAATACGTCG
>JAYZBC010000074.1:0-12528 GCA_036339375.1 Pseudomonadota bacterium | reverse complement strand
CATCGGAATTCATAACTTTGGCGTTAAAACAGGTTTCCAGATCTTCCGACAGTGCGAGATCAAAAAATACATCAACCGGGTCAAGCCTTTGCGTTTCCGCAATTTCAGCTATTGTACGGCCTTCCAAAAATTGATTTTCTTCACGGATACAGGATATAACATCGACTTTTGTCCAGTCCCCGTAAAAAATTCTTCCTTTTTGGGGTTTTTCAAACCCAGCACGAAATTGATCTCGAAACATAGGATCACCAAATGTTTCAATGAGCGTCTTCCGGTTGGCTGTCTTCAATCCCGACCACACCTCGAGACTGTACATTAGGTAAGCATTTTCAAGAGTAAAATCGTGGCTTAAAGGCTGGCACGATACTTGCCCAAATAATTCTGCGCCTCGCTCATGAGCCGGCCCACACGCTGCAAGCCTTTCCCTTGCTCGTTCAGGAAAAACAGGATTGTAGAATACCGGGCTAAAAATTACCGGCCGCCCGGTTGCTAATGCAAAACTTTCGAGTTCGCCCGTACCTAGACGTTCGCCTTCTCCAGCACCGATGTGAAAAACACCTCGCCGTGCCTCCCCCAATACCCCGACCAAGGAAAAAAACTCATTTGAACTCGCCAACCTCGAAGGCATTGGGACGCCACCATGACCAATGTGGTTAGCACCTACAGAAGATGCAAATCCAATAGCACCGGCAGCCAAAGCCTCAGCTACTATCGCTTTCATCTTAGAAATCTCTTCGTTGGTTGCAACGCGCTCTGACGCTTGTGACCCCATCACTGCTGTACGCACGGGAGAGTGTCCAACAAATGCAGCTACATTCGAAACCAATTTTTTCTGCCCCAAAAAAGAGAGATATTCAGCAAAGCTTTCAAAACCCCATTGCACGCCGTCGCGCAGTGCGGCTAAGTTCATTCCCTCAACCACGGACAAATTTGCTATAACCAGTTCACGCATCTCCGGAGAACACGGCGCTATTCCGAACCCACAATTGCCAATGACCACAGTAGTAACACCGAGAGACGAAGAAGGTGAAGCACTTGGATCCCAAGTAAGCTGGGCATCATAATGTGTGTGTAGGTCTATTATGCCAGGCGTTAATGTTAATCCTGCTGCATCCACGATCTTGTGCGCAGGTTCCGCAACCGTTCCAATCTCAGCTATCCGATTTTTCAAAATTGCTACATCACCGAAGAATGGTGGGTTACCCAGACCGTCAATGATATTGGCATTCTTAATTATCTGATCATACATTTGGAAGTTCAAAAAATTTTCTTAATAGGTATGGATTTAATTTTATTCCATCCCCATAGTAATAGGAACCCTAGCCTTTTTGAGCCAACATTTTTAAGAGTTTTTACTTGCAAAATTAAATTGTTTGCGATATATCTATATAATGCAATAATATTGCAATAGGGTTGGACTATATGAGCATCGATATAAAATATCTGGCAATTACCAAGTGTATCACAAATAAAAACTTGTTGACGCCAGCTAGGCTCTTGCTTTTGGAGACACTGCAACAACAGAAGAAACCAATATCGGCTTATGCCATTCGAAAACTTTTGAAGAAAAATAATTTGTCATTGAATATTGCAACAATTTACCGGGTTTTAGATTTCTGGTGTCATTTAGGAGTAGTTCATAAATTGTCTGCCACGAATAAATTTATTTGCTGCAGGTCTCCTGATGAAAAACATACGCATATCATCAATAGTTGCCAAAGATGTGAAACTGTCTTTGAGAGCTGTAACGAACAAATGGGTTTAAATTTAAAAAAAGGCCCAGAGTCTTTGGGTTTGACATTAGTTTCGAATAGCCACCTAGAGATCCCTGTAATTTGTGAAGCCTGTACATAAACATTATGGAACATATCTTAGAACATTCTTTGTTTGGAGCAGATTCAAATCTTCGGGGTTTTGTTTTCGGTTTTGTTCATGTTTCCATAATGTTGTTAGGTTATTATTCAGGTTGGAGTATCAACCGACTTCTAAAGCTTGCTTCAAACGGCTACATAGCCGGAATTTTCGGAGCTGCATTGTCCCACATCATAGCTGATTTGGTAGCAAGTTATTTAGATCCACATGTAAGGAGCATGATCGTTGGTATCGTTGTTGGTGGTTTATTACCCCTACTGTTCGTTCCAATCTTTGAACGTTATGTTGTTAAAAGCAAACACCATATTGTTGTTGGTGACCACGAGGACATATCAAATGACCTCAAGTCACATTAATTCTTGACCTAGGGTCAAAGAATAAACATTTTCAAAGTCAGTTTTATTTTAAAAAATTTTCATAAAACGGGAGATTTAGAAAGGAGAGCTGCAGTAATTGCTTGGATCCAGGAACAACCACTGCAGCCAGTCTGAGGTCCGGGAGATACAGACCGTAGAGCTTGCGGCGGTCTGAAGACCTCAAGCCAGACAGGACTATTTACCTTTATAAATATGGCAACAGTGAAGTCGTATTCGGGCTTTTTTAAGGCTATCGTTTTTTTTTCACACTTTGAAAACAAAACCGTCTGAAGAAAACCTGTTGTTGCCTTTTACAAACCCATCGTCATTGGGAAAATGAGCCTACCCCAAAATGTTAAGGAGCAATTTACATTCTTTTCTATATGATGGTCTTAAAACCCCGACCATCCCGTTCAACCGGTCCATAAAAGGGCGCTATAAAATGTGCCGGAAGCAATAATGCTTTTGTACCTGCCAAACGCTCCAAAAGTTGTAAGCGCGACTTTGCCGATTGAATGGGATCAGCACAAAAACCGGAAGACCATTCTGGGTGTACCACCTGTGCCGGGTGATGCATAACATCCCCGCACATAACCGCTTGCGAAGAGCCATTTTCTACATAGAGAACTATTGTACCAGGTGTATGACCAAAAGCAGGTTGAAAATAAACACCGGTTTCAATTTCGTAATCCTCGGAAACCAATTTAGCTTGTCCGGATTTTATTATTGGGAGAACACTATCGGCATGTGAACCATGTAAGATGGGCTCATCACTTGTGTTTTGTTCCTGAACCCAGTGATTATATTCTTTTTCCGCAAAAAGATATTGGGCATTAGAAAAAGTCGGTACCCATTCTCCGTCCACCAGCTTTGTGTTCCAACCGACGTGATCTGCATGCAAATGGGTACACATAACAAAGTCAACATCCTCTGGATTAACGTTTCTCGCCTTAAGATTATTAATAAAAGGTCCGTCCCGACGGTGCCAATCTGCTCGCTGCGGCCGTTCCTTATCATTTCCACAACAGGTATCAACCAAAATAGTATAACTAGCTGTCCGTATTAAATATGAATGAAAGCTAAGAGAAACTGTCAACGTTTCAGGCTCAATAATGCGGGGACCCATTTCCAGAGAAAGTCGGCGAAGTTCATCTTCGTTTGCAGTTGGCAATAACTTAGCATATGGATAGGTCTGCCGCTCTAAATCAACCACACGGTCTATAGAAATGTCACCGATGACACAGCTGGCATCCTTGTGGTTCCAAATATTGGGAGTTGGTTTTTCTTGGTTTGACATAAAATTTTACAAAAAATATCGAAGCACCGTCGTTAAATGTAACTTTTTTTATCAACCTTAACCGAAGCTAAAATTTCATTTTTGACTGGCAGTAGCTTCCTTCCGGTTAACTGTTTTAAGCATTAACCTCAACCAAAACCATGCTTACAAATTGATTGCAACCCTTGTCTCGGAGTTGTTGTGTTGTACTGATTAACTAACACATTAAAGTGCAGCTAGGTACTGCAGGTCATATCTTGACCACAGCACATTGGCGATTTTATTTTACCGTGTTCGTTCGGACACTTTGAAATTTGGACTTCCGTGCCGTCATCTTTCGAAAGTTTGTCATTTACAAGGGGGGCATCACATATGCCGCATGTTGCGTTAACCGCCATACCACACTGACTGCATTCGTAAGTCGCCATCGAATTCTCCTTAAAAAAATTCAAGATTAGAAAAGTATAAGGCTATTTTCGAAACTTCCAATAAAAATAAATCGTCAAGCCACAAACAATTAAAATTTTTTCTTTGGGCCTAATCCGTATCCAGATTGTGCTTTGCTATATCCTTATAACGATTGGGCAGCTCGTTCGCGAACTTTTGCCGCGTAATGTGGAATAGCTTTTTCCATCGGCCATGCCGGTTTAAAACCAAGATATTTACGGGCGGTCCGAAGGCTAAAGGGTTCAGGTGAAAAAACAGTACCCAAAGATTTTGCCCAAGCGTTTTTTGTAACAGTGATGGACGCACCTGGAATAGCCTTCTCCGCTATGCGGATAATTTCCTTTACATCACGAAGCTTGCCGTCGCTAATATTGAAAACTCTATGGAGTGGATTGCGCCCTAATTTATATGCCAGTGCGACCGACTCTCCTGCATCAGGCGCATAGAGATATTGATTGATATCCGTAAATTGCCTGCGAATTACCACCTTGCCAGCTAACACCGCCGGCTCCACGGAATCCCGCATGAAAGCGGATGCCCTGGAACTGTAATATTGGCTGATGCCATAGACAGAGCTGAACCTTACGGCTACCAAATCGACACCATAATCCTTGGCATATTGCATCCCCATCATTTCAGCGGCGAGTTTAGTGGAGCCATAGTAAGAGTTGGGACCCCAACTGTGGTTTTCTTCCCATTTTTTACCGTCACGTATAGTTGAATCATAAACCCCAATGGTGCTGATAAAAACCGTCCGCCGTAGTTTTGCCAAACGGTGCGCCTCAAACACATTGACTGCACCTTCCACATTTACACGGGTGCATAGTGAAGGGTTCTCCCGAGCACGTTCTGGTAAATACGCTGCGGTGTGGACGATACCCTCGATATCATATTTGCTGATTATACCCATCAGACTGGCCAGATCGAGGATGTCACCGCGTTCAATTTGATAATCGCCACCCTCCATGACGAGATCGATATAGGCAGAATTGGGCGCTACATCATAAAAAACGATCTTTTCCCGTCTTTCTGCTAAAGCCTTCGCCGCATGGGCGGCTATTAGACCGGCACCAGTCACCAAAACAGCCATAATCGCCTCCTTCGTGGAAAATTTTTAAAAAACTATACGTCAGAAAGCTTTCTCCTTCTATCCCCTTGGCGGGCTTAACCCTTACCAAAATTTAAAACATTGGGAACAACTCCACAGGCTTTTATGTCCGTATTGTGCCACAGCTTTATTGGTAGTTTAATGCTTCGTGACAGGGTTTGAGAGGTCCGCCATGCCAAAAATTTTAAAGCAGTCTCAGATAGACCAATTCTGGAATGACGGCTACGTCTTTCCTTTCGATTGCCTGACAACTGAGGAGGTGAAGGTCTGCCGCGACAAGCTTTACGCCTATGAAAACACCATCAAAGACAAAATTTCCAAGCATATCCGTGTCAAGTGTCATCTAGCATTCCTATGGTTGTGGGAAATCGCTCATCATCCCAAAATACTCGATGCAGTCGAAGACCTGATCGGCCCTGATATTCTTCTTTACCTTTCAACATTCTGGTCCAAAGACGCCCGTGACGGAAAATTTGTGTCTTGGCATCAGGATTCAGCCTATTACGGGCTTGACCCACATGACGTGATTACCCTCTGGCTTGGTTTTACGGATGCTACGCTGGAAAACGGTTGTATGCGTGTCCTTCCGGGCAGTCATAAATGGCCCGATCAGAAGCATGAGGAAACATATGATACCAACAATCTGCTCGCCCGCGGTCAAACCATAGTTGGTCTCGACGACAGCTCCGCAATCGAAATGCCTCTGAAAGCAGGCCAATTTTCTATGCACCACGAGAGGATGCTCCATTCATCTGGCCCTAATCTATCCGAAAACCGCCGTCTGGGTATGTCTTTTACATTCCTCCCCACGCGAACACGCTGTGTCATAGGGCGCCGCACAGCTGTTTTAGTACGGGGTGTCGACAAACACCAAAACTGGGACCCGGATCCGGAACCGCGAACCGATCTCGACCCTAGCTGTATGGAGACGATCCGGCACTGGATTAAAGCTTACGCCGACCCCCATGTGCTCCAAGAAAGTAAGCGCGATTGGTGAAAATTTAAATTTTGGATAGATCGTTACGCCTTTGATTCCGGATATGTCTATTTTTTTAAGATTTGGAAAATTATCCTTTGATAGGCGACCGAGGCATGGCCCCTCATCGAGCCGCATATCGGTGCCGCATCAGGGTCAAAAACGATCATTCGCTGTTGGCCATCTAAAAAATAGAATCCTCTCCCATACCTGCCCGGGATTGGGGAAAATGAATTTTTTGTCGCAAGGATGATACGGTAGAACCCACATGAATACCTTCTTTCAAATTTTTAACGATGTTTGGACATTAAATATATTATTGGCAGCGTGCATTGCCTTCCCAAGCGGTATAATACAGGGGTATGCAGGCTTCGGTGGGGCATTAGTATCTGTCCCTTTCTTCGCTATTTTATTTGGTCCGGTAACGGGTTTTGGAATGGTCCTGATTATAGTGTTTTGCAGTCAAGGGGTAGTTTTTTCTAAGGCGATTGGTCAATCAAACTGGAAAGAAGTAGTACCGCTTGCTGGTACTAGCGCAATAACAATGAGCCTTGGTATTTTATTTTTAGTTTCAGCGGATCCATCCTTCATAAAGCGGGGTATGGGTTTCTTTATCCTGTTGATAACCATTTTTATGATTTTTGGTTGGCAGTATTCCGGCAAAAAACGGCCTTTGATTGGTATGGGGATGGGGGCGATTACAGGCGGAATCACTGGCAGTTTTGGGGTACCGGCCTTCCCTTTGAGTGCACTCTATTTCCACACCTCAAACGCTACTGCAAAAACGAAAAGAGCGAATGTCACAGTTACACTAGGGTGCAACGTCATGGTTGCGATTTGTGGCTTAATAATACATGAAATTTATGATCAATCGCTAATCTTTAAATCAATTCTAATCTCTCCATTTTTCATTTTGGGAACACTTTTGGGACAATTTTTATTTAAAATTGCGCCCGTTGAATGGTTCAAATTTGTAACCTACGGGATATTGATTGTAATCGCATTGGCTCTGTTGTTCACATAATTACAAAACGTTTTACATTTTCTATTTTCGTTACCAATGGCTTTATAACCATTTAAACAGCCAGCACCGACAGTCCAGTAATAACAAGTATAAACAATGCAATTTTTTTAAAATAGGTTTCTGGTGCAAGCTTAAACAACCATGCACCAGAAAACACACCGATTAGATAGGCCGGAGCTATAATTAACGCGCGGATAATGACAAAGTAAGAATAACCGTCGCCGATAATAACTGCACAAAACATGGCAATAGTAAGGACCATGATACACATCACGATATTGGCCCTTTGCACATCAGCCGATTGAGCAGAAGAAAGATAATAGAGTGCCAAGGTGGGGCCACCTACGCCAGTTAGGCCATTAATTAACCCTGTTACACTCCCGACTAACGCACTTAGCATAGTGCCTCGGGAACCGTTATACGACCAACCACTTAAAAGCGTTAGTGCGAAGATCAAAATAAATACGCCCATTGACCGCCGAACAAGGTCAGGGTCGATATTAAATAAAAACCACGCCCCAACCGGTGTCAAAACAATGATTCCGGTGCATATAGGTGTCAATTCTCGCCAATTAGCTTGACGGGATGTCTCAAATACGAGCCTAACCCCTCCGATGATCGCAATTATGCACGAGATTCCTATCGCTTCGACGGGACCGTACAAAAAGGTTAAAACCGGTACGATTAAAAGCGCGCCGCCAAATCCGGTATAACCGTGGATTAGCCCGTTAAAGAACGCAATAACTACTCCGATCACCAGCCCAAAGTTGAATAAATGAGGAAGGGTAAATTCATCCATAACGAACGGATGGCTCTTTTTTTAACAGACTACAAACAACAATCCCCAAAGCCTTTAAGTATCCGTTAAAGGATAGGGGATCAAAGCGCTTATAGGTCCGGTGGCAAAAGTTTTTATAGGAACCATGAGACACCAGAACAGGTGGTGCTGTAAAAAGAACTGAAAAATTGATAACCATAGTTATTACTTTTTTAAACAGAATTTATAAATTAAAAATATCTTCGAAAGGTTCAGGATCCGCAAGGGCGAGGCAATGCCGCATGAACGCTAACTCAACAAACCACTATGCCTGTATTACTTCTCATGTTTGAGCATGAAACCCAAGGAGATGCTAATAAACTCGTCGGGAAACTGGAACTTCGCATTGTGCCCGCCACCCTCGAATAAAAAGAACTCAGCGCCCTTGATCGACTCGTGCATAAGCCTCGATTGTGCGGGCAGTGTGGTGCGGTCTCCTGACCCAACGGTGATAAGTGTGGGCGTATTGATGAATGCAATCCGGTTACGAGCTTCAAACTTCTGTGCGGCAGCAATCTGCCCTGCCATACCTTCCGCTGTTGGCGGATAGGGGTTTGAATTTTGCATCTGGCGAAACACCTCGACCCGTTTCGGGTATTTATTGATAAACTCTGGCGTAAAAAAACCGATGATGCTCGTGTTAAAATCCAACTCTCTATCTCCAGAAGCGATGATGCGTCGGCGCATGTCGATCCAGTTGGTTTGATAACGATCCCTACCGCCAGCGAAGCTCGAATGGAGTGACAGGCTCACGAGCCGATCCCCGTGCCCGATCCCCAATTCAATTCCTACAGTGCCACCCAGTGACCAACCCACGACGTGGGCGGTTTTTGCTTCAATGTGATCCATGAGAGAAACGATGTCGTCAGCCAATTCTGCCACAGTGAAACCAGGTTCAGCCGCCTGACTGCGGCCACAACCACGCATATCCGGCACAATTACGTTAAAAAATTTTGCATAGGCCGATAGAAAAGGTTCCCAGCTTCCTCCATGTTGGCCAAAACCGTGCAGGAGAATCAGTGGTGTCCCCTCGCCCTGATGCTCAAAATAAAGTTTAAGACCCTTAGAAGAAAAATAAGGCATGAAACCTCCCTGTTTTATTAAGTATAATGGCGACGGCCCGGACACTTTTTCTTGGTTCTAAAGTCGATGTTTTCTTTTGGTCCATAGTTGAAACTTCTAAGGTCAAGAAAAAATCCAGAGCCTTAGTTGGGCAGAGTGAAGATTTCTATACGAAATCCATCGGGATCAGTCACAATTAGCGAGGGCCCTCCTGGGCTTTCTAAAAGCGTGACATCGATGTCCATTTTTTTAAGTCTCTCAGTGGCAGCAAAAATTTCAATTTCAGCATCAACAACAAATGAAAAAGCCTTAAGTCCGATTTTTTCTCCTTTGGGTACCTCTATAACATGAAGGTCTTCACCAGCTGCGCTGCCGCCGAAAACGGCCACTCCATCTCCCTTACCTTGCAGTGTGAAGCCACCAACATTGACTAAAAATTCAACCATGCGATTTAAATTGCGTGTTCCAAGTGTAGCTCTGTTAATTCTCACTGGATGTAGAGGCGCATCACGAACTAAACGTGTAGGAGCATTAACAGGATAACGGTGAACAACGGATGGTGGGACATCGAGTGGGTTCCATTCTGCTGTTACCTCGTCTTCGAGCTCCAGGTTAAAGACTGTCCGCCAGTCCTCCAACGCATCGGCGTAAAACTCATGCAGATTTCCATCAGGGTCAGAAACATAAACGCTATGTGCGACTAGATGATCGGCTGTTCTGAAATTGATATTCCCGAATTGTTTGGCACGCTTGTAGGCCTCTACAAGTTCATGCTCGCTTGTCATTTCCCAACCTAAATGGTTTAGGCTGACCGCTGTGCCCCTCGTCTTTGAGACCTGGACATTGCCCTCTCGATCATACCGGTCCATGCCACGTGAAATCTCCATTACTGCAATGTCATGATGGGTATTACCATTTGAGTGGAAGCCTATTTTCAAACGGCGTTCGCGGCGCACTAGTTCGATACCGAGTACCATTTCATAAAATTGAATCGATTTTTCCACATCCGAAACCCAAAGGTTAACATGGCCAAAACGTCTCGGGCGAAAATTGATATTATCGGGCATTTGTTTTCCTCTCCGTAAGCAAAGGCGCAAACGAGCCAACTAATAAACCCATGGGAACCAAAATTCCTACAAGTTCAAGAGACCTTATTTTCTGCATTTTGTAGTTCCAAATAGGTTAAGGCAACACCGTAAACTACGATGATTTTTGAAAAATTTTTATAAATTTAGCTAGGCATTTCGGGAGGTATAATTGTCTTATTTAAGATGCCAAGTATTTCACACGTATACAGTCAGCGGCAAGTCAACGTCCCAGTACCTGTGTAAAGGCAACTCCCCTTAGATAAACGTGCGCCACGGTGCGCGCATTGGTCCTTTAAAGCAAAGATTTGGTTTTTATCACGAAAAAGTACTACATCTTCACCAAGGACTTTGATGGGCTTCGGGCGTCGTCTTCGAAACCGCCACCCCGCCAAGACAGGATACCAGTAATTACGGAAGAGCCCAACTCCGGCAAGCCTGTTTCATTATACACGCTGGTTCCAGGAGATGGATTTGTATTCATTAGGACTTCCTAATTCATTTAAATATACAAATTGCTTTTTATTGAGCCAATGTTACCGATGATAAAATCGTTTTACAAACGAACCCCGGCATTAAAGCTACTCCATCAAAGCGACAAATCAACGAAGCAATCAAAAATAACTCTATACAACAAAATTGGAGAACCAAACCTATTTAGCAGCTAGTATAACAAGAACGCTTACTCCTTTATAATCATCCATTAAAGACTTATTTTGGGCTCAATATTATGGTGACTATTAATACGATAAAAGGCGGTTCAGCATTTCTTTCCCTCCTCAAGGATGAGGGAGTTACACACATATTTGGCAATCCGGGGACAACAGAATTGCCTTTAATGGACGCGATAGGCCGGCAATCCGAGCTTCCTTATATTTTAGGGCTCCAGGAATCAGTTGTGATCGGAATGGCAGACGGTTTTGGCCGTGCCACCGGTCAGCTTACTTCGTGCAATGTTCACGTTGCGCCAGGACTTGGCAACGCCATGGGCGCTATTTACAATGCGGCTTTTACTGGTACGCCAATCATCATCACAGCCGGCCAGCAAGAACAAGGGCACGGATTAACTGAGCCCGTTCTATATGCCCCGCTGGTTCCCATTGCCGCTCCTTTAGTCAAATGGGCTGTAGAAATTACCCGGCTTGAAGACATGCCGCGCATCGTCCGACGTGCCGCCAAGGTAGCAATGACACCGCCCACGGGTCCGGTTTTCATTTCCCTCCCAGGGGATGTGCTTAATGATGAAGCTGGGATTGAGCTTGGTTCTACCACCCGAATTGATACTCAAGTCAGGCCTAGTGATGCTGCCATCGACCGGCTCGCCGCCCGTCTGATCCAAGCTAAAAACCCACTCATCATAGCAGGGAATGAGATTGTAACCTCCGACGCTCTCGCGGAAGCCGGCAAACTCGCAACAATTCTGGGTGCCCCTGCCTACCAGCAAACTGTGGCCTACAACGTCCAGTTTCTATCCGAGCACCCTGCCTATATGGGCGCTCTCTCCCGCGAACAGGCACACATCCGTAAAACACTCGACCCCTATGATGTATTACTGTTTGTCGGTGCTGATGTACTGCGCACTTCTGTGGCAAGCGATATCGTTCCCATGCCCCCGAATGCCACCGTCATCCAAATTGGGCTGCGGGATTGGGAAGCTGGAAAAAACTACCCCGCCGAAATTGCATTACATGCTGATGTAGGCGAAACCCTCCGGGCTTTGAACCCCGTGCTAGAGCAAAAGGGAGGGGAACATCTCAAAAATAAAGCGGTAGACCGATTGGCGGCACTCAACGACAAAAACTGGAGTGCCCGGTCTCCCAAGGTCCGCGAAAACGCATTTTCCCTTTCTGATGTGGTCCCCATCGCACCAGAGTGGCTGACTGTAAATACCGTGGACGCTCTACCCGAAGACGCCATTATCGTCAACGAAGCACTCACCAGCATGCGTTCCCTGTCATCATTGAGGCCAAACCGCCACCGCTACGATTATCATGGCAACGCAAGCGGTGGTATCGGTTGGGGCCTGCCAGCCTCCGTGGGCGTTCAGCTGGCCCATCCGGACAGGCCCGTCATTTGCCTCAGCGGGGATGGAAGTGCGCTTTATTCCATTCAAACACTATGGACCGCGGCACATCTAGACTTACCCATCACCTTCGTGATCACCAACAACAAAAGCTACCGCATTTTAAAGCAACGGCTCCGCGCCTTCCAAAAAAGCGATTCTGACGTGGGTATGGATTTCGTAAAACCGGAAATTGATTTTTCTGGAATTGCGCAGTCTCTTGGCCTCACCGCGGAACGTATTACCAAACCAAGCAACGTCCGCCCGGCGTTGGAAGCCGCTTTTGCTCGAAAGGGCCCAACACTTCTCGATGTCATCGTCGATGGCAGTATGCAGCATTGGGTTTAAGGGTCTAATTTATACTGAACTTTTAGACTTTAGAATCCGAAGCGCCAAACCCTATATAAAAGTTGACCTCTACTCATAAACAAGCAATGAAAAGA
>JAYZBC010000073.1:0-24349 GCA_036339375.1 Pseudomonadota bacterium | reverse complement strand
TAACAATCGTGATCTTCCTCTTCAGGTTGCCGCAATGCCTATATTGTCAAAAGAATATTATAATAAAAACAAATTTGATAACACAACACTGAAACCCCCACTCGGTGCTGGCCCTTATCAAATTACGAAAGTCGATGCGGGCAGATCAATAACTTACCGGAGAATCAAAAATCACTGGGCCGAGAGGTTACCCGTAATGCGAGGACGTTATAATTTTCAAAAAATAAGCGTTCATTATTTTAGGGATCGTGACATCGCCTTCCAGGCATTTTTTTCTGGAGCATATGATTTTCGGGAAGAATTTACCTCGAGGAGCTGGGCTACCCAGTATGATAATAAAAAACCCATAAAAGATAAACGTATTGTAAGGGATACCCTCCCGGACGCCCGACCTTCAGGATTACAGGCTTTCTTCTTTAATATGCGGAGAAAAAAATTCCAAGATCGTCGTGTAAGGGCGGCTCTGGATTATGCTTTTGATTTTGAATGGACTAACAAAACACTTTTTTACAATTTATATGAAAGAACCAACAGTGTGTTCGCCAATAGCGAATTGGCTGCTTCAAAAAAACCCTCTCCAAACGAAATTAAATTATTGAAAAAGTCTGGCACAAAATTGCCTAAGAAAGTTTTTTTAAAACCTTACCGATCCCCAATGACCGATGGATCAGGTCGTAACCGCCGAAATTTGCGGAAAGCGATGAAAATGCTGCAAAGCGCAGGCTGGAAAATTGTGAATAACAAGTTGGTAAACGAAAAAGGAATACCTTTGACTATCGAATTTTTGTTGTACGAAAGTACCTTTCAGAGAATTTTAAACCCTTATGCACAAAATTTAAAACGTATTGGTGTTGATGCAAAAATTCGAATTGTCGACATAGCAAATTTTCAGCATCGTGTGCAACAATACGATTTCGACGTCGTAATCCAGCGGTATGTCCAACCCAACACCCCTGGGATTGAGCAAAAAACTTATTTCAGCTCCGAGGTAGCAAACGTACCTGGTTCCAGAAATTTAGCGGGTATCCAAAATCCAGCGGTAGACTATTTGATTAAAAGGGTTATTGCAGCGGAAAAACGAACCGAGTTAGTGACGGCAGTACATGCCTTGGATCGAGTACTAATGTGGAACCACTATATGATCCCTCAATGGTATAAAGGAGTACATAATATCGCTTACTGGAATAAATTTGAACGCCCTAAACTAAAACCGAAATTCAGCCTCGGTTTACTGGACACCTGGTGGTATAACGCAAACAAAGCCTCCATGATAGACGCTGGTAAGGCACCCCTTGAACAATAACTTTAATCATTATGCTTTCTTATATAATTAGGCGCCTCTTACTCATCATCCCCACGCTTTTCGGAATTATGGTAATCAATTTTGTGATCATCCAATTTGCGCCGGGCGGGCCGGTAGAACAAATTGTGGCTCAGCTCACTGGAACGAATGTAGGCGCAACTGCAAGAATTGGCGGTACAGGGGGCACCGAAGTTGGAAGAACAGGCCCAGCTTCTCAACAACCATCTTCAGGAGCTGCACACAACAATACCTATCGCGGGGCCCAGGGCTTGGATCCCGAATTTATCAAACAACTAGAAAAACAATTTGGGTTTGATAAGCCGCTCCACGAACGGTTTTTTCTTATGATGAAAAACTATATTCTATTTGACTTCGGCACTAGTTATTTTCGTGACGAAACAGTCGTGGATTTGGTAATTTCTAAACTCCCTGTCTCAATTTCTTTGGGGGTTTGGACAACCCTCATTGTTTATTTAATATCGATACCCCTTGGTATTCGAAAAGCCGTCTATGACGGCAGTTCATTTGATATCTGGACAAGCGGAATCATAATCGTGGGAAATGCTATTCCGGGCTTTTTGTTTGCTGTTTTGCTTATTGTTTTATTTGCAGGCGGTAGCTATTTGGACTGGTTTCCTCTCCGTGGACTGGTATCCGAAAACTGGGATCAACTTAGTTGGCCCATGCGAATTCTCGATTATTTTTGGCACATGGCCTTACCAATTTTGGCTATGGTAATTGGAGGTTTTGCCGCACTCACTTTCTTAACCAAAAATTCTTTTTTAGACCAAATTAATCAACAATACGTACTAACCGCCAAAGCAAAGGGCTTAACAAAAAACCGGATTTTATATGGCCACGTGTTCCGTAATGCTATGCTCATTGTAATTGCCGGGTTCCCTTCAGCCTTTGTCAGCATCCTTTTCACAGGTGCTTTATTGATTGAAATAATTTTTTCGTTGGACGGTCTCGGTTTGTTGGGTTTTGAAGCGGTAATTAAGCGGGACTACCCCATCATGTTTGCCTCTTTGTTTTTCTTTACCTTACTTGGGCTCATTATGAAACTTATAGGCGATTTGACCTATACACTCATAGATCCAAGAATTGACTTTGAGGTCCGGGATGTCTGAATTTTTCCGGAATGCAAACCAGAAGCGTTATCCCGGCTTTTTTTTCTGGCCATTTTTCAAATGGCAAATTTCTCCTATAACGAAAAGGCGGCTTAATAGTTTCAGGGCAAATCGACGTGGGTATTGGTCGTTTTGGATTTTTTTGGTCTTATTTACTTTAACCCTTTTCGCAGAATTAATTGCAAATGATAAGCCCCTATTGGTCAGTTATAAGGGTGAAATTTTCTACCCAGTGATAAAGGTATATCCCGAAACAATCTTTGGGGGAGACTTCTTGACGGAAGCTGAATATCGGGAAAAGGATGTTCAGCTGTTAATTAAAAAAAAAGGCGGGTGGATATTGTGGGCACCTATTCGCTACAGTTATAGGACGATTAATTTTGGGCTCAAAGTACCAGCCCCATCTCCACCTAGTTGGGAAAATCTTTTAGGGACTGACGACCAAGCAAGAGATGTATTAGCCCGAGTCATCTACGGTTTTAGAGTTTGTGTCATTTTTGGACTTGTTTTAACCTTTTTTTCTTCAGTCGTCGGTATTTTTGTAGGCGCAATTCAGGGATTTTTTGGTGGCTGGACAGACCTTTTATTTCAGCGATTTATTGAAGTTTGGGGCGGCATGCCCCGTCTTTTTTTATTGATCATTTTGGCCAGTGTGTTTCAACCGAGTTTTTGGATGTTATTGGGACTTCTTTTGTTATTTGAGTGGATGGCACTAGAAGGGGTGGTGCGAGCCGAATTCTTGAGAACAAGAAATTTTGACTATGTCCGTGCTGCACGATCACTTGGCGTAGGTAACAGTACAATTATTCGACGACATGTATTGCCTAACGCCATGACTGCAGCACTTACGTTTTTACCTTTTATTTTGATTGGATCCATCACGGCCTTAACCTCACTTGATTTTTTAGGTTTTGGATTGCCACCGGGTTCACCATCTTTGGGAGAGTTGCTCGCACAAGGCAAAGCCAATTTGCAAGCGCCTTGGTTGGGGGTGACTGCTTTTTTGGTTTTGTCAATTATGCTCAGTCTCCTTGTTTTTATTGGCGAGGCGATCCGAGACGCCTTCGATCCCCGAAAAACTAGCTAGTGATGGTTTTTTCAGCTCCAAATCAACCAAATACGTCTGAACCAATTCTAAAAATTGAGAATTTGTCTGTTTCATTTGGGGAAGACAAAAACGAAATACAAGCGGTCCGCGGCGTAAATATCGAAATTGCAAAAGGCGAAACTGTTGCGCTTGTTGGAGAAAGCGGTTCAGGCAAAACCGTAACTGCTCTGGCCGTTACCCAGTTACTTCCTTATCCCAAAGCAAATCATCCCTCGGGAAGTATAAAATTTAATGGGAAAGAGTTAATGGGAATAACAGAAGAAAATTTACGAAAAATTCGAGGTAATCGAATTGGCATGATTTTTCAGGAACCAATGACTTCTTTAAACCCGCTTCATACACTGGAAAAACAAATTGGTGAAGTCCTTCTTCTTCACAAGGATCTAAGTCGATCCAACGCTCAAGAACAAATTTTGGATTTACTGCAACAAGTTGGATTACCGAATGCGGAAAATCTTATGCAATCTTTTCCTCATCAACTTTCCGGTGGACAAAGGCAACGCGCGATGATTGCCATGTCTTTGGCTAATGATCCGGATCTTTTAATTGCCGATGAGCCAACTACAGCGTTAGATGTAACCGTTCAAGCTCAAATTCTTGCGCTTCTCAAAAGTCTCCAAATTTCGCGTCAAATGTCTGTCCTTTTAATTACTCATGACCTGACTATTGTCAGAAAGTTTGCCAATAAAGTCTACGTGATGACTAATGGGCGAATTGTGGAAAACGGTCCCACTTCCCTTATATTCAAAAAACCACAGCATAGTTACACACAACACTTGTTAGAGTCGGAACCCAAAGGTAAAAAATCCACAACATCTCAAAATTCCACGATAGTCTTAAAATCTGAAAATTTAAAAATTTGGTTCCCAGTTAAACGTGGTGTTTTACGTCGTTTGACGGGTTACGTGAAAGCAGTTGACGGTGTCTCAGTCCAGATCAGAGAAGGACACACGTTGGGCGTCGTTGGCGAAAGCGGATCTGGAAAAACCACACTAGCCCTTGGTTTGCTCCGCCTCGAAAAAAGCCAAGGACCTATTTTGTTTTTAGGGGAGCATCTCCAGGGGAAAAAATGGAAGGCTCTCAGACCTCTTCGAAAAGAAATGCAAATCGTTTTCCAAGATCCTTATGGGTCCTTGAGCCCCAGAATGTCCGTTGGCCAAATCATAGAAGAGGGATTGTTGATTCATCAGTCTACGCTAGGGGATGGAAAGAGACGTAAATTAATTACAGACACCCTGGCAGAAGTGGGGCTAGATTCAACTGCCTTGGACCGTTACCCACACGAATTTTCTGGAGGACAGAGGCAGAGAATTGCAATTGCCCGCGCCATGGTTCTTAAGCCTCGTTTGGTTGTACTGGATGAGCCCACTTCCGCACTTGATATGTCGGTTCAAGCTCAAATCGTTGAATTACTCCGTGACCTGCAGGTAAAATATAAATTGGCCTATTTATATATAAGTCATGATTTAAGAGTGGTGAGAGCCCTCGCTGACGAGATCATTGTGATGCGGAACGGTAAGGTTGTTGAACAAGGGACGGCTAATTCGATTTTTGAAAATCCTAAGGAAAGTTATACTCAAGCCCTAATTAAAGCAGCATTTGAAATTGAAGCTTTCGACGGAGAAGGTGTTTCCTCGCCATAAATTTCAAACCAAAAAAAAGATGAGGTCAAAACTGGCCCCAAATACGACACCAAAACTATAAGCCAAAACGTTTTTGCATGACCTCAAACAGAGCTCTCATACCCATAGCTTCACCGCCTACCGGCCTACCTGGAAGAGCCATTGCATTCCAGGCCATAATATCAAAGTGAACCCAAGGCGTTGCCGGACTGACAAATTCCTCCAAATAAAGCGCTGCCGTAATGGCACCAGCCAAACCACCTTCGGAGACATTATTAATATCGGCTACCTTACTGTTCAAAAGACGTCGATAGGGTTTATAAAGCGGCAAACGCCAAATTGGATCATTGTTGATGACACCCGCTTGGTAAAGTTCAGCCGCTAACTTATCATTGTTACAAAACATTGCAGCGATTTGGGTTCCGACGGCAACTCTCGCAGCACCAGTTAAGGTTGCAAAATCTGCAATCATTGATGGTTTCTCTCGATCCGCCTCAGCCAAGGCATCACACATAACCAACCTACCCTCAGCATCTGTATTACCGATTTCAACAGTAATCCCCTTTCGGGTTCGAATAACGTCAGAAGGTCGGTAAGCATCACCTGAAACTGAGTTTTCAACGGCACTAATGAGAACTCGCAATCGTACCTTTAATTTGGCGTCCATTATCATGTGTGCCAGACCAAGGACATGTGCCGCACCACCCATATCTTTTTTCATTCGCAACATTCCTGATGCACTTTTTAGGTCCAGTCCCCCAGAATCAAAACAGACACCTTTTCCAACCAAGGTTATCTTAGGATGAGTGCGACGTCCCCAAGTCAGATCAATCAACCGAGGCGCCCGATCTGCGGCCCGGCCGACCGCGTGAATTGTAGGGTAATTCCGATTAAGCAAATTTTTGCCAGAAATCACCTTGACTGTGGCTTTATGTTTACGCGCTAATTTTCGTGTGGCTGCAGCGAGCTCACCCGGACCCATATCAGACGCGGGCGTGTTGATTAAATCACGAACCAAAAAAATGGCATCAACGGTTCGACGAACGCTACTTCGATCGCAATTTACCGGCCAAACCAAAGATGGAAAGTCGTAATTAGTTGTTTTGCTTTTATAACGATTAAACTTATAAAACCCCAACGCCCAGCCAATTGCGGCAGCCGTAGCACCCTTAGTATCAAACCTGGCGTCAATTTCAAAACGGCCTTCAGAAAGCCTCCGGGGTAGATCAGCGTAAGCCCAAAGGCCATGGTATTCATCAACACCAACTAAAACCTTGCTGAACGAACCATCCTTCCCAGCTACTAAACTCACACTCCCAGCTTCCGCATTAAACCCCACACTTTTGACCCAGCGCCTCATAACGTTTTCCTGCGTCTTCAACCAGGCTTTAAAGACAGCTGTTTCTATCGGAATGATGGGAATTGTGTTTTTGTCCCTCGCATTCACAAATTGATATGTCAAATCAAACTCCTAAATGTATAAATAGAAAAGAATTCTACAAAAAACCCCTCAACAAGAAATGAAGGTCAATATTAGGGCTTTAAAGTGCTTTAGTTTTTTGTGAAACCAATTTTTGTTTAAATTTTAAATTAATTACAAATAGCTTCAGAGTGCCTAAAAAAAATCATTTCATCACACTCGCTAAATTGGATACCATGGCCTCCATATCGATAGCCCCATTCACCCTAGATCCAATGGCTATGTGGGGGCTCATAATCACATTATCAAAAGCAAGAAAAGGATCACCCGGTTCGCCAGGTTCTTTATAGTGCACGTCCATGCCAACACCACCAAGTCTCCCAGAATCCAGTGCCGATAACAAAGCATCTCGCTGTATAATATCGGCTCGTGCTATATTGACGATAATTATACCGGCTTTGGCCCTCTCGAGTTGAGAAGAACCAATCATACCCCTTGTAGATTCGTTGAGGGGAACATGGATACTAACGAAATCAGATTTCTCGAAAATTTCATCAAGTGAAACGTATTCGGCATTAAATTGTTCTTCCAAAGACCTGCTTAACTGGTTTCTTTGGGTGTAAAGGATATCCATATCGAATGCATTTGCCCATTTTGCCACATAACGACCGACTGACCCCAAACCAACTATTCCCAAGGTCGAACCTCCCATATTTTTAACACCGGAAATTCGAGCCCAATTCGAATTTGCAGTATGACGTCGATCATAGACACGAGCCGGCCACCCCTTCGCCTGTAGAGCTGAAATGGTCAGCAATTTATTGGTTTCCACCATTTTTTTTGCAAGGTTCATCATGAGGGCAAAAGCGTGTTCTCCGACGGCAACGTTTACCTTGCGATGGAAAGGAAGGGCAGGAATTTTTCTCCTAGCACATGCTTCTTCATCAATATTCCGCATATCTGTACGAAAATTTTGGACAATTTTTAAATTGGGTGCTAGTTCAAGCTCTTCCTCCCCCACAATAAAATCTTCCACTACAACGGCATCAGCATCTGGAATTGCGGAACGAAATTCTTCTTGATTTTCAGTCAGAATTACTCGCGAAGGAGCCACAGCGGGGTAACGCTTTCGCAACCTTTCACACCATTCAGGAAACTCTGGCATATCGACTGAATAATAATCAGAAAATCCAGCAACTCTTTCAGGATCACAGTCAGGATCCAACATTACACTTAACACACGTATTATATGATCATTTTGGATGACAAGATTCGGCATGATTTTTGGACTCGCTTTTTATCGTTTTGTTTTAATTCCAATAATAAAATTTCATAGATCAAGAACGCAATTTATCGGGCGCTTTCGAAATTAACAATCAGAGTGCCAATTTTAGCGGAGATCTCCAAGGCTTAGTCGAAACATTAATTTAGCTGCAGGTCCTGCCATATATTTGGCACTATGGCCAACATCAGCCAGTTCTTCATGCTTCCAATGTAAAGGGATCCCAAAATTTTTGGCCATTTTCTCAGCTTGGTTAAAGAACTCCCGTCCGCGAGCCAAGCGATGTGGCCCCTGTCGCTTGGCTTCAGGTGTATTACGAAGACTGTGATGCTCAGGATCGTTATCCCCTCGTCCTAAAAACACAATAAAATTTTTTTTAAAAGTTTGTTTCAAATTTGCGTCATCCACCGGGGCATTTTTTAGACCGTATGGAAAAAACGCGCTGCGGGACAAAAAGGTATACCAGCCGGCATTTGCCGCTACAGCTGCCTTCAAAAGGGGAGAGGGGTAAAAAATTAATAATCGATGAACAAATTGTGCACCTGCAGAATGACCAAATAAAAAATACTGACCGCTTTTAAACCGGAAAAACCTTTTTGCTTTTTTGAAAACGCGGTCTATGACGGGAAATGCCCAGAGGGATTTAGGCGTAAAATTTCCACCTCGATCCTGCAAATAGCCAAGGTTAAAATGTCGTGAACCCGGGTAATTTACCCGGGAAAATTTTGGAACCAACACTAGGACACTATGTTGAAGCGCTGGCTCAACAAAATAATTGCGATAATTTCGTGCGGTCCGGTTATTGCCATGCAAAACGATAAGAATTGGGCTACTAGGAGTAAAATTTTTAGGGCGAAAATAATACACCCTCATTTTCGCAGAAAGATGTCCTCTGCCATCATTTAGTTGAAAAACACCCTTTTCACTGGACCAAACGGATTTAGCAAAACAAAGACTCAAAGATGTCACTAATACCATTAAAGCTCCCAGGCTCAACAAGCGGTATAAGGCCAAAAAGGTGATTGTCGTTTTGCTAACTAGTAACATGACAAAATTTCTCAAAAAATGTCGGTTAAAATGAAACGATTTTTACATAAAAAATCAGAATTAATGACAATCCTATTAAATTTCTACTGATGTTGCATCGTATGTAAATAGCCAATCATAGCGTTCCCTTACTTGATCAGGTTTCCACTCTGTATTTACATATTTTTCTGCTACTTTAGGGTCACCTAATTGAGAATTGTGGAACCTATCTGAATTTTCGTTTGAACCATTTATCGCTTTTGCAGTGCGTTCCATTCTCAGTGTTTCATATCTTTTAAGGGCATCTTTTATATTTGTTCCAAATGATTTTACACAACGGGCTAAAACCATACCGTCTTCAATCGCCATAACTGCACCTTGTGCCAACATTGGCACCATCGTATGACAGGCGTCACCAAGTAGTGTTATTCGCCCTTTTGTCCAACGTTTCATTGGGGCTCGGCGCATTAACGCCCATTTATAAGGTATGTGGATATTCCTTATCATAGTCTGGATAATGTCGTGCCAACCCCTAAAGTCTGCTAGACATTCCTCCCGGGTACCCCGCGCAGTCCATGATTCCACCTTCCAGTCACTGCGCTCCTTTATACCAACAAAATTAAGTAACTCTCCATTCCGCACACAGTAATGTACAACATGCCCTCCAGGCCCTACCCAATTTGTCCCAACCGACCTTAGCGTGCTATCCGGTAAGTCATTTACATCAATAATTCCACGCCATGCGATTAGGCCTGAAAACTCTTTATTTTCTGCGCCATAAAGAGATTGCCGAATTTTTGAGTGTGTTCCATCCGCGCCAATTAGTGCACTACCAACAGCATTCTCTTTATTAGCAAAATGGAGAAGGACTTCATCCTTATTTTGATCACATCGTGTACAAAATGAGTCCAAATGAATAGCATCGGGCTTTTCTGCCCGCACAGCATCGACCAAAAGACGGTGTAAATCCGCCCTATGAAACATAAGGTAAGGAAACCCGTACCGCTCAACAGATTCTGCACCTAAATCAAATAACTTCCAAGTTTGCCCGGTATTCCAAATTCGAATTTCTTTGCCGTCGGGTTGCCATGCTATCGATTCCATAGCTTCAGCTAGTCCCAGTTTTGAGAGTACACGGGTGCCATTGGCACTCATTTGAAAACCAGCACCAATTTCTCCTAATTCGGATGCCTGTTCAAAAACACTTACATCAATGCCTTCTTTCAAAAGTGCAAGGGCCGCAGTCAGTCCTCCAATGCCTGCTCCTGCAATTAAAATTTTTGGCATCTCGGGAATGTTAGAGGTCCTCGCAACCAGCACGTTTGCTAAGGTATTCCCAAATTCGACGATGGCCGATTGCGCTAGCAGCTGCCTTTTCTAAGGCGCACTCAATTTCCCCGGCCGACAAATAGTTTACCTCACCCATTTGCAAAGCAGTGGTTTGTACGCGCGCATTAACAACAGCGTAAATTGCGGTTGTTACTGCCGTGTAAAGCGTTTCTGCTGCGGCTGTTAAACCGTGGCCACGCATTAAAACAAGTCGATTATTTCCTAACTTTTTGGCCAAGTCGTGACCCTGTTCCAAATTAACGACTAATAAATCTGTATCACCAAAATTATCCCGAATGTCCCATACAGGCACCGTTTTTCCAATTCGTGCCGCATTGTGAAATACAGGGCGCAGAGGAACGGATGTTATCCCGTAGGGAAGCAAAGCCTCAGAATGACTATGAACGACACCATTAATGTCTGGTCGCCTATGATAAATGGCCGCGTGGATAAACCTTTCCAGGTAGGCAGTAGAGCCATCTGAATTTATCATTTCTCCATCAAGACCAAATTCTCTGATATCGCCGTTAGTTACAAGTTCGGGACTTCGTGAACGCGCCAATAAGAATTTTTTGGGATCATCAGGATGACGAACGCTAACATGGCCAAAACCATCAACGACACCTTGGTGTGAGAGAATTCGGTTGGCCGTTACAAGGTCCCGTCTAAGAGAGGCAACTTCTGGCATAAATTTTTCAATCCTTTCGGTCGCTGTTTTGGAAAAAGTCCGCCGCTAAATTAACCCAACGTTCAGCAGCATCCCAAGGAACAAGATGTTTGCAATTTTCGACAATATGCAAACTTAAACTTGGATATTGTTTTTTCAATAACGTAGCGCGTTTAAAAGCATTGGCTCGATCTTCTTTGCCGTAAATCAAGAGAACAGGAACAGGAGAAACAGCCAATTTTTTCCAAGGTGGGTCTAAAGCCTTTTTTATTTTTCTTGGCACCCTCCTCCGTTCTAAAAATGCCTGAAAATTTTTGCCAATACTCCTGTTGTGGCGTAAAGCCAATTCTTCATTTGTAATAAGTTCTTGGTGAAAAAGATTACTTGCAAGAAGCTTGCGCGTTGCATCGATGTCAGGTTCCTGAGGTGTGCCGTCCCGTCCTTCAGCGGGGGTCTTTTTGGCACCCTCCCTGTCGGGCAGTGGGGGTAGCAACGTCCCTGTTCCTAAAATCACAACATAGTTTATCCGTTTTGGTTGTTGAAAACCCAAATTAAAAGCAAAATTTCCTGCTTGTGAATGACCTACCAATGTTGCCTTTTCTAAATGAAGTTCTTCCATTAAACCGAGTATGGAATTTTGGCGAAATTCTAGTCCAAAATTTGTTGGGTTTTCACTAAGACCAAACCCAGGCTGGTCATATGCAATGGCACGATAGCCTTTTGCTGCAAAAAGCGGCAAATTTCGTAAAAATACGTCAGCCGAAGATCCAAGAGATGCTCCGTGCAGCATAATAACCGCTGGACCGACACCTTCTTCCACGTAACGAAGCCTGAGCCCTTGATACTTGAAAAAATGGTTTTGTAATTCCACGCCTCCTGAATTCATAAAACCATCCTATTCGTCGGTTATATCAATCCAGTTCCCATCCGGATCAGCCATTTGATAAGTGCCCAGTGCAGCGTTTGCGAAGACCTGACGTCTGACTTCAGATTCTGGGCTGCCTCCAAGCACGCGGGGGGCAAGAAAAGTGTTTTTATCGCTAATTCTTTTTTCTTCCGCCTTGAAGGCTTCAAGGTTTTTAACCTTAATACCAATATGATCAGGACCGGGCCGCTTTATCGACATACCTGCAAATAGTTCAACACTCCAAGGCATCACTGAAAGTGTTACCGTACCATCGGTGAGGTGGTAGTTTGGGTCACCCTCTTTGCGATTACTCAGTTTTAGTTCAAAAACGTCTGAATAAAACTCCGCACATTTTTCTGCATTAGGTGTGCGAACCGCGTAACGGTTGAATGTACATTCGTGTTCACCGACATCCTCTGTGTAAACATCACGCAAATTTTTGCTATTTTTTTCGGCAAGGTCAAAAACATTACCATCAGGATCATGTCCGCTATAAGCAGCAAACGGTCTTATGGCCGGACGTTTCACTACACCAGCGCCTTTGTGGGAATTTTGCATTCGCTGCTGGACTTCGTCAATGCTATCCACAACCATGCCAAAATGATCCAGGCCACCGATATAACCATCACGGCGAGGAATAATATTCATACCGACGTTTCCATCACCAACTACCGAAGCGCTTTCAAAATCATTGCGGCCTGATGTCTTAAATCCAAATACAGATTGGTAAAATTTTTGTAGAAATGGATACTGGTTGCTGATAATTGCCATGTGATTAATGTTCGCAAACATCCTTACCTCCCAAAGTTTTGGCTATTCTGAAACAGCGATATAGACACCCTCAATATCTGTCAGGTGATAACTGCCGAGGGGACATTTTTTAAAAAGATTTAATCTTGCTTTACCCTCATCACCAAATCCCAATGGCCTTGAGCGCATTAGTGGGTTCTGACCCGTAAGATCTTCTAAGTCTAGTTTGAGCTTGTCTATACTTTCAACCGAAAATCCTATGTGATCAGGCCCTAACCGTTGCGGGTCCATGCCAAAATAGTCGTCTATATTCCACTGGAGTATAGCCAAAGTCATGCGGCCATCTGATAAATAGAAATTAGGATCGTTTTGTTTTTTATTTAACAGATTGAGTTCAAAAACTTCCGTGTAAAATTCAGCACAAAGTTCCGCATGCCGTGTGCGCAAAGCAAAGTGACTGAAATGACGTAACGTGTCTTCTGCCGCTTCTGAGTAAATGTCTTTTTGCATTTTCTTTTCGGAAAGATCAAAAATATTTGTATCTGGATCATGGGCACTAAATGCTGCAAAGGGCCGAATAGGAGGCCTTTTGAGTAACTTTATGGAAGGGTCAAACTTTGACACTCGAGAGCGTGCTTCTTCAATATCCTCTACCTCCATCCCGAAATGGTCTAAACCTGCGGTGCGTCCCTCCCTCCGTGGTATAATATTCATCCCAACATGGCCGTCACTAACGACTACAGCACGAGCGGGACGGGGTTTTTTTGCGGTTCGAAGACCAAATAACGCCTCATAAAATTTGGCATTAATCGCATAATGATCAGTAGTGATTGCAATGTGGTTCAACCGGGCAAACATTTTTTTACAAAACTCCCCAAAAAGATTTGTGGGTTGACCGTATCACAGTCCTCAATGAAATTAAATGTAGGCTGGAATTAGGCATTATTCGAAACCGTTCTAGGATTTTTCTAGGTCCAAAATGCGGGCACTAAATCCATTTTCAGCTTTTCAGAACCACACAATAACGTCCCTTTAATTGAGATTTTTTTATGGGCACCTTGCCATAGCTTTTTGATTAGCCTGATAATCCTTCTTTTGATTGTTGAACATTTATAAGTTTTGTTAGCCACGGTTAATGGCCTGAAATAGCCTTATTTGATTATCGTTAATATAAAATTTTAACAAAAGCTTGAAACTTAGGAAAAAGATATGGTTTCTGCACCCGAAAACAAAGTCGAAAAGGAAAACATACCAAATTTTGAAGATGACCCCTTCCGCCTTCGTAGTTTTGTTGGATTGTTGGCAAAAGCAGGTCACCTTGACATTATTGATCATGCAGTTGCTCTTGCAGATTTAACGTCTACCTTGGACGGAAATTTGAAAGCTGTTTTGTTCAACAAGGTTGGTCCAGAAAAAACAGAAATTATTGGGAATGTTATGGCAAGCCGGTCCCGGCTTGCTCTTGCTTTTCAAACAGAGGAAAAAGACCTTTTATCAGAAATTCTATACCGAATTAATATCAAACAACCTACTCACATTGTTAGTCGTTCTGACGCATCAGTTCAGGAAATTGTTTGGCAAGGACAGGACGCTGATTTTACGCGTCTTCCGGTTCCCTTTCAGCATGGAAAAGATGGCGGACCTTATCTTTCCTCTACACTTGATTTCACAATTAACCCAGAAACTGGTCTGACGAATTTAGGGTGTAGACGTATGATGTTACGGGGTCGTAGAGAGGCAGGAGTTGATTTAAACGCACCAAGTGATTTGCGAGCAATTTATGAGGCTTCGGTAAGACGGGGTGAAACACTCCCCATTAGCTTCGTACTCGGCGCACATCCAATTGATCATGTTGCTGCAACAATGCGCATTCCCATGGACGAAACAGACCTTTTGGCTTCACTCCGTGCCACACCCCTAAACCTGGTTAAAAGTGTGAGCAATGAAATTTTGGTTCCCTCCGATGCTGAGATGGTTATTGAGGGTTATTTGGACGAAAAAGGTTACATTGAAGACGAGGGGCCGTTTGGTGAATTTGCTGGTTATTATGGAGTGATGAAAAAAAATCCGGTATTTCATTTGACTGCAATCACAATGCGTACAGACGCCCTTTTTCAAACCTCTACCATCAGTGGGCCACACATCGGATGCACTGATACCGCCGTATTAAACACATTAAAAACTGAAGTGGTCGTTTGGAGGGCTCTCATGACAGCAGTACGAGAACCTGTCGCTGTTAATGCTACATCTGCGGGTGCGGGTATGTTTAATTTACGAATTTCCATTCGACCACGAGTTCCCGGAGAGGCCCGCAATGCCATTGCAGCGGCATTTGGATGCCTTGGAAATGTTAAAAATGTATTTGTCGTAAATGATGACATAAACGTTTTTGACAGTGACCAGCTGGATTGGGCTTTAGCCACCAGATTTCAGCCAGATAGGGACCTAATCATCCAAGGTGGTATGCGTACCCTGCCTTTGGATCCTTCACTCTACGGCGCTAAGGTTGGGTCTAAAGCAGGTTTTGATTTAACCATTGATATCAACAAAAGAAATTCTATCGAATTTTCTGTCCCAACAGCGCCCGACATAAAGGGACCGCGTTTTGAAAATGTTCGCTCTGCTTTAGAGGATGGTCCTAAATCTTTTCAGCAATTAATGGCAGCAATAAACACACGTGATGGCCGTGAAGTCGTCCTTGCCCTTGATGAAATTCGCCAACAAAACCAGCTATCGCGAATAGAGGGAGGGGAGTATGTATTAAACGATTAAACAAGAACCAATAAGAGGCCGAGTTGAAGGACAATAAATTGAAATTGGATCTATGATCGAAAATTCAAACGTGATCCTCCAACCAATCCATAAACATAGGCATCTGGTGAACCCAACAATCGTGTGCACAATGAACAGTCCCACCAACTTTTGGGTCATCAAAAATATGTAGGGTTTTATCTTTAGATCCTATTTCTCCGAACAAACGCCTAGCACCCTCTACATCCATTAACTTGTCCGCAGAACCATGGGTCATAATGGTTGGCACTCTGATATTTTGAGCAATACCTTCCATGGTAAAATCTTTAAGCAGAATCTTTGCTTCTTCATCAGTTACGCCCCCGAGCAACCTCTGACAGGTTGCTTGAAGGGGTTTATAATGAAGATAAAGATCATCAAGTATTGAATAACACCCGCACCAAGCTATCAGCGCCTTTATCCGTTCTTCATACGCTGCAACCCGCGGCGCATAATATCCAGCCATCGAGATTCCCATTAAAGCAACGCGTTCAGGATCGATTTCTGGACGGGAAAACAAATAATCAAAACAGGCTTTACCTGGAACTTCGTAATCTGGACGGGTTTTAATATTTTTGACGTACATAGAAGAGCCTCGGCCGGGTGTATCAACTAACAACATTGCGTAACCACGTTCGCACACTTCACTTCCGCCGAAATAAATTTCCTCCGCGAATGCGTCAGCACCACCAAGAAATAACACCGCTGGCCATTTGTCGGTTTTGGGTTCGCGAGGATGACAAAAATATCCCTCATAGACATCATCCCCGCAGGGAACTGAAATAACTTCGATTTTTGGATTATTGTATTTAGCTCCAGCCTGAAAACACTCCTGAGATTTTTTAAAACGTTCGGCTTTGTCATCATTTCTTTCGATGGTTAGCAAAACATCCGACATGCGCCAATATTGATTGGCTGAATAAAAATACTTCATAGCTGTTCGAGTGTGACCAGCGCTTTCAGCTCTGCGGGCGAGTTCCTCGGTTTCCTCAGCCTTTTCTATCCACGCGCGCTCAAACCCATCCTTGTCATTTGGATCAAGATTTCGACAAACCCGTGCAATTTCAAAAACATCCCCACCGCCATATTGTGCTTCAGCGACCGTTCTAAGTGTTTGTGAGCCCATACCTTCTGTAGGGAAAAAGAAATCAATCATATTACCTCGCAAAATCCACTAATTTATTTGAAACCCTTTTATATTGAAAGATTGGCTACGTCGAGCGAACTTCCCCTTGATTTTGACTGATTGCGTACCAAAGGGTTGCAATAACTGCGATAACTAAAAATGGGAGGGCCCCAAAATTAACAGCACTCCACCCAAAATAATGCACCAAAGCGCCCGATGACAGTGACATGATGGATACAAAGCCATAAATTAAAAAATTCATTGCCCCTTGTGTTTTTGCCCGTTCAGAAGTCCTGTAAGCCGTGGTCATTAATGATGTTCCAGCTGTAAACGCAAAGTTCCAACCTACCCCTAGTAAAAACATTGAGAGCCAAAAGTGGGCCACTTCTATTCCTTCCAAAGCAACCAAAACACATACAAATTGGAGAAAAAGGCCACAAATTATTATTTTCACTTCGCCAAATTTTTTAACCAAATGGCCAGTGAAAAATCCCGGCGCAAACATCCCAAAAATATGCCACTCAATAACAAAAGCAGTGTCTGAAAAGGGTAGGCCGCACGTGGCCATCGCTATCGGTGATGCCGTCATTAAAAAGTTCATCACACCCTGTGAAATCATTGCTGCAAGTGCTGCCGCTAAAAAAACTGGCTGCATCATAATTGTGCCAATTGGGCGACGTGGACCAGCCCGCTCGGCACTGGTCAACGGCGGTATATCTAAAAAAAGCAAAACAAAAATTGAGGCAAACGTGGTAGCAGTTAAAATCAGATAAGCGCCGACAAAAGGCGTAGAGGTGACCAAATTTTGACCCAATTTGGCTGATTCGGGGCCTAGAAAGCCGGCGACAACGCCTCCTGCAAGCACCAAAGAAATCGCTTTGCTTTTAAAATCCTCACTCGCAACATCCGCGGCAGCAAATCGGTATAGCTGTGCGAAACCAGAAAAAAAACCAAACAAAAAAGTGCTTAACGAAAACAACCAAAAGTCGGAGATAAACACTGCGTAGGCACTGAGGAGCCCGCTTACCACCCCAATGAACGACCCAAAAATAAATCCGACTCTTCGCCCAACGCGGCGCATGAAAAGGGATGCAGGTATCGTCATCACGGCAGTACCAATGATGACTAGCGATGTTGGAAGGGTCGCCAATCCTTTGTTTTCCGCAATACCATAAGCTATTAAAGGAGCTGTAGCGATAAGGAGTGACCGACCTGTCCCAAAGAGAACCTGGCATGCAGAAAGGACAAGAACGTTTCTCTTTTCTCTAGTCACAAGAAGCCTGACCCACCTAAATTAAAGGAAATTATACCGCAAATTTGTTTTTTTACTTACGACATCGTTGCAAGGTTATGACCAAATAACCCAAAACAATGAACATTGATAGCAACGGGATCAATTGTGTAATTTGGATAAAGCAAATTGGACAAACTTTGGCAAATCAGGTTTCAGGCCCCTGGAGCAAAAAAGCCTGTTATTGTTTCAAGAAAAACCATAAAGTTTAGCCGGATTGTCAACTAAAATCTGTTGAGTTTTTTTGCTTGAGCCCAGCCATTTGATAATTTGGTCAAGCAGTTCGGTATCGTTCGGCATGATGCCCTGAAAGTTGGGGTGCGGCCAATTGCTACCCCAAACCAGGTGCTGGTGTCGCGCTGAAATCAATGCTTCGACAAAGGGACGCATATCATCATAGGGAAACCCTATATTGGATTGCCGGTACCAGCTGCAAATTTTTACCCAACAATTTTCACTATTTTTTAATAACTCAAGGAGCGCCTGAAAACCACGACTATCGGTCCCTTTTGAAGGTGGAGGACGTCCCTGATGATCAATTAAAAATTTAACACGTAAACGGCTTAAAATGGGGACGAGTTCAATGACTTCATCTACAGAACCGAAATGCAATTGAATTAACCAACCTAATTTCTGAACTCTTGAAGCCATTTCCTGTAGAAAATTGATGCTGTAACCAGCCTTGGAAATTGTGGAAAAACGAACCCCGCAAATACCACCTGAATTCAAAGTCTCCAGTTCTTTATCAGTGACCTTGGGTGAAACTAGAGCAATGCCCTTACCACGGAAACCAAGTTTTCGAACGGCATCCAACGTAACTTCATTATTATTACCGTGAGCACTCCCTTGTACTATGACTGCACGTTCAATTCCAAGCGCCGCTTGCATCTCCATATAAGTTTCAACTGTACACTCGTGCGGCGTATAGCCGCGTTTGTCGGATAGCGGAAATTTGTTGAAAGGGCCAAAAATATGGGCGTGACAATCGCAAGCTCCTGGCGGCAGCGTTTTAGCGGGAGCGGCCCAATCCAAATTCGGTGGTTGGCAGCGTTTTATCATAAACCAATTTAAGTGTTTAATACTCTCCTTGTCGATATATTCTAAGCAGTGCTACCGTTTATGAAGAAAAAATCTTAAGCCAGAAAAACAAAAATAACTATCGGTTCTAGTTCATGAAAATTACCAATATTAAGATAGAACCCTGTATTTTAGAAAAAGATGATCCCACTTGGCGGTTTGCATTGGGTGCCAGTCCCGTAAGCGAAGGGTTGATTATCTCTATAGAAACGGACAAAAACCTCACAGGTTTTGGGTACGCATCCGCAACGGCACATATGGGCGCTAGCCTAGAGGGACTTACGGGAACATTAGAGCGGCTTGTTCCCTACATTAATAAAGACGATCCCCTCTGTATGACGGCAATTCGGAGGGATATGGACAGGGCCCTTTTAGGAAATAACCAGGCAAAAGCTGCAATTGACTGTGCCCTTTTTGACTTGGCTGCGAAATTTATGAAGGTTCCGCTTAATTGTTTATTTGGTGGGGCAGTCAGAACTCAATTCCCCGTTTTACGCATACTCGCTATCAAAACTCCGAGGGAAATGGCGGCACAAGCCCAGATATTGTTTGACCAGGGATATCGTTATTTTAAAATTAAGGTGCATGGGGAAATTAATGAGGATATTGCGTGCGTACGTGCCATTCGAAAACAGCTAGGTGATGAAGCGAATTTAACCATTGACGCCAACCAGTCCTATTCCCCGAAAGATGCCATCTCAGCCCTTAATGGAATGGCTGATTACCGAATTGATCTTGTGGAACAACCCGTTGCTATTGATGACTTGAAAGGTCTCAAGTTAGTAACGAATTCCATACCAGTGATTGTTGAAGCAGATGAAAGTGCGGGATCAGTGAAGGAAGTTGCCAATTTGGTTGAAAACCGAATTGTGGACGCGATTAGCTTAAAAATCGCAAAACTTGGTGGCCTTTGGAACACCATGATTGCCGCACAAATTTGTGCTACTGGAAATGTCCGGTACCGGTTTGGCGCACACGTGGGTTCGAGACTTCTCAACGCGCACGCCATGCATTTAGCCGCATCCCTCCCGGAATCCTGGTATGCCAGTGAATTTGGAGAATTTTCGCGGTTATTGGATGATCCCTTTGAGGGTATTGAGGTAGAAAATGGTATAATACATTTACCCAGCGGCCCGGGTTCAGGGGTTAAGCCACGCCCGTAATTGTAAAACGTTGGCTATTTTGTTTTGAATAACCTTGATACCCAGTGAATTCAAAATTTTAAAAAATTGAACTTTAAGTTTTAATAAATTTAACAAAGCAAATAAAGGAAAAGGGTTATGGCATCTCAGGTAGATTTAAAGGCGTCCGAACAACTAAAAAAAATTGCAAAACCGTGGGACGGCAAGGAAAGCGTAAAACCAGTGTTTTTTTCAATGCAGGCCCAATTGCTCGATGCAGGTAATACGGAAGAGCCCCTCGCAGTAGGCGAACACCTGTGGCTAAAAATTAAAGTTTATGCCAAGGGGGGAGAAAATAAACTTCACGCTCACCCCCATCAGGATCACAGTTTTATTGTTTTAGATGGCCGGGCCCGGTTTCATGGTCCCCGGGGTGAGGAACGAGAACTTTCCCGGAATGATGGAATTCTTTTGCCTGCTGGTGCCTATTATTGGTTTGAAACAATTAGTGAAGAGCCTTTGGTACTTCTCCGCGCTGGTGCCTGTAGCCACGATGGTCACCCTGATACAAGGATCATGGATGACGGAGAACCCAAAATTCGACGAGGCCGAGACGAAATTTTTATATCTGATAACATAAAATACCGAGAGGGTGCGTTCTTTGAATAAAGACTTTAAGCAGTTTTTAGTTCACTTAGGAGAAATATGATGCCAGTCAAAGAAGTAAGAGGCCTTAAAATTCATTATGAAATTATAGGAGATAGCGGACCGTGGTTTGCGTTAATGCCCGGTGGAAGGAGGCGCTATCAAGAAATCCTTCCGTTAGCTAAAAAAATCGCTTCGGAAGGTTTTCGCGTTATTTTACATGACCGCCGCAATACAGGGGCTTCAGAAATATCTTTGACGGCTGACCAAACCGAGGAAACAGTTTGGGCTGATGATTTGCACGAATTACTTTCGCAGCTGGGGGCACTTCCAGCCTTTATTGGTGGATCTTCTTCCGGTGCCAGAACATCAATTCTATTTTGTTTAAGACATGCAGAAGATATAAAAGGTTTGTTGCTAATGCGGGTAACAGGAGGGGCCTTTGCAGTCAACAGATTGTCAGAGAATTACTATGGCCAATACATTCGTGAAGCTAAAGTGGGCGGGATGAGCCAAGTTTGTCAAACAGAGGCTTATCGGGAACGTATTGAAGCAAATCCTAGAAATGAAAAAACTTTAATGGATATTAAGCCGCAAGAATTCGTTTCAATTATGTCTCGCTTACGCGAACTATTTGTTTCAGGAGGTGAGCTTCCAGTGTTGGGCGTTAGTGAAAAAGAATTAAAGTCTATTAGCACTCCAACCGTAATCATTCCGGGAAACGATAAAACACATGCTTTAGACACCGCTAAACTCGCTCATGAAATGATCCCAAACAGCCAATTACACCAGCTGCCGACGCCTTACCAAGATGTTGATATCATCCCCTTTGGGGACTGGGAACAATTTGAGCCTGAAATCACCAAAGTCTTCACGGATTTTATGCGCCGTATAGACTCTGATTCCTAATGTTATCAGTCACAATCCATAAAGAGCCCTTGCGTTGTCGTTGAGAATTTTGTCTGCAGTTTCAGCAGATACTTTTCCATCATCACGCAATTTTCTAAGGGCTTCAATTTCAGCCGAAGTATCGGCATGGCCATAGTCGGTGCCGACGACAAGTGAATTGTTCCCTGAATATTTCAAGACATACTCCAAGTCGTCTGTAACCTGGCAGGCCACAAAAATATTGTTTTCGGCCATAATCTCAGCCGACAGTTCGCGCCCGCGTCTTTGAAACCGTATTCCCATATCGTTGAGAGCGTAGGGTATCCATTGAGCACTTACCTCTATAAAAGCCCAACGCACTGTCGGCCATTTTGATGGAATGTCATCCATCAAAAGGTTGTGAAAGGCGCTGACAACAGGCAATTTGGAACGGCCAAAACCGCATTCCTTGGCATAGATATCTCGGACGTTAAAACTGTTATTACCGGAGTGAAAACAGATCGGCAAATCGAGATCAGCCGCCATGTCAAATAAGGGATAAAAATAGGGTGTGGCAACACGTCGTTCACACTCCAGTCCCCTGATAAAAATACCGCAGGCGCCATTATTCTTTGCAAATTCCAATTCTTCCTGAACTTTATCCATTTGCAAAAGGGGGGGCATAACTACCCATCTCAATCTGTCTGGCGCTTCTGACCAAATTTCAGCGAGCCACCGGTTGTAGGAACGGCAAAGCGCATGTTCAATTTCGGGATTTTGTGTCCAGGCCCGGAGAAAAACCGTGGGATATAATACTTGGATATCTATCGCCAGCTTATCCATGTGATCAAGTCGTGCTTGCACATCAATCATTTCTCGAGATTCTTTAGAGGTATTCGACCCTATATTTCCTTCTTTGGGTTGCAATTTTCCGTCTATGACCCAGTACTCTTTTTGAGTACGCCCTTCTAGATCCAGTTCAACCTCCCCGGACTTTTGAACAACGACCATTGGCCTTAGATGCTCAGACCCTGGATCCATGTATTCAAAGGTTCTCTCGCACTCAATCACATGTGCATCTGAATCGATAGATCCCATAATACGTCTCCTAAAAATCCTCTCGTCTACTTTAGTGCTGTTTTTAATTCTTTGGAAATACGTTCAAGACAATTTATGGAGGCTGCTTGTCTGGATCCCACGAGCGCGATAGGCTTTTACAACCGTGCCGTTCTCAGGCACAAGGTTTCAATCGAGGAGGCATAGTTTGGCCAAAACAGCGCTAAATAGTGTAATGGTACTCGAGTTTGCCTCTTATGTGTCCGGCCCTTACGCCGGAATGATGCTAGGAGATCTTGGAGCTGAGGTTATTAAAATTGAAGACCCTAAGTTGGGAGATCCCTTTAGAGGCTGGGGCACCGCCGATTATTCTGCGACCTTCGGCTCAGTCAATCGCAATAAGAAAAGTATTATTCTGGACCTAAAAACGGAAGAGGGAATAAAAATTGCCCGGGATTTAGCTGCAGAGGCTGATGTTTTAATTGAAAACTTCCGTCCTGGAACCATGGACCGTCTAGGCCTGGGTTACGAAGAACTTTCTCTATCCAATTCGAAGCTCATTTATTGTTCCGTTACAGGATTTGGTCGAACGGGTCCTTACGCTGGACGTCCGGGATACGATACAATAGGCCAAGCTATGGGCGGTTTGCTGTCGGTACTCACTGACCTTGATGCCCCAAAAGGCATGGGTATCTCATTGTCCGATCATTTAACGGGCATTATGGCTGCATACGGCTGTTTAGGGGCTCTTTTAGCCCGCGAACATTCGGGCAAGGGCCAGCGGGTTGAAACATCTCTTCTATCAACCACATTATCTTTCTTGGGAGAAAATGCTGCGCGATATTTTGAAGACGGAAACGTGCCAAGCCGAAAAACGCGCACCCAAACAGCACAAGTTTATTCTTTTACTGCTGAAGACGGAAAACCATTTGTCCTTCATTTATCATCCCCACCAAAATTCTGGGAAGGGCTCTGCAGGGTGGTAGAGCACGAAGAGTGGATTAGTGACGACCGTTTTAAAGGCAAAGCAGAACGCCGCAAAAATTATGAGGAACTTGAAGCACAACTCTCTATAGTCTTCAAATCCCAGTCTCGTGAATATTGGCTCGAAAAACTGTTGGAAGCTGACGTGCCAGCTGCACCAATTTATACGTTAGATGAAACCTTAGCTGATCCACAAGTCCAGCATCTTGATATGGTTAAGGATGTGCCCCATGCCAAGGTTGGCTCAGTCAAACTTATAGAAGGCGGGGTCCGTTTATCAGATACACCGACCGAAATACGGACCCCCGCCCCCTTACATGGAGAACACACGGATGAAATTTTAGCCAAACTAAAGTTAAAAAAGTCAGGAGTAATAAAATGATCGAACCGTCAACACACCTTCGTAACAAATGTGCTGTCGTTGGCGCCGGACATAGCCGCCTAGGCAAGGTTCCCGGCGTATCAGCTCTGGGATTGTTGGAAGAAGCGATGAAAAATGCTCTCGATGACGCGGGGCTGAATATTACAGATGTGGATGGGCTAATTTGCCGTGGGCCTGATGAGATTTATACCCTCCATCAAGTGGTAGGAGAACGGCTTGGCATCAATACTACCTTTTCCACAACCCTTACAAATGGCGGCGCTAGCCAGGTGTTAGGGGTGGCACTTGCAGTAATGGCAATTGATGCTGGAATGGCAAGCTGTGTGCTCGTTGGGTATGGGCGCGATAATTGGTCGCGAGTACACGCTAATAATGAAAATCATTTACGGTCATCTGGGCGTCCACAAACGATGGAAATTTCTGAGTTTGGGCCCGAGTTTGGATATTTTGGTGCAGTCGCTGCCCA
>JAYZBC010000072.1:0-6180 GCA_036339375.1 Pseudomonadota bacterium | reverse complement strand
GCAACATACTCGTGCGGTATTCCCCGCATAAATCCAGCAACCAATCGACCTCCGGAAATCATGTCAATCATGGCGTATTCTTCGGCAACGCGAATTGGATTTGCAATCGGCACAATATTTCCAGACTGCAGAATCATGGCCTTTTTAGTACGTTCCGCAACACACGCACCAATCAAATTAGGGTTGGGCATTAAGCCATAGGGGCTCATATGGTGTTCGTTTGAACCAATCCAATCAAAACCACATTGTTCAGCAAAAACTTTGTTGTCGATCCCATCTCTGAAAATTTTTATGCCAACATCTGTATCAAATTGTTTATTGGGAACAGGCCAATCCTGATCGGCCTTGCCAACTGCCGTATAAGGCATGTGATGTGTATAAGAGAACTTCATTCTAGCCTCCACTCAGGTACTTTTTATATTTGGCATTCTCTCTCATGCATAAAGTCACTTTCAAAACGTGTCACTACGTGTATGTGATTTTATTGTGAACCCTTTTTTTTATGAAGCAATGCCATTTTGCACTATAGGTGTTATAGCTATATACTTATATAAACACAAAATTTTTCAGGTCCCAAAATTGCTCACAGTTACATTTCGGCAACTCGAAGTGTTTAAAAACATTGTCGAGACAGGCACGTTTAGCGGAGCAGCATCACGGCTTAATATTTCTCAACCTTCCGTAAGCATGCATATACGCGCCCTTGAAATTCACCTGCAACAACCCGTGTTTTTGCGTCATCACGGGCGTGCCCCAACCCTTACTGATGTTGGACGCCGTGTTTTCGACCACGCAGAGGACCTCTTAAGTCAGTCGAATAAAGTACTGGCAGACATAGATGCCTTAACGGCTGTCAAGGAGAATGTTCTTTCCTTTGCTGCACATAGATTTATTGGCAACCATTTGCTTTCGAAACCCCTTGCTACCTTTGCCCAAAATAACACCGGAATTGAAATTATTGCTAATATAGTGTCTTTGGACCAGGCAGTAGAAAAAATACGTCAAAGGGGTGTTGATTTAGGGTTATTTCTATCGGACGGTGAAATGCCCGGCATAACATCTGAGGTTATTGGACACCAAAAATTGGTATTTATCGCTGCATCAGATCATCCCCTTGCTTCACAGAAAGGTCTTTTTTATCAATCGCTTACCGGACACCCGTTCATTGGACCGATTAAATCCACAGAATATGGAACGCTATTACACAGCGTTTTTGATAAAGCCGGCTTCACAGAAACCAATACAACCACGCAATCTCAAAACACACTGATTAGAAAAGAGTTAATCTTGTCAGGAGTAGGTTTTTCCTGCGCTTTAAAATCAGGCTGGATAAATGAATTTAATAGTGGAAAAATAGTGGTTCTCGACGTCGTTGATAAACCCTTATCACTTGAAGTAAGGGTGGGCACTTTACCAGACCGAAAAATTAGCAAAGCTTCTCACCTATTTATGCACTACCTCGAAAAACTTAAAGCTCAAGGGGTTTTTGACAGCTGATTTTTTAAAAATTCAACCTTGAAGGATTATCGAGCCTGCCGAGCTTTCAAACGCGGCACCCACCCTTCGCCGTTACTCCAAGCCTTTATAGTGTCCTCTTCCAGATCGCGTCCGCTGATACTTTGTACGCAACGCCAAGCTAGACAAAGCATGCAAGATAGAACTGGAGGACCGTTGGGATCAATAGCTTTTGAGATTGTTTGTAAAGTTGGCATACCGGTTCCTAACAAGATGATCGCATCGTGCTTCTCAACACTTAGTTGGGCCAACGCTTCGGATGCATTATTTGCGAGAAGGCTATAAATTGGGTGAAAGTTGCTGTCTTCATTGAAAGAACCTGCAACCTGACCAATTTCAAACCCATGGCTATTCCAATATCGGTTGCTTGCTTCGGTCAACGACGGTGGATAACAAGATACGAAACCTATTTTTTTGGCTCTAAGAGCGGTAAGTGCATCGACAACAGCAAGGCCTGTAGTTATTGCGGGAACACCAGCACTTTTTGTCCACCGGTTTACAAGGTCTTGTTCCCTTTCGCGTCCGACCAGATAGGACGCCCCGGTGCAACCAATTGCTAATACGTCTATAGGAGCATTGGCAAACTGTTTCAAAGAAGATTCTAAAGAGTCGTAATAATCAACTAAGCGGCCTTCTATTGTTTTTTTCGGGCTGGTCAAACGGGCGTTAATGTAAGCAAAACCAGGAGGCAAAAGAATTTGCATCTCCGGTTCGACTGTTGTGTTCGCTTGTGGAGTAAAAACTCCCATTAGACCCCTAGGTGCATATTCGAGGTTCAATTTGATATCTCTTTCCACTTTTTAATTTCACAAAGTAATCTTAATTTTTTAACATAGCGATATACGTTCAGAAATTCAGAAAATTATCTTCTTATCTTATGGTTGTTTTTAAACAGTATTTCCTATTGTTGTATCTTGAATGTTTTTTACAATGCAAGTTGTTAGGCCATTGCACAAAATAACACGACTCATTTTGGTATTTCTTTTGGCTATGATTCCAGCTTTTGGATGCACTCCACCGCCACACCTTCACAAAATCCAAATAGAAAAAAACCATGATAAAACTTTTTATATTGTCCGACACAAATGGCATACGGGAATTGTCATTAAAATTTCAGAGATTCCTCACAAACTGTTACCCGAAAAAAACCATTTCCCAAAAGCTAAATATATCGAAATTGGATGGGGGGACGCTGCTTTTTACAGGGCTAGGCACGTTAATTTCGAACTGATTTCTAATGCTTTGCTTTTCCCCACCAAAAGTGTTGTTCATATTGTTGGTTTTGAAACCCCCGTCGAGGTGTATTTCGATAATGTTCAAATTTTCAAAATTGAATCTAACCAAAAGAACTATCGGAAAATGGTAAGTTTTATTGGCCAAAGCCTTTCTCGTGAAGCCAACCAAATAGCCAAACCCATTGGGCCTGGGCGTTATGGATCCAGTAATTTTTACAACGGGGTCGGAAATTATCATCTTTTTAGAACTTGCAATAATTGGACTGCGGAGGCCCTCTTAAATGCGGGCATCCCTATCTCAAATATGATGAGTGGGACTGCAGGGGGTGTCGCAAGCCAATTATCGTATTATAGCCATCGCACACCAAACCTTCAAAATGATGGTCTTGTAAAACCCTAGTTGTTATTTGTTTCATTTATTTTTTATTCCCTTATGCAAGAGTTGGTTTTACGATAAGAATAAATTTCGAATTCTTTAGGATATTTATTGCTTGCAACATGCTTAAAGTCGTTAATCTCAAAAAACGTTACTCCCTTGACCACGGAAATGTGGATGCTTTACGTGGCATTAGCTTCGAGGTTGCAGAAAAAGAGTTTTTTACGCTTTTAGGGCCAAGCGGATCCGGAAAAAGTACAGCTATGCGATGTATTGCCGGGCTAGAACATCCGTTATCTGGGGAAATTTTTATTGATAATCAGTGTGTTTATTCTTCAATAAAGGGGATTCAAATTTCACCTGATCTGCGTCCCATTGGTATGGTTTTTCAATCTTACGCCATTTGGCCACATATGACAGTCTTTAAGAACGTTGCGTTTCCACTGGTTTATGGAACGAAAGAAGGCAAACAATCGCGAACCGAAGTTTTTGATGCAGTTGGAGAAGCACTTCGCCTCGTTCAAATGAGCGAATTTAGCGAACGTCCTGCAACCCAACTGTCTGGTGGCCAGCAACAGCGGGTAGCCCTGGCCCGGGCTCTTGTAAGACATCCGAAGTTGTTGCTCTTAGATGAACCATTATCAAACTTGGATGCTAAACTGCGTGAGGAAATGCGGATTGAGCTCAAGGAGTTAACAAATAATCTCGGGATCACGTCGTTGTTCGTTACCCATGATCAAGTAGAAGCTTTGGCTTTATCTGACCAAATTGGGGTCATTATGGACGGAAGTCTGGTTGAAGTTGGTGAGCCGCAGAGGGTCTATGGGGAAATTAAGGACAAACGGGTGGCGATGTTTCTGGGAATTGCCAACACTATTAGAGGAAAAATTTTATTGCGCGGGTCCCCTACTAAAATGGAAACAGCAATGGGACCCCTACATATTTATAATTGCCCTTTGGAAGCCGACAGAGAAGCCCTTGTTGCTATTCGTCCTGAGGCACTAATTTGTTCCCGGAGAAAACCGGATAAGCAAGAAAACGTTTTTGAGGGTACTATTAAACGGATGATCTTTTTAGGAACATTCATAGATGCTGAAATCCAGGTTAAAGGTCAAAGCCTTAGAGCTAGTCTCACTCCTTACGAGAATTTTAACATCGGTGACGATTTATTTATTCACATCCCTTCAGAAAGATGCAGAGTTGTAACCTAAAAAAATTGTAGTGACACACTCCTTAATGTTTAAACTCAAATTCCCAAATCGATTCTTAACGGTTTTGCCATAATAAATAACCGCATGAGTAAACCAACTGCATCAGGTCTCCTGTTGTCGACTTAGGCGGACTACCAACAAACGTCCTGTAATTGTAAGAACAGCTAAGAATAAAATCAGCAAGATGCCAAGGGCGGAAGTTATCCCAGGATAACCATCATCCCAAGTGTTCCACATCAATACGGGTAGGACTTCACTTTCTCTCGATGATAACATCAATGAAATTGAGAAATTTCTAAGTGCATGTGATGCTACCCAAATCCATCCGCTAATAAAGGAAGGTAATAGCAAAGGCAAAATGATACGCCTAATAATCACCGACCATTTGGCGCCTGATGTTCGACCTGCTTCTTCCAGTTCTTCATGCAGTTGGGCAAAGGCCCCAATCATTGTACGGCTTCCAAAAGCTATATAGCTAACAGTTAGACCAAGCGCGAGGACCCAAATTGAACCAAATAGGCCCAACTTGTTTAATGGTGGTAAAACAAAAACAAATGTTATCGCTATTGCAATTACTACGCCGGGAAGCGCATGAGGTAGAAAGGTAATAGCATCTAAAACTCCCCTTCCAACATGCTGGCGGCGGTTTATAATCCAAGCCACTGTTAGGGAAAGAACCATAGTTAAAGTTGCTGCAATAAGCGTAACGTAAATTGTGTTTTTTGTTGCATCAACCAGATCGTCTCTTTCAAACAATTCCTGATATTGAGAAAAACTGAGTGAGGAAAGTAGATCCCAAGAGGGCGTATGATAATTTGGAAGGAGGGAGGTCCATAAAAGGATAAAACAGGGACCCCCAATGGACAGTATAAAAAAAACCAAAAAAACAAAAAAACAAAAATAGCGCCATTTTCCTAAATGAATGAGGCCGGGACGATAACCCCGCCCAGTTACAGTGGCATAGCGACCTGTTTGACTAACTACACGCCTATAAAAGTATACAAGGAGGATGCTGACCAAAATAAAAGTTGCTCCCAAAGCTGCTGACAAACCAAATTCCGGGGGAGAAAACCTTTGTGTAGTAAAAAAAATGTAGGAGGGAAATACAAAAATTTTAGCGGGCAAGCCAATAACAAGTGGTATTTCCAATGATTCCAAATGGGTCATAAAACTATAAGTTCCAGCGCCAAGAAGCGCTGGTGTTAACATCGGCAAAGACACTCGTAAGACTGTTGTCTTGTTGGAAGCCCCGGAAGTACGGGCTGCTTCCTCAAAACTCTGGTCCATAGCCCTAAATGCCCCAACCATGATTAAAAAAGTGGTTGTAGACCCTCTGAGACCCTCCAGCATAATAATGCCCCAGAGGCTATAAATGTTGAATGGCCCACTTGTGATGTTGTACCCCACCAGAGACAAAAAGTAGCGAAGGATGACATTAAACAGACCAATTTCCGGCGAAAGCAAAAAAGTCCAGGAAACAGCAAATAAGAGACCGGGGATAGCCATAGGAATAAGCATCAAACCCCACGCTAAATTACGAAATGGCAAGTTTGTTCGTTCTGTTAAAAAAGCAAAAAACGCTGCAATCACCATTGAGATCGATGTACTGGCCAACGCGATGAACACCGTATTCCAAAACATTGTATAAGTCTGGGGATCAGAATAAGCTGTAATATAGTTTTCAAAAGTAAAAGGCCCGGGGTCCCAGGGTGTTCCCTCCCGAAAACTAAACATTACCAAGGTAGCAAGCGGAATAATTACCATTAGGACAGTGAACCCAGCCCCGACTGCAGGAATTGAGAATTGCAAGGCATTTCGCCATTGTAAGAATTTGTTTATTCTA
>JAYZBC010000071.1:0-83300 GCA_036339375.1 Pseudomonadota bacterium | reverse complement strand
CTAAATTTAAAACTAAATGAGTATAAATAGAAATTTCGGAGTAAAATCTCATATATGTCAAAGTTTTTAAAAAACCGGACCTCTTATTCCTTGCGCAATCTGTGTTGAAGTCAACTAGCCGAGAAGAACTTGAGAGAAAGGTGATAATTAAGGAAAATTTGGTTTTTGTGAATCAGCACTTATCATTCGAAGAAATCTCAGGAGCAAAATATGCCAAATAACCAACATGCCATTGATCTGAGCAGTACAAATATTTTTGATATCCAGAAAACTATGCGTGCCATGCGCAGACTTAAGCCTGACCCTATTCCCGATGAACTAATTGCAAAGATCCTAGAAGCTGGAATCTGTGCTCCAAACGGTGGTAATTCACAAACGTGGCGGTTTCTTGTGGTAAAAGACCCCGCCATCAAAGCCGCCGTTCAGCCATATTACAAACGTGCCTATGACGAAGTTCAGAAACCCCGCCACGATGCCCAGAAACCTAAAGATCCTGGCCCAGCGCTTGATCAACATATGCGTAATGAAGCGGCTATCGAATATTTAACAGATCATTTCCATGAAGCCCCTGTATGGATCGTAGCATGTTCAAAGAGGGCCAATTCTGCCTCTGGATCGTCAGGAGCTTCAGTTTACCCAGCAGTACAAAATATGCTTTTGGCAGCACGCGCCCTAGGGCTGGGTGCAACGCTCACTGCGCGTCACATTGCCTTCCGCGAAGAGGTTGAGACACTGCTAGGTCTCCCTAAAAATGTGACATCTTTCGCTATCTTACCGATAGGCTATCCAAAGGGAAAATTTGGCCCAACCAGGCGCTTTTCATTAGACAAGGTTACGTTTTTAGATAAATGGGGTCAAAAAGGCCCTTGGTGAATATTTTTACCAGAAAACTTGATATCAGAAATTTTTGAATTCCAAGCTTGGGAAGGTTTTATAGGATGCGGAATTTAAAAAAAGTTAATTGAACCATAATTCAGTAGGTTTAAAAAAAATTTTAAATATCAAGAAAGCTTTTAAGTAACCGAGAACGGCTGGGATGTTTTAATTTCCGTAGTGCCTTAGCTTCTATCTGTCGAATACGTTCACGAGTAACAGAAAATTGCTGCCCTACTTCCTCCAGGGTGTGATCAGTATTCATTCCTATTCCAAATCGCATTCGGAGTACACGCTCCTCTCGAGCCGTAAGAGATGCTAGAACCCGAGTCGTTGTTTCTCGCAAATTGCCTTGAATGGCGACATCTAGCGGCTGCACAGCATTTTTATCCTCGATAAAATCCCCCAAATGACTATCCTCTTCGTCTCCAATTGGAGTCTCGAGGCTTATTGGTTCTTTTGCAATTTTCATAACTTTTCGAACTTTATCCAAAGGCATCCCTAAACGAGCCGCAAGTTCTTCTGGTGTAGGTTCGCGACCGATTTCGTTCAAAATTTGGCGAGAAGTTCGAACTAACTTGTTAATTGTTTCAATCATATGAACTGGAATTCGGATTGTCCGCGCCTGATCCGCAATAGAACGAGTTATCGCTTGACGAATCCACCACGTAGCATAAGTAGAAAATTTGTAGCCTCGGCGATATTCAAATTTGTCAACCGCTTTCATCAAGCCAATGTTACCCTCTTGAATTAAATCAAGAAATTGAAGTCCTCGATTTGTATATTTCTTTGCAATAGAAATAACTAGCCTTAAATTCGCCTCCACCATTTCCTTTTTTGCTCGTGCAGCTGCGCGTTCTCCTCTTTGAATTTTCGATACTAGTTTTCTGAATTCGTCAATTGGAATACCAATACGCTCAACGATATTTAAAATTTCTTTACGTATTTCCCTAATCTCTTCTTTATGTTTCGAAGCAAATTCCTTCCACCCACGTTCAGAAAGGTGGGAGATTCGTTGCAACCAACGTGAGTCGATTTCCCGACCAAAATAATGATTTAAAAAACTTTCTCTTTTTATTTTGGATTTAGTTGCTAGCCTTAAAAGTTGACCTTCAAGTGCCATCAAACGCCGATTATAAGTGTATAGCTCATCAACCAATACCTCTATGGAGGTATTATTAAAACGAACAGTTTTCAACAGTTCGGCCAAGAAATCGTTGTGACTTTCAAGTCGACGTTTAGAAGGTGTTTTAAACTCAGTGGTGCCTCGAACGGACTTCAGCTGTTTAGCTCTCAATTTATCAGCTTTTTTGTAGGTAGATGAAACCTGAGAAAAAGTTTTGAAGACTTGCGGTTTGAGCGCTTCTTCCATCATAGAAAGAGAAAGGTTATTTTCCTCACTAGCATCCTCGTCTGAGCGATCTTTTTCAGCATCTTCATCGTCCTCGTCGTCTTCTAACTTTTCGTTTTCATCCTCTTTTTCGTGTTTTTGTTCAGGTTTAACGGAGGTTTTTTCTTCAAGTCTTGGTACGGATGTTCCAGAAAGTTCAATAACATCCTGAATTTCCGCATAGGCTGACTCAAGATCAATGATGTCACGTACCAAAACAAGTTCAGCCTTAAGTGCATCGTTCCACCGCAGAACAGCGCGTTGAGTAAGAGGACTATTACAAAGCCCAGAAATCATTTGCTCCTTTCCAACCTCAATCCGTTTCGCTATTTCAATTTCACCTTCACGAGACAATAATTCGACGCTGCCCATTTCTCGTAGATACATCCTCACTGGATCATCGGTGCGCCCAAGGTCCTCTGGTTCAGTTGTACTTGCTGTGGTTGTTGCACTAGCTTGATTATCATTTTGCGCTGGAGCATTTGAAGTTTCATCACTATCTTCATCCTCTACAACGTTTATGCCCAATTCGGATAAACGGGCCAAAGTGTCTTCTATTTGTTCTGACGATACTTCTTCGGAGGGAACAGCGGCATTCAACTCATCATAGGTGACAAATCCGCGTTCTTTCCCCTTTTTAAGGAGCTTTTTTACCTCCGCACCAGTTGCATCTATTAATGGTGAATCCTGGACATCTACTACACTATCAGCATTTTGTTGCCTTTTGGCTGTCGTCTTTGTCGCCATCACGAATAACTCTCTCCATTTTTATTGGTCAATAAACCAACGCTTCTAGCCTAAACTAAAAACATACGAATTTTGAAACAAGAATTGTTAAATACTTTCTTTTATGTCGTAGCGAACCACGCCGTTATCGTCTAACCCGACTAGACCTATCTGATTTTCTTTTTGTGCTATATCCATACATTCCTGAAGTCGTAACCAATTATTAGGTGTTGGATTCGAGGTGTATGCTTCCTCAGCATCCTGCAATTCTGACCGCCAAATCTGCTCCTGCAGCCCATCTAGCACTTCAATAACACCCGTCCTAGAAACACTAAGTTCGACTTCCGCCGCTGCAAATCCAGCATGAATAAAAACATCTGGCCCCAAGACTATTTCCAGACAATCCCCAAAACCTCCTTCGACTAAACGCGTTTTCACACCGCCAGAGTCAAGTTCAGGTGAGGTTGTGTAGAGCATTAAAATCTCTTGCCTCAGTTTGTCAAGCATTGGATCTAAAAAAGCAGAGCTACCCAAAATTTCAGAAAACTCATCCATCAGTATCCAATGATTAATAAATGTAGCTAAAACCGTTTGCTCTCGTCGCTTTCTTAGAGCCTCAGGAGGAGTGGGATTGGCAACAGTTCTAATTATCGGTTTAGCCTTATTTCTAACCGTTTTAAAACGGCCTCTAGTTTCTTCCTGAATCCGCCAACGGAAACTCTTTAAATATTGGTTTTGAACTTTTCTATTCAAAATCGTAAGAGAACGCCGTTCAAGCCTTTGCTCTAGTCCGGCAATCCGTTCAGGTGTATCCAGTCTGGTTAAAGCAGATTCCATATCCCAAATTAAACGATCCATAGGGCGTGCGCTTGCTATTAAATTTTCCAGAGCGCCACCCCCTTGTGTTCTTATCAATGTGTCGGGGTCTTCGCCTTTTGGCATAGTCACAAAGCGCAGTGAATACCCGGGTTTAAGAAGAGGCAATGACCTTTCTGCAACTCTCGCAGCCGCCAATTGTCCAGCGTTATCACCATCAAAACACAAAATTGGCTCCTGTACCACTCGCCACAAAAGAGAAATTTGGCTTTCAGTAAGAGCAGTTCCAAGAGGGGCAACCACAGCCTTTATCCCAGCCCGTGCTAAAGCGATTACATCCATATAGCCTTCCACTACAATTAAGCGTTTTTCCTCTTGAGCACAACGCCATGCGGTAGCTAAACCATATAGAATGTGGCCTTTTTGAAATAAAGGGGTTTCTGGTGAATTGAGATATTTAGGTTGAATGTTGTCTAATGTTCGGGCCCCGAATGCTATCACTCTACCCCTACGATCTAGAATTGGAAACATTACTCGACCGCGAAATCTGTCGAATGGGTTATTTCCGTTATCCGGTTTTATTAAAAGGCCGCACTCACTAAGCTGATTTAGACTTATTTTATCACTTTTCAAAGCATTCTTTAGCGCACTCCTTGAATCTAGTGCATAACCTAAGCGAAACTTATTAATTATTTCTTCATCAAGCCCCCTGCCTCTTAAATAATTGAGTGCGGGTTGCCCTTGAGGGCTCCTTAAATTTGATTGATAAAACCTGCAAGCCTCTTCCATTACTTGCAATAGAGAAGCATGCCGGACAGCCCGGCCACGTTCCTCTTTACTCATTGTGGGGACCGGAACCCCTGCTTCATCAGCTATTTTTTCCACAGCTTCAGGAAAAGACAAATTCTCAATACGCATCAAAAATCCGACTATGTCACCATGTGCGCCACAACCGAAACAATGGTAAAAACCCTTTTCTTCACTTACGGTAAAGGATGGTGTTTTTTCGGAGTGGAATGGGCAAAGACCGAGTTTTTCTCGCCCTTTTTGTACTAACTTCACCCTTCGTGAAACCAAGCTGGCCAACCCGACACGACTACGAAGTTCATCCAAAAAATTTGGCGGAAAAGGCATAGAGCAAGAGCCTCGTTTTTCTTAAAACAAAGAAGTGTAACTCACTCTCCAAAAAATTTCCAGTTAACCACCTCCAAGGCGCTTTTTAAGCAAAGCACTGGCTTTCCCAAAATCCATACATCCAGCATAATTTTCTCGGAGGAAAGCCATCATCCTGCCCATATCCTTTAGGTTTTTAGCATCAAGTTTGTCTACCGCTGCAGTTACCGCTATTAAAACTTCACCTTCAGACATTTGCTCCGGTAAAAACTCTTGAATTATTTTTATTTCCTCAGATTCTTGTTTTACCAAGTCGGAACGATCACCCTTTTCATAAAACGTGATGCTTTCTTGGCGTTGCTTCACCATAGTTTGCAAGACTTTCATAACTTCTTCCTCTGATATGCCGTCAGGATTACCAGCCCCACGGGCTGCAATATCTCTATCCTTAATTGCGGCTAAGATAAGACGAAGTGTAGAGACAGACTTTGGTTTCTTGGCTTTCATAGCGCCCTTGAGCGCCAAGCTTATTTCGTCGCGGAGCATCAGACAGATTTTAGTGGTGATTCAAGCTTTGAGCGTATATGAATTGACCAAAGCTGGCAACCTTGGATTATTTAGTAAGCTACTAAAAAACCAAATAAAATTTTTTTTAAGAGATTTTATTTATCCTCCCTTTTTTGACGAGAACGAAACCTTTGTGCAAAACTTAGTTTAATTTTTTAACAAAGACTTAAATAAAGCTTACTCAGTATAAAAAAATCTTAGAACTAAAAATGCCTGGCAAAAATAATGAGTGACACTTACACAGCAGCTCTGGCGCTTTCTGATGGCAGTGTTTTTTGGGGAAATGGATTAGGCATTGAGGGTACAACATATGGGGAAGTTTGTTTCAATACCTCCATGTCGGGTTACCAAGAAATTCTGACAGATCCCTCTTACGCTGGGCAGATTATTACTTTTACCTTTCCACATATTGGAAACGTTGGAGTAAATTTAGAAGATACTGAAAGTAATGTCCCAGCGGTTCGCGGTGTAGTTCTTAAATGTAAAATCTCTTCACCATCCAGTTGGCGGGCGGCCAAAACATTAAACCACTGGATGACCACCCATAATTTGTTGGGCATTACAGGAGTAGATACTAGACGCCTTACTCGCCATATAAGAGACCGTGGCGCCTGCAATGGTGCTATATGTCATAGTCCTAATGACCCAATAAATTTAGAAAGTTTAATAAAAAAAGCTATGGCTTGCCCCAGTCTAGAGGGTAAGGATCTTGCTTCTGATGTGACCTGTCCCAAACCCTACAGCTGGAACCAAACACTTTGGTCTTTATCCAACGGATTTGGGATACAGAAAAAACCCAAATTTAAGGTAGTGGTTATAGATTTTGGTGTTAAACAAAACATCTTGAGGAGCTTGGCACATAAAGGCTGTAAAATGCTTGTTTTCCCCGCGAAAACTTGTTCTCAAGAAATTCTATCTAGCAATCCTGATGGAATTTTCTTATCCAATGGGCCAGGCGACCCGGCAGCAACTGGTAAATACGCTGTACCCGTGATCTCTGATTTACTCGAAACCCAAATACCAATTTTAGGGATTTGTCTCGGTCACCAGTTATTATCTTTAGCAATTGGCGCATCAACCTCAAAAATGTATATGGGCCATAGGGGTGGTAACCATCCGGTACAAAATTTAAAAACAGGGAAAGTCGAAATAACAACCCAAAACCATGGTTTTGTTGTAAATAGAAATAGCCTTCCCAACCATGTTATTGAAACCCACAGATCCCTGTTTGATGGTTCAATAGAGGGTATAAAATTAAAGAAAAAACCTGCATTTTCGGTTCAATTTCACCCAGAAGCATCTCCAGGACCACATGATAGTGATTATATTTTTGAACAGTTTATTGCGTTGATGAAAGCCAAGACATAATGCCACGACGAACAGATATTTCCTCTATCATGATATTAGGTGCAGGTCCTATTGTGATTGGCCAAGCTTGTGAATTTGACTATTCCGGCACTCAAGCTTGCATGGCTTTAAAAAAAGAAGGTTATAAAATCATTTTGGTTAATTCAAACCCTGCAACCATAATGACGGATCCGGAAATTGCTAACGCTACTTACATAGAACCCATTACTCCAGACTTTGTTACGAAAGTTATTGAAAAGGAAAAGCCCGATGCCCTTATCCCCACCATGGGCGGCCAAACCGCTTTGAACACTGCCCTTGCTTTAGCGGAAAATGGTACATTGAGAAAATTTGGAATCGAACTAATTGGTGCAAATATGGATTCCATAAAAAAAGCAGAAGGAAGAGAAGAATTTAAAGAAGCAATGACAAGAATTGGACTAGAAACGCCTAAAGGACTAATAGCAAAAAATTTCAATGCAGCACAGAAAGCATTCGCAGAAATTGGCCTCCCAGCGGTTATCAGGCCTTCATTTACACTAGCCGGTACAGGAGGCGGAATAGCCAATACCAAAAAGGAATTTGATGTTTTAGTTGCAAAAGGTTTTGAAGAATCCCCCACGCATTCCGTATTAGTAGAAGAATCGGTAGCAGGATGGAAAGAATTTGAGATGGAAGTAGTTCGCGACCAAGCAGATAACTGCATTATTATTTGCTCCATCGAAAATGTGGATCCAATGGGTACTCATACTGGAGATTCAATAACTGTCGCTCCAGCTCTAACTCTTACAGACAAAGAATACCAATTAATGAGGAATGCATCCATTGCTGTAATTCGCGAAATTGGTGTCAATTCAGGAGGTTCTAATGTGCAATTTGCAGTAAATGCAAACAATGGACGTATGTTAGTGATTGAAATGAACCCACGTGTCTCTCGATCTTCAGCTCTCGCCTCAAAAGCAACCGGTTTTCCTATAGCAAAAGTCGCTGCGCTTTTGGCGGTTGGTTATACCCTTGATGAACTAATAAATGACATTACGGGGATTACTCCGGCTAGTTTCGAACCTACAATTGATTATGTAGTCACCAAGATTCCGCGCTTTACATTTGAGAAATTTCCTGATGCCGATACAGCATTAACCACATCTATGAAATCAATTGGCGAAGTAATGGCCATAGGGAGAACCTTCTGCGAATCTCTCCAGAAAGCGTTGCGCTCTTTGGAAACTGGATTAACGGGCCTAGACGAAATAAATTTCCCAAAAGCAAAACAAAAAGACCGGTCTAAGAGGAACCAAATTCTAGGAGCATTATCTTCAAAGTCTCCTTACCAAATTCTCATGATTGCCCAAGCATTGCGTTTTGGCCTCAATTCAAGTGAAATTGCCCAAGTTTGTCATTATGACCCTTGGTTTATAGAACAAATTCAGGAAATTATAAGAGTAGAAGAAGGTATCCGCAAAAAAGGATTGCCAAAAACTTCGAAAAGGTTTTTTCAGCTTAAATCTTTGGGTTTTTCTGACCTCCGAATTGCTAATTTAGCAGGAATTAACGAAGCGGAAGTAACATCTATTCGACAAAAATTAAATGTCTTTCCTGTTTTCAAAAGGATTGATACCTGCGCAGCTGAATTTCCTTCAATCACACCCTATATGTATTCCACCTATGAAAGTAATGGACATGTTCCCTCGGAGTGCGAGGCAAATCCCAGCGACAAGAAAAAGATAGTTATCTTAGGCAGTGGACCAAATCGAATTGGTCAAGGGATCGAGTTTGATTATTGTTGTGTGCATGCAATTTATGCACTCCATGAAATTGGGTTAGAGACAATAATGATAAATTGCAACCCCGAGACCGTTTCTACTGATCACGACACATCGGATCGTTTATATTTCGAGCCCCTTACGAGTGAAGATGTTATTGCTATTGTTTCGAAAGAAAGAGAAGCCGGAGAACTAATGGGGGTCTTGTTACAATTCGGAGGGCAAACCCCTCTCAAACTCGCTCATTCGCTAAAAGAGGCAGGGATTAAGGTACTAGGGACATCACCAGATAATATTGATCGTGCGGAAGATCGAGAACGATTTCACAACCTTTTGCAGGAGTTAAACTTAAAACAACCTAAAAATGGACTTTCAACGAGCCTAGAAGATGCAACAAAAACCGCTGAACGAATTGGTTACCCAGTAGTGATTAGACCTTCCTACGTCCTTGGTGGTAGAGGAATGGAAATTGTCAAAACGGAAACAGAGTTAAAATATTTTTTCAAAGACGCTATAAAAGTTTCGGGTACAAATCCGGTGTTAGTTGAAAAATTTTTAGAGAATGCGATAGAGGTAGATGTTGATGCAGTTGTTGACATCAAAGGTGAGGTATACATAGCTGGCGTCATGGAACATATAGAAGAGGCAGGCATCCACTCGGGAGACTCCGCATGTTCTTTACCTCCCTATTCACTTCCCGAAAACATCGTAAAAAAAATAGAACTCCAAACTATTTCTCTTGCTCGGGAACTGAAAATTTTTGGGTTAATGAATGTTCAGTTTGCCTTAAAAAATGATCAAATTTTTGTCATTGAAGTAAACCCACGTGCCAGCCGTAGCGTTCCTTTTGTAGCGAAAGCTACGGGATTTCCCATTGCCAAACTGGCCGCAAAAATTTTAACAGGAGATGCCTTAAATACTGTTGTGGCACATTATAAATTTAACCGTAAAAAACAATTTTTTGCTGTAAAAGAAGTTGTTTTTCCATTTTCTCGATTTAACGTTACAGATGTAATTCTCGGTCCGGAAATGAAATCGACAGGAGAGGTTATGGGAATAGATGAAAAATTTTCGGGCGCTTTTGCTAAATCACAAATTGGAGCGGGGCAAAGTTTGCCAATAAAGGGAACTGTCTTTATTTCAGTTAAAGATAAAGATAAACCAGAAATTGTTGAGGTCGCTCAAAGACTAATCAAACTGGGGTTCCATTTAATCGCTACTAAAGGTACGGCGGAATCCTTGAAAAGGGCGGGTCTGGCGGTTGAAAAGATAAACAAAGTAATGCAGGGAACACCTCACATAGTCGATGCATTGAAAGACGGTAGGGTAGATATGGTTTTTAATACAGTGTCTGGCGCCCGAGAAGCTGCAGATAGTCGTAGTATTAGAAAAACTGCTATAGATCGCCGAATTCCCTACTGCACAACGATTTCTGGCGCTAAAGCTACTATTTCCGCAATTTCAACCATAAGTACCGGAAAACTTGATGTAACACCTATACAGGCTTATTTTAATAGGTAATTTTAAATTAAAGGACTTGCAGTTCGCAGAAAAATGTGGACTGAGGCACCATTTTTTGTATGAAAAAAGAACAGAGGTGAAAGATGGAAAAAGTCCCTATGACTTTAGACGGATACAACCGACTGGAACAAGAACTTAAACGGCTTAAAACAATTGAAAGACCAAGTGTCATAAGAGCAATAGCAACAGCTCGCGAACATGGGGACCTTTCCGAAAATGCTGAATACCAAGCCGCTAAAGAACGTCAAGCCTTCATTGAAGGGCGTGTAGGAGAAATTGAAGGAAAAATTGCACATGCGGAGATCATTGATGTCACAAAACTTTCAGGCAAATTTATAAAATTTGGTGCCAACGTGAAATTGTCAGATGAAGACACTAATGAAAAACTAAATTACCAGATTGTAGGGGAAGACGAGGCAAATGTACAAGAAGGGCGCCTATCGGTCATGTCTCCCTTAGCTAGGGCATTGATTGGCAAAACAACCGGAGATTCCGTTGAAGTACTTACTCCAAAAGGTAGCAAAGCATACGAAATAATTAGCGTTGGGTTCAAATAACCAATAAACGAAAATTATTTCCTAAAGCCTAATTAATCGGTTTATAGTCTCTGTCCACATTGATAGGAACTCCAGGTCTATGGGTAGCTGTACGAATGGCAAGAGCCGATTTTACCACACTCACATTGGGGGCAGCTGTAAGGCGCTTAGTCAAAAACTGTTGATAGGAATCCCAATCGGTGGATACAATTTTTAGCAAAAAATCCGTTTCACCGGCTAACATATGGCACTCTCGTACCTCCGACCAGCTGTCTACCAATTTTTCAAATGCTATTAAGTCTGTTTCAGCCTGACTATGCAGTCCGACATGTGCAAAAACAATCACGCCGAACCCCAGAGAATCGGGGTTAACATCCGCGTGATAGCCTCGAATACATTGAGTTTGCTCCAAAGTCCGCACACGTCTCAAACAAGGGGGTGGTGAAATGCCAGCGCGTTTTGCAAGCTCAACATTTGTTATACGGCCATTATCTTGTAAGCCTTGTAAAATTTTCAGATCAATGCGGTCAAGTTTGACCCGTGCCATAATGTGATCCTCATTTATTAAAGTTGTTTTTGGAATTAAATTATAAAGATGAGAAATAATATTTCAATAACCAGTTGGATTTTAACGGATGGCAAGCAGGGTATGGAAAGCCAATGTTTGGCTCTCACGGAGGCAATTCAACTTAAGCCAAACATAAAACGTATTGTCCCAAAATTACCATGGTCAAAACTTCCCCCTTGGGCTTGGATTAACCCATTCTCCGCACTTAGTGGAAAAGGGGATCAACTATCCGAACCTTGGCCAGACATTCTTGTTTCAACAGGTCGCCAAAGTGTAGCCCTAGCCCTAGCAATAAAGAGAGCCAACCCAGAAACAATAACTATACAACTTCAGAATCCTACCTTTGCGCACCGGAATTTTGACCTAATCATAGCACCTGAGCATGACAGAATATTTGGAAAAAATATTATTTCAACAACCGGTGCTCTTCATCGTGTCACAGCAGAAAAATTGGAAATAGAAGCCAAAAAATTTTCCGATAAATTTAAAGATTTGCCTCGTCCTTTAATAGGAGTCCTCCTAGGAGGTAGTAATAAAAATTTCAAAATGAGTCGGAGTGTAATAAATAGATTTTCCAATTTACTCAAAATTGCTTTGGAAAAAACAAAAGGAAGTTTAATCATCACCCCTTCTAGAAGGACAGGTAAAGAAAACATTAGAACACTGTGTGAAAATCTTTCGGACCTTCCCGTGTATATATGGAACGGCATAGAAACCAACCCATATTATGGAATTTTAGCGTTATCGGATGCTTTGGTTGTTACTTGTGATTCTATTAATATGATTTCAGAAGCATGTGCAACCGGAAAGCCGGTTCATATTTATCATTTTAAGGGTGGGTCAAAAAAATTTATGCGGTTCCACAGGAAGATTTCAGAGAAAAACATGACTCGTTGTTTTGTTGGTACAATCGAAAATTGGCAATATACACCACCGGATGATTTTAACATCATACTAAACGCGATACGCAAAATAATGAAAAAATTTGATAATTGAATTTTATAGGTCACACTATTAAAAAAGATAGAAATAATAATTCGATTTTTAGGGCCATATGATGTTAGCCATTAATATAGACGAGTTTAAATCAACCCCACTCCGGATTGATCCTTACCAATATCTGATTGTTCCTGATTTTTTGAACAAAACAGCCATAACTGCAATAGAAAAGGACTACCCGCGAATCAAAAAAGCGGGCAGCTTCCCACTAGAAACACTAAGTTATGGAAAAGCATTTTCTGATTTAATTGAAGAACTAAAAGGTACAGAAATTAGACAAGCGTTCGAAGAGAAATTTCATACAGATTTAAAAGGTAAACCAACAACAATAACAGTTCGTGGCCATTGCCAAGAAAAAGACGGAAAAATTCATAATGACAGTAAAACAAAAATTATTACAGCTCTATTATATATGAACCCGGAATGGTCTCAAGCTGGTGGCAAGTTAAGAATTTTGCGATCAGGAAATTCTTTGGAAAACTTTGCTGAAGAAGTGACACCCCAGACCGGTACGTTAGTAGCTTTTAAACGTAATGAACGATCATTTCATGGACATAAGACTTTTACTGGCCAAAGAAGGGTCATTCAAATGAATTGGGTTTCGACTCATGCAGCAAATTTTCTCGAAATAAGCCGACACAAAATATCTGCTTGGATGAAATCAGTATTTTATTCAATTTAACCGAAAAACGCTTAAATTCATGTCTATTGAAATTGAAACTTTCAGCAATTTTAAAGGAGGCAATTCCTTTTACAAGGCGATAAGCCACCCCCTGGCAGCTTCAAAAATCCAAAAATTAATTGAAAACGTTAGTTCAAACAGAAAAATTGCGCTCTATGACCCTCTAGGATTTTTTTCTGAATTTTCAAAACTTTATGACACATCGTCTTTTAAAATCACTTCAGCTTTTGTTTCGGATATTGAGCGTGTAGGATCATCAATTGCAGGCTGTTTAGCACGACCAATATCAGAAATTATCGGGATCGAAGAAGACTTCCTTTTTGTAGCTACTTACGATTTGGCTGAACAAATTGGGGCTTTTCGGCATCTAATTCCTCATAAAATTAAAATACTAAGTTTTGATGAAATCCGACTAGATAACCGGTTTTTGACAAACAAAGATGTCTATTTGGAATCCATAAATTTTGCTACGAATTTTGCCTTTTTCCGGGATCAAAACGGTATGAGGACACAAATAGTAACAGCTAATTATTGGTTTGGTTATGGTGCAAAAGACGTTTTTCTACACCTGATTTTATTTGGAGAAGATGGAAAAATTTTATTGGAATGGGATGAATGTTTAGATAACAAACCGATCGGAGTGATAATTGATAGTAAAACTATCAGGCAAAAATTCGGGCTAAAACAGTTCACCGGGCAGCTATTTATTCATGCCATTGGAATACGGGGTCACGACGTTGTAAAATACTGCCTTGATACATGGCATCAAAACGGGAAGGAAATTTCATGTACTCATGATGCTAATTCATGGCCCTCGGAACTTTATGCGGGTCTACCAGCACCTAATAAAGGTGAAAAGGTAGTGCTGTGGGTACAGAATTCGCATGCAGAATCGATTTCAGCTAATGCAATCGGTTTTAACATAATGGGAAAACCCAACATTACAAAATTGAAAAAAGAGATTCCAGGGTATGCAACACTTCAGGTTAGTTTGTCAGAAATATTACCCGATGCAAAATGGCCAGAGCAGATAGAAATACAAGCCGGTAAACATTTTGTGAGACCACGTTACGAGATTACAAACGCCCAAAAAAACCGACGAATTGCACACGTAAATGTTGAACGAAATGATTTAAATTCTGACCCTTCAATTCCTCAATTGACCCAACATTTAAATAAAGGATTTATTTTACCTGCGCCCGTTTTTCCAATTGAAAAATGGCGAAGTACGATACTTCCTACACCGATGGCCACATGTCAGCAAGATTTACCGATCGCAGTATTATTAGTAAATGAAAAGGGGGAAGAAATAGCCCATCAGAAATTCGGCTCCCTTTCTAGGGACCACAAAACAGCAATTGACACGAAAGATCTCCTTGAGGGTAATTCCGCCCTTAATAGTAGCTTCGGACATTTGGAACTCATTTACGATTTTTCCAATGGCGGCAATGCTGATGGGTGGCTTCATGCTATTTTTCGGTACGAAAATAAAAAAACTGGACACAGAGCGGAAACGAGTTTTGGAGCACATATGTTTAACACCGTTCTTACCTACAAAGGAGAACCACAGTCATACTCTGGTCCACCTCCTGGTTTAAGTACTCGTTTGTTCCTTCGTCTCGGGAGACATCCTTTGGATACTATTTGTCACCTCATTTATCCCGCGTCTGCCCAATGGCACGACACATCGACCACGCTATTTACACTTTATAATTGTGCAGGAAAGAAAATAGCCGAAGAGACAATTAAAATTCCCTGTGGAGGATCGCACCTTTGGCGCTTTAGTACTGCTTTCGATCCAAAAAAACGCTATTTAACAGATGGGGGATCTTATGTTGTGATTAGAGATAAAACCTGCAGACTTTTTGGATACCACGGTTTATTTTCAAACAATGGTGCCTTTAGTTTTGATCATTTGTTTGGCTTTTAAGGTTGGGATAACGGGATGTCTCAAAAATTTTATACCTCAACACTTATAATTGGATCAGGCCCTGCTGGTTACACTGCTGCCATTTATGCTGCTCGTGCAAATTTAAATCCTCTCTTAGTTACGGGGATAGAAATGGGTGGACAGATGACCATTACTACAGATGTCGAAAATTACCCTGGATTTGCCGACATTATTCAGGGGCCCTGGTTGATGGAACAAATGAAAACCCAGGCTGCCAGTGTTGGGACTGAGTTGCACAACGACCTGATAACAAAAGTAGATTTTTCTAAACGCCCTTTTCTATCCACGGGAGACTCAGGTAACCGTTACATATCAGCTTCAGTAATCATTGCTACCGGAGCTCAAGCCCGATGGTTGGGACTTGAAAGTGAGGAACAATTCAAAGGATTTGGGGTTTCTGCCTGCGCTACTTGCGACGGTTTTTTTTACAAAGAGAAAGAAGTTGCAGTCGTAGGGGGAGGAAACACCGCAGTTGAGGAAGCAATTTATCTTACTAAACATGTAAAAAAAGTGTTTTTGATTCACCGTCGTGATGAATTAAGGGCGGAAAAAATCCTGCAAAAACGTTTATTCTCAAACAAAAAAATAGAATTAATTTGGGACACCGTAATCGTGGAAGTTATAGGGAAGACAGAACCATTAAGCGTAACGAAATTGAGGTTGCAAAACACAAAAACAAAGAAAAAATTCAAACTAAACGTTGATGGATTGTTTGTTGCAATTGGTCATGATCCTGCGACCAGATTGTTTGAAGGTCACTTGAACATGGATAAGGAAGGTTATATTCGTACCAAACCCGATAGTACAGCCACAAACGTGGAGGGAGTATTCGCGGCAGGTGATGTACAGGACAAAACCTTTCGACAGGCAGTTACTGCAGCTGGTACTGGATGCATGGCAGCGTTAGAAGCTGAACAATTTGTCGGTGAAAATGCTATACCTATAAGGGATGAATAGATAAAGCTACTTGATTATCCGTAAAGGTTTAAACCTGGGCAAAATGTGAGTGAATCATGGACTGGGACAAACTTAGGATCTTTCATACAGTTTCAGAAGCTGGAAGTTTTACCCATGCTGGAAGAAGATTACATCTATCGCAATCCTCAATTAGCCGGCAAATCAGTGCCCTGGAGGAAAACCTAGGGGTCCCTTTATTTCATCGCCATGCCAGGGGCCTCAAGTTAACCGAGCAAGGTGAAACGCTATATCGCACCTCAAAGGATGTTGCCAGCAAAATTATCACGGCCGAATCCCTTGTTACAGAAAGCATGGAACGACCCCGTGGACCTTTGCGAATTACCACAACGGTGTCTTTCGGCTCAATGTGGCTAACTGAAAGACTGAAAGATTTTGTTGAAAAATTTCCGGAAATAGACGTATCGCTGATAGTTCGGGAAGATGAGCTTAACCTCAGCATGAGGCAAGCAGACGTTGCCCTCAGGCTAGCTCCACCGCAACAACCTGATTTAATTCAACGGCCCTTGTTTGACCTCAAACACGGAGCTTTTGCTTCTCCCGGTTACATTGAACAATATGGTATGCCCAATAGCCTTTCTGATCTGGAACAACACGAATTGATTGCCTATGACGAGACCTACCACCCCCCATTTACAAATGTAAACTGGCTATTGGAAGCCGGCCTTGATTTGGGTATGGAACGTCACCCAGTTTTAAGAGTAAATAATATTTATGCCATGTATCGTGCCGCAGCAAGTGGCATGGGTATTGCCTGTTTGCCGGACTATATGGTGGGCCTAACAAGCGGGCTCCTCCCCGTCTTGCCTAATCTTAAAGGGCCAATTCACAAAGTTTTTTTTGTTTATCCAGAAGAAATGAGAAATTCAAGCCGAATTGCGGCATTTCGCGACTTTCTGGTTCAAAGGATAGCTGAAGATAGAGATTAAATAATAATAAATTTAAGGATATTCCATATTGATACTATCATTTTAAGATATGCATTTTCTGCATACCTGGTTTGAATTTTTCTTTATAGTATTACAAATATGAATAGCTTATAAAATATCTATAAGTTTAGTTTTCCTAAAGGAAACGAAACTTAAGCTCTGTACCAACAGCTGATTAGTATTTCAAGATAGTTGTTGGCGTACCCAATGCACTTTTCGTTGGGGTTAGAGTTCCGGATGCAACATCCGGATTGGGTCTTAGGATCCAACGTCCTTAGGACGTGAAGCCTCCCTGTTGACTTGCCGGGCGTTTACGCCCGGCATTTTTTTTTAAAGAAAATCATCGGAATAGCTGTTCACCCTGCATTTTTTCATACAAATATGCAACTTGTTTTGCATAACCATTGTATAATAGTGTTTTTACTTTTTTACCCCCTGCGCCAAGGATTTCCTCTTTTGCTTGGCTCCACCGGGGATGATCCACCCTTGGATTTACATTTGCCCAAAACCCGTATTCTGTACCTTGTATTCTCTCCCAGAATCCTATTGGACGTTTATTAGTAAAGGTAAAGCGAACAATAGACTTTATGGACTTAAAGCCATATTTCCAGGGCACAACTAACCTTAAAGGGGAGCCCATTTGCTTGGGTAAAGGTTTTCCATAAACACCAGTTCCAATTAAAGCCAGCTCGTTCGTTGCCTCCTCAATTGTAAGAGCTTCAAGATAAGGCCAAGGATACCAAAATTGCTTTTGTCCAGGAGCTATTTCTGGATCATAAAAAGTTTCCATTGACACAAATTTTGCGCCCTTTAATGGATTAGCAAATTTAATAAGGTCAGCCATAGGAAACCCTGTCCAAGGAACCGCCATTGACCAAGCCTCAACACACCGAAAACGATAAAGCCTCTCCTCTAATTGCATTTTGGATATTAAACTATCAATTTCAATTGTTATTTTCTTTTCGACCATTCCATCAAAAGTAATCGTCCAAGGTCTAATTTTTAGTTTTTGTGCGATTTTTGCTATTTTTTTATGTGAACCAAACTCGTAAAAATTATTAAAGGTGGTTGCTTGGAGTTCTGAATTAATTGGCCTATCTAAATGATACTGGGAATTTCGTTGAGCTGGATAAAACTTTTTAGAACTATCATTAATTGTCATACCAGCCGCATTTTTAAAGTTTTTGTGTCCTGCCATTAAACCAACATAACAGATTGGGACCAAACCCATGATTTTGACTAAATTACGTCGCTCCCTAAAGGCACTTTCGGATGTTACATCCGCCGCTTTAATTTCCCATTCTCTTTTTGAATTTAGAAGCATAAAATCAAATTCCTAATTTTTTGTATCATGAACCTACTAAAAACTTTGAAAAGTGATAGAAATTTTGAACATAGATATTTCCTAAAACGGTATAGAAAAAACATTTCCTAAAATTCTTTAGTGCATGATAAATCACAAAATTAATTTTGGGTTTTTTAATTAAACTAAAAATATTGGCACAAACACTAATTTATAGATTTTTATACCGAAAAGACTGCCTGTAAATTAGCATTCAGAAATTTAGTGAGTTTAGGAATGTTATATGTTGTTAAAAAGGCACAGCCCCAAGAAAATTTTGTGTTTTTCTTTTTTATGTAAATAGTTAAGACGCGTCCGATTTTTCATTCTTACGCTGTTCTACAATCATATCTGCATCCCTTCCTGTTAACTCCTGCAAATGATCAAAATCAGCGTAATAGGTTGCAACACCCTGTGTCGCGGTGCGAAGCTCAATGATTAAATTATGAATTTCCGCTTGTGGCATGAGAGCGGAAACGGTGTCCCAACCTAACCAACCTTCTTTTGCATCAAAGCCTAAAATTTGACCGCGCCTACCGCTTATCAAGCCGTGAACTTTATTTGTAAAATTCGATGGCACATCTATTCCCACCTTCAGAATCGGTTCTAAAAGAACAGGAGAACATTTTGGTAGTCCCTCTTTCATGGCTGCACGAGCAGCCAATTTGAAGGACATTTCATTACTATCAACCGCATGAAATTGTCCATCTGTCAAAGTTACTGAAATATCAACCACTGGAAAACCAAGAGCTCCTTGGTCCATAAATTCACGAGCTCCCGCCTCTACAGCCGGTATATATTGCTTGGGTACACTTCCACCGACCACCGTATTTGAAAATTCAAAACCCTTCCCACGGGCCAAAGGTTTAATATCTACATGAACATCACCAAACATTCCATGTCCACCGGTTTGGCGTTTAAATCGTGCGTGCTGTGACACAGATTTTTGTATTGTTTCTTTATAAGGTACTTTTGGCTTTAAGGTTTTTGCAGACACACCAAATTTATTCTGCATTTTTTCTATTGCAATTTTGAGGTGAATTTCCCCTTGGCCTAAAAGAAGAAGTTGATGGACATCATTATCGTGCTGATAGATTAGAGAGGGATCTTCCTCGTTTAGACGTTGGAGGGCGCTGGTAAGTTTAACTTCATCCGACCGATTTTCCGCTTGAACTGCAAATGAATAAACCGGAAGTAATGCCTTTGGCCACTCAGCCACCTCACCCTCCGGTTTACCGGAAGCAATTAGAAGATCCCCAGTTGAAACTTCATCCATTCTCCCAAAAGCCACAACATCCCCAAGCTTGGCTTTGCTCTCTTTTTTTTGTTGATTACCATTCAATTTAAGAACACTCCCTACCCGTTTACCCCCCATACTATCACCTTCAGAAATATTTCCACGCCAAACACGAGATACGGAAAGTTTCCCCGCTTGGGCAGCATGAAGAGTTTTAAATACACGAGCAACGGGTTCTCCACTGGTTTTAAAACCCAATCTTTCAGCAGTCTTTTCTGGGCTGGGGGTCTCATGCCGTAACGCTTTCAACAAACGTCGAACCCCGTGTTCTTGCTCGGCTGCACCAAGAAAAACTGGCACAATCAGCCCCTCTCTCAGGTCTTTAGTCAATTGCAAGTATACTTCCTCTGTTGCCGGAACTACGTCTTCTAGAAGTTGTTCCAACAAATTATCGTCAAAGTCTGCAATTGCTTCCAACATCACTTGACGCGCGAGTTGTTCCTCGTCAGCCATTTCATCTGGAATTGAGATAAGGTCGGAGGCTTTACCAATTTTATATTGATAGGCACGCTCACTAACTAAATCAACGTAGCCAAGATTTTTTTCGCCGTCAGCAATGGGTACTTGACGCAAAACTAAAGGCAAATCACAGTTTTCTTGCAAACCTTCCAGGACACTTTGAACCGTCTGGCTAGCAGTATCCATCTTATTAATAAAAATCATGTGTGGAATTTTATGTTCTTTAAGGAATTGAAAAATGGGCGCAAGTCCTACCGCCCGTTCGGCCACAGGTTCACATACAATTATAGCAACATCGGAAGCTAAAATCCCGTTGTAGGCTTCTTGTGCAAGCTCGACCGAACCCGGACAATCTAAAAATGCCCAGCTATCTCCCAGGAACTCAGTCTGACCAATTGAAACCTCAGTGCTCCGCTGTCCAGTCCTTGCTTCAGGAGCAGTATCCCCCACCGTATTTCCATCTTTAACGGAACCCTTCCGCGGAATTGCGCCAGTTGCAAACAAAATAGATTCTAATAGCGTTGTTTTACCACTCTGATAAGGTCCAACCAGTGCCGCACACCGAGTTCCATTTGCCAATGCTCCTGCCATTTATAACTCCCTTGAAAATTTACCCTTGTTAGGCAATTCTGTCCTATGTCGATTATTAGCAACAACAGAATTACTATAATTAATTTTGAAGCGACTATGTTTCCAGCCCAATGGGCGAGATGCAAGGAAAAATACATCTGTTTTTTTACTGAAGTGTTCTACAAGCATGTTGGATACGTTTGCACGCGTCCTCAAGTTCCCACTCCGAAGTAGCATAAGAAATTCTAAAAAAGGGGGACATACCAAAAGCGGTTCCAGGTACTACTGCGACCTGTTGGGTTTCTAGCAGGTAAGTGCAGAATGATGTATCATCCGAAATAATTTCCCCTCTTGGTGTCTTTCTCCCAATAACCCCGGCACAACTTGGATAAACATAAAATGCCCCGCTGGGTGTGAGACAAGACACCCCTTCGGTTTCATTTAACATTGATACAACCAAATCACGTCTTTGTTTAAACTGGTCATTATTTTCTTCAACAAAATCGTGCTGCCCATTTAAGGCTTCTATAGTGGCGGCTTGAGTTATAGAAGAGGTATGAGTTGTTGACTGAGACTGAATGTTGTTAATTGCAGAAATTAAATCAACCGGCCCAGCAGCATAACCTAAGCGCCAACCAGTCATACTATAGGCTTTAGAGACTCCGTTAAGGGTCAAAGTACGGTCATATAGACTAGGTTCAATTTGAGCAATTGTTGAAAATTGAAAGTCGTCATAAATTATTTTTTCGTAAATATCATCTGTTAAAATCCAAATATCAGGATATTTAACAAGAACCTGTGATATTTCTTTTAATTCCTTTTGGGTGTAAGTAGCCCCACTTGGATTATTCGGTGAATTAATAAAAATCCATTTAGTTTTGGGCGTAATTGCTTTTTCCAACATCTCCGGAAGCATTTTAAATCCCGCTTGACTCGGACATTCTACAAAAACAGGATTCCCGTCAGCCAGCAACACAATATCCGGATAGGAAACCCAAAAGGGTGCAGGGATAATCACCTCATCACCAATCTCTAGAGTAGCCATCATTGCATTAAAAATAACTTGCTTACCCCCACAACCCACAGTCACCTGTTTCATCGGATCATAAGTGAGGGTATTTTCACGTTCAAATTTAGCAGTAATTGCCTCACGCAAAGCTAAAGTACCAGAAATAGGCGTATATTTAGTTTCACCAGATTGAATTGCTTTTATACCTGCCTGTTTTATATGGAGAGGCGTATCAAAGTCTGGTTCACCTGCATTAAGGGCTATAATCTTTTTTCCAGCAGCCTTTAACTCGGTTACCTTACCAGTAAGAACATTAGTTGCTGATGGCTTAATACGAGACAAACGAGAAGAAATGATAGACATAACAAAAACCTTGTTGGCTAGCCAAAAGCAGCGCCACATTAATGCCACAGAAAGTCTACATTAACCATTGCTACGATATATTCTAGACCATATTGGTTTAAATTTTAATAGAGTTTGTTTTATAAAACATTACCAAAATAACATTCTCATCATTTCTATATTTGATTAAAACTCAATAAAACCCAAACAAAAGCCCGATTCAAAAGACAAGGTATTTCAAGATCTTGTCTCGTTTATGCACGTTAATTTTCGGCAGCAATTAGTTCATCTAATAATTTTCGTCCCTGCAGAACTCCCGCATCAGCGTTAATATCAATTATTGGTTTTTTGTGTCGAGCTCGGTCCATCCGGTTCTGTTGCATCTCAATGATACTAACATCTTCCCCAAACGCCGTTTTTGTTGCATTAGCCAAAGTCTCAGTTAGTTGACTTTCATTTCGTCTAAAATTACGTGCATGGTGCCAAAAGTAATGCGTAGCACTTTCATTTTCTGGAGTTAAAGTGTGATTCGAAAACATGGTTATACCCTTTCTTCGATCACCACTTGGTGCTCCTGTGTTAGCCATCGCACAACCTACATCAATGACAAAATGACTTGGAGGTAAATAATGAATCAACTGCCACCGATCGACAGGGCCGGTGAATTCTCCTATCTTTTCAAACATTGGGGGAGCCGGCTCATTTAAAACCCAACGTTCGACATGCACTTTGCTGTCGCCCCTTTTTACCTTCACCGGAAAATCTGCTACGTTTTCCGTACCTAATGTAGTTGAATGGACATACGCTACGTGTGTAAGGTCCATTAAGTTGTCAATTAACAAACGGTAATTACCCCTTACATAAAAATAATCCCCAACGGCCACCCATTCAGGATCATCATTCCAATGAAAATCCGGAATTAAACTCTCATCTGCCTCATTTGGATTGCCCATCCAAATCCAAATCCATCTCCATTTCTCTAATACAGGATAGGACCTAATAACTGCGCCGGGGGGGACCATTGTTTGGCCGGGAATTGATATACATTTTCCCGTTTTATCATATTCCAACCCATGATAAGGACATTGAATCACACCGTTTAACACCTTGCCCAAAGAGAGAGCCATAAAACGATGGGCACACGAATCTTCTAGCGCTACAGGATTCCCAAATTCGTCCCGAAAAAAAACAATCGGCTCATTCATAATTGTACGCGCCAAAGGTTTGTTTCCAACCTCTTTATTCCAAGCTGCTACATACCATCTATTTCTTAAATACATAGGTACTCCAATAAGACACTTTCGGAAAACATAACTAAAAACTATATTTAAAACCGAATAGAATTTCCATTTTATAACCCTAAAAACCCTTAGGTAGCAAAAAACTATAAGCTTATGTCCACACCTTTGTCAGAAAAATTTTTAGTTGCCCAAAAATTTGATTTTCAACTTACATCAGAATTCAAACCAGCAGGCGATCAACCGGACGCTATAAAACAACTTATTACTGGAATTGGAGCCAAAGAACGCAGCCAAGTCCTGCTTGGTGTAACAGGGTCGGGGAAAACATTTACGATGGCCCAAGTGATAAAAACACTTCAACGCCCATCATTGGTCTTGGCCCCAAACAAAACTCTAGCAGCCCAGCTTTATGGGGAAATGAAGACATTTTTTCCGAATAACTCCGTAGAATATTTTGTCTCTTATTATGACTATTATCAGCCAGAAGCTTATGTACCACGTACTGATACATACATTGAAAAAGACGCTTCAATTAATGAACAAATTGACCGCATGCGCCATTCGGCAACTCGAGCCCTTCTGGAGCGACGGGACGTAATTATTGTTGCTTCTGTTTCCTGTATTTATGGAATTGGTGACGTTGGAATTTATTCGGAAATGACAATGCCCCTTGTTACGGGTCAGGAAATCAAGAGAGAGAATCTTTTGCGCAAATTTGTGGAATTGCAATATAGGCGTAATGACCAGAATTTTACTCGGGGATCTTTTCGCGTCCGCGGTGATATTGTCGAAATTTTCCCCGCTCATTATGAAGACCGAGCCTGGCGGTTATCTTTATTTGGAAATGAAATTGAAAACATTTTTGAATTTGATCCATTAACCGGTGCAAAATCCAATAAATTGGATCACATCACGATATATCCAAATAGCCATTACGTAACGCCGAAACCAACCCTAAAGCAGGCCTGTAAAGAAATACGCAGGGAACTCAAAACGCAACTGTTTAGTCTAGAAAAAAGAAAGAAACTTATAGAAGCCCAACGTCTAGAACAACGAACGGTCTTTGATTTAGAAATGATGGAAACCACAGGGCATTGTGCAGGAATAGAAAATTACTCGCGTTATTTAACAGGAAGAGCCCCTGGGGAACCTCCACCAACTTTGTTTGAATATCTACCTAAGGATTCGCTTCTTTTCGTGGATGAAAGCCATGTCACCGTACCACAATTGGGGGGTATGTACCGAGGGGACTTTAATCGTAAAACAACTTTGTCGAATTTTGGATTTCGACTGCCGTCATGTGTAGACAATCGTCCATTGAAATTTGAAGAATGGGAATTGATGCGGCCACAGACCATTTTTGTTTCTGCAACACCTGGCCCGTGGGAATTAAAACAGACGGAGGGGATTTTTGTTGAACAAATAATAAGACCAACGGGCCTAATTGATCCCAGGTGCATTATACGGCCTGCAGAAAACCAAGTTGATGACCTTCTCGCAGAGAGCAAGGAATGTGCCCAAAAAAACCAGCGGGTACTTGTTACTACGTTGACCAAACGCATGGCTGAAGATTTAACAGATTATATGCAAGAAGCAGGTATTCGCGTTAGATATTTACATTCCGATATAGATACGCTTGAAAGAATCGAAATAATTCGCGACCTTCGTCTAGGGGCTTTCGATGTATTAATTGGGATTAACCTTTTAAGAGAAGGATTAGACATACCAGAATGTGCTTTAGTGGTCATTCTTGATGCTGACAAAGAGGGATTTTTGCGGTCAAGAACTTCATTAGTCCAAACAATCGGTCGTGCAGCCAGAAACATTGAGGGGCGGGTAATCCTTTATGCAGACAAAGTTACAGATTCGTTAGATTATGCAATAAGTGAAACAAACCGCCGTCGAAAAAAACAGCAAGAATTTAATTTTGCTAATGGTATTACTCCTGAAAGCATAAAAAAAGAAATCGGCGATATCTTAAGCTCTGTATATGAGGGAGATCATTTCACAGTAAATACCGGTAACGAAGAGGCAAAACATTTTGTGGGAGCTAATCTAGTTAACCATTTAAATGATTTAAAATCCAGAATGACAGAGGCTGCAGCCGATCTAGAATTTGAAGAAGCAGCGCGCTTAAGGGATAAAATTTATCGTTTAGAAACAGTAGAGTTGGGTATTGAACAGTCAGTACCCACCGGACCTAAGCGCCTCGCGGCACGATTTAAAGCCTCAAGCAACAAAAAGCAGAAAAAATTCCATAAAAAAACCTAATCGAAAAACAGAATTTTATGGCGAAAGAGATTTACAACAAAATATTTGAAAAATCCCAAATTGCTGAATACAATTTTACTTATGCGGGTCCAGAAAATTTATGCGTCATAATAAAGACCTAAACAAACATGATTATATCATTTGTTATCCAAAATCTAATGGGCTTGTGTTAAAGATAGTGTAAATGGTAGTCCTGTTAAAAGTCGGACCCAACCGTATTTTTGGACAATAGTTAGTCAGAATAATTTCAAACAATTTTTGTTTTAATGTCTAAAATGATCCACAAAAAAGTCATTGTAACCGGCGGCGCAAAGCGCATTGGTAGAAAAATTGCAATTGATTTAGGAAAAATAGGGTGGGAAGTAGCAATCCATTACAATAAGTCTAACAAAGATGCTGCTGAGGTTGTTGAAAAAATTGAAAAGGGAGGCGGTCGAGCCGTTGCTATTCACGCTAAATTAGATAAAAAGGAAGGAATTAAAAACCTTTTTGAAGCAGCAACTTCTTCTCTTGGTCCAATTAATTGTTTAATAAATAATGCTTCGGTTTTTGAACACGACACCCTCGAAACAGTTACAACTAAAAGTTGGGACAAACACATCAATACAAATCTAAAGGCCCCCGTTTTCCTTATAAAGGAATTTGCAAAATCATTGCCCAACAATCTCTCCGGAAATGTAATAAATTTAGTTGATCAAAGAGTTTGGAATCTCACTCCCTATTTTTTATCCTACACAATGAGCAAAACCGGTTTGTGGGCGCTTACACAAAGTTTAGCTCTCGCTCTAGCACCAGATATCAGGGTTAATGCTATCGGCCCAGGACCGACACTACCTAGCCCGCGCCAGACTATAACACAATTTGCTCAACAATGTGCTGCAACCCCTTTAAGCAGGGGGACAACGACCCAAGAAATTAGTAATGCAGTACAATTTATCCTTAGCAACCAATCTTTGACTGGACAGATGATTGTCCTAGATGGTGGACAGCACCTTGGTTGGGCCCAGCCAAAAAGCAATCAAGCAATGCCCGAAGAATAATATTTTTTGAAAACATGAAAAATTTGGAAAAAAGAAAGATAATCGAGCAATGAGTCCTCAAAATATTCTTAAAACCTTGCCTCAGCCTGTTAAGAGAAAATTTATCCGTTTTGTATTTATACGCGACTTAGTTTTAACTGCTTCGGTTGGAGTACATGGACATGAAAAGGATGACCAACAACGAGTTCGCATAAATTTGGACATGGAGGTCCCAGAACCAGAAGCGCCTATTCCAGATAAACTTGCTGAGGTCGTTTGTTACGAAGAAATTGCTCTTAAAATAAGGACGATTGTGAATGCCGGACATATTAATCTTGTAGAAACCTTGGCTGAACGTATTGCATCTGAAATTTTATCCGACGAACGAATTAGCGCTGTTAGGGTTCGCGTAGAAAAATTAGACGTATTCCCAGATGCTACAAGTGTAGGTGTGGAGATTGAACGTACTCGTTTCTGAAGAATACGAAAAATTGGCAACCAACTTTTAAAACGTCACGATGGTTCTTATCAGCTTTTTTTATTGCATAACAAAAATAAATACATACAATTTTTTGATAAAATATTTCCATGCTGAAAAAATAAAAACTGCTATTTCGTAATTAAAGATTGACCCCTATTATTTAGTAAATTTCGCGCTGGAAAAATTAATGAACACCGCTCAAGTTTGGTCCGCTATAATATGAAAGGTGGGGCATGAGCAAACGTAAAAAATCGAAACAACAAAATATCGGACAGGTTCTTAAAACAAACCCCTTGTCTCTCCAACAGGGTGCAAAAATTATTTCATCAATTATTCCTAAACTCCCAAGCAGTCCAGGAATCTACAGTATGAGAGATAAAGAGAACCATAGTTTATATATTGGAAAAGCCAAAAATCTAAAGGTTCGAGTATCCGCGTACTCACGCCCAGGAAAATTACCTGTAAGAATTCAAAGGATGGTTGCTAATACTAAAACGGTTGAAATTATAACAACCCATACGGAACTTGATGCGCTTTTACTTGAAAATAATTTAATAAAAAAATTAAAGCCCCGTTACAACATTTTGCTTAGAGACGATAAATCTTTTCCTTATATCCTGCTAACTAAAACAAGGAACTGGCCTCAATTAGTTAAACATCGTGGGCAACGTTCCAAAGATGGAGAGTATTTTGGACCATTTGCATCTGCTGGTGCCGTAAACAGAACCCTAGCGATTTTACAAAAGGCATTTCCACTAAGAAATTGCTCAGACAAAATGTTTGCCAACCGAACCCGCCCTTGTCTGCAGTATCAAATTAAACGCTGCACTGCACCTTGCGTGGGGAAAATAAAACCACTGGAATACAAAACAATTGTGGATGAGACAAAAAGATTTTTAAAGGGAGAAAGCAGAAAAGTACAAGACGAATTGAGCGAACGAATGCAGAAAGCTTCAGATACATTAAATTTCGAAGGAGCTGCAGTTTATCGTGACCGAATTCATGCGTTAACGCAAATTCAGGCACATCAAAATATTAATGTAAGAAACCTGGGAGACGCTGATATTATTATTGTTCAAAAAACAAACACCATATTTTGCTTGCAAGTTTTTTTCTTCAGAGCCGGGCAAAATTTTGGAAATTGGACTTACTTTCCCACCCGTACAACAGATGCCTCCTTAGGCGACGTTATGGGTTCTTTTTTGGGACAATTTTACACGGACAAAACGCCTCCACCGACAATTTTATGCAATGAGGTTCCTCATGAACGAAAACTAATAAACGACGCCTTATCATTCCAAGCAAAACGCAAGGTTCTTTTAAGTAAACCAATTCGAGGATCAAAACGAAAATTAGTTGAACTTGCGATTACGAATACCAAGGAAACTTTGGCACGTAGACTTTCGGAGAGTGCCACCCAGCGACGTTTGTTAGAGGGTCTTTCAAAAACACTCGAAATTGAGGGCCCACTCTTGAGAATTGAGGTCTATGATAACAGCCATATTTCAGGATCAGATCCCGTAGGTGCGATGATTGTTGCCGGTCCAGAAGGATTTAACAAATCTGCTTATCGGAAATTTAACATAAAAGGACAAAAAATCGCTCCTGGAGACGATTACTCTATGATGCGACAAATTATGAAACGGCGCTTCCAACGCGCATTAAATGAGGACCCAGAACGAAAAACAAAAAATTGGCCGGATTTGCTACTCCTTGATGGTGGTTTAGGCCAATTAAATGCTGTTAAAAAAGTATTAGAAGATATGATGTTAACTGATATTCCCATAGTTGCCATTTCGAAGGGCGCTGAACGCAATTCGGGAAGAGAAAAAATTCATATGAAAAACAAACAGCCATTATTATTACAACCTAATGACCCAATATTGTATTTCCTTCAAAGGCTTCGGGATGAAGCACACCGGTTTGCCATCGGAACCCACAGAATGAAAAGGAAAAAATCTGCTTTCAGTTCTCCTCTGGATGAAATCGTGGGTATTGGCACCAAAAGAAAACGCTCTTTGTTAATACATTTTGGATCTGCTCGTGGTGTCGCATCTGCTGGTTTAAAGGACTTAGAAGCCGTAACAGGGATTAATCTACCTCTTGCAAAAAAAATTTATGAACATTTTCATTAGAAAGATTAGGATGGAGTTGTGGCACGCGGTTTGACAAAAAATTGGGTTAAGGAAAAGGTTCAAACGTTTTTCTTATGATTACAAATCTACCAAACCTATTAACCTTATTCCGTATTGCAGTGATTCCGGGAATTGTCGGTTTGTTTTATCTTGAAACCGATTTTAGTCGTTATTTCGCATGTGCTATTTTTAGTTTAGCCGCAATTACCGATTTTTTGGATGGGTATTTTGCTCGTACTTTCAGCCAGCAGTCTGTGTTAGGAAAATTTTTAGACCCTGTAGCGGACAAACTTCTAGTATCAGCTGTTTTATTACTTATGACAGGCTTTGGGCAAATTAGTGAAATGCTCATTTTGCCTACTATAGTTATTCTGTGTAGAGAAATTATGGTCTCCGGATTAAGGGAATTTTTGGCAGAAATTCGTGTAGGATTACCGGTCAGTACGTTGGCAAAATGGAAAACACTAATTCAGATGCTGGCGATTGGATTTTTAATTATTGGCGACGCAGGGCCGAGTTTTCTGCCTATTCGAACTATTGGCGAAGTAGCATTGTGGCTAGCTGCAGTTTTAACTTTAATAACTGGTTACGACTATCTAAAAGAAGGATTGCACCATATTGAAAACGTAAACCCTAAACAAAGGAAATCCACAAATGTTAAAAAAAAATAACAGCCGTAAATGGTTTGGGTAAAGTAGAGGCGTCAGAATGAAGATATTTGGTCTAGCAGGTTGGAGTGGTAGTGGAAAAACCAAAACACTGGTAAGCTTAGTATCTATATTAATAAGCCGGGGAATTTCTGTTTCAACTGTTAAACATGCCCATCATACCTTCGACATTGATAAGCCTGGGAAGGATTCTTATGAGCATCGTCGGGCGGGTGCAAATGAAGTACTGGTTTCCTCTTCACAACGTTGGGCTCTAATGCATGAAAACCCAAATGAAATGGAGGTTGACCTTAACGATCTAATAAGAAAACTGACCCCTGTTGATTTGATTTTAATTGAGGGCTTCAAGTTTCATCCACACCCCAAAATTGAAATTCATCGACCAGCACTCGGGAAAAAATTAATTGGTACCAAAGACCCTCATATCGTGGCAGTTGCAAGTGACAAACCATTAAAATTAAAGGACCTTCCTGTTATTGATTTAAATAACCCAAGTAAGATCGCCGATTTTATAGAGAAGTACACTGGTTTGATTCACCATACCAAGACTGGCGTTGCATGATCATGGCACAGCTGACAGATGATTGTTTTGCTTTTGGCAATAGGTTGATGACAACACATGAGGCATTGGACCAAATAAATAATCAAACAAAAATTATTGTCGATGTTGAAGATCTAGCTCTAGAAAAAACAATAGGGAGAATTCTCGCAAAAGATGTTGTTTCGAGTCGCGCGGTCCCAGGCCATGATAACTCCGCGGTAGATGGTTTTGCAGTTTGTTTTGATGATTTATCCAAAAACAAAGATACTCGACTACCTATATCTGGAAGAATTATCGCAGGACACCCATTAAAAAAAGAGACGGTTTCAGGAACGGCTTATAGGATATTCACTGGTGCGCCTATGCCTAAAGGAACTGATACCGTTTTAATGCAGGAGGATTGCCAAAAAGAAGGTTCCATAGTAACTATCCCTTCGGGAATTAAGAAAGGCGCCAATCGTCGTTTTAGTGGGGAAGACATTAAAAAGGGTTCCGTTGTACTGAAATCAGGGAAAAGATTGAAAGCGCAGGACATCGGTTTAGCAGCATCCATCGGTTGTAGTACTTTATGCCTTTATAAGCCTTTGCGAGTAGCGCTTTTTTCAACTGGGGACGAAATTTGTAATCTGGGAGAAACTTTATCAACTAGTTGTATTTATGATGCGAATCGCTACTCAATTGGAGCACTCTTACATCAGCTCGGGTGTAACATTAATGATTTGGGAATCTTAACAGACAAGCTGGATGTTATAAAAGATTCTCTTAACGTTGCCGCCAAAAAAAATGATGTAATTATTACAACTGCTGGCGTATCAACCGGGGAAGAAGATCATATTCGTCAAGCTGTTAGCGCTTTAGGCCAAATTCATTTTTGGCGGCTTGCAATTCGGCCAGGGAGGCCCATTGCCCTTGGTCAAATTGGAAAAAAACCCTTTATTGGGTTGCCCGGCAATCCAGTTGCCGCAATGATTACATTTATGAGATTTGCTCGTCCTGCTTTATTATTGATGAATGGTGCAAAAAATGTGCAACCCAGGTTTTTTAAAGTAACTGCTAACTTTGATTACTTAAAAAAAACTGGTCGAAGGGAATGGGTTCGTGCATTATTGGAAACTGACAAAAAGGGCGAGTTGCAGGCAAAAAAATTTCCTAAAAGCGGTGCGGGAATTTTATCATCCATGGTAGCGGCTGACGGATTGGTCGAGTTGAGCGAAGAAATCATGCATGTAAAAAAAGGAGATATGGTAGATTTCCTTCCTTTCAGCGAGGTAATCTAGTGCAGTTGTTTTATTTCGGCTGGGTGCGTACTCAGATTGGCGTTAGCAGCGAGAATGTAGCACTACCCCCCGAAGTGTCAGATGTTTATTCGCTCATCGAATGGTTAAAACAAAGGGGGCACCTTTATCAACATGCACTGAATGACCTTTCTTCAGTCCGAGTGGCAGTAAATCAAGAAGTTGTTAATTTCAGTACGCCCATCTCACAAGGTGACGAAGTGGCACTTTTTCCTCCTATGACAGGGGGCTAATTAATTGATTAAAGTCCAACAAGAAGATTTTGATGTTAGTAAAGAAATAAAACATTTAACAAAAACCAATTTTCAAATTGGTGGACTTGCATGTTTTATAGGTCTTGTGAGGGATATGGGCTATGGGGATACTGTCAAATCCATTACGCTCGAACATTATCCCGGAATGACTGAGAAACAGCTAAAATGGTTAGAACATGAGGCCCGCTCTAGGTGGCCGTTAAAGGAAGTGCTTATAATCCATCGCATTGGGACCCTTCAGCTAGGAGATCAAATTGTTCTGGTTGCCAGTGCTTCCGCTCATAGAAAAGCGGCCCTTGAAAGCTGCCATTTTCTGATTGATTGGCTCAAAACCAAAGCGCCTTTTTGGAAACAAGAAACAACAAGTTCTGAGACTAAGTGGGTTTCTGCAAGGCATGAAGACGAGGTTGAAACCAAAAGTTGGGAAACCTCTTCCAAATCATCTAAAAATTAATAAAAGGAATTTACGCAGCAGGGTTTTCCACCATGTTTGGCTCACGAACTAGTTTTTCATAATCCTCTAACAAAGCCATAGTTACAGGACCCACTGGAAAGTGCATTTCTTCAATTTGTCCTACAGGGGTTACTTCCGCGGCCGTACCAGTAACAAAAATTTCATCCGCTTTAGAAATCTCATCTGGCATTATCACACGTTCAACAATTTCTAAACCTCGAATACGTGCAAGCTCTATAACGGAACGCCGAGTGATACCATCCAAAAAACAGTCTGGTTTAGGAGTATGTAATACACCGCCGATGACAAGGAAAATATTGGCTCCCGTCGTTTCGGCAACTTGCCCTCGCCAGTCCAGCATTAGAGCATCGTCAAAACCTTGCGCTTCGGCATCATGTTTCGATAAGGTACAAATCATGTAAAGCCCAGCCGCCTTAGAATGAACTGGCGAACTTTCAGGCGAAGGTCTTTTCCATTTAGCACGTTTTAATTTTATGCCCTTTGTACGGGCTTCAGGAGAAAAATAGGATGGCCATTCCCAAACTGCTATTGCAAGATGAATAGTTGTGTCTTGAGCTGAAACACCCATCATTTCGCTGCCTCGCCAGGCTACCGGTCTAACATATGCGTCTGCGTAGCCTTGAGCCTCAACTGTATCAAGTGTTGCTTGATTAATTTGTTCCACCGAATATGGAATTTCAAACCCTAATGTTTGAGCAGATTGCACGAGTCTTTCGGTATGTTCTTGGAGTTTAAAAACACGACCGGAATAAACCCTTTCACCTTCAAATACACAACTGGCATAATGCAGTCCGTGGCTAAGGACGTGCAATTTAACGTCAGGCCAAGTGCAAAGGTCACCATCAAACCAAATAAAGCCATTTTGATCATCAAAATTGACCATTACAATTCCGTCCCATTCTTAAAGAGAAAAATCAAGTGACTCCAAATTTCGGGTTGCTCTCCGTATCATTCACGGTCATATATGTCAACGTGACTGACTTAAAACCAAATATTAACCCTTTATTTCTTCGAGAGGAAGAACTCCGTCAGGGTATGGAACTGATTTTTTACGCTTATCGTGACTTTACTGCCGAGCCCGATTCCATACTTACTCAATATCAATTTGGGAGGGCTCATCATAGAGTAATTTATTTTGTAGGTCGAAATCCTTTAATTACAGTTTCTCAACTGTTGGAAATATTGAAAATAACAAAACAAAGCCTCTCACGAGTTTTAAGCCAACTTGTGCAGGAAGATATTATAATTCAACGAACTGGCAGCAAAGATCGGCGACAACGTTTACTAGAGTTAACTGAAAAAGGGTTTCTTTTAGAAAAGAAACTGTCTGAGAACCAAAGGGAACGCATTGCAAGGGCCTATAAAGATGCTGGAGCCGAAGCTGTGGAGGGCTACCGCAAGGTCATACTTGGAATGATCAATGAAAAAGACCGCCAGAAATTTTTAAAACGGAGTAACTGGTTTAATAAAAAGAGGTGAAATTCAGAAAATTACTAAAAACGTTTAATTCCGCTGACAGATTTTTTGTAAGGAGTTTTTGCTAATTTTTTCTCGAGAAAAAATAATTGCCCAATAAAATTCAAAAAACTTTATACATTTTTGACAAGTGAATTAGGGTTAAAAGGAGAAATCACTCCTACTTTTTATCAGCTAAAATTAATGCTTGTAACCCCGGATAGTATGCAAATGGTTAACTGGTCCGTGACCTTTTCCCAGCTGCGGCGCAGTTTTTATCGCCTTATGTAAAAACTCTTCCGCGACACCTATGGCTTCTTCTAAATTCAAGCCTTTTGCGAGCCCAGCCGCTATTGAAGAAGACAATGTGCAACCGGTACCGTGTGTATTTTTTGTATCTAGCCGAGGGTTTTTAAATACTCGCACTTTTTCATTTTCAATTAACATGTCACATACTATTGGACCGTTTGCATGGCCACCTTTGAGTAACACCGCTTTTGCCCCTAATTTTATGAGAGAACGACATAACGGTTCCATATCACTCTGTTTAGAAAATTTCTTTCTTGTTAAAGCTTCTGCTTCAGGAATATTGGGTGTAAGTAAGCTTGCTCGAGGAACAAGCTCTTTTCGCAAGACATCCACCGCATCTTTATGCATGAGCACTGCTCCTCCTTTCGCAACCATAACAGGATCAACAACAATTGGAGTTTTTGGTGCATCCCTGTCTAGCGCTGCAACAACTGCCTCAATCACCTGACTCTCATGGAGCATTCCAATTTTAATACAATCAGCTCCTATATCTGTTAAAACTGAATGGATTTGTTTATCAATAAAGTCCGCTGGTACTGGATAAACTCCGTGCACACCAATTGTATTTTGCGCTGTAAGAGCAGTAACAGCGGTCGCTGCATAAGCGCCCAAGGCACCAATTGCTTTGATGTCCGCCTGAATTCCTGCCCCACCACCAGAATCAGAGCCGGCCACTACAAGAACACGGCCAATCATCCATTTCTCCTAAAAGCACTTACTCGTTCAATTACCTCACAAATTTTGTCTGCCAAATTAGTAATGAAGTTTCTATCATCCCCTTCAACCATAACGCGAATTACAGGCTCAGTTCCGGATTCTCGGACTAATACCCTACCCCTATCTCCTAATATTTTTTTTCCTTCATGAATAGCCTGCACAACTACATTTTCTTTTAAAGGTGTTTTCCCCTCAAATGAGACATTTCGAAGCAATTGCGGTAGCGGTTTATAAAGATGGCTTATTTCGCTTGTTTTTTCCCCAGAGCGTACTAAAACAGCTAAAACCTCCAAAGCTGCAATTAGACCATCGCCCGTTGTGTTATAATCCTTAAGAATAATGTGTCCCGATTGTTCACCACCAATGTTAATTCCCTGGGCAAGCATTTTCTGCATTACATGTTTATCCCCAACTTGCGTACGCAAAAAAGAGAGTCCCATTTCTTGTAAAAAATTCTCTAAGTTAAGGTTGGACATAACCGTTCCAACAATTCCTGCTCCCTGCAATCGATTTTGCTCTTTCCAAGACTTTGCGATTATAGCCATGATTTGATCACCATCTATGACATTCCCTATTTCGTCAGCAATGAACACCCTGTCAGCATCACCATCAAGAGCTATCCCGATATGTGCTCCCTCCTTCACAACAGTTTCACACAACAAATCTGTATTCGTAGCACCACATTCGTGATTGATATTGAAACCATTGGGTGTAACTCCAATTGGAATGACATCTGCGCCCAGTTCCCACAAAGTGGTTGGTGCTGTTTTGTAGGCTGAACCATGAGCACAATCTATAACAATTTTCAATCCATCCAACCTTACACCCCTTGGGAACGTATTTTTGGCAAATTCTATATAGCGACCCTCTGCGTCCTCTAAGCGTTTTGCCCTACCAAGACCTCTAGAACCTACAAGGGCCTTTGAAATTCCCCCAAAAACAAATTTCTCGATTTGCACCTCTTCCTCTTGGGAAATCTTATGCCCATCTGAAGCTAAAAGCTTAATTCCATTATCCTCAAAAGGATTATGTGATGCTGAAATCACAACTCCTAAGTCACAACGCAAGCTACGGGTAAGCATTGCAATGGCTGGTGTTGGCATGGGACCAACTAAAAATACATCCATTCCCATGCCAATAAAACCTGCTACTAAAGCCGATTCCAACATGTAACCTGATAAACGTGTGTCTTTGCCAATCAAAACAGTATTACGCCGCTCGTCTTTTGAGAACAAGTGTCCCGCTGCCATACCTACTTTAAGAGCAATTTCGGCGGTCATAGGACCAAGATTAGCAGTCCCACGTATTCCATCAGTGCCAAACAATTTCTGTACCATTAAAACTAATGTCCCTGTTTATGCAAAGTCTTATCCATTAATATTTTGTTAACCTCATTTTGGTTGTAAAGAAAGCCGTAATCCATCTTCCTTTTTGTTTATTTGCCACTAAAAATTCTCTCTGAAACTGCCATCGCTTGTTTGATTTCCATTACGTTGTGCACCCGGTGAAACTGCACTCCTTGCTCAATTGCATGCAAAGTAGCCGTAATTGTTCCCGGCAACCTTTCTGGGTTATTTAAGGTTTTTCCGGATCGACCAATAAAACTCTTGTGTGAAATTCCAATCATTACACCGCAACCAATCCCATGGAATGAAGCGATAGAATTTAAAATTGCAAAATTATGAAAATCAGATTTGCCGAAACCTACTCCGGGATCAATGAGAATACGTTCGTGTGAAAGACCGGCTTCTTCACAAGCAATAACCCGATTTTCCAAATAACACAAAATCTCATATGGTGCAAAACCGTATTTTGGAGCCCTTTGCATAGTTTTTGGCACTCCTTGCATGTGCATGATTATCGCATATGCATTTGCCTTAATTATGGTTTCAACGGCCCCCGGGGAAGAAAGTGCGGTGATGTCGTTTACAACCCTAGCACCAGCTTCCAAGGCTGCTTCCATAACCTCTGGTCTTCTCGTATCCACTGAAATTAAATTACCATCTTTTGAAAGTTCTTTAATTACTGGCAAAATTCTTCTAAGTTCTGTTTTTTCAGAAACAGGTTCGGCGCCAGGACGTGATGATTCCCCACCAACCTCAAGAATGCTTGCTCCTTCATTTCTAAGAACTTTTCCTCTCCGGATTGCATCATCAAGAGTTAAATAATTTCCACCATCATGAAAACTGTCGGGAGTAATATTTAAAATACCAACAATGATAGGGCCAGGATAGAAAATCCTATCAAAGGGCTTTCTAGCAACGGAAATTTTATGCAATCTCTGTGTAATTGCTTTGCTGGTTTTATCCTTTTTTTTCTCTGCCCACTCCCTAATGTTACAAACTGAAGACCTTACAATTTTACCTTCATTTAATGTAGGCAGAAAAATATCAATTTCCGAAAAAATATAGTTACTACCTGCCAAACGAATGTAACCTTTTGGTACAGAAATTTCAGATCGGATCCGTCTTATATTCAGTGGCTTTATATGGATTTGGAATTTTTTACCGTGAGGCATTGAAAAATTCCGGGGTAAGCCGGTCTTCCTCTTGAACTCCATTTTTTAAACCGAATTAGACTAAGAACCAGGTTGTGGCTCTGCCGCAAGATCTGGGTCATCATCTTCTTGCTGTTTTCGGCTACCCGCTTTTGGAACAGAAGAACGTCCTTTACCATCTAACGGTGGGTCGTCGGATTGTTGTCGAACAATCGTTTCACCTCGTAACAAAGCATTAATTTCATCACCAGACAGGGTCTCATATTCAAGTAAAGCTTGTGCGAGTGTTTCCAAATCATCACGATGTTCAATAAGAATTTTTTCTGCCGTTTCCATGCCTGAATCGATTATTTTTCGTACTTCTTCATCGATTAATTTTGCAGTTGCATCTGATACATTTTTTCGCTGCGTTACTGAATGGCCAAGAAAGACCTCTTCCTCATTATCGTTATAACGTAGAGGACCAAGTTTTTCACTAAAACCAAATTCTGTAACCATTGCACGGGCCATTGCGGTTGCCATTCGAATATCGCTACTTGCCCCAGTAGTTATATTATCGTCACCGAAAATAATCTTTTCGGCCATCCGCCCACCAAATGCCATCGCTATCTTTGATTCAATCTCGATTTTGGACTGAGATAAAGCATCCCGTTCTGGGAGTGACATTGTCAACCCCAAGGCCCGTCCACGGGGTATTATTGTTACTTTGTGCAACGGGTCATGTTTTGGCACATGCAATGCCACAATGGCATGTCCACCCTCATGGTAGGCGGTTAGTTTTTTCTCGTCCTCTGTCATTACCATAGAACGGCGTTCAGCACCCATCATTACTTTATCCTTGGCATCCTCAAACTCTGCCATTGTAACAAGACGTTTATTCCTGCGGGCAGCCATCAAAGCAGCTTCATTGACAAGATTTGCTAAATCTGCCCCTGAAAAACCTGGTGTACCTCGCGCGATGACACGAGCTTCCACGTCAGGCGCTAAGGGTACTTTTTTCATATGTACTTTAAGAATTTTCTCTCGGCCCAGGATGTCTGGGTTTGGAACAACAACTTGACGATCAAACCGTCCTGGCCTTAACAAAGCAGGATCGAGGACATCGGGGCGGTTTGTTGCAGCTATTAAAATTACACCTTCGTTCGTTTCAAAGCCATCCATCTCCACCAGAAGCTGATTAAGTGTTTGCTCGCGTTCATCGTTTCCGCCACCAAGGCCAGCGCCACGATGACGACCAACTGCATCTATTTCATCTATAAAAATAATACAGGGTGCATTTTTTTTACCTTGTTCAAACATATCCCGAACACGTGAAGCACCAACACCGACAAACATTTCCACAAAATCTGAGCCAGAAATTGTAAAAAAAGGTACATTCGCCTCACCAGCAATAGCTCGGGCCAGTAAAGTTTTTCCAGTTCCAGGAGGGCCGACTAAAAGAACACCTTTTGGAATTTTTCCGCCTAGACGTTGGAATTTTTGAGGATCACGCAAAAATTCTACAACCTCCTCCAATTCATTTTTTGATTCATCTATCCCAGCTACATCTTCAAAGGTGACTCTTCCTGAACTTTCGGTCAGCATACGGGCTCGAGATTTTCCAAAGCCCATTGCCTTACCCCCACCAGATTGCATTTGCCGCATGAAAAAAATCCATACGCCAATTAAAAGCAACATGGGAAACCAAGAAATCAGAATTTGAATGATAGAAGGTGATCCTTCATCCGAAGGCAAAGCATTAATTACCACCCCTCTTTTTGTTAATTTTTCCACAAGATTGGGGTCGTTTGGTGCATAAGTAGTAAAACCGCGTCCATCTGAATAAAGACCGGTAATATTGTTTCCCTTTATGGTTACTTCACGTACTTGTCCATTAGTAACTTCTGTAAGAAAATCAGAAAAAGGGATGCCCACTTGGCCATCGCGTCCACCAGGCTGTTGAAATAAATTGAAAAGAGCCAATAATAGTAGACAGATTATAACCCAAAGCGCTAAATTTTTGCCAAAATTGCTCAAAATAATAACCTTTATTTAGTAATATTGCACCGCTACAAGTTCTGATTTAAATCAAAAATTGTTATCTTAATGATTTAAATAGTGATCTTAACTAATTAAACAAGAAAAAAGTTTGCATCAGTAACTGCTCGCTGTGGTAAAAACTGAACAAAAACCTGTATCAAACTAACAGATTTTTCCTTTTTACGTCCATAACCTAAATAGGGTAACCCGATAATACCGTCTATATCTCGAATTACAGGGAGTGCCATTAAAACATCTTTGGGAGCACAAGTGATTTCCATTTTAGCAATCATTTCATTAATTTTCGTACCTGACTTACCACCAAGTGAGCCTAGAAAATAGTCTTTCATTGAAATGTTATTTGTTTTTCCAAGTTTAACAAAAAACCTGCCGTCCCAAAAAGTGGTTTTCCCGGGGCGAATAATAGTATTTTGACACCTCTTGGCTTCGCGAAAAATTAAAATATATTGTTCTTTCAAAACTATTTTACATCCGCCCAAAGTTTTGGGTTTAAAAATCTTTTCGTATTTTAACGTTTGGAGCAACTTATCCACCTTTATTCCTTTTGGTGGATAAAGGTTCCCTCCAATAGAACATAGCAAAGTTTCCAAGATCCGACGCGCAACTTCTGTTTCTGAATTCGAAAATGCTTTTTGAGAAATTCGACAATAACCTTCTGGAAACATCATGGCGTTCTCTGCTAAGACTTTTGACACACTTCTCTCCAGCGAACGACGAACTGAGCTTAACCTCCTGGCAGTTCCAGATAACATAGTCGGAGAAATTTGTTCTTTTGTTAAAATGGGTAATAGCCTTCTTAATCGAACGCGAGCATAAGAAGGGTCGTAATTTGAGGGATCTTCTAACCATTTAATGTTATTTGCAGTTAAAGTTGCCCGCAAACGCTGACGTGGCACATTGATACATGGTCTAACAAGACGAATATTTTTCATTTCACGTATTGCAGGTATACCCACTAGCCCGTCCAAGCCAGTACGCCGACCTAGCCGATGAAGAATTGTTTCAGCTTGATCTTCTAAATTATGGGCGACTAACAGATGTAAAATGTTTTGTTTCTTGCACCATTGAGATAACAAGCTATACCGTGCATCACGTGCAGCGTTTTGTATTCCAGAATTTAATTTCGGGGCACGCCAACGCAACAGGTGGCTCTCTATACCTAATGTTTGACACCGTTTTTGGGCTATATATACTTCCTGTTTCGATTCCGGCCTTAACCCGTGGTCAACAGTTAAGGCAACAACCTTGGCGCTTCGTTGTCGTGCCCATCTATATGCCAAAAAAAGGAGGGCTGTACTATCACCCCCTCCTGAATACGCCACCGCCAACGTGGGACACCGCTCAAATGGTCCATACGGTTTCATTAATTCAGAAAATTCTGCTCTACTTATAGAAAGGTGTTTTAATTTACCCATTAGCGTTAATAAAAGATGCTAAATTACCTGAATTTTCGCCGACATTTTGATTTTTGTTGTTCGCGAATAAGCAACCTTTTTACAGATGCTCCCATTTTTGGATAATTTTTGCCAAGTTTTGAAAAAGTAGTACATGCTTCTCTAACCTTACCGAGCTTCGTTAGAGAAACCCCGAGATTAAGAAGTGTAACCGGTGCCTTGCTGCTGAAAGGGAATAATTGGAAACCCTCCGCGAAGGTTATAGCAGCATCTTCAAATTTTCCACGTACAAAATACGTTCGACCCAACCAATAATAGGCGTTAGGTGTTAAATTATGTTTTTTGTTTTCTGCAATAAAGGACCTAAATACACGCTCTGCTTCTGGAAAATTACGTTTTTTGACAATTAAAATGTGGCCTCGATCATACGTCTCTTTGGGAGTTTCTTTTAGTGGAGGAGGTAAACCACTTCCCTGCTGAACAGAAACTGTCTTTCCCTGAATTCTGCCTAACAATTTTACTCCCTTATTTGCGCCCTCTATTTGTTTCGCACTATCCGCCAAAGTCGTGGATGTAATTTTTGTTTTTGTCTTTTTAATTTTATCAACAGATTTTTTGTTTTCGCTAGGTGGTTTGCGGAGGCGAAAATCAAAGTCAGTGTACATTTTATCTAACTTGGTGCCTAACATTCTTAACTGATGAGATAATTCTTCATTCTGACCAGTCAGAGAACGGATCTCATTCTCAAGTTGTGTTATTCGTAGTGAAAGGCGTGCAACCACATTATGAGAAGGACTTACCGAGGAAGAAGGGGCTATTCCTCTTGATTTTGGAGAAATTTTTCCACGATAAACAAATTTTTGTAGGATTGTTAATTCGTTTTGCATTCTCTGCAGACGATTCAATGTTTCCTGTTCCGCAGAATTTTGCGCCTCTGAGGAGGTAAAATGGGCTACAATTCCAAAAAATAAAACAATCCCAACCAAAAAAGCCAACGATTTATGCCGCAAAAACATATACCCAGCCTTTTTCAATGCAACCATTTACTACTACGATAAGGGTATCTAAATCTTGACATTTCAAACGGTTAATTCACAACCATTACGCCCCGGCGGTTTTTAGACCATGCCTCTTCTACCGAACGTGGATCAACCGGACGTTCCAGGCCAAAGCTAACAGTTTGAATACGGTTCTGATTGATGCCAAGAGCTACAAGGTAATCACGAGCAGCGGTCGCACGCCGGTCACCAAGAGCAAGGTTATATTCTCTAGTTCCCCTTTCATCTGCATGTCCTTCAATTGTAGCAACAACGGAAAGATTTTGTTGCAACCAAATAGCCTGTTTTTCAAGAGTGGTCCTTGCCTCAACACTCAGTTCAACGCTATCCAGAGCAAAAAAAACTCTATCACCCACATTGGTTACTAGATCCTCTTGGCTGCCCGCTTGGACATCTGATTGAGGCGTTAAACTTGTAATTTGCGTGCCGGTTGAAGGAGAAACACCAGTGTTTTGTTCCGTACTCGGTTTAACGAGCCCAGTAGTTGACCCGGTGCTCTCTGGTGTAGTTTCACACGCAACAAGAGCTAAGCCAGCCAAAACCGTGATAATAAGTTTCCAGGACATTTTTAACTTCCCTATAGTTAAACAAAGCGTTTACGAAAGATAGGCGTAGTAAGCGATTCAATAAAGTCTTCTACCCATAATAGATAAGAGTGTTTGAAAAGAAATCTTAAAATAAAACCATAGCAAATTTTCTTTAACGTTTGGGTGGTGACCAAGCAGGATCTGAAGCAAAATTTGGTGTTTTTATTTGACGTTCATTATAACCTGTTAAGTCGATTGAGAATAATTTTGGCTTTCCACCTCCTTTGCCAGAAGGTCCTTGACGAAAGAACATCAAAACTCTGCCATTTGGTGACCAAGTTGGGCCTTCAACTTTAAAGCCTTCTGCCAACAACCTTTCACCACTTCCATCGGGCCTCATCACTCCAATATAAAACCGCCCACTCAAAATTTTAGTAAAGGCAATTAAATCTCCACGAGGCGACCACACAGGAGTGGAATAACGGCCATTCCCAAAACTTATTCTTTTTGCCTTACCACCTTTTGCACCAATCACATATAGTTGCGGTTTACCGCCCCGGTCAGAATTAAACACCACCCTTCGACCATCAGGAGAGTAGCATGGTGATGTATCAATTGATGGGTGTACTGTAAATCGGCTAACCCGGCGTGTAGATAGATCCATCATAAAGATGTCAGAATTTCCATCTTCAGCCATGGACATAATTACCTGATTTCCGTCTGGGGAGAATCTTGGTGCATATGTCATACCTTTAAAATCACCAAGCATTTCGCGCTTTTGATTGTCTATATTCAATATATACACTCGCGCTTTACGTCCACGGAACTCCAAATATGCAATTTCTTGTTTGGTAGGAGAAAATCTCGGCGTTAGGACATATTCGCCTCGGCTAGTCAGATAGCGATGATTGAACCCATCTTGATCCATTATGGCAAGCCGTTTTATTCGCCGTGTCGCTGGCCCGGACTCAGCAACATAAACCACACGTGTATCAAAATAGCCCTGTTCACCCGTGATTCTCTGGTAAATCCTATCAGCAATAATATGCGCTACACGGCGCCAGTTTCGAGGTTTTGTATCCACACCTAGACCGATTAGAGGTTTGCTTGCGAATACATCCCATACACGAAATTCTACTCTGAGTTGTCCATCAACCTTAATTTTCGTTTTCCCTACAACTAGCGCTTCCGCATTTATCTGGCGCCAAGAAGGGAACTGTGGACGGACACGGAGGGAACTCCTCCCTTGTATAAAAGCCTTTGGATCAATCAAACGAAATAATCCAGAACGTTCCAGATCTGCCCCAACCACTCGAGCTATGTCTTGTCCTAATCCTCTAGAACGCTCATCATCACCAAAAAAGTCCGATATAGCGATAGGAAGAGGTTGAATTTTGCCCTGAGTGATATCTACCCTGAGTTCTGCTTGAACTCCAAATGGCAATAACATCAAAAAAATCAAAAACGACCGAAAATAGAGCCTGCTGTTTAAATTAAATTTTGTCATTCTTTCTCTTCAATATTGAATATTTTTATCTCCCGAGTGCCTCGCCTGGATTAAAACTAAAAATAATATCCTTCCAAATATCGTAATGTTTATACGGCAAATGCAAAGGGCTACATTTCGGATTCAAAAGTGCTCTCACTGCACTCTCAGCAACGACGCTATAAAATTCGTAATCATCAAACACTTTACTATCAATAACTCGTGGTGGGCTCAACAGTGACCCGTCACGCCTAAGCCTTATTCTCACACTAATTTGCATGTTTTGCACATCCTTCGCACCGCCCGGAATATTCCAACAATCCCTAATTTGTTTTTGTACGAGTTTAGCCAATTCAAACTTTAAATTTCTGCCCAGAATTGAAGATGTTTTTTTCCCTGAACCAATGTCCTTGTTTTGAGTGGATTCCTTCTTAGTTTTATCAAATTTTAACGCTAATTTTTTAGGTGTTGTTAAATTTTTTAAAAGTTTCTGAAATTCATCAGGGGGCGGCTTGGGTTTTCGTTTAGGTTTAGGTGCTAATTTAACTATTTTTACCTTTTTCTTCTTTGTTTTTTTTATCCTGGGTTTTGGTTTTGGTTTAGGTTTAGGTTTAGTTTTAAGGTTTGGTTTAGGTTTAGGTTTAGGTTTAAGGTTTGGTTTTGGTTTTGGTTCCGGTTGTGGTTCAGGGGTTTTACTTACAGTTTCAGATTTTAATACAGGTTCCAAGTTATTGCTTTTCATTAATTTGGGTATAGGTACTTTAGGAATATTGGGGAGTTTCTCAACGATTTTTTTAGGTGCCTGACGTTGAACTGGATTAATTTCGGCAATTTCATTTTGGGTAACCAAATCAACAGACAAGGTAGGAACTTCCTCCAACATTGGTGGATCAAAAAGTTCGGGTAAACCAAAATAAGCTAGACCAACTGCCAGTACGTGTAATATTCCAGAAAAAATAATGGCGCGACGCATTTATCACCGTGGTCCCCGGTGACGTTGTATATATTTTTCCCCCCTAGGTCTTTGTGTAATTAATGCAACCCGCTTAAAACCAGATTGGTTAAGGGTACCCATAACCTGCATAACTTGACCGTAGGCAATTGTTTTGTCACCACGTAAGAAGATTCGGCTTCCTAAACGATTTTCGTTTATTGCCTTCAAACGCGGTACTAACTGTTCGATTGTGACTTCTGTGTTTTGAAGAAAAATCTTTCCTCGCTCATTGATGGTTACTACAAGTGGTTCATCCTGACCCACAATGCGGCTTGCAGCGGTTTTTGGCAAATCAACGGTTACACCAACCGTAAGTAGGGGTGCCGTCACCATAAAAACTATAAGTAAGACCAGCATTACATCAACAAAAGGTGTGACATTTATTTGACTCATTGGTTTTCGACGAAATTTACTGCCAGGCAAGCTTCCGATTGATCGACCTTTTGACCCAAAGTCCATCGCCATTTTTAAGGAGTCCCTTCGAACTCACGAGACAAAATATCGCTAAATTCATTGGCGAAAGATTCTAGTCGTGAAGCATAGCGTGCCAAATCAGTGGAAAATTTATTATATGCAACAACTGCGGGAATAGCCGCTACAAGGCCAAGTGCCGTTGCAAAGAGCGCTTCTGCAATTCCTGGCGCAACAACAGCTAACGAAGTATCCTTGGATTGTGCGATAGCTTGAAAGCTATTCATTATACCCCATACTGTTCCAAACAAACCTATGAATGGCGCCGTTGAACCAACGGAGGCAAGAAAAGTCATATTTTTTTCTAAGCCATCCATTTCTCTTCCCATCGTTACCTGCATTACGCGTTCAATTCTCTGCGTCAAACCGGTTTTTTGGGTAATTCCTCCCAGCCCTTTGGAGGCAGATCTACGCCATTCGCTCATCGCAGCAACAAAAACTGAGGACATGGGGTCATAAGGGTGTTCATTTATTCCGTCGTATAGCTCTTCGAGAGAACCCCCCGACCAGAATTTTTCCTCAAACTGATCGGCCTGTCCCCACAGCCTTCGAAAACGCAAGATTTTTTCAAAAATTATCGCCCAACACCAAAAAGAAGCAAAAATCAAAATTACCATTACAATCTTTACGATAAAATCAGCCTCAACAAACAATCCCAAGATTGATAAATCGTTCGTCATTGAGCCCGTTAATGTGGCAGATGAAATTTCTGTTTGTTCCATTTTTTCCTTACCTATGGGCGACCATATTTACAAAAAGTGGCAACATTGCGTCATAAAATCATATTCACCACTAAAGTAGACTTGTTCTTTTGAATCCAAATAATATCCCTTAAAACCCTAATTTTCCCAAAATTTGCCCCTGAATATCTTTTTTACCAAAAATATTCCTATTGTATAAAACTTGCATCACATAACTACTTAAATACAGCGAGATTCATGCTCTTGCCTTGTCTTCCAACCAAAATTCAAGGTTAAAGAACCAATTTATTACGCAATGACCAACACATACGTTTCAAACCGGGAACTTTAATTATTTCTAGCTTTTGTATCCTTTTCTTCATTTAAAAAATTTAATTGGTCAATTGAATTCTTCTTTGGTTTTAGACCAATGTGAGAAAATCCCAACTGAGTTAGCAACCGCCCCCTTGATGTGCGTTGAACTAAGCCCTGTTGAATTAGAAACGGTTCTATCACGTCTTCAATTGCATCACGTTCCTCTGACAAAGCCGCTGACAGATTTTCTACCCCCACTGGTCCACCACCATAATTTTTAGCTATACAATGAAGGTAACGGCGATCCATGGCATCGAGCCCAAGGCTATCAACCTCCAAATGTCCGAGCGCCGAATCTGCCATTATAGAGTCTACAGAATTTTTTTTACCAACTACAGCAAAATCTCGAACGCGACGCAGTAACCTTCCCGCTACCCGTGGTGTCCCCCGTGCACGTCTCGCAATTTCAGAAGCTCCATCTCCAGTTAGTGACAGATCCAATAAGCGGGCTGCACGACATACTACTTCTTCAAGTTCTTCTGCTGAGTAGAAATTTAAACGGAGCGGGATGCCAAAACGTTCACGCAGGGGTGTGGTAATCAAGCCTGACCTTGTCGTGGCACCAATTAGAGTGAATGGCTGCAGATCAATTCTAACTGAACGCGCCGCAGGGCCTTCACCTATGACGAGGTCCAATTTGTAATCTTCTATAGCAGGATACAAAATTTCCTCTACTATAGGTGAAAGGCGGTGAATTTCGTCAATGAAAAGAACATCTTTTGCTTCTAAATTCGTCAGAATTGCTGCCAAATCTCCTGGCTTGGCAATGACAGGGCCTGAGGTTGCCCGAAATCCAACATTAAGTTCACGAGCAACAATTTGCGCTAATGTTGTTTTACCCAACCCGGGGGGACCATAAAACAAAACATGATCTAACGCTTCACCGCGTGACCGAGCAGCGTTTATAAAAATCCTCAAATTATTTCGTAATTTTGGTTGACCTATAAAGTCATCTAAAGTTTGAGGCCTGAGAGAAATTTCAACTTGGTCTTCGTTAGCAGATTCTGTTCCAATTATACGACCTTCATTCACGCGCTTAACTCCTGCAACCCGGCCTTTACCAGGGTCTCCACAGTAATTTTTCCACTTAATGCTTGGGCGGCATGGGATACAGCTCCAAAAGCCGCAGCTCGGCCATAACCCAAATTCATTAATGCTGACACTGCATCACTGATAGGGCCCGAACTATCAACAACCTTGCCCAAAGAATTTTTAACGGACAACACTCCAAATCCAGAAACTTTGTCACGTAATTCTGCTAATAATCTTACTGCTAAACGTTGTCCAACGCCTGGCGCCCTTGTCAATAACGCTTTGTCTTCTGTTAAAAACGCATTCTCCAGTTCTTTAGGGGTCAAAGTACCAAGAACAGCGAGCGCCACTTTTGCTCCTACGCCCTGTACAGTGGTTAATAAACGAAACCATTCATGTTCGGACGAATCTAAAAATCCATATAAATGGATATGGTCCTCACGTACATGCGTTTCTATAAAAAGCGTGAGAGGATCACCAAGTTTGCCAAATGAACGTAAAGTACGAGATGAACAAAAAACCAAATAGCCAACGCCAGACACTTCAATTATTACACTGTCTTCACCTAATGAATCCAAAACACCGATGAGTTTAGCTATCATCGTGATAGCCTCATTTTCTCTGTACCATTTCTTTTTGACTTTTCCGTGTTTCACCTGAAATGGAGATTTGATTCCGATGGTGTGCATGGCAAACCGCAACGCCTAAAGCATCTGCAGCATCCAAACTTTTTGGGTAAGCCCCCGGCAAAAGAGTGCTGACCATCATTTTTACCTGTTCCTTGCTAGCATGCCCGGATCCAACTAAGGATTTTTTTATTACGTTTGGAGAATATTCGCTAACAGAAATTTCGGATAAAGCCGGCGCCAACATAATTACACCCCTTGCATGTCCTAGTTTAAGGGTTGAAGACGAATTTTGACTGACAAATGATTTTTCCACAGCGGCTTCTTCAGGATGATAGGTTTCCAAAATTGATTTTAATTCACAAAACAACATTGCCAGCCGAATCGAAAGTGTGTTTTCAGATTTTACTTTCACAACTCCATTCGCGATGTGAGTCAAGTTGTTACCTTCGACGTCTACAACACCCCAACCAGTGGTCCGAAGGCCAGGATCAAGTCCAATTATCTTCAAATAATTGATCCCTTCTTAGTTAATTAGTTTTCTATCCGCTTCAACAAACAATCATCCATTTCATAGTTCGCCGAAACGGACCGTACATCATCGTTATCTTCAAGTAATTCGAGGAGTTTGTACAACCTTTCCCATATTCCAATTTCTAGTTTTATTGTCGTTAACGGCTTCCATTGCAACTCCGACTGAGCAGGCGGGCCGAAGACTGCCTCGAGCCTTGACTGGATAATATGTAGTTCGGATGGGACACATATTACTTCATGGTTTATTTCGCCAAAATTCACATCGGTGGCACCGGCTTCAAGCGCCGCTTCAAAGATGTCTTCGAAACCGGTTTGATTTGCCAAATAAATGATAGAGCCAATTCGTTGAAACTGGAAAACAACACTGTTTGTCTCCCCTAAAGATCCTCCATGTTTTGTAAACACCGTTCGAATTTCGCTGGCAGTGCGATTTCGATTATCAGTTAGAGCTTCAACTACAATAGCCACCCCCCCAGGTCCATACCCTTCATAACGTATTTCCTCTAACAACTGGTTGTTATCATCACCAAGCGCCCTTTTGATTGCCCTTTCAATATTATCTTTAGGCATGTTTGCAGCTTTGGCTGCAGACACGGCATTCTTGAGTGCAGGATTCATATCTGGATCTGGCTGCCCCGACCGTGCTGCCACCTGTAACTCACGAATTAACTTGGTAAATTTTTTAGCACGCCTCTTATCCTGCGACCCTTTTCTGTGCATGATATTTTTAAATTGAGAGTGTCCTGCCATGTTGGACCTCTTCCGATTGTCGGAAGCTTTATTAATACTATATCTTGTGGTTTATAACATTTCTTTCACAGTTTATAGCTAATTTTTAAGATGAAAGCTATGATCTAAATTATGTGGTAAGATGTAAACTTAGCAATTTGGATGCAGGCCTATGACAAAAATCAATAACATTTAAAAAACCAAAACACTGAACGGGATTAATTGGATAACGTAACCGGTTGCAAGCAACCTCCTATTCTCAACGGTAAAATAGATGTTGCCTTACCAGTCTTATCATTTGTTTCTATAAGAACCGCACAGATTGTAGCCTCCTTTGTTGCCACTTCCAATCTGGGGGTTGGAGATTGTTTTAGAAAACGAGCAATCGATGTTTCTTTTTTCATACCTATTACTGAATCATAATCACCACACATTCCAATATCTGTAATATAGGCTGTACCATTTGGTAAAATTCGGTGATCAGCGGTTGGTATGTGTGAATGCGTACCTACCACCGCACTTACATGGCCATCCAACAAGTGCCCCATTGCCATTTTTTCGCTGGTAGCTTCACCATGAAAATCTAGAAAAATAGCGGCAAAATCTCTCCTCAATTTCCGATTTACCAGCGCAAGTTTCACTCCTGCGAACGGATCACCAATTGGAGGCATAAAAAGAGACCCCATAAAATGAAGCACTAAAATTTTGCGGCCAGATAAATCAGTATATTGGCCAATTCCTGATCCCGGCGTGCCCTCTGGGTAGTTTTGTGGCCGGAGTAGGCGTTTTTCATTTTCTATATACTGATAAATTTCCTTTTGATCCCAAACATGGTTACCAGTTGTTACAACATCGGCACCTGCTTTAAAAAATTCATCACAAATTTTTGGTGTAATACCAAAACCCCCTGCAGAATTTTCTCCATTAATGATGACGAAGTCGACATCGTGATTTTGTCGCAAATCTGGTAGCTTTTCGTAAACAAGGTTTCGCCCCGAACGACCAACAACATCACCAAAAATTAAAATACGCATCAGGCTTTCCAACTGAATTTAAACTTTGAAACGATATACACCTTTTTCAGTTACTAACCAGTCTAACCGGGCATCTTGATCATCAAACGGCACATTGGCAATTCGTTGTGTTTCAAACGCCATGCCCACCGCTGTAACTGAGCCGAACTCCTTCAAACGGTATGAAAAAATGGTCCTGTCAAAATAGCCTCCACCATAGCCAAGACGATTACCTTGTTTATCTACAGCCAACAAGGGTACAAGCATAACATCTGGAACCAAAAGTGGCTGATTTGCTTTCGGTTCAAAAGTTCCGAAACTTTTTTTCTCTAAAGAATCATTAGGTTGCCACTTTCTAAACATTAAAGTCTTTGTCGTTTTATGCACCACCGGAAGGACGCACTGCATGCCTTCACTAGAAAGCCCTTCAAGTAAAATACGAACATCCAATTCTTTCAAAATTGGCCAATACCCAGAAATGATTGTTCCTTGGTGAAGCGTAAGTCCATTATTTCGAGCAAAAGAAAAATTTTCACAAATGCTTTGGCTAGCTTTTTGCCCTGCTTGATGGTGAGCTAAATTACGCACTACCGTCATGTGCTGCGCTAAGGAGCGTTTTTCCTGGTCAATCGATGTCAATATCAAACAAAATAATTTTTAAATCTTACAATTATGTATCCCAACGATGCCGCTTTAGCCGGTCAACATTTTAATCCTTCTAAGGCCTGCTTAAGCAGGTGGGCACCATATACCAAAACCACGATTTTGGCAGGGACAGCTCCCGAGAAGAATACATTGGCCCCAGAGATCTAACGTTTCTCGCACCAAGCAGCACCGTCTAAACAATCTTACGCAGGCTCCAACTTAACTGCAATACGATCTATCCTATCCGTAAGTGCTTCATTTTTTACAACCTGCTTTTTTTCATCTATATTTTGGTCACTAACGGAACCCAGAGGTTGTAAATTTTGTTTTGATCTATAAGCCTCTGTAAGCTCGTCCGAAAGCAGAAGTCCCGTCATTACCAATAATCGTGCTTCACCTATTTGTCCAACTGAAGAAACAAGTTGTTGAACGCGTTTTTCGACCAAATCCGCGAGCTCTAAAAGATGTTTTTCTTCTCCATCATTACAAGCAACCTGATAGGTTCTTGAATTGATTTTTACATTAATATTTCCCATCACCAGAATCCAATAATGAACGCAGACGCTGGATAGCGGACGTAAGTCTTGCAGACGCTTCTTCATTTCGTTTTTCCAGCTTAGAACATCGCTGGCGAAGAAAATTCAATTCAGCTTGTACTTTTGCGATCGAAGGACTTTCCCCAATTCTCGTGGAAGCAGCTTCCAGTCGATTTAGAGCACGGTTTAATCGTTCTTCTGATTCTTCCAGTTGCCCCATTTAATTCTTCCCTTATAATCTGCACCTCTGCAGTATTTTACAAACATAGGGCCCCTTCTAAATAAAGATCAAGGGGGATCATAACGATAAATTTGTCAAAATGGCAAATTATGTAACATGAACAAAACTCAAACAAAAAATAAACCTAACGCTACTTTAATGCGAGTCGTAATCCATGGGATAGATCATGCCCGTACTGCTTGCATAGTAGCCTCAAAAATCGGTGCGCAAATTGAGCTTTGGAGTGCGCATGGGGCTGTTGGATTTATTGGACCTGCTTGGTTCCAAGAAATAATAAATTTGGTACGTTTAGAGTTTCCCCAAATTAAAATTGATGGCGTTCTAGATTGTGGAACACATTCTGGACATTCACTCGGGGCCTTACGGCAAGGCATCACACACATTTGCATCTCAAGTCAATTTTCTTCTTCTATTAAATTAAACCAAATCGCCCAAAAACTTGGAGCGGTGGTGAAAACGCACAGGCCAAATTTGTTAGACTTGGCCCTAACTGATGATCCTGAAGAAAGTTTATGGAAAAAATATAGTTGAATTTTTCCGGAGTCATTTCTTGTTTGGTAAAACTCAAGTATAAATTATAGAGATTAAGAAAAATTGTGAGGAGAAAATGCCTAAAGTTACGCAACGAGTTAGAAAAATTTTGTCTGGATATGAATCTGATAATCCTGGAACAAAGGGAAATTTAGCGCGGATTTTAATGCACGGACGATTAGGCGGCAGCGGAAGGTTACTAATCTTACCAGTTGACCAAGGATTTGAACACGGGCCAGCTCGCAGTTTTGCTCCTAACCCAGCTGGATATGACCCACACTACCACTATCAACTAGCCGTTGACGCAGGGCTTTCTGCATTTGCCGCTCCGCTGGGCATGTTGGAAGCAGGTGCAGATAGTTTCGCTGGTACCATTCCCACAATTTTAAAATGCAATAGTGCGAATTCTCTATCTTCAAATAAAGATCAAGCAATAACAGCCGCAGTTAGCGATGCACTAAGACTAGGTTGTGCAGCAATTGGTTTTACTATCTACCCAGGCTCGGAAGATCAATATGAATTAATAGAAGAAATAAGCGAACTTGCGGAAGAAGCCAAATCTTTTGGGCTTGCAGTAGTTGTTTGGTCTTATCCACGGGGTGGAATGCTATCCCGTGAAGGAGAAACAGCTATAGACGTCTGTGCTTATGCCGCACATATGGCATGCCTTATCGGCGCTCATGTTATAAAAGTAAAACCGCCGACCGAAGCTATTTTTCTTGAGTCTGCTCAAAAGGTTTATGATAACCAAAAAATAGACATAACAAACCTAACATCGCGTATCAGCCACGTTGTCCAAAGCTGCTTCAACGGAAAACGAATAGTTGTTTTTTCTGGCGGTGAAGCAAAGGACCTAGAAGGTATATATAACGAAGTGCGCGCCATTAGAGATGGCGGCGGCAATGGATCAATCATTGGTCGAAACACCTTTCAGCGAGAAAGGAAAGATGCTCTCTCTATGTTAGATACAATAATCAAAATTTATCAGGGCAAACTTTAGATTTAATGGTCGCTGAAGGACATCGCTGCCGCCTCTACCTGATCACTCCTTCCAATATAGTGGGGGAAAAGCTTTTTCCTTTTGCTGACTCTATGCAATTGGCTATAGATGCTGGTGATGTTGCATGTGTACAACTCAGACTAAAAAACGTTCAAGATGAAACTATTAGAAAAGTAGCTAACCTATTGCAACCAATGGTTCAAAAACACCAAATTCCATTTATTTTAAATGATAGAGCTGACCTTGCTGCAGAATTTGGATGTGATGGAGTCCATATCGGCCAAAGTGATACACCTTATAAAAAGGCACGAGAGTTGGTAGGGCCAAATTCTATAGTCGGGGTAACATGCCATTCCTCAACACATCTTGCCATGACAGCAGGTGAAGCAGGAGCAGATTACGTGGCATTTGGTGCATTTTTTGAAAGCTCCACAAAAAAACCAAAATACACCGCACAACCTAATATTTTATCAAAATGGCAAAAAACGATGACTTTACCGTGCGTAGCTATTGGCGGGATTAACACTGAAAATTGTCAGACGGTAGTGGAAGCGGGAGCAGATTTTATTGCTGTCTCTGCCGGAGTCTGGAACCATCCTGAGGGGCCAGGTAAGGCTGTAGAAAATTTTAACGAAATTTTTGACCGCCACTCTGTTTAAAATCTATCCTACCCTTAACTCAACGCATGCCCTATAATTTTTATAAAGCCTAAAGTCGCTTTTTATCATTAGGCCAATCCTTTCGTGCATGCACACTCGAAGAATTCTTCTAAACAATTATAGCCCCGGCTTCTGAATGTGTTCATAAACATTTCCTGGAGTTTCTATTGTGCAAGACAGTTAAGTCAAAAAAACTTGATTTTCTCAAGCCTAAAGCATTACTTTGAAATTTTCAAAACTGATCAGAAAATTATAAAATGTTCACCAGCGGAGCCCAAAGCACATCCTCAATTTTTTGTGCTCCAGTACAAAGCATTACCAAACGATCAAAACCTAAAGCAATCCCCGATGAATTTGGCATACCGAAAGTTAATGCTTTTATAAAATCCTCATCCACTGGATAGGTTTGCCCATATAGTTTGTCTTTTAATGCCATATCATTTTTGAAGCGGCGTCGATGTTCAACCGGGTCCGTAAGTTCTCCAAATCCATTGGCTATTTCCATCGCACAAATGTATATCTCAAACCTTTCCGCAAGCCTATCGTCTTTTGGATTTTGGCGTGCAAGTGAGGCCATCGAAATAGGCCAATCATACAATACTGTCGGCACACCAATCCCCAGGTTGGGTTCAATTCGATCAAGAAAAATCCGAAAAAAAATTTCTTCCCAACGGTCATTTGAATGCACACGAATACCTATTTTTTCTGCTTCTTTACTTAAGGCCATTACGTTGGGTTCTAGAGGATTTGAAGTAGTAGACAAAAGGTCTATTCTACAAAATTTTTTAAACGCACAATCTACAGACAAATATTGCCAATCTTGCATTGGATTACACTTGGAATTTTTCCATGAAAACAAGGGGGGTTTTTGTTTTGTATTTTTGAATTTTTGTATGGCCACTTCCTTGACGAGATTTTCGCAAGTCTTGGCAACATCTCGCCAACTTGCCCCTGTTTGATACCATTCAAGCATTGTAAATTCTGGATGATGAATTGCAGAACGCTCCCCGTTGCGCCAAACGCGAGCCAATTGAAATATATTGTTCATTCCACCCACTAAAAGCATTTTCATAGCAAATTCAGGAGACGTATGAAGGTACAATTTCCTCTTTTTTTCTTTGTCGAAAGGGTCATGTAGATTTGTTGTAAACGGTGTTAAATGGGGTTCTGATCCTGGGGATACTTGCAAAGCTGGTGTTTCCACTTCTATAAAACCCTTTTTCGTAAAAAACTGCCGAGTAATGTTCTGAATTTTGTTTCGTGCATTAAGGTTGGGTAGGCGTGAGCACAACTCTCCTTTAATCCACCAATATTTTTCATTAGGAACCTCAGAGGTTTGCTTGCTGTCAGTGAGTACGTTATTCATGTCAATAAAACAAAAATTTGATGCCAGTAGTTTTTGCTGAAATTTGATTATTTAGGGGGAATACAATGAAGGTGGCTAAAAATCTTGTCCAGAGCTCTCATAAAAATTATATCCGTTCAGCCAAAGATTTGTATGATAATAACTTAATCCCGTTTGACCATATCCAACCTGCACAAAAGGCTTCCGAAACTCTCCCAATTGCAATTACGCCTCATATTGCTAAACAAATTAATTTAGCCGATTCAAATGACCCTTTAGCCCGTCAATTTATTCCAAATTTTAGAGAAAATAATGTTTCAGCTGATGAAATATTTGATCCGATAGGGGATCAAGCCTTTACACCAGTGGAGGGAATTGTGCACCGATACCCTGATCGCGTGCTTTTAATTCCTATTTTATCATGCCCTATTTATTGTCGCTATTGCTTCCGCCGTGCAGCCGTTGGTAGCGGAACCCTTAATAACCAAAAACTAAATTCCGCTATAGAGTATATTCGACAAAATAAAAAAGTTTGGGAAGTAATTCTGTCGGGTGGTGACCCTTTGATTTTATCCCAAAGAAGAATTTCAACCATAATCTCAAAATTGGATGAAATTGATCATGTTAAAGTAATTAGAATTCACACCAGAGTACCTCTAGTGGACCCTTCACGAATTTCTTGCAAACTTGTAAAAACGCTAAAATGCAAAACCCCCGTTTATGTCGTTTTGCATTGCAACCACCCAAAGGAATTGGAAGAAAATGCAAGAAATGCAATTGCGCTTATGGTTGATTCTGGAATCCCTTTTCTGAGTCAAACGGTGCTGTTAAAAGGTGTGAACGACCAATCTGATATTTTGGAGAAACTGATGAGAGAACTCGTAATATGTCGAATAAAACCTTATTATCTTCATCATGGAGATAAAGCCCTAGGGACCCGACATTTTCGTACCTCTCTAAAAACTGGGTTATCCCTAATGAAAAAGCTCCGTGGGAAAATTAGTGGTTTGTGCCAACCAACATATATGATTGATATCCCTGGGGGTTATGGAAAAGTTCCTATTAACTCCAGTTATGTTAGACAAACCAAAATGGGTGATTGGTGTATCGAAGACTGGCAGGGGGAAGAACACTCCTATAAAGAAAGTACCGATTACCCTTAACCGCGTTGAAACCGGATAATCTAACTGCTAGTTTCCCCGGCCGACGAAAAAACACAACTAAGGAAGTTTTATGAAAGTCCAAGCCAACACGCTTAGACCAGGGCACGCAATCGAACATGAAGGAAAGCAATTCGTTGTCGTTAATTACGAACTCATCCTGCCTGGAAAAGGAAACGCCTTTATATCAGTTGAAATGCGAGATGCACGAACAGGCATCAAAACGAGCGAACGTTTCAGAACTCAAGAAACTGTGGAAAAATTGATGACTGATGAACGAGTTTGTACAGTTCTTTTCAGCGAAGGAAATCAAATAAATTTAATGGACAGTGAAACATTCGAACAATTTTTTTTAGACAGCGGGATTTTAGGAGATACAAAAGTTTTTCTGATGGACGGGATGGAAGTTACTGTGGATACAGTCGAAGCTATACCTGTGGGTTTGCGTTTGCCACAACAGGTAACCTTAGAGGTGATCGAAGCTGATGCAGTAATAAAAGGGCAAACTGCTTCGTCTTCATACAAACCTGCAATTTTGGCAAATGGTTTTAAAACTATGGTCCCACCACATATCGAGACAGGTAGCCGCATTGTTGTAGCCACGTCAGACGGTACTTACGTCGAACGTGCAAAGGATTAGTCAAAACACGTATTAAAATGAAATTTTTAGAATTTAAAGTAAAATAAAATGTGGCCACCCATCATTAACGTTATGGATAACGCTGCACGGAAAGCTGCAAGGGGTCTCATCCACGATTTTGGTGAAATCGAGCAATTACAATCTTCCAAAAATGAACCTATAGATTTTGCAACCAAAGCATTTCTAAATACAAAAACTACTTTGAAGACAGAATTAGAAAAAGCACGCCCAGATTTTGCCATAATTTTTTCGGAAACTGAGTTCCGTTATGATCAAAAGTTTGCAAATCGTTGGATTGTGAAAACATTGGACGGATCAACCAATTTTCTTCATGGGATTCCGCATTTTGCAATTTCCATAGCATATGAGGAACGAAACGAACTAATTGCAGGAATGGTTTATGACCCTTTACGAGACGAAACCTTCTGGGCCCTGAAAGGGAAAGGCTGTTACCTTAACAATCGGCGACTTCGAGTGTCCGCTCGCCGAAAACTTGAATCAGCTTTAATAGCTTCAAATAGTCACGGACAAAAATATTTGTCAAAGCCAGGACTTTTAGAGGCTAAAGAAAAGGAAATGAATCTTACTGCAGGTTTCAGACTATCTGGGACCATTGCTTTAGATCTCGCTTATGTAGCCGCTGGTAGATATGATGCATTTTGGAATTTACATTTAACGCCAACTGATGTAGCCGCTGGCATTGTCTTGGTTCGTGAAGCAGGAGGGCTTTTAAGCGACGTTAATGGAAAAAATAACCCAATGAAGAGTGGGTCAATAATTGCCACAAATAATGAGTTATTTAATACAGTGTCTTTATTGCTTCAAAATATTAGTCCAAAGATGGGCGCTAAAAATTCAGTAACGTAATAGATAAAATTTTAACGGAATAAATTCACCTGATATTTCATTGTGTTACCTTGAACCTAACCTCAACAGAGAACTGAATCGAATTAAAAGACGAACCATTGTTACGTATAAAAGTAAATGCTTTTGCAAGAATATTTGCAAACCAAGGAGTGAACTTAAACGGCTTTCTTGATCACGGACCTAATTTGTAGAATCGCTTTTTGAAAAACAAGAAATTAAGAGTGATCGTTTTGGCGTTAGATAATTAGGAGAAGATTTGGAGAACAAACCAAAAAACCAGGTCGAATTATTACTCTAAAAGAATAAAACATAAATTGGTTATTACCATAGCCTGCTAAAATGTGGGCGTCACCACGGGAAGTTTTGATGAACGGACCAAAACGTTATTTGTTTAGAATGATTTTGTTTTTGTTGGCTGTATCTTTAGCACTAGGAGCGCTATACGAACCATTATCCAATGCTTTTATGGCAAATCCGGTTCTCAACGGTTTAATTGTTGGAGTTTTGGTATTAGGCGTTGGATATATTTTTAGACAAGTGACTCTACTGATGCGCGAAGAAGCTTGGATTTTGCATTTCCGTCACAATCGTCCAGGTAGGTCAGTTCAACAAGCCCCTAAACTTTTAGCGCCAATGGTAGCCATGTTGGGTGAAAGAAAGGGCCGATTTAGTTTATCAACAAATTCTCTTCGTTCTTTGCTTGACGGCATCTCCTCTCGCCTAGAAGAATCGAGAGATCTTTCTCGCTACCTTATTGGCCTTTTGATTTTTCTTGGTTTGTTAGGGACGTTTTGGGGCCTCCTTCAAACAATTGGAGCTGTAAGTGACGTAATTGGTGGGCTTTCATTGGCAAATGCTGACCTTGCGGATATGTTCAACAAACTCAAAACAGGTCTAAAGGCACCCTTAGTCGGTATGGGAACTGCTTTTAGTTCATCTTTGTTTGGACTAGCCGGTTCACTAGTACTTGGCTTTTTAGAACTGCAAGCAGGACAAGCACAAAATCGTTTTTACAATGATTTGGAAGATTGGTTAGCGGGACAAACGCGATTATCCTCTGGGAACCTATCTGTAGGAGATGAAGATCAGGCAGTACCTGCTTATGTTCAAGCATTGCTGGAACAAACAGCAGATAGCCTGGAAAAATTACAGGGGACACTCGAACGTGGTGAACAAAGCCGAATTTTAGCAAATAATAGTGTTATTGTTTTGAGCGAAAAGCTGGACAGTTTCACGGATCAAATGCAGACCGAAAAATCGCTAGTATCAAAAGGAGTGGAAACCCAAATAGAAATAAAAAACTTAATCACGAAATTTTCAGAAGCAGTAGAAACTAAAAATGACGCAAACGCCCAAAGTGCAGTCCGAAATATCGATAAACAATTATCTCGTTTAATAGAGCAAATCAGTGCTGGACGTACCGAGCTTATTTCCGAAATGCGTAGTGAAATTAGGGTCTTAGCACGAACAATGGCTGCTATTGCTGAACAGGCAAAACGATAAGCGTTTTGGACTGAACTTCTGATGGCAAGGGGCTCAAATAGAAGAACCATTCCCAATATTTGGCCAGGATTTGTGGATGCCATGTCCGCTTTACTGATAATTGTAATTTTTTTACTTATGGTTTTCACCTTAGCGCAATTTTTTTTGTCAGATATACTTTCTGGCAGAAATGATGCTTTGGATCGACTAAACCAACAGGTTGCCGAGCTTGCAGAAGTATTGGCCCTCGAAAAAAAATCCAACAAACGACTTCGGGAAGACCTAGCACAAATTTCTTTAGAACTGGAGACCTCTGAAGCTGATCAAACTAGTTTAAAATCAGACCTAGGCGCAATCACAAGTGAACGTGACCAATTAGCAAAAATTTTACTTGCCCGAACGCAGGATCGAGATCTTTTAGCTACAGCTCTGAACGATTCAAACCAGCAGGGAAAAAAGTTTGAAAAAGAACTAAAGGACGCCCAAGAATTAATAGCAGCAGACCGCAACAAAATAGCTATCCAGCTCGCGACTCTAAAAAGTCTAGAGAATGATATTAAGGCTTTAAAATTAGCCAAAAATGTTCTTGAAAATAAAGTTAACGTTCTGGCCGTTACTTTAGAAAACAGCCAATCTTCTTTGGCCAAATCCCAGGACAAGTTAAAAACAAGCCTAAATAGCCTTACGGCTTCTCGAGATCGTAGCAAAAAATTGTTGGCTAAATTAAATTCTATGGAAGAACGTACATCTTTGGCACAAACTGAGATTAAAAAGAAAAAAATTCGCCTTGAGGAATTAGTAACTTTAAATGATCAAACGAAAGCTGAGTTAAACAAAGAGCGTGAAAAATCTGCTTGGTCAAAAGGGCAATTAAGTTTGCTAAACAGCCAAATTGCAACTCTACGAAAACAATTAGCCAGAATTTCTGCCGCCCTAGAAGCATCAGAAACAAAGTCGCAGGAACAAAACGTCAAAATTGTAAATCTTGGCAAACGCCTTAATGCCGCGCTTGCCAGCAAAGTGGAAGAGCTTGCACGTTATCGTTCGGAATTTTTTGGTAAATTGAGGAAAGCGTTAGGAAAAACCAAGCGCATCCGAGTTGAAGGTGATCGTTTTGTTTTTCAGTCCGAGGTTCTCTTTCCATCTGGTTCTGCTAATTTGTTGGCCCCCGGACAGAAACAAATTACTCAGTTAGCTGCTACTCTAAAGGATATTTCAAAACGTATCCCCAAAGACGTTGATTGGGTATTGCGTGTTGATGGACATACTGACAAAAACCCCATACAAACACCCCGATTCCCATCTAACTGGGAGCTCTCGACAGCAAGGGCAATAGCTGTTGTTAAAGTTCTTACAGACCTAGGAATTTCACCTAAAAGATTAGCCGCAACCGGTTTTGGGCAATTCCGACCGTTAGATAGTGCTGAAACCCCTGCTGCATTGAACCGCAACCGAAGAATTGAATTCAAACTCACCGGACGTTAAGAAAAATACAAGTAAGAATTTTCAGCTGTTAAAATTTTGTTGATTTACCTTCCTACATTTTAAATTAGTCAGGTGTTATACACTCCCCTACTAAAACTTAGTTAATCAAAAAGTGTTAGAATTCAATATAAGAAATTTGATTTCTTTAGTTGCTGTCAAATTGTAATGCCGCCAGTCTTGCATATAATCCATCTTTTTTAATAAGTTCTGCATGAGTACCAGAATCAACAATTCGTCCTTTATCCATTACAAAAATTCGGTCTGCCTTAAGGACAGTCGCTAGTCTGTGGGCTATTACAATTGTACTGCGATTGGCCATTGCTTTTTCTAGAGCCTGTTGAACACTTCGCTCACTTTCAGCGTCTAAAGCGCTAGTAGCTTCATCTAACAACAATAATGGAGAATTTCTAAGAATTACACGCGCAATTGCAATTCTTTGTCTTTGGCCACCTGATAGACGAACTCCTTTTTCTCCCAAAAAAGTATTAAACCCTTCGGGTAAAGGATCAATAAATTCTGCTGCTGCCGCTGCAGTTGCCGCTAAACGTATTTCGTTATGAGTTGCCGTTGGCCGGCCATACCTAATGTTTTCCCAGGCGTCGGTTGCAAAAATAATGGCGTCTTGTGGGACAAAAGCAATTTGTGACCTCAAGGCTTGTAGGTTAACTGTTGAAATATCAATCCCATCGAGTGTAATTTTACCCTGGGTTGGATCAAAAAAACGCAACAGAAGTTGAAAGACCGTTGATTTTCCGGCACCTGAAGGACCTACTAACGCGACCATTTCTCCGGGATTTACGTTTATGCTAAAATTTTCTAATGAGGGTGCTTTTGGGCGAGAAGGATAACTAAACGTCACATTCTCTATATTAACCAGCCCAGCTAATGGATTAGGTAAAAACATGGGTTTTTTTGGTGATTGCATCTCTGGCACAGTAGCCAGAAGCTCCATTAACCGTTCGCATGCACCAGCAGCACGCTGCAAATCCCCATACACTTCGCTAATTGCGCCGACTGACCCTGCCACCACTACTGCGTAGAAAACGAAAGCCGATAAGTCACCCGCTGTTATACGTCCTGAAATGACGTCATAACCTCCAAGCCATAGGATTACACCAATCGAACCAAAAACCAGAATCATAACAACTGCTGTGAGACTGGCACGTGCTTTTATTCGTTTAATTGCAGTCGCCAGAGTATCGGAGATTCTTTTATCAAATCGATCCTGATCTATTTTCTCATGACAGAAAGCTTGTACAATACCAACCGCATTTAAAGTCTCTTCAACTAACGCCCCGACATCGGCGACACGGTCTTGGCTCGCACGAGAAAGGCGCCGAACTTTGCGCCCAAATAGAATAATTGGTGAAATAACAAGAGGGACAACAAGGAATACAAGGCCAGTCATTCGGGGGCTGGTAATAAACAGCATTGCCGTTCCACCCAGAAAAAGAAGCAGATTCCTGAGGGCAACGGAAACCTGAGACCCAACAACAGACTGCAGGAGAGTGGTATCAGTGCTCAAACGCGATAAAACTTCCCCGACACGTGTTTTTTCGAAAAATCCTGAATCAAGGACAAGGACGTGATTAAATACGTCCCGCCTAAGATCAGCAACAACCCTTTCACCAATCCAAGATACAAGAAAAAACCTTGCGTAGGTGGCTGCAGTAAGCACCGCAATGATTACAAATAAACCCACGAGCGCATTATCCAAAAGCTCAGGATTTCCACTTCGAAAACCTTGATCAACCAAAGTTCGAATCCCAACCCCCATAAATAAAACTGTGGTTGCCGCTGCAGTAAGCGCTACCAATGCTCCTGCCATTGCAGCTTTATAGGGACTTAAATAGGGAATTAGACCACGTAGTGCACCAATTGAGCCGGCCGGCCGATCTTGTTTCTCCAGACTTGTTTGGCTTTTTCGTGCCCTACGCGCCATTATTGATTATCCTTTAACACTGCCTAATTCCTCAAAGCCAAAAAAGCACTCCAAGTATTCTACGTCAACGCAGAACCTAAAACCATTTTTCATACTAAGCTTGCTCCGTCTCCAACTTTTGCTGTATAACGCTTTTTTTCGGAGAGAATTATGAAATCGGATATTCATCCTGATTACCATGAAATCACTGTCGTTATGACAGACGGTACTAGTTACCAGACTCATTCTACTTGGGGGAAACCTGGTGATACTTTAAAGTTAGACATAGATCCAAATAGCCACCCAGCTTGGACTGGCGGAGCCCAATGGATAAATACGTCAGATACTCAGGTTGCCAAGTTTAACAAAAAGTTCGAAAATTTTGGGCTAAAATAAATTCTATTTTTTAAACACATTCTATGTATTGAATTATTCTTAATTTCAGGATCAAAGTCATTCGGAAAACTAAGAAAAACCATAACATTTAATTTTTTTTAAAGAAATTCTCAGCAAGATTAGCGTGAACCATTTTTTCTTTAATATCCAAACGGACCCTTTTTATCTCTGTTTCAAGCTCCGATATGTAAATCTCCAATTGATCTATTGAAAGATCCTCTAAATCCAGGGTTGACCATCCTTTTGGTTTTCGTAATTCTTCTTCATCTTCCTCCATTCCATTGTCCTTTTCTCTTGCGAGTTTGAAATCGTAGCAGTAATGGTACAACTGCTTTATTTATGAAAATAGCTAAAATCATGGTTTGTAAAGTACAAGATGTAATGACAGCAATTAAAATCACCAAGCCAGGTGGTCCTAATGTCCTGTCTCCCGTAAAGGTACCCTTGCCAACACTGGAGGAAAATCAAATTTTGATAAAGGTTTCCGCTGCCGGAATAAATCGACCCGACGTGATGCAGAGAAACGGAATGTATCCCCCACCTAAGGGAGTTTCAGAAATTCCAGGTCTTGAGGTATCCGGTATTGTTGACGAAATTTCTCCTAGCGTTGATGGTTGGAATATAGGAGACAAAATTTGTGCACTTGTAGCGGGCGGGGGTTATGCGGAATTCTGCACTGCTCCAGCATCGCAATGTTTGCCAGTACCAAAATCTCTTTCATTGATTGAAGCGGCTGCATTACCAGAAACTTTCTTTACTGTCTGGGACAACGTCTTTACTCGTGGTCGGCTTAAACCTGGTGAAGTTTTGTTAGTGCACGGTGGATCAAGTGGAATTGGCACCACCGCAATTCAACTAGCTGTAAACAAGGGATCAAATGTCATAGTTACAGCAGGAACCAGAGAAAAATGCCTCGCCTGCGAAAAACTAGGCGCGTTGCGTGCCATCAATTATCAAACAGAGGATTTTGTCCAAGTGGTCAAAGAAATAACTTCAAATAAAGGAATTGATGTTGTTTTAGATATGGTGGGCGGTGACTACGTAGGGCGTAACCTTAATGTTTTAAAGAAAGGTGGGCGTCTAGTGCAAATAGCTGTGCAAAAAGGTACTAAGGCGGAAATTGCCACTCACCTAATTATGCTAAAACAAATTACATTTACAGGCTCAACACTTCGTAACAGAGCGGTTTATGAAAAGGGCCTTATTGCTGATAAATTACTCAAACATGTATGGCCTCTGATCGAAGAAGGAAAGATAAAACCAGTAATTGATAGAACCTTTTCCCTGGAGGATGCAACAAAGGGGCATACTCTAATGGACTCTAGCGAGCATATTGGTAAAATTGTTTTAACTATTTGACAACTGGTCAAATACCGCATATTGCGCTGCTGAATTACAAGAACCTAAAAATTTAATTTTGGAGCATGGGTTCTTCAGAGGGTTACAACAGTATCCCTATACAAAGGAGAGACAATGAGTCAAGTTTTGATGCCAAAGGCTACGGCAGTTTGGCTAATAGATAATACTACACTGACATTTGATCAGATTTCGAACTTCTGTGGATTACATCCTCTTGAAGTGCAAAGCATTGCTGACGGAGAGGTTGCCATTGGTATCGTAGGGTACGACCCAATTACCAATGGACAAATTACCCAGGAGGAAATCGATAGATGCTCCAATGATCCGAATACTAACCTAGAAATAGCTGAGGCAAAAGTCCCCAGGCCGATCTCTAGAACTCGAGGACCCCGTTATACACCAGTTGCCCGCCGCCAAGACCGGCCAGATGCCATTGAATGGCTACTTCACAATTTTCCTGAACTGTCGGATGGCCAAATTTCAAAACTTATTGGAACGACGAAACAAACTATAAATAGTATTCGAGACCGGACTCATTGGAATATCAGCAACATCAAACGTCAAGACCCAGTTGCACTGGAATTGGTTAGTCGAGAAGATTTGACATTGGCTATCGAAAAAGCAAAAAGGAACGCTGAACGTTTGGAAAAAACAAAAACCAAAACAAAAAATCTCAAAGAGGAAACCTTTGATGATTCCACCGAGAATCTTCACTTAAACACTGAAACGGAAGTGTCAACACCACAAACTGAGGTTATACCCCCTACAGAAGCTTTAGACAGTGAACCATTAAAAGAAAAAAATAAACAACTGAAAGGTAGCTCACAAACTGAAGGACAAAGCCCTTTTTCGGTCCTTGAAAAATTTTTTCCAGAAAAAGAAGAAACCGAGCAAAAAGAGGAATCAGAAGTAAAAAATTTGGATCGCGATTCCGAACAAAAGCAAGGATAAATCAAACTAAACCTTTTCATTTATCTACCGTAAATAATATCATCGCATGAAACCAAAACCTGATTATCCATTCGAAAAACTCGAATTTGGCGATTATAGGGAAGTTGAATCGGGCATATTTTGGATACGAATGCCTTTGCCCTTTGCCCTCAATCACATAAATTTATGGTTAATCAGAGATGGAAACGGATGGGCAATCGTCGATACAGGTTATAATACAGATGACACTCGCGCTATTTGGGAACAGATATTTTCCACTCTTCTAGGAGAGGCACCTATCACCCGTATCATTGTTACACACTTTCATCCTGATCATATGTCTTTAGCGGGTTGGCTCATCGAGAAATGGAATGCATCACTCTGGATGACCTATTCTGAATGGACGCAAGCTCAACTAAATCGTTTTGGTGGCCCAACTGCAGATATCGACGCACGAATGAAATTTTACACTGATAATGGAATGGAACAATCGGGGATAGATGGCTACCGCAAAACCCGACCAGATTTTTCTAAAATAAATTTTCCTTTACCCGTTGGATTTCGCCGAATTGTTGATAACGAGAAATTCTCTATAGGGAATCATATTTGGAAAGTTATCACTGGGGCGGGTCATTCCCCCGAACATGCCGCCTTGTGGTGTGAAAAATTAAACGTTCTGATTTCTGGTGACCAAGTGTTACCACGAATTTCGACCAATATTAGCCTACAATGTAATGAACCAGATGGTGACCCACTGCGCCTTTATCTCAAGAGTCTGGAAAAATTCCGGTTCTTACCCAAAAAAACCTTCGTACTGCCATCACATGATCTTCCTTTTTATGGACTTCACGATCGGATCAATGCTTTAGGCAAACACCACGCCGAAAGACTAGATTCTGCTGCCAAAGCGTGCAGAAAACCAATGACCGCACGAGAATTAATTCCACACTTATTTAAACGAACACTTGATGAACATCAGCTAGGATTTGCAATTGGTGAGGCGATGGCGCACGCAAATTATCTTGTCACTGACCGGCGTTTATCAAAATCGCGGGAAGCCGACGGAATCATTCGTTACAGCCAAATGTAATTGCCAGTTTTTTACTCTCCCCTAGACCTTATTTCGAGAGCTCTTAATGCACGACGATCAATTTTCATCAGTGTGGTCCTAGGGAGGGAGTCAACAAATTCTATTTCTTCAGGGACCTTGTATCCACCGATTTTTCGCACGTTCCCCTTGAGTTCAGAAACTAAATCCTCAATTAACTCCTTCCCCGGCTTTAAAACAATAAAAGCCTTTGGTTTAATTAATCCTTCATCATCTGTAAAAGAAACAACCGCCGCCTCAAGTACTGCGTCATGTTCGGTAATTGCTGCTTCCACTTCTATTGGGGACACCCAAAGGCCCTTAACCTTAAAAACGTCATCACTGCGCCCAGAAAACCAAAAGAATCCATCCTCATCAAACTGCAACATATCCCCAGTTCGCGCCCACTCACCAACAAAAGTTTCCCGGCTTTTATCTAACTTTCGCCAGTAATAAAAACACGTCGTACGGCTCCCTATCCATGCCTCACCATTTATATTTGGTCGGTTAACTTCATGGCCATCATCATCCATCAGTTTTACGTCATAACCGAAAACGGGTTTTCCCAAACTCCCTCGACGGAATTCTTTTGGACGATTGGCAATCCATTCGTATGTAATTTCTGAAGATCCAATTGAGTCTAGAATTTCTAAACCAAACATTTTTTCAAACCGCTCAAACACTTCTGGGGGCATTTTTTCGGAGGCCGAGGTCACTAGATTAAGCGAAGAAAAATTTGGCAAACGATTTTGTTCTGCAAATAATAAAATATTCTTGATAATTGTCGGAACAGTTATCAACTTATTGGGTTTGGTGGACTCAATTATCTTAATGACATTGTCTGCTGTCGGCGGCAGACGGGAAATAACACTCGTTGCACCGAAATAAAATGGGATAAGAACCGCCGGCCAAATTCCATGGGTAAAATATTTTTTTGAAGTGGCATGTACAATATCGTTGGACCCATACTCCATAAATTTTCCATGCCTTTCAGGCACAAGAGAGAAGTCATGGGCTAAATGTGTGATTCCCTTTGCGGGTCCGGTCGTACCACCCGAATAAAACATGTAGGCAACGTCATTGTAATGCAAAGGTATCGGCAAAAACGTACGGGAATGACCCTCTACCATTTCATCGTAGGTAAGCGTATTTCGATCCCCAGATTCAGGAGCAAATTCGACTGTGCTTCCACGAACGATAACGTTTTGGAGCGTCCACGGGATATCTTCAGAAACATCTTTCAGTTTGGCGGTTTGCTCGACGTCAATAAAAAGTGACTTTGCAGCTGTGTCCTGCAAAAAATAAAGGAGACTTATTGCCTTATAAGCGTCTGAGACAACGATAGGCACAATGCCGGATCTAATTGCGCCAAACCAAATTGCCAAAAACTCAAGGCTATCTGTGCCAAACAATAAGAGTCTCGAACCTGTTTCAATTCTAAGCGCCTGTAACCCATTCGATGCTCTGCACACTTGGCCCAAAAATTCTTCGTAGGAAAAGCTCTCATCATCAACAACAAGAGCTACTCCTTTGGCCTTTTCAGTCGCCAAATGCTTATCGAGAAGAAAGTTGGTTGGATTAAAAAATTCCGGGACATCCGGATCTTCCCAGGCAAGCCATTCTTTGCCAAAGATATTTTTATTCCGATCGATCACAGCCCTGTCTTTCCTATCCACTAGATTTTACACAACCAACTTTATAGGTTTTTCTCCGTCCGCCTCTCTAGGCAAAGAAAAATAATTAACAATTTTACATGGTGAAAAATATAAAATTGGTTAAATTGCACCCTCTTCCCGAGCTAAAGCAATTTCCGCTTCATTAAGACCCACAACGGATTTAAGTATTTCTTCGGTATGCTCACCGAGTAATGGAGATCTTTCAACATCCGAGGGTGAGTCCGATAATTTAACCGGATTGCCGACGGTTAAATATTTTCCACGTTGTGGATGATCAACCTCCACGACCGTACCGGTTTTACGGAGAGAGGTTTCCTCGGCCAGCTCTTTCATTGAAAGAATTGGGCCACAAGGAATGTTAAGAGGGTTACAAAGCTCCATTACTTCAAATTTATTTTTGGTTTTCGTCCATTCCTCGATTGCACTAAAAATGGGTTTAATTTTTTCTAAACGGGCTTCCGGTTTCGCATAGCCTGGATCTGTTTTCCATTCTGGCTTGCCAATAAGATCACAAATATTGCCCCAGACGGCAGCCTGAGTAATAAAGTAAACGTAAGCATTATGATCTTTTTCCCAACCCTTGCATTTTAAGATCCAGCCTGGCTGACCACCGCCGGAGTCGTTCCCAGCCCGTGGTGTTGCTTCACCAAACTCTATCCCTTCACCAAACTGGCTATATTCTTTTAAAGGCCCGTGGGCTAACCGCTGCTGATCCCGTAACTTAACCCGAGAAAGGTTAAGCACTCCATCTTGCATAGCACATTCGACACGCTGCCCCCTTCCCGATTGTTCTCGGTGATAAAGTGCTGTCACGATTCCGAATGCAAGATGGAGTCCGGTACCTGAGTCTCCGATTTGTGCACCGGTTACAACTGGCGGCCCATCAAGAAACCCGGTGGTTGACGCCGCACCACCAGTGCATTGAGCGACATTCTCATAGACTTTGCAGTCTTCATAAGGTCCTGGTCCAAAACCCTTCACAGAGGCATAGATCATTCGGGGATTGATTTCCTGGATTTTTTCCCATGGAAAACCCATCCTGTCGATGGCACCAGGAGCGAAGTTTTCAACCATCACGTCACATTCTTCAATTAGCTTAGAAAAAATTTTGTTACCAGCTTCGGTCTTTGGGTTAAGGGTCACACTACGTTTGTTATGATTCAACATGGTAAAATAAAGGCTATCAACATTTGGTATATCACGGAGTTGGCCTCGCGTTGCATCCCCAACACCAGGCCGTTCAACCTTAATTACATCCGCCCCAAACCAAGCTAACAATTGCGTACAAGTTGGGCCTGATTGAACATGAGTCATATCCAGGATACGGACACCTTCGAGGGCTTTCATCTTATGCTCCTTTAGCTTTTGTTGATACAACACTTTGTGGGTTAAGATTTCCAATCCGACCACTCTCCGTACCGGCTCCTTCGTCAATTACAGCATTTATTAAAGTCGGCCTTCCCGAGTCCATCGCCGTGTTCACAGCTCGGCTTAGTTCATCTGGCGTTTGCACGTAAACGCCAACACCGCCAAAGGATTCCATCATTTTGTCGTATCGTGCATCTTTAACGAAAACGGTTGTAGCGACGTCTGACCCCTCTATAGGATTCACGTCGGTTCCCCGATAAATTCCACCATTATTAAACACAACCACACACACCGATAGGTTGTAACGACATATCGTTTCAACCTCCATACCGGAAAATCCAAACGCGCTATCACCTTCTACCGCCAGCACGGGCTTACCGGTTTCTACCGCCGCCCCAATAGCAGTACCCATACCAATTCCCATGACACCCCAGGTTCCAACATCTAGTCTTTTACGAGGTTGGTACATATCGATGATGCTGCGCGTAAAATCTAGCGTATTGGCGCCTTCGTTGACGAGGATTGCATCAGGACGCTCTTTAATAATGATTCTAAGCACGCCAAGTGCACCATGAAAATCCATTGGGACATTATTATTTTTAAGTTTTGGTGCCATGCGCTCAAGGTTGGTTTTTTTCTTATTTTTGATTGCATCTATCCAATCTACCGGCGGCAATTCCCATTGTTCTCCCATTCCCTCTATCAAGGCTTGGACACATGAACCTATATCCCCGACAACAGGTGCTATAATTTCAACATTGCTATCCATTTCCTTGGGTTCTATATCGACTTGTACAAATTTTTTGGAGTAGTCTCCCCAGGCTTTTCCTTTACCGTGCGACAAGAGCCAATTTAAGCGGGCCCCAATTAACATCACTGTGTCCGATTCTTTTAAAACTAGGGACCGTGCAGGCCCAGCGGATTGCGGGTGGGTATCCGGCAAAATACCCTTAGCCATACTCATCGGCAGATATGGTATTCCACTTTTTTCCACAAGAGAACGAATTTCGTCATCCGCTTGTGCATATGCGGCCCCTTTACCAAGGATTATTAAGGGACGTTTTGCAGTTTTAAGTACCTCAAGCGCACGTGCAACTGACTCAGAGGCTGGTATTTGCTTAGGCGCGCTATCGATGACTTTTACAAGCGACTTTGTACCTCCCTCACCGTTCATAGTCTGAGCAAAAACCTTAGCAGGTAAATCAAGATAAACACCCCCGGGACGACCGGAAACAGAAGCACGTATAGCCCGGGCAATTCCAATACCTATGTCCTCCGCATGGAGTACGCGATAAGCCTCCTTACACAATGGCTTTGCAATGGCCAACTGGTCCATTTCTTCATAATCACCCTGCTGTAGGTCGACCACCTCGCGCTCGGATGAGCCACTTATGAGGATCATTGGAAAGCAGTTAGTCGTGGCATGAGCTAGTGCGGTTAAACCGTTAAGAAAACCTGGAGCGGAAACAGTAAGGCAAATCCCAGGTTTTTTAGTTAGAAATCCGGCAATTGCTGCAGCGTAGCCTGCGTGCTGCTCATGTCTAAATGAAAGAACACGCATTCCTTCTGCTTGCATGTGGCGCCCCAAATCCGTGATTGGAATACCCGGCACGTTATAAACGGTATTAATATCGTTGAGTTTGAGCGCTTCAATGACTAAATGGAACCCATCTGTCAGCATCCCAACTTCCTTCGAATCTTGAGCTTTTATTTGAGTTGCCCTGTCATCCATTTGGTCCTCCTTTACAATCCCCACCAACCTAAAAACGACATTTTTTGTTTCCAGTCAGCTGAAAACAAAGTAGAGCTGGCTTTGGTATAGAAAATTGGCGTTTTGTTTTACATGAAGATCTATGCGCTTACAGCAGTCCCAGCTGAAGTTCCAGCCAACCTGCCAAATACTGAGCCAGTTGTGAGTCCAGAACCTCCAGGATAATTAAAGTAAAATAGCCCACCAACACACTCTCCGGCTGCGAAAAGCCCATCAATTGGCTTAAGATCCGTGTCCATTACCTGGGCATCCTTATTTATTCGAAGGCCACCAAAAGTAAAAGTAACTCCACAAGTAACCTGATAACCTTCAAAAGGAGGAGTATCTATGGTTTGTGCCCAATTAGATTTATTGATTTCCAGCCCTTCAGTACATCGACCATCCTTAATATTCGGGTTGTATTCTATATCTTGACGTACTGCTTCATTATAAGCCTCAATTTCCTTTTTAAATTGGACTTTATCCACACCCTCCAATTTATTAGCAAGTTCATCAATTGTCTCAGCTGTAACCTTGGTAACTTGTCTTATTGAATACTCATCCCTCTTGAGATGTGCCACCTTTGCATCTAAAACCTGCCAAGCAAATTGTGCAGGCTGTTCAAGGATAACTCCGCCATATTTGGCATAGGTATAATTGCGGAAATCGGCTCCCTCATCTACAAAACGCTTTCCAGTAGCATTAACCATGATGAAGAAAGGGTATGAATGTTTTTGAAACTGATCACCCACGGCTAGATCACCAAATTCAGGAGCGTTCCGATCCCAGCCCACCGAGTGACAACCTGACCAATTACCATAACTAGCCGCGCCAATGTCTGTTGCCATTCGGATCCCGTCTCCCGTGTTGAAACGCGTCCCACGGATTTTTGCAAGGTCCCAACCCGGACCAAGATAACGGGCCCGCCATTCTGGGTTAGCCTGGAATCCCCCTGACGCTATAACAACTGCATCACACCCTAGTTTCTCAATCTTGTCCCCTCGTTTGACATTAATTCCCATTACCTTAGAACCATCAAAGTGAAGATCTAAAGCCCTGGTTTCAAAAAAGGTCTCAATACCGTTTTTCTTAGTAATTTCTTGCTGTGCTTCATATAAACCTGGGCCACCACCCCATGTTTCTACGGTCAGTCCACCCCAAAATTTAAATTTCCCGTCTATTTTAAAAGCTTGACGTCCATAAATAGGAACAAATCGAATGCCTTTTTCACGCATCCAAATCAATGTTTCCAGGCTTTTGGTTACTAAAGTTTCAGCCATATCGGGATCAGTGCGAAACTGTGTTACTCTGAAAATATCATCAAAAAACTGGTCCTGGGTGTAGGTACCGAAATCGGTATCCTCAATTTCTTGTTCAGAAAGTTCCACCAGCTTTTTTATATCTTCAACACCATTATAGACGACACGCATACCGCCCGCTGTAAAACGCGTATTTCCGCCTGCTTCCTCCTCTGGCGCACGTTCCAACATTGCTATCTTTTTCGCACCAGCGTCTTGAGCTGCCAACGCAGCACATGCAGCTGCATTCCCTGCACCAACAACGATTACATCATAATCACTTTTAGCCATTATTAATTTTCCTATGAGCTTCTGAAATTTATAAAACACAAAATGAATGGTGGCTGAGTTTGCGTTTTTTCAAAGAAATCATTTTAATTCTAGATAAAGCCTTCCTCACCTAAATTCAGCCATTGTACAATAATCCGAAAGTCCGATATACCGGCTAACTTAGTGCTCTACAAGGGTATAAAGACACTTACATAGCTTAAATAAAAACCAGATTCTGTTTCAAACCCAATTGTTTGGATTATTCAGAAACTTATCCCAAAAAAATTTGGTACTATATTAGAAAAATTTATGAACCTACTTCTTAATTAAAAGAGCAGCTTAAATAATATCCTATTGACACTCTTTGTAGAGAAGAGAAACTCTGGGGAAAAATACAATTGCTTCAAAAGTGGCGGTTTAAGAAAGCCAAAACAAGTTTAGTTTTTATCTTACCACGTTTGTCAAAAAGTAGGTTTAAGTATGACAAAAAAGAAAATGCAATTTGGCCTAGCCATCCGTGGCCAATATTCAAAAAACCAAAACATTTCTGCCTGCTTCGAGGAACTGATAATTGAATGTAAACACGCAGAAATGTTGGGGTTTGATTCAATCACCAAAACCTCACATTACAGCACTGCTCCCTTTCAAGCATTCCAGCAATTTCCGTTACTCGCAAGATTGAGTGCTGAAACGAACAAAGTAAGATTAAACGCGGGAATTATTTTACTCTCTCTACACAAGCCCTTAGATATTGCCGAACAGCTGGCAACTATTGACATCATGTCAAAGGGCAGAGTGATATGCGGGGTAGGGCTTGGATACCGCGAAGTCGAGTTTTCTGCTTTTGGTGCTGAAATAAAAAAACGTAGTAAACTTTTTGAGGAAAATCTTATTGCGGTCCGCCGACTTTGGACGGAAAACACTGTCTCCATGAGAGGCAGCCAATTCGAGTTGAAGGAAGCGTCCTGTTCCCCCAAACCCCTGCAGTTGCCGCATCCTCCGATATGGGTTGGCGCTAATGCAGAACCGGCAATACGCCGAGCAGCGAAATTGGGTGATTGTTGGTACATTAATCCACACAATAAGATTAGTACCATCAAGAAACAGGTAGAAATTTATAAAAAAGCCCTGGATAAAGTCGGAAAACCATTTCCTGATGAGTTTCCCATGCGCCGTGAGGTGTTTGTAGCAGAAACTCGTGAGAAAGCTCTACGCTATGCTGGTCCCTATTTGAAACAAAAATATGATGCTTATCAAAAGTGGGGTCAGGGTAACCAAATGCCCAAAACTGATGGCGACCTAGCAGCTGCATTTGATGAACTAGCTGGAGATAGGTTTATTATTGGTTCACCCGAAGAGGTGACGGATCAGATAGTCAACCTTAATCGGGAAATTGGGACCAATCACCTTATCATGTCTATAAACTGGGCTGACATGCCCCATTCGTTGACCATGGAGACAATGGAAATACTTGGTGAAAGGGTTTTTCCACAAGTCCGACAGGTAATCTGCTAATCTTTTTTAATATTCGTTATTTAGCATCAAATTGGATCATTTGGTTTTAGCGTATGGCAAAATCTACGATCCCAAGGCGTCACTTATCAGCTATTCCTAAAATTCACATCGCTAATTTAATAGCCTACAATTACCTCACCTGAGTTGGGGCTAATCACCTGGCCTGTAACCATCTCTGTTTCCTCAGAAGCAAGCCAGGCTACCGCATAAGAAATATCTACGGGCTCCGTCAGGCGACCCAATGGCATTCCTGCACCTCTTTCTTTGATCATTTCCGGTGTGTTACTACCCCGCGTCATATCCGTCAGGACAAATCCAGGGGCAACAGCGTTGACCTGAATTTTATAAGGCGCTAACTCTCGCGCCCAACTTTTAGTGAAACCAGAAAGGGCGGCCTTTGCCGCACTGTAATGACAGGCAAAGTCGCTTCCACCCATGGCATAAATTGACGAGATTGTTATTATTTTGCCCATTTTCCTCTTTTTCATACCAGCGACAACAGTCTTAGTAGCAAAAAACGAACCTCGTACCTGTATGCCAAACATTTCATCAAAAATTTCTTCATCGATTTCTTCAATCATACGATGTTTGCCACTAACACCAGCATTGTTAACCAAGATATCGATTTTACCGTGATTCGCTTCCGCATTTGCTATTTTGTCGGTAAATTCCGGTACATTCCTCACATCAGCCAGAATTACGGTTGCTTTTTGGCCATTTGAGCGGACCAGTTGGGCAGTTTCTTCTGCCCCGTCTGCCTTTATATCATGAACTATAATATCAGCGCCCCTTTCAGCCATTAACACTGCATGACTGCGGCCCATCCCGCCACCTGAGCCTGTTATTAAAGCTGTTTTTCCATTAAGTGAAACCGTCATATCTGACTCCTAAATTTACGGATGTGGATAAATAAATTTTTCAACCCTCAAATGGGGAAATTCCAATTACGACCACCTGTTCTCTATCCCAAGATCCTGAAAAATACTATATTAGAATGTTTTGAAGAAATATTCAGGTCATCAAGCTAAAAAGTAACAAGGAGTGAGTAATGTCGTCTGAACCCGCCTCCGGAGTGGGGCTCTATAACCCTAAAGACAACAAACTTTTGAGTTTCTACACTCAGAGAAAAAAATTTTTATCAGGTGAAGATACCCCGAGGAAATATTTTGAACGCTGTCTCCAGGTCATTAAAGAATGTAATGCTGAAGTCAAGGCTTGGGCCTTTGATAACACAAACAGAGCACGTGAAATGGCGGATGCTGCAACCAAACGTTACGCAAATAAAAAACCGCTTTCAATAATTGACGGCATGCCTATCGGCATTAAGGACTTAATTGAAACCGCTGATATGCCCACTGAATATAACTGCGAGTTGTTCCACGGCAATCAACCCATAAGAGATGCAGCTTCAGTATATTATCTTAGAAAGGGTGGTGCTGTCCTAATGGGTAAGACAGTTACCGTAACTTTGGGCGGTGGTGATCCTTCAATGACACGAAACCCTTACGATTTACGCCGTACACCTGGAGGCTCTTCTAGTGGAACCTGCGCTGCTGTTGGAGCGGGAATGATTCCTGGGGGGTTAGGAACACACGCTCGGGGTTCAACCATTCGTCCGGCCAGTTTTTGCGGGAATTTTGGCCTCAAAGCTACCTATGGGGCCCTAAATCGACAAGGGGGTTTTTCTGCAGCCGAAACTATGGATCATTTAGGCATTTTAGCAGGTTCAATAGAGGATATGTGGGTTTTGGCTCGGTACATTTCTGCAAATGCGGGTGGTGATCCGGGACATCCTGGACTTTATGGTAAAGCAACCCCACCAGAACCCAGTAAACCAAAACGCCTCGTAAAATTAGAAACTGCGGGTTGGGATCAAACTGACGATACGAGCAAAGCAGCCTTCGACACCTGCATTACCACTTTAGGCGCCGCAGGTGTCGAAATTTATACGCGGAAAGATGACCCTATTATTGAAGCTTACGAAACAGAAACCAAAAAATCTCCGGAACTTTGGCGACAATTATATCGTTTTGAAATGCGTTGGCCGATGTATCAATACCTTGATTATGATTCTGAAAAAATCCCCCCACGCCTAAAAGCAGGAATCCAAGAAGGTGCTGGGTTAACACAGGCCGAGTATCGTGCGGCACTCGTACGCCGGGCACATTGGCGCACTTTGCATGATGAACTGACCCGAAGGTGCGATGGATTAATCACTCTTTCTTCGCCAGGACCAGCTCCAATCGGGTTGGATCAGGGCAGCGCAATTTACAACGAAGCTTCATCCATAATTGGAATGCCAGCTATTTCATTACCGCTCCTTTGTGTGGACGATGTTCCTCTGGGAGTTCAGTTGCAAGGCCGCACCCATAGAGATGAAGCGTTAACAGCATCAGGTTCTTGGATTGCAGCTGAAATACTTAAATAAGGAACGGTAAGCTATTTACATGGCCAATTTTCGTCTCGGTGTCGATGTGGGAGGAACCCATACTGATCTGGTTTTGGCAGAACCTTCTAAAGGAACGCTTTTGATTGAAAAAATCCAAAGTACCCCAGATAAACCTTCGAAGGCGGTCTTAAATGGTCTCAAAAGACTACTTGCCCGAGATATTTCCCCGAATGCTATAGAATTTTTTAGTCACGGCACCACCGTTACAACGAATGCACTTTTGGAAATGAAAGGCGCCAAAATCGGGTTATTAATTACTGAGGGTTTCCGGGCAATTCAAGAAGTTCAAAGCCAAGCTCGGGAGAGTAACCAGTTTGAACTAAAATTTCAGCGCCCGGTTAATTTAGTGTCGCAAAAGCTGACAAAGGAAATCAATGGGCGAATTAACTACGCCGGTGAGGAAATTACACCACTGGACGAAGATGCCGTTAGACAGGCTGCCCAAGATTTACATGATGAAGGTGTAGTCTCTTACGCTATTTGTTATGTTTTCTCATACATGAACCCAACCCATGAAAAACGAACGGCAGAAATTATTCGTTCTGAAGTGCAGGGGGCTCTCGTTTCATTGTCATCTGAAGTATTGCCCCGAATTCGCGAATGGCCCCGCATGTCTACTACGATGCTGAATGCCTATTTGGAACCAATTCTTAATAGCTACTGCGACAATTTGAATAAAGGTTTGGATACCGCCACCCTAACAACATTGCAGCGATTTTTAATGCAATCAAATGGAGGAGTCATGCCTCTTATCGGTGCCGCTAGCAATGGGAAAACAGTTCATACACTCCTATCAGGACCTGCAGCTGGAGTTCAAGCGACAGGATATATAATTGGTGAAAAACAAGGTTGGTCCAGCATTGTTACTATGGATATGGGAGGCACGAGTTGTGACATCGCGTTCATCCAAAACTCAAAACCTTTAGAAGTAACCGAAGGGATGATCGCTGGAAGGAGGCTGGACCTCCCGGCATTGGATATAAGTACAATTTCAGCAGGAGGCGGCACGATTGCCCGACTAACAGCGGCAAAATTTATAAGAGTAGGGCCGGAAAGTGCGGGAGCCGAGCCAGGCCCTGTGTGTTATGGTAAGGGGGGAAATCAACCTACCGTTACTGATGCCGATTTAGTTTGTGGTTTTCTTAACCCTCTACATTTGCTCGGGGGTAAAACCATTCTTGATCGAAATGCTGCCAAAATTTCATTTGAAAAAAACATTGCAGAACCTTTGGGAATGTCCGTGGAATTGGCAGCAGCCGGAGTTCTTCGCCTCATCAATGCCCGGATGGCCGACGAAATTCGTGTGCAAGCGGCAAAAAAGGTCATTGATCTAACTGAATTCACTTTGGTCCCATTCGGTGGCGCGGGTCCTGTCCATGCAGCTATGGTTGCTGATGAAATAGGAATACAGAGAATTTTAGTTCCACCTAATCCGGGGGCTTTCTCTGCTCTCGGTTTATTGTGCTCGGATATTGTTCACGACTACATCCGTTCAGAAATTTGCGAGGTTCGCCTACTTACGCCCAACCATGCTGAAAGTATTTTTTCCGAACTGGAAGAAAATGCTAAGAAGGATTTAAAACTAGAGGGACTTAAAGGGGAAATTTATCACTTTATAAGGGAACTTGATTTGCGTTACGCAGGACAAGGATACGAAATTAGGACACCTTTATCAGGCCAAAAAACCGAGCCAATAGAAAAGTCGGGGCTCATTGAATTACAAAAAAGATTCCATGATCTCCACCACCGGTTGCATGGCCATTCTGCCCATGACCAAGAAATAGAAGTGGTAAGTTATCGGCTTCGTGTCCGAGTACCTGTACCAAAATTTAATTTAAATGCAAAACAATTACCAACTGGGACAGCCACACCCATTGATAAACGGAGTGTTTCATATGATGGAAAAGAGTTTTTAGAAACACCTGTTTACGCCCGTGAGTCTTTAACAACCGATTTTATAGAGGGTCCTGCAATTATTGAACAATTTGACTCCACGACTGTATTGCCCCCCAACTGGCGTGCAAAACTTGATAAATTTGCCAACATTATCGCAGAAAAGGAAACTTAAAAATGTCGGTAGATCCCATCACCGTTGAACTTTTACGAAACAGGATTGCGAGCGTCATGCAGGAAATGGATTATCATTTTTATCGTTCAGGATATTCAACAATTGTCCGAGAAAGTCGCGATTTTAGTTGTGTAATTGTGGCGCCTGATGGTCGTCTATTAGTTTCCCCCTGGATGTTTTTTCATTCGCCTGTTTATTATCATTTGGTCAATAAAGTAAAGGAAATCTATGGCGAAGAAGACCTCGTCGACGGCGATGTTTTTGTCACCAATCATCCCTACGACGGGAACATGCCGCACGCATCGGATATGGGGTTCATAGCCCCTATCTTCTATGAAAAAAAATTGGTCGCTTTCGTGGCAACCATTGCCCATAAAGCAGATGTAGGGGGAACAGTTCCGGGAAGTACTTATGGTTCGGCAACCGAATTATATCATGAAGGGATGATGCTTCCTCCAATACGAATTCATTCTGCAGGTAAACCTGTGGAGGATATTTTTCGGTTAATTTCTGCAAATACACGGGCGCCCTATGTGGTTTTAGGCGATATTTCTGGTCAAATTGGGGTCACGAGAATTGGCGGAAAACACATAAAAGAAATGTGCCGCCAATTTGGACCGGAAATTGTATTAGAAGCAATGGAGGCCATGATAACAGCCTCTGGAGAAGAATTTAGTTCTGCTCTTAAAGGCATCCCCGACGGCACTTCGGAGGCAACAGGGTTCTTAGACCACGACGGTGTTGATGAAAGTCAAAAGATCAAGCTCCATGTCAAAGTTATAAATAAAAATGGTAAATTGAATTTTGATTTCACCGGTTGTGACCCCGAAACGCGTGGCCCTGTTAATTTACGAATCGCCATGGTGGAAGCCTGTGTTTACTATTGTTTAATTGGGCTAGTAGATTCCAATCTTCGATATAGTGACAGTATACGAGAACTTATCACTTTAAAGTTCGCTGATCGGAGCGTCGTAAGTGCTAAGGCACCAAGACCTTGTTCCAGCTATATGAAAAGCTGTTTAAAACTTTGTGACGTCATAATAGCTGCAATGGATAGTTTAATTCCTGGTCGTGCAATTGCCCATTCAGGTGGAAGTGGGGGATCCATAATTGTTGCTTGGCAGGGCAATACGAAGCCGAAACGAGGAAATCAATATGAAATATTTGGGTCTGCATATGGGGGCGGTGAGGGAACGGATGGAGCCTCAGGGGCAAGCGTAATGTTGGCTAACCTGTTTGCTTCCCCTGTAGAAATAATAGAAACAGAATTTCCTTGTCGCATTCGCAAATTTGCACTCAATACGGATTCAGGGGGTCCTGGTACCTTTCGCGGTGGATTAAACTTCGTTCGGGAATACGAAATGCTAGAACCGGCGGAAATTGTTTATCGGGCAGACCGCGCTGTTGAACCACCTTCAGGACTGCGAGGTGGCATGCCAGGAGGACGTAGCCGTTTTGTTATTAATCCTGATACACCAAACGAAAAAGTAATGCCATCTTCGGCCCGTATGAACCTACCCGAAGGAACAGTTTTTCGTGTCAATGGACCAGGGGGAGGAGGTTATGGGGACCCCAAAAAACGGGATCCCAATCTATTATCAAAAGATATAGCGGAAGGTTTTGTGACAAAGGAAGCTGCACAACGACACTATGGTTGGAAACCCGAATAATATTAACCAACACTTTTTGTTAACAAAAAAGATTTAAGGCGGAATTATAAAATTATGGGAGAAAATGCAGTTTGAACCTAAGTATTTATTATGGCTGTTCGACTAAAAAAAGCCATACATTTAGAAAATTCCTACCAATGACGACTTTTGTCCTTTGACCAAGGAAAAACAACAAGGACCCGATCGACAACAACTTAGGTCTGTTTATGCCTTTGGCATTTTCAGCATGGCCTTAATAGATGTTTTTGTTTTTCTCATACCCATATATGCCGGGATTACACTTGGTATGTCGGATGGAAAAATTGGTGCATTGGTCGGTGCAAGATCCATTCTATCTCTATTACTTTCCATCCATGGCGGCACTTTGATGGATCGTTTTGGCACAAGGAGAATTACTTTAGTTTTCACAGGCGCAATTGTAATTTGTGCCCCCCTATTTCCTTTACTTTCAACCTTTGGCGCATTACTGGTTTTGCAAGCCATTAGTGGGTTTGCAATTTCCCTCGGATGGTCCGGTGCACAGACCTTAATTGCACGAGTTGCATATGGTAACGCGGAATATATTGGTCGTTTCAGCACCTTTGCCCGAATTGGAACAACAGTAGCTCCTCCAATCACGGGATTATTGTTTGACGTTGGAGGTGCTTGGCTCGCATACAGTTTTGGGATGTTATGGGCGGTAGCCGCATTCATAGCTTTGTGGCGGGCGCCCGAACCCAATAAGGAAATAGCAAATAACTTCAGGGATCAGAACGACTCTTTGCCTGAAGATCCAGAACAAAAATTTCGCCTCTCTGACTTGCTCCCACGCCTCTCTGACTACGGAGCCTCATTCGCCTTGTTAGCTATTCCCGCAGTGGCTTTTACGGCCATTGCCATGCTAGTTAGGAATTCTAGCTATGGCATACAAACAACAGTCTACGTAACCTACGCCGAAGGTGCTGGATTAACAGCAACAAAAATTGGTCTCCTATTCGCTGCCATAGAGTTAACTTCCGGAATTGCATCATGGTTTGCTGGACGAACGATGCGACGGTTTGATCCCATTCAAACTCTTAGCATCACAACCTTAATAACAATTGTTATTATAACAATGACTCCAATGATTGGAGGATTAAGTACAACGGCTTGGGGTGTTTTTGGGTTGTTATTAGTTGCACAAATTACCCGTGGCGTTACACAAGGCATTTCACAACCAATATTATTTTCTGTACAAGCGATATCAGTAAAACGTAACCAACAAGGGTCTGTTGTTGGAATTCGTCAAACTATGAATAGAATAAGTGGAATCATTATTCCCCCTTTAATTGGTTTTATATCTGATGCGTACGGACGTGAAGAAAGTTTTTATGTTGTTGGTGGAGGTTTGTTTTTACTTTGTTTAGGATTAGCAGTTTACGGACGTTATGTCCCAAGAATTGAAAACCAAGAAAGTGTAGAGTAATTGTGACTTAAAAGGCTAGAAAAGGCTTTTTGAGGTTGATCAATACAAAAAGGAAATTCGATTATGGACCCCGTTTTAGAAGCTATTAAATCGGTCAAGGCTTTACGTCAAAGAATTGATAAACTTGACGAAAATGCACTGGATTTGTTGTTCCGTGAAGCTAGAACTCACAACGCCTGGTCCGAAAAACCTGTGACGGATGAACACCTTCAAACGTTATATCAACTGGTAATAAATTGCCCAACAAGTGGGAATTGCCTGCCGGCCCGGTTTATTTTTTGCAGAACAGCAGGATCCAAGGCTCGGCTTACACCATGCCTTGCCCCCGGCAATGTCGCTAAAACCGAAGCGGCACCTATAACCGCCATAATTGCTTACGACCTATCATTTTGGGAACACCTCCCAAGATTATTTCCGCATAAAGACATGACAGAAACATTCAAAAATAATCCCAAAATTGCGGAAAAGGTCGCTTTTCGCAATGGGTCCTTGCAGGGCGCTTATTTTATTATGGGCGCTCGCGCAATGGGCTTGGACACTGGTGCAATGTCAGGTTTTGATAACGAAGCTGTAGACAAGGAATTTTTTGCAAATACAACCTTCAAATCAAACTTCCTATGCAATATTGGCTTTGGAGATATTTCTGGTTTATTACAGAAATTACCAAGATTTAATTTTAACGAAGTCGCCGAGGTAATTTAATCTGCGGTAAAAGCTCAGTATCTCTTGACAAAAAATTAAATCTAAATTTACTCGACAAACTGATTTTACAAAAAGGACCTCTAATTAATTCTTAAAAAACCCCGCGGTGCCTGATGAAGTGAAACCCCTCCTCCTTCGGTCACAACTATACATTCACCCGTTTGAACACCTGCTTTCTTGTCATTAGTTATAACGTTTGGCTGAACAACCATCATCATCCCCTTTTCAAGAACAAGGTTCGGCGTCGGCTCCTGACGGCGACTGGGGAGCCCCAGAATTGGCGGGAAATAGCCCCCTCCATACCCATGAACCAAGTCATCGCAAATCGTAAACCCCGAATCTTCTATTACTTTACCTGCCTCAACCAAATCTTCAGGAAAATTTCCCGGTTTTGCAGCCGCACAAATTTCATCAAATGCCGCTTCAGCTGCTAAATGTAGGTCCCGGAAAAGGGATGTGGGCTCAACTTCCACAGAAAAACTTCGAAGTACCTGCCCTGCATGTTCCCAAAAAGAGGCGGTGATCTCTGTAAACACAATATCGCCAGCATTCACCACCTTGTTACTTGTAAATTGTGCAGGAACGCAAAGATGAGGATTTTTCATTGCGGTTACTCCAAAAAAATGGATGCCGGTTTTTCCACCCCACGGTACGTAAGAACTCTCTACAATCTCTGCTAGATCGTGTTCAGTAAGGCCGGTTCGCATTTCACCC
>JAYZBC010000070.1:0-45718 GCA_036339375.1 Pseudomonadota bacterium | reverse complement strand
CGAGGAGGCCCAATTGAACACCTTGTCGGCCTTGATCAAGTCGGCAATGGAATTGTATGGCGACTTCGGTGTCACAAGGATTTGCCAACGCGAAGAATGGATGATGCCGAGATACTGCAGCTTGGTCAGGTCGTAGCGCTTACCCTTGACCCCGAAAATCTGCTGCATGGCAGCGCCGGTGCCATTGACTATATGAAGCAGCTGTCCGTCGCCGGGCGCGATGGCAACCCGGTTGAGCGCCCGCATGCCACCGGCACCGGGCTCGTTTGTCACCAACACCTTTGCCCCCAACTCCTTGGCGAAACGGGGTGCCAGCATGCGCGAATAGGCATCATAGCCACCCCCCGCGCCGAACCCGACGACGAAGCGGATCGTCTTGCCCTTGTAAAAGTCAGAAGCGGCGTTTGCCGCCGGCTGATACGCCAGCATAGCGGCACCCAACGCGATGGCGCCGAGGTACAGAATTTTGGATGATTTCATTTGTTTGTCTCCCTGAAATTTGGACCAGTCCTGATGACTAGAGACCAAAGTTTACCTCTCACCCCCGGCTTTATCAATACGGCACTGGCCCGGAGCCGGTCTCGATAGGCAAATTATATTAAAGGAGGGACCAGCACAGCGAAGATTGGTTGGGTGGTTTATGAGGTCTGGGCTTGGGCTGGGTTTTGGTTAAATTGTTTGATATTTGAACATCTTGGCGCAACTATTTATACATCTGCAATACAAATACCGCATCACTACACCTCTCGGATGGAAAATTCCAGGCTCATAACCTGAAGGTCGTAGGTTTAAACTCTAGCTCTGCAACAAAATTCTTAAATAAAATCAATTTATTAGACGCTACTTCGAAAGTAGAACTTTATGGGAATTAAACGGTAGAAAAAAGGTAATACCGTTTTTTTCCGAACTGTTTCAGTAGCAAAATTTTTTAAAAGGGGGTTGTAATACCTATCCACAATTAACACCTGCTATAATCGATTGTTAATGTTGATATTCGGAAGGCCAAAATCCTTGCATCTTAACAGTTTAATAGTGGGCGCGATGATTGGTTTGTTTGTGGTAGGCGGTTCGCAGGCGGCGCCGAAACCACTGGATCTCACCTGGGCCAAACTCATCCCCGAAGGCAGCGGCGGACCCGATTACACGCAAGTCTCACCGGTCCTGCAGATCATAAAGGGCCTCATATCCGACGAAGCTAAGACGCTGTCGGTGGTCGCTTCACTTGACGGCCGGAGCGTGCGCTTATCGGGATATGTTGTGCCGCTCAAACACAAGGGGACGCGCGTCAGCGAATTCCTGCTGGTGCCCTATGTCGGCGCCTGCATTCATGTGCCGTCACCGCCCCAGAACCAAATTGTCTATGTGACTGCTAAAAATCCGATAAAAGTCAAAAAGCTCTTCTCTGCGGTCACCGTTACCGGTATCTTGAGGACCCAGTCGTCAGCCACGGAACTGGCTGAGACCGGTTACCGTATCACCGACGGTGACGTCCAGCCATACAAGCAATACCGGCGCGTCAGAGAGCTGCGGGGTCACGCGCCGAAAGATTGAACGGCGTTTCACCTTCCCAATCTCGATCCCGTTGAACACTTGATTAATACCGAATACCCGTGGGTTTGCTAAAGGTGAACATTCATACCGTCTATAAGTGACTGCCGGTAGGCTCGATAGGCGGGGATTGCACCCAACGTCAAGCCGGAAAAAAATAAAATGGCTAGAATAAAAATTTCGTGCGTAGACAAAGTTTGAATAGCCAGGAACAGACCAAAGTCAGCTTCTATTATGGGTTGGGCAAAATATAAAGTTGAATACAACATTAGCAAACCCACCAAAATGCCAGAGAGAACAATCAAGCCGGCTTCAATGACCAATAGAAAAAATATGTGAGATAAACGTGCACCGACTGACCTCAATATTGCCATTTCTCTACGCCGTTCATTCAGTGAAGAAAACAACATAGTCAACATTACTAATAAACTTACAACGACGACGAAAACTGAGATCAAACCAAGAGCCGCTTCCGCTGTGCTCATTAAATCCCAGAGTTCTTGTAGCGCAACGCCCGGTAAAATGGCCAACAAAGGCTCACCCCGAAATTGGTTAATGCGTCGTTGAATTTTAAAAATAGACAATTTGGATTTCAGTCCAATCAGGAAGGCCGTAATCGATTTGGGCTGTAGTTCAAGTTGTCTTATTTCTTTGGCGCTGACACTCATACCGGGGATGGGCGTGCCTCTCCGCCAGTCAATATGAATTGCTTCAATCCCTTTTAGGCTGACGTGAATTGTACGATCCAGAGGGGTACCGGTTTTGGCCAACACACCTGAAATTCGGAACGGTTTGTCTCCGTGCTCAACACCGGTGATTTCTCCGATACCATGTGACAGCACGATATTGTCATTTAATTTGTAGCTCAAACGTTCAGAAACTTCATGTCCAAGAATGGCGTCGAACACATCTTCAAATGGTTTACCGGATTCAAAGCGCAAATGTTTTTTTGATCCATAGCGATAATGTTTGAAGTAGTCATTGGTGGTTCCGAGGACCCGAAAACCGCGATGAGAGTCACCAAGAGAAATAGGTATTGCCCAAGCAATATCCTTCGAATTTGAAATTGCCTGATAATTTTTCCAGGAAACGTTATTGGTTGCATTCCCAATACGGAAAACAGAATAAAGAAGCAATTGAACACTTCCACTACGAGCGCCGACAACTAAATCTGTTCCTGAGATTGTATTGGCGAAACTTTTTTTGGCTTCTGTTCGTATTTTTTCTACTCCTATTAATAGAAAAACGCTAAAGCTGATCGCAAATACCGTTAGCCCGACGGTCAGGAGACGATTTGTAAGACTTTTGCTGGCGAGGGAGAGCAAGGTAGAAATCATCGGATTAAACCTTGACTGCTCGATTGATTTCACTAAGTGAGATCGCTCTGTCAAATCGTGAACTCAAATCGTTATCATGGCTGACAAATACTAAAGTTGAGCCGACGGTTCTGACCTCTTCAAACAGCAAATCTAGAAACGCGAACTTTGTATCCGCATCTAAAGCAGATGTCGGTTCATCAGCAACGAGGACCTCTGGACTTCCTAGTAAAGCTCGTGCGGCGGCCACCCGCTGTTGTTGCCCGGTACTCAGCAGGTTTACCGAGCGGTGGCCTATTTCTTCGATGTCCAATCCCATTCGGCGGAGCAGTCTGCGAGCTTCCGCTTCAACACTGCCGCTTTTCTCAACCGCTCTTTGTTTGCGTTGTAAAGAAAACCGGCAAGGTAGTGTGACGTTATCCAATATCGATAAAAATGGCATCAAATTGAACATTTGGAACAAGAGCCCTATATGATCGGCCCGGTATAAATCGCGTTCTGGAGCAGACAATTCAGAAATATCTGTCTGCCCGACGACTATTTTTCCATACTGAGTTTGGACCACTCCACCAAGCAAATTCAACAGGGTTGATTTTCCACTACCACTTGGACCGGAAATAAACACGCATTCGCCGGTTGCTACAGAAAATTCGGCGACATCGAGAACGAAGACATCACCAAGCCGCCAACGAAAAATGACATTTGAAAGGTTAATCATACATTCCGTCAATTCAATTTGATCCGGGCAGATTTTGTTGTTAGCTGCACGGCACCTTGTCCTTTCGGAGTTATATAATGAACCCGTAGTTTATGCGTAGACGGAAAATGTTTGAACAAAGAAATTTCTAAATTTGATACCAGACCCGTTTTGGCACATTCAAAATGATAATGAACGGCAAACTCTGAATGTTCGCCGTGATCGTCATGCCCCTTTGGTTTTCCATGATCGTCGCTATTTTTCAATAATGCTGATTCGATTTCGGCTTTTTTCAGTTCGCAAGCTGCGTTTTTTGGTAGGATAACGATATTTGTCGCTTTCTTTAGTTTAGCGGCGGCGCCTTGAATGCGTTTTTTCTCTACTGCTGTAAGGGCCTCGTGTTCAAACCCAACGACACTTTCAGCAGGAAGTTTTAATTCAATTTCCACTTCGTTTCCCTGAATAGCGATATTCATAACACCGACGCCATGTTTGTGCGCCGCCGGGTTTCGGTCAGCCGCCGGACTGGAAATCGTGTGAAAGACCGTCAAAATCAAAAAAATAAAAGCCATCAAGCTTGGCGTTAGTTCACGGCGCATCATCTCTTCCATTTTATTCGTTCCTAAATGTTATATAACAAAATATTTAAATTAGAAGAATGGTGCTTTCAACGCCCTATTGAGATTACTGGGTTGAGAACTAGAACTGGGTTTTATAGGGCTCCACTTTAATACCTATTAGTGTATAGGATGATTCCACATCGCTCTGACCATCGGAATAAACGACTGCTTTTTTATTGTGTTCGATTTTTATTCGGCCTGTAATCCATACTGGATCATAAAGTCGTTTAGCTTGATAAGATTGATTCAATTTTACGAAAACCATTTGGTTCGGCGGGGGAACAGGCGTGTGGATACAAGCACCTATCGAAGGAACGAGCAAAAATTCGGTAACGGCTATGGCAGAGGTTTCAAGCGGTAGGGCATATCCAGGGATTTTAACAAGACGCCCGTCTAGATTATTGACTACAAGTTTATTGCGTCTTTCAATTTCATCAAGGAAGGCGTTGTATCGCGCTACCAATGGCTCAAAATTGACATTATTTGATTTAAATTTTTGCTCCAGTTTAATGCCGTCCTTAAATTCGGTGTCTGCTTTTGAAATTTCGCCTGTTTTAATCCAATAGCGGATAGAGGTAAGATATCCAATATCTCGCCTAAGTTTTATTTCTACTTTACGCAGAGGGTGTTTTAGCGGCTCTAATTTTGGAACAAGATCACGCCATCCAAGCACCTTCGGCGTATCCGCAAATGTCGGCGAACCAATCGTAAGGAGGCAAGTTATTATAATTACCTTAAGATTTTTCAAGAGATTGCTTCCAACTTAATCAAGGTCTTTTTGTCAGCATCACATTTTTCCTAAGGGTATATAGCACCATTTTCTAGACTAGGAGTTAAAAAAGATGTGAACTGAGGGGAACCAATTGCTATGCTGGTTTTATCTGGGCTGATCCACCTCTATTCGGAAAAGGTTAACTCAATTACCCGGGGATGTAGAAGGAAGCAGGCGTATGAACTCATTACGGGTGAACAGACACAGGGGTCCACGGACTGAACTCCGGAATATGGCAATTCTCGACAAATCGGAACACGGAGGCAGGGTTTTGTGTTTGTGAGAACCAATTAGTGCGGTACGTAGCAGATAATCCGGGATGAGGAAAATTATGGGAAGTGTCCTGTTAATCGGTTGCGTTGTTTACCTCGGGTTGTGCTTAGGTCTTTATTTTTTACAGGAACGGCTGGTTTTTCTTCCTTCTAGGACTGTTGTCAAAACTCCTCAGGCCGCGGGCCTCGTTTACGAGAACGTTTTTTTACGCGCTGGCGATGCACGTATTCACGCTTGGTACGTACCGGCTAAGAACGCGCGGCTTAGTGTTCTCTTTTGTCACGGTAATGCCGGTAATATTTCCCATCGTTTGGAAACATTGTCTCTACTTAACTCCTTAGGCGTCAACGTTTTGATTTTTGATTACTCTGGTTTCGGTCTCAGTAACGGCAAGGCAAGCGAGGTCCAAACCTATCGTGATGTAGAGGCTGCCTGGCGATTTTTGATTGAAGATAAGGTAACGGATCCTGCTTCAATCGTATTGTTCGGGCGTTCTTTGGGGGGCGCCGTGGCAACCTGGATTGCCGCAAAGGAGAAACCTGGCGCGTTGATCCTAGAATCAACCTTCATCTCAATCATCGCGATGGGCAAAAAACTGTATCCCATCATTCCCGTTCGTCTGCTCGCAAGAGTGCGCTACGATTCCTCCGAACTTATAGAGAAAGTCAAGAGTCCGAAGCTATTCATCCACAGCCCTGATGACGAGATCATTCCTTTCAAGCACGGGGTTACACTCTACAATAAGGCCAAAGAGCCGAAGACATTTGTCGAGATCAGAGGAAATCACAACAGCGGGTTTTTAGACTCCGGAAGGAACTACACCGTCCCGCTTCAGTCTTTTCTCAGGAAAGTAGAACAAAGCTTGGCTCCATAGTTTTGTAGGCATGACTCTGTTCGGGGTAGTGTTTGCCATCCAAGTGCTGAAGGCTGATAAACCCGCCACACGCATTCAAGCATTTGCCCGATCTCGAAGTGGATGCTGACTACCTGAAATTATTCGGAAGGTCATCAGTAGCAACAATGTTTTTAAAAAATCCCTGTCTTTCGGGGATAAAGATTTTCTATTCCACCGCATTAAACATCCAATCGGTGATAGCGCTGACTACCTGATTTTCAATACCTAAAAATCCATGTGGAGACATTCCCCCGCAATCGTTTGAATTCCCACTTTTCCCTTTTCGATACAAAATAATCTGTTTATTTTTTGAATTTGCAAGAGCTCTTAATAATTCCTTTGCGCCATCAGCCGGTGATGACCCGCATTGGTCATTTTCATGATGTACCACTAATGCTGGAACTTTGATCTCTCCAAGATCTGCGCTAAACACGGTATCGTGGCCACCCGTGGTTACAGTTGCCGTTAAGATTGCACCTTGTATATCCAATGCTGCTGCATGATAGCCAACTGTTATGCTGCCTCTGCTCGTGCCGATTAACCAAATCGGCTTAGTCGTCAACTTCCTAATTTCCTTTACGAGAAAAGAAATATCAGTTTGGTAATCGGGTTTTCCTCGGTCATTTTTTAAGCTGTCCGTGTCTGATGGAATATCGGGTGTTATTGCTAAAACGCCGAATTTGGCAAATGAATCTCTACTTCTTACCAAAAAATTATTTTTGCTATCTACCGTTTTTTTTTCAACATTGATCCCGATATCACCATGTCCTCCAGCGAACAGCACCGCAGCGGCTCGGATAACCTTAAGAGGTGTGTTTTTTATAAAGGAAATAGTTACACCGTCACGGGTATTGATAGTTTTGAACTCTTCAGAGATTGCCGCATTACAATGAACAAAAACGGCAATAGTAAGGAAAATTGTGATGATAAGGCTTTTCATAGAAAGGTTATTACACTGTTTCCATTAAGTTGTATAAATAAAGGTTAGACTTATCAGACCGATTTAAAGGTTACTCATCAGGTTCACAACCTGAAGGTTGTAGTTTCAAACTAACCCCCCGCAACCAATCTTTTCAATGGCTTAGCCACTTCCCCGTGGAGTGGGGATGGGTGTTGTTGTAAAGTCGATGTAGACGATTTTTTCAGTTTACCAAAATCGTTGCCTGATCTTCAGTTTTAGAGGCATTTTTTGTTTTTTAAAGGACTTAGGACATTTGGCTGAAAAAATTTTATAAAAACCTCTATTGTAGGGATGTCCAAAACCAAAAAGGGAACCCCCAATGAAATGTTATGTAACAAATAATTCACCCTACGCCCGCAAGGTCCGTGTCGTAGCTTTCGAGGCAGGGTTGTATGATGAAGTCGAATGGAAAACAATCACGCGCGAAGAACGTGGTGATATCCAAACCTTCAATCCGCTCGGCAAGGTACCAGTGGCAATCCTTGATGCGGGCGACATCGTGTGTGACTCTCCGGTAATATGCGCCTATGTGGATAGTTTGACCAGTAGTAGAGATTTAATACCGAAATCTGAACCAAAGCGATGGCATGTTCTTACACTTGAGGCGTTGGGCGATGGTCTCGGTGAAGCAGTGATTGCGGTATCGCAAGAGAATCAAAGGTCGAATGAAAAACGTTCGCAAGGCATTGTCGATCGCCAAACCGGGAAAACAAAGTCGGCGCTTTCGGTCCTGGATGGCGCGGCAAGTGATTTTAACGACCCCCCTTTAATGGGCGAAATTGCGGTCGCCTGTGCACTAGGTTACATGGAGTTTCGAGACATTGTCCCTGGGTGGCGCGAAACTTACGCTAACTTGGCAAGCTGGTATACCAATATCCTCAAACGCCAATCGTTCACGAGGACTGCGCCGGATTAATATGAATGCACCTAACTCAATGCCTCTTTGTCCAAGAATAAAAAAATTCTAGTAACGCACGACAGACTCACACCCGGCTTCCTCACTTTTCCTTTCCTGCAAAATCCATGCAAGAGGGGTGGCTACGGTTGGTCCGATCGAGGTGGGATAGCGAAATGGTCTGATTTATGTCATTGTTTTATATACAAAAACATTAAGGGTTTACCTTGGTGGTAAATAATAAAGAACCGGTCTACGGAATTGGTCCTACCTTGTTATCAGCCGGTGTCATGTCTTTCGCAATCCTTGGCGATGCACTGATATATGTCGTTTTGCCTGTTAATGCAGCGGTATTCGGAATTACAATTTTCTGGGTTGGTGTGTTGTTGGCTGCAAATAGAATAATTAGGATTTTTACCCTCGGTCCAATAGCGCTTTTAGCCCAGCGTACCAGCCCAAGAAATTTGGCAATCGTCGGTGCGGTTGTATCGACCATTTCTACCCTTCTTTACGGGTTAGGTGAAGGGGCAATAATTTTGCTTGTAGGACGACTTTTGTGGGGTCTTTCTTTTGCAACATTAACGCTCGTTATTTTTTCTTATGCTGTATCAGACCGGACCAAGGCTGGAACAAATATGGGTTGGAGTAGAGCTATCCATTCAATTGGTCCCTCGCTTGTTCTTTTGATTGGTCCTTGGGCCGCAGTTGAGGTGGGCCCCAAGAATATTTTTATCTTTCTCGGAATAATTACAGGGTTAGGTTTACCAATTGCTTTTTTGTTGCCTAAAGAAGGGCGCAAAATAAGGCCAAGAAAAAACCGTTGGTTTCCTAAACCGAAAAAGTTTGACCTGTTTCTTTTTATCATAGGGCTTACTGTTGACGGAATCTTTGCAATCGGGATTACGCTGACGATTGCCCAAACGAGCTCGGTTGGTACCGCCATGATAACCGGTGGTGTGTTAATTGGTTTGCGACGGGTAATGGAAGCCTCGCTTTCGCCAGTAGGAGGTATTTTGGGCGATCGTTTTGGTTCAGACAGGCTTCTATTATTTTCAACTGTTGTTCTGGTAATCGGCTTTGCGCTTCTTGCAACGGGCGTGGCTTTTATTGGTGGGACCCTAGTCGTGGCAGCTCGAGCCTTAATTGCTGTCTTGTGGCCGGCGGAAATAGCTCGTCGGACCCAGGAAGACGAGACCATTCACCGACTCGCCGTTGGACAAACGTGGCGTGACGTTGGTGCAGCTGCAGGGCCTCTGATGCTCGGTACCATTATCAGTGTTGTATCGCTGAGCAATATTTATTGGTTTACCACAGCAATTGTTCTCTTAAGCATATTTTTACAAAGATCAAATCGAAATTGAAATACATCAGAATTTTCCAAATTGTAAAAATAAATGTTAAAACCATTATCTAAAGATAGGCATTCACCCATTTCGAAGTAGGTGCCGATTATCTAAAATAAAAACGGTCACGCAACTAGGGTTGCATGACCTTCCGAATTGGAGATGATTTTCGTTCTTTAAAGGACTTAGGTTATTTAACCTCAATAGTAGTATTTGGTGCGATACCGCAAACTTGCAATGCGGTTAATGCGATAACCTTCGAGGTCGCCAGTAAATCTTCAACAGCAATTGGGCGAATTGCACCCGCTAATCCCGATCCCATTTCCTCTTGCGTAGGGGGTCCGTAGCCGATTGCAGGGATGCCGGCTTCATTAAAGGCATTCGCGTCTCGCCACATGCTGGTCATTCGAGGTTCTGCCATTGGTAATTCGCCCCCAAGAACAGAATGATGAGCTGTTTTTAGAGCAGAAAGAAAATGAGAAACGTTATCCGCAACATAACCGCGGCGATAATCATAGGGATTAATTTCAATTGGAATCCCGGTTTGTTCTAAGCATTTACGAATGCTTGAAATTATTTCTGTGGGGCGGGCTGAAGGTCCCAAACGAATATCAAAGAAAATAAAGCAATAATCCGTTTCTTCTGTCCAAGCCGGTCCTGACCCAGTTATCTCATAGACCTGAGCGCGTGGTACGATAACACCTCCCTCATATTCCTCTCTTCCTGAAACCTCCCATTCTCGTGCCCAGGTTTCCAGTTCTGTCACGATATGCCCCGCCCTTTCGAACGGATTAGGAGATCCCGAGTTTCCAAGAGAACGGCTGATGCCTGGCGTGTAGTGAATGTTTCCAGGAACAGAAATTCGAAGACGTAAATAGCCTGCTTGCGCTGTTGTCACAGTGAAATTAGATACTTCTACTACGAGCGCATAATCAGCAACTACACCATGCTCTACCAACCACCTTGCACCGTGCCCTTCTCGTACCTGGCTGGTTATCGGTCCGACTCCTGACCAGTTTTTCACAGTAACATCATTAATAGGTGCCGAAGTTTCCTGTGCTACAGCTGTTACATATAGATCTTCCATTAATATGATGCCACAATCAATAATCGCCCGAGCGGCAATTAATTCGGCCGCAACCTGCGCCTTGTCATTGGCAAGCGACCTGCCATAGATCAACCCATCTTTTAACCATGCACCTCGAAGTTGATGACGTACATTTTCATCCCCCTCTGGCTCAACACCTTGCGTATCCATGTGTGCATTGAGTATAAGTGACCGCCCACCAGCGGTGCGGTCACCTATACCACGAATGATACCAATTACATTTATGCTTTCTTCGGAGATAGTCTGTATTCGGGCCGGAATTCCAGAGTCTTCAAGCCAACGTGATACAGCCTTACCTACTGGGCGCTCATGGCCTGGTGTATCCGGCAGATTACCCAATTCAAGGCAGAGATCAGTCAACACCTGGCGGGAGGCGTCAATCCTTTCTGAAACTATTTGCGCAATATCTTCTGGGACTTTATTCATTCAGAAAGGATAACAAATAAGTTGGGGGTGTCATCCCCTTTCTTTTGCCGAAACCCGCCCTTTTAATCCAATAGATGAATAGTAAGACCTTTTTCAAAATAAACGATTGATCTGTTTTAGGCGGAAGGGGGTAAAAAATGAGGCACTTGGTAATTGGCAAGGCTGTTTGCTCCTCCTTAATTTGACAATTTTACCTTCATAAAAGGCCGTGCTTTATGGTGTGCTATTTCAAAAGCTTTAATTTTCTCCATGTATTTCGTGGTCAAAGCGATATCATCCAAACCTTCGAGCAGGCATCGCCGTTTTAGTGGATGCATTTCAAATGCGTATTTAGTTCCATCAGGTCCTATAACAAGAAGTTTTTCAAGATCGACTGTTATTCTTGCGCCAACGTTATCAGACAGTTGGTTCCGCAAAAATTGGCAATTGTCATGGGGTAATATCACCGGACAGAGGCCATTTTTTGTCATATTATTATAGTGAATATCTCCGAAACTGCAGGCGATGACCGCTTTGATCCCAAAAGCTTTCATGGCGTAAACAGCACTTTCTCTTGAAGAGCCAATCCCCCAATTGTGATCGGCAACAATAATTTCGGTGGTATTGTAGGGTTTCTTATTGAAAATAAATTTGGTGTTTGTTTTAAGGCCATCCCTTGTAAAGCGGTCATCATGGAACAACACTTTACTTAAGTATGGGTCGTTAATGGGCAGTTTGTTAAAACGTGTTGGACAAATTTGATTTGTATCCACGTTGATTTGATCGAATGGGCATGCAAGTCCGTCAACTTTAGTAAAAGGTTCCATTTTTCTCTAGCCTAACATCCGGACATCAGTGAGTTTGCCCGTAATGGCCGCTGCAGCTGCCATGGAAGGGCTAGCTAAATGGGTTTTGCCTTTTGGCCCTTGACGACCTTTAAAATTTCGGTTGGAGGTAGAAACACACCTTTGTCCTTCTCTCAGCAGATCACCATTTAGGGCGGTGCAGAGTGAACAACCTGGTTCACGCCATTCAAAACCAGAATCCACAAAAATTTTGTCAAGCCCTTCTGCCTCGGCCTGGCGTTTAACAGATTTTGACCCCGGGACCACCCAAGTTTGCACTTTTGCCTTACCCTTTGCGGCAACAACAGCTGCAGCGCGTAAATCTTCAATCCGTGAATTTGTACAAGAGCCAATAAAAACTCTTTCAATTGCTATATCTGAAAGACACATACCAGGAGTTAGGTCCATATATTCAAGGGCCGAAGCAATTTCCTGACGTTTATCTTCATTGTCAAAACTTTCTGGTGATGGAATTTCTCCATCAATTGGCAAGCACATTTCCGGATTTGTACCCCAAGTTACCATTGGTTTTAGTTCGTTAATGTTGAATTTTTTTTCTTGATCAAAAATTGCATCCTTGTCTGAAGGCAAACTCTTCCAATATGAGATGGCTTCCTCCCATTCGGTTCCACTGGGGGAATAGGGACGCCCCATCAAATATTCATAGGTTGTATCATCAGGGGCTATCAGGCCCATCCGACTTCCAGCTTCTATTGTCATATTACAAATGGTCATTCGTTCTTCTAAGGTCATGCTTCGGATACAAGATCCAGAAAATTCGATGGCGTGACCTATACCAAAACCAATTCCGAATTTGGAGATAATCCCAAGGATGACGTCTTTGGCAAAAATGCCAAAGGGTAAAACACCCTCGACATTAATCCGAAGGGTTTTTGGCCGTTGTTGCCATAAGCACTGGGTAGCCATGATATGGGCAGCTTCGGAGGCACCTATTCCGAAGGAAATATTTCCAAAAGCACCATGAGTTGATGAATGAGAATCTGCTCCACAGATTAAGAGGCCCGGTTGGGAAATACCTTGTTCTGGCGGCACTACATGGAGAATGCCTTGGTTTGGATCGGAAAATCCAAAGTGACGGATGCCGTTTTTATCGGTATTTTTTTCCATTAATTCGATCATTCCACGGATATCTTTGTCTTTAACATCAGAAATACCATTTTGGGTTGTATGCGTAGGCATATAATGATCGGCAAATCCAAAAATTTGTTCTACTCGAAATGGCTCTATTTTTTTATTATTCAGCATCGAAAACGAATGGCGCGATCCTTCATGAATGAACAGGCGGTCCACATAATTTAGTGTTTCGCCCTCCATTTCTGTAACGGTGTGGCTATCCCAAACTTTATCGAAAAGAGTTTTTCCGGCCATGATTTTTCTTTTCTTGGGTATGTTAAGAACAAGCATCCTTTTGAAAATATCGCTTAAAACATTATTCAAAAACTTTGTGTTTGACCCGAAAAGGGACGTGGGTCTGGAGAACTATTTTGATGGATTTGTTCTGTGACGTCAAAAGATAGAAATGTATTTCCTGCAGAATAATTAAAGTTTTAAACTTTTAGAGGCAGAAGGCCTTTTGTATATAAAAGGCTTGTAACCAAAGTCTTCTTATCGAAAATGTACCGCCATTAATTTTACCTTAGTTCAACTGAATTTTGATTTTTAAAATTTTTAAATATTTTTAAGAATAATATCAGATGCCTTTTCAGCTATCATTATAGTTGGTGCGTTAGTATTTCCGCCAACCAAACTTGGCATGATTGAGGCATCCACCACTCTTAGGCCGTGGACACCATTTACACAAAGTGTTTCATCCACCACCGCATTTTCATCTTTTCCCATTCGACAAGTGCCAACAGGATGGAAAACGGTGCTAGCTGCCTCTGCAATAAAATTGTCGATTTCATGTTCGCTTTTTACATCTGCTCCCGGCCAAATTTCGCCTTTACTAAATTCTTTAAGAGCTGGTTGGTTCATTATGCTGCGAACCACTTTAAAAGCATCTCGCATGGTAATTTTATCTTTTTCCGTGGAAAGATAATTAGGCTGAATAACTGGTGGTGTATTTGGATCATTCGACCCTAGATTAATTTCGCCACGACTTTCCGGCCTTAATTGGCACGCATGGGCCATAAAAGCATCCGGCCTTGTATGATCTTGTGAAGGTTTAGCGAAAGGTTTTCTATGAATGGACATTAAGTTCCCAGCACTAAAATGGATTTGTATGTCTGGCATTTCCTGCTCAGGTCTAGTTCTTACGAAAGCCCCGCCAGCTAGAGGAAAAGCTGCACCGGAGCCTGTACGGAAAAAGATAGCCTGTAAAACAGCAAAAACACTACGACGAAAATTGGTTAACTCATCAGTGAGGGTAGGAATTTTAGAGGCATGCATGTTTCTAATCGACAAATGATCCTGTAAATTCTTACCGACTTCCGGACTATTATTTATTAAGTTAATACCATGGGGTTTAAGTTGTTCAGCATTTCCTATTCCCGACAACATTAAAATTTTTGGTGAATTTATTGCACCAGAAGCAAGAATGATTTCACGTTTAGCGGTAACAGTGCATTTTTGATTTTTGTGATGATAGGTAATACCGGTAGCCCGTTTCTCCTGAAAAGTAATTTTTTCGGTATTAGCACCTACCAATATTTTTAAATTGGAACGCCTTTTGGCCTCTTTTAAATAAGTTGCTGCTGTACTTTTTCGTCGACCGTTTTGGATAGTAAACTGATAACAGCCAATCCCTTCTTGTTCAGTCCCATTAAAATCTGGATTTAATTTGTATCCTTCCTGTTTCCCGGCCTCGACGAATGCAGAGAATAAAGGGTGTTCACCCCCTTCATCTGTGACATTAAGGGGCCCTTCCGCTCCATGAAAGTTATCTGCCCCACGTGTATTGGATTCAGCTCGGATAAAATAGGGCAGTACTTTTTCATAGGACCAACTTGTTAGCCCTTTTTGGGCCCAAAGATCATAATCTCGTGCATGACCGCGAATGTAAACCATCCCGTTGATAGAGGAGGAGCCACCCAGTGTTTTCCCGCGTGGCCAAGGAATTCGACGGCTTGCTAAATTTTTTTGGGGTTCGGTTTCATAACACCAGTCATATTTTGGATGATTAATAACTCGTGCTGGTCCAATGGGGAGATGGATTAAAGGATGAGCGTCAGAGGGCCCAGCTTCAATAAGGAGCACTTTGTTGGAAGGGACCTTACTTAAACGGTTTGCGAGTACACAGCCGGCTGACCCAGCTCCTACAATTATATAATCGAATGTTTGATGTTTTAAAGTCATTTCATAGTTGGTTCAAAACTTAAATTTAATTTTTTGGTAAGTACAAACTGGTATTAATCCTATTAATAAGAAAATCGATCCGAAGGGGCTCTGAAGGTCTTTGAAGACATTTCTTCCGTTGTAGCCATCCATAGTCGAAATAAGTGCCGGCGGCGGCCGAGTTCTGGAAAATCTTCGTAATCTGCTCTTGCGTGTAACAAAATTCGGTTATTCACCAACTGAAGATCTCCGGCTTCAAAAGTCATTTCGAAAGGGACGCCAGGGGTATTTGCTATTATTTGTATTTGTTCTCGGGCTTCGTTTTCTATTGTGTTGTATTTTACTTTTCCCTGGTCAATACCCCGCTGAATGACTTGCGGGATGTAGTAACAGTTAATTGCATTCCCCTTGCGCTTAAATACCGGAACGCGTTTGGAGGAAACACGGGGTGTGGCCCGTTCATTGTCTTCAGAGTGAGACATATAGTAATAGCCCTCGTACAGGGCCCTCAACATTTGTGGATCATGCTGGAGGATCAGGTTGTGAACCATCCCTGAACTTGCTAGGCGGCTTTGCCCCCCGGTTTTTGCTTTTTGTAGGCAAAAAAGGCCAATGACATCGGTGGTATCAGTGTGGAAGGCCAATCCCCCACCAACGTGCGTCGTGCGTAATTCTTTGCGTTTGATAACGTGAATGAGGTCGGGGTTTGTCGTTTTTTCTACATCGGTTAAATCTAGAACGTGATTTGTCCAGTCACCCTGATGGCTTTGCGGAATTGCTAATCCAAAGTGGCAACAAATTCCCCAGGAAATGATTTTAGCCTCTTCTTCCGTATATTTTTGGACAGGTATTCCACGAATAACTGCAAACCCGCACCCATTCTCGACTTCTTGTGCAAGCACTTTAAGTTGGAAACTTAGTAAAGGAAGCGGAAAATCTTTTGGTTTAATCTGGTGGGGAAGGATCTGTTTTTTCTTATATACCGAAAGAGCCCCTTCTAATTCATGTAAATTTTGAGCATTGAGTTCTATTTTCCAGCCACTGTTTTTTGCAAGATCACTCCCCATCCAAACCCCGTTTCCAATAACAGGTTCCAGAACATCATGCATATTTGACTCCTCTCTAATTTTAAAAGAACGTATTCAATTTATTTAAATAATTCAAAAGTAAAATTTAAAGAATTTTGTCAAAGCTTGTTAACAGGATCAAATACCACAATAATATGTGGTTAGGTAAAACAAAGAAGTAAGTTTGTTGATTTCGGGGAGGCGTAGTTGGATTTTGTATATCAGGGTTTAGCCCTGGTTTTGGCATGGCCGGCCATCGGTTGGTTGTTTGCTGGTGTATTCGTGGGCTTATTCTTTGGAGCGACACCTGGTTTAAGTGGCGTCGTGGGATTGGCCATTTTATTGCCCTTTACCTACGATATCACGGGCGCTTCTGCATTTTGTTTTTTACTAGGCATGTATGCCATTACTACTACAAGCGACACCCTTGCTTCTGTTTTGTTAGGAGTTCCCGGGACAGGGGCGTCTCAGGCGACTATACTTGATGGCTATCCGATGGCCATGCGGGGTGAGGCCTCAAGGGCATTTGGTGCGGCTTTTTCTGTGTCTGCTTTTGGCGGCGTATTAGGAGCCATTTTGTTAGGCATCTCTATTCCCCTCGTTAAACCCATTATCATGGCTTTTGCCTCTCCTGAATATGTCATGCTTGGGGTTTTGGGGCTTACGATGGTTGGCTCCTTGAGTGGAAATTCCGTCGTGAAAGGCCTTTTGGCCGCTCTGTTTGGTCTTTTGTTAACAACTGTAGGATACTCGATTCAGGGTGGGGTCGCACGTTTCCATTTTGGGTGGAACGACATTTTAGAGGGTTTGCCGCTAATCCCTGTAGTTCTTGGATTATTCGCCCTACCTGAGGTCATTAATTTAGCGGTAAGTGCCGCGCCAATTTCACGTGTTCCTAAAGAGCAGGTTAAAGGTGGAATGCGCCGCGGAATCCGCGATGCATTTGAAAACTGGTGGTTAGTTTTAAGGTCATGCGCAATCGGTATGTATATCGGAATCCTTCCAGGGCTTGGGGGATCTATTGTTGATTGGGTAGCTTACGGACATGCCGTTCAAAGTAGCAAAGATAAGTCGCAATTCGGCAGCGGGGACGTTCGTGGAGTGATCGCTCCAGAAGCCGCCAATAATGCCATGAAAGGTGGTGTGCTCATTCCAACGGTAGCTTTTGGAATTCCTGGAAATGCGGCCATGGCCATTATGTTGGGTGCTTTTGTTATTCAGGGCGTAGTCCCGGGGCCACAAATGCTGGCTAGCCAAATGGATATTACCTTTAGTCTAATTTGGATATTGGTAATTGCTAACGTGGTTGGCGCGGGATTGCTGATGGTCTGGGGAAATCAGCTATGTAAATTAACCTTTGTAAGAGGGGATCTCATTGTTCCGGGCATAATGTTTTTTGTTTTTATGGGTGCCTGGATGGGGAACCAGGTTATGAGCAATTGGTACTTTTTGCTTGGCTTTGGATTGCTGGGTTACGCCATGAAGGCAGGCGGTTGGCCAAGGCCTCCTCTAGTTCTTGGTTTTGTTCTCGGACGCATTATGGAAAATGCTATGGATGTTTCCTATCAAACTCATGGACTAGCCTGGCTGTACCGTCCGATTGTAGTCGTATTAGGGGTGCTGGCTGTTGCCGTATTTATTTCATCGGTCCTGGGAATAGGGAAAAGAAAAAGATCTAACGTTGAACTTAAAGCGGATATTGGAACAGAAAAGGAAAGTGCGAAAACATCCCTTGGGCTTGGTATTTTGGGTTTAGTATTGTTTCTTTATGCGTTAATTCGAGCTCTTGACTGGCCTTATGATGCTGCATTTTTTCCGATTGTTCTCTCTATTCCGGGTTTGCTTTTAGTTGGACCTTCAATTTTTTTCGATTTGAAAAAAATTATGGCCGAAAAAAATGAAGGTGTAGCTGCCGGGAATGGAGACAATATTCGTGTTGCCTGGATGTTTGTTATTGTATTAGGAGTAATTCTGGGAACCTTGATCATTGGACAAAAAATCACCCTTTGCGTATTTATTTTTCTGTTTCTTGTATTTTGGGCTAAAGAAAAAATGTGGATGGCAATGGCACAATCTGCAGCCGCTTTTATAATACTAGAATTGATGTTTGATCAGTTAATTTCGGTTTTATGGCATATTCCAATCATAGACATTGGTATATCGGATTAGGTAAGGTGAAGAATAGGTGTTTCAATAATTGTAAACAGATGGAGGAAGGTATGAAGGTGTTATTTCGCGTCGTTGCGTCCTTAGCCGTAATCTCAGCTGTGTTTATGTTCAGCAAGGTTATAGAGGCTAAGCCGTTTTATAAAGGCAAAAGGGTGGTGATGCTGATTAATTATGCGCCTGGGGGTGGTTCAGACCGTTCCGGCCGTGTGATTGCTCGCCATTTACCACGTTTGATAGAAGGTAACCCCAGAGTTATAGTTAAAAATATGCCTGGAGCTGGTGGCTTGATGGCAATTAACTATATAGGTGAAATTGCTAAGCCGAATGGGTTAACCGTCAGTAATTTTTCGGGGGGATATACCTACCAGATGCTTAAGGATCCCGCCTTAAGGGTTGACCTTACCAAAAACCCTTGGATTGCGGGTGTTGGGGGTACATCTATCATTTATGCCAGAAAAGACACAAAGCCTGGTTTAAATAAACCCATAGACATTTGGAAGGTAACAAATCCCAGAGATTTTAAGATCGCTGGTTTTCGTATCACGGGAACAAAAGACATGAGGGAGCGTTTGACTTTTCAAATGCTTGGGGTCAATCATTATCCGGTAACCGGTTTTCGGGGTACAACTAAATCAAGGACAGCACTTCTGCAGAACGAAGTGCAGGCATTTGGTGACTCCCGTGCTGCATGGTTTAAAACCATTGTCCCCAATATGATAAAAACTAAAATTGCAATCCCAATTTATCATTATGATAAATTTAATGCTGATGGAAGTGTTTCCGCTTATCCAGATCTTCCAGGGATCCCTACAGTTTCAGCCCTTTATAAGCAAAAGCATGGTAAAATGCCCTCTGGCATGGAGTGGGAAGCTATCAAGTTGATACAGAGTTTGCAGGGCTCTATGGTAAGAAATACTACCCTTCCGCCCGGTTCACCCAAGGCTGCAGTTACCGCCATGCGTAAGGCATATTCCAAGTTGGCTAAGGATAAAAAATACAAGGCGGATGCTATGAAATCCTTAGGCTTTACACCGGAATTTGTTGATGGAGCTACGGTAGCCAAACTTCTTAACTGGGCTTTAAATGATAACAAGAAAGTTCAGAATTGGCTTTTAGCTGAAATCGAAAAATGGAAAAAGAAAAAGTGGTAAAATTACCCTAAAATTTTAGTTTACAGGGGTAGGGGTCGGACGTTGAAAATTGATGCGTCCGGCCTCTTTTTATTTTATAGGTACAGGAGTTTTCAGTGGGTAAATTTGTTATTGAGCCGCATTTCCGTCTCCATGAATGGGTTGCAACGGAAAAGGTTATTTCCACGGAGAGGGTTTGGTATATGAGTTACATAATTCTTTGATTGGTAAGGATGGAAAACTCCGCGACCTTGGGAATAAGATTGGAGCTTAATAAACTTAGGAAAAAGGACGAATCTGTGATGTGAGTTTTGCTTGTCAGTGGACTGTCAACGTCGCAGCAGCATCGGGACACGGAAAACTATATGCCGATGCCTATTCGGTTGCTCCTTGTGGGGTTTTTGTTCCCGCCGATTCAGAAATTATAAAACCTGAAGATCTTGCCGGAGTTCCCATATCTGTCGGTTTTCAATCCAGCAGCCATTACTCCACAATTCGGGCGCTAGAACAAATTTTATCTCCAAAAGAGTTTAATCTCTCTTTTGCGGACGGTCTTCTGTTTAACAGGATGGAGCGATTAATTGACGGTAAAGTACCGGCAGCCATTTTGTTTAGTGGAGCCTACTATTTTATGGAACAACTGGGATTTAGAAAAATAATTGATTCCTCCTTTATAATGGCTTCAATGGTATCTGAAGATGCAGATTTAGAAGATGTAAAAAATACTTTCGTGCTTTACTCCAAGCCCAATCAGATATTGATCTTAGACCTGAAAAGTATACCCATTACTATAAAGAAGGGTTTCCTGAAAGATTTTAAAGAAAAATAGATACCAGACTTTTTGGTCCAGGCGAACGCATTGTCTTTGAAAAATATTCGAGAGCATTTTTTGTGAATTCACAAAAATGGATCTCAGAACGTGAAATCTTTGAAAATTCTACCCTTGGCAGTAGGGATTATACTAAGGCAACAGTTTCAGCACTTTAAATTTTGTTTGAGATATTCCGGAAAAAAGCCGGCCCAAGAGGACCGGCCTAAATCCTTTAACTTTAACAATTTTGGTTTATTTTCCGTAAATCATTTTTGCAGCGGCTTTAACAACTTTTGGATCTGCATCCCGAAACGCGCTGTTAACCACTTCCTGAATCTTTTTGCCTGAAGAATAAATTACCCTGAGACGTCGTTTTTTTGCATCCCGGATAAAGGCAGGATCTTTTGCCATATTGGCATATGACTTTCGTCCATCCGCAATGGCTTTTTTAGCCACGTTTGGTGGAAAGGCAAGCCCTCGGCCAATAATGCCATGCGTGGCAATAAAATTGGCTATTTTGAGATTTGTACCCTTAATAAAATCGTTAATCATTGGAACATCCGGGAGCATTGGGTCAGCATAAGTTCCAATTTGTAAAAGCGGTACAGCGAATTCCTTGCCTGGCTTTGCGGTCCCGTTATATTTTTGAGCAAAAAAATGTGGCACAATGGCTTGCCATGCAAGATAGTTAAAACCCGTGCCATGGTGTTCCCCTTGCTCCATAGCAAGGATCGTGCGTTTAGACCCTTTATACCCGCTGACAATTTTGATTTTTGTCTTGAGCATTTGTTGAATCATTTTTGGGATCAGGTACGAAGTAGAGCCCAAACCTGTACTACCACATATGACTTCTTTCGTTTTTAGGTCTTGCCATTTTTTTATGCCACTGTCTTTTCTTAAAACCAAAACAGTGTTTGTCGTGTTGACTGATCCTAGCCAAGTAAACTCCCTTGCATCATACTTGACCTTTTTAGGCCGCATGAGTTGGGAAACGACCAAGGTATCGGGTGGCTCAAGAAGCCATTTCCCATTGCTGGGCATTACTTTGGCGGCATAATTGCTAGCCTTAAGGCCACCCGCACCCGGCATGGATTGAACAACAATTGTTGGCTTGCCTGGAATATGTGAGCGCAAATGGTCTGCCATCGTACGGGCATATTTTCCATAAGTACCGCCAAAGCCATAGCCAATTAAAATAGTGATTTTGTCCTGAGCAAGCACTGGCAAAGCTGATAGGGAAATACCTAACGCTGCCAGTAGTGATACTGTTTTTAATAAAAATTTCATAAGCAATATTCCTTTTATGATTACTTTAATTTAAATTTCTGAATTATTTTTATTTTTTTGACAAATATTGTTTGACTTAGATTACATTTGGGTTTTTTTGGTATCAACAGTTTAGAAAAAGAAAAATAAATATCTTGAATTAAAATAAAATTAAATTTCAACTGAAGAAGAATTTTATCAAAAGCTGAAGCAGTGGTTGAGTTTGTTTAATTTTAATGCATTGATACCAAAAGCGATGTTAAGCTTGTGTTGATTTACTGTAACTATTTCTAAAAAATCAGGGAGAACTTGAGTATGAAAAAAAGTAACGTTTTTACAGCGTTCACAGTGGTAACTACTGCGGTTGCATTTGCTCTTACTGCAAGCGCGGCCACCATAAAGGTCACGACTTGCGTGAGTAAAATGGATGATCAAGTGCAAACGTATTTTAGTGACTTTCATAACCCTGTCCATAAAGCGGACAATGGAATCAAATTACGGTATCTCGGAGGTCCAGAGGTAACACCCCGTAAAAAACAAGGTCCTGCTTTGCAGAGAGGGTTGGTGGATTTAATACATTGTCCATCATCCTATTATGCGGGAATGGTTCCAGAAGCCCGCCTGTTGTTGCTTTCAAACCAGGGACCCAAAGCCTTAAGAAAAGCAGGTACTTATAAATTGCTGCAAAAGGCATGGGCCAAGGGCTTGAATGCGCACATCGTAGGTTGGCCCCATTGGGGAAAAGGTGACGTACAAGAAGGCCCCATGTTTCACGTATATCTGAAAAGAAAGCCCAAACTTAGCAAGAAAACCGGGATTGATTTTGATGGCCGGAAAATTAGATCAACAGCAGCCTATAATCCCTTTATGAAAGCGATGAATGCTATTCCCATCGTGATTAGTGCTGGTGATGTTTATACCTCACTTGAGCGTGGTCTTGTTGAAGGTTTCGCGTGGCCTGAAGGAGGAATTGCCAAAAGAGGTTGGCCTAAATTCGTTAAATATCGTTATGGCCCGGGTTTTTGGCGCTCGTCCACAATGGTTGTAATGAATTTACAAAAATGGAAGTCGTTGAGTCAAAAAGACAAGGACACTATGACGGCGGCAGGTATTCAATATGAAGCAACAAGCGGCGCTACGCTTCGAGGACGAGCTGATATCGATAATGCCAAAGTATTTAAGGCTGGTGTCCAGCAAGTTAATTTAAAAGGAGAGTATGCAAAGGCATATTTATCAACAATCAGCGGTGCTGTTTCTAAATACGTAAAAAATAAAATTGGCTCTAAGTTGACAGTTCCTTTTGATACCTTGTGGCCTGCTCTTTATAAATAAAGGACCTGTTTAAATAGGTTTAAGAAAATCGAGAATTAAAGCACCCCAGGGATGGGGTGCTTTTTTTTCTACATAAGGCTTGGTAGCCATAAAGCGAGACCGGGATAAAACACCATTATTAAAATCAAAATGGCGTCGCACACCAGAAAAGGAAAGGCCGCCGTAGCAACTTGGAAGAGTGTTGTCCCTTTTGGGGCAACTCCTAACATCACGTATAACAATAATCCGAAGGGTGGAGTGGTTCCAGCCATTTCAAAGGTCATCAAAACAAAAAGGCCAAACCAGATCAAGTTAAACCCTAACTGTTCAGCCAAGGGAAAGAAAATGGGTACCGTAATTAGCATCATCGAAGTCGCGTCCATAAACATTCCAAGGGCGATCAGGATGAAAAACATAAAAAATAAGATCCAATATTTGGAAATATTAAAACCTGTCACCCATTCCAGTAAACCGGCGCTTGCTCCCGAATAGGAGAGCAATTGACTAAAAACGGTGGAACTCATGATTATGAAGAAAACCATGGCACCCACTTTTACTGTTGCCTCAATCGATGTTTTCATGGCGGTGAAACTCATCGCCCTAAAGGCTACCGCAAGTATGATAACCCCCAGGACACCAAAAGCGGCCGCTTCGGTTGGTGTGGCCCATCCAAAAATGATGAAACCAACAACCATGAAAACTACCATCCCCATGGGAAGAATGTTTGTAGCAATAATTTGCAAACGCTTTTTCATGTCCACTTGTTCCACGTCGTAAGCGGGAGCAGAAGCTGGATTAAATCTTATTTGCAAAAAAATTAGAGCGGCATATAAACCGGCCAAAACAAATCCCGGCAAAAAACCGGCGACAAGCAAACGACCCACATCTATGTTTGCTACCGAGGCTAGGAGAACACCCAAGGCGGACGGGGGTATAATCATTGCTAAGCCACCAGTTCCTAAAATGGGCCCCATTGACATTCGTTGACTATACCCACGACGTTTCATTTCAGGGACCATTAGAGATCCGAGCATGGCAGTATTAGCCATACTTGATCCTGTTAAAGTCGAAAAGAGGGCGCCTCCAGCAACCGTCAAATAACATAAACGTCCGGTAAGTCTTCCAAACAAGACATCAAGTCCATCAAAAACCCGTATAGCCAGACCGGTATGAAAAAACAAAGATCCCATCATGATAAACATTGGAACCGGGCCAAGTGTAAAACGGGTAATCAACGAGGTGGAGTTATCAGCTATTTGGAGCCAACCCGTTGTGTCTCCCATGAAAATTATTACACCAATTATATTTGTTGTGATGAAGGTGAGCGCTACAGGTATTCCCATGGCCATAAAAAATATGACCATCCCAATAAGAGTAGCGAGGGCCCAATACCATTCCATTTCCATGGCTAGACCCCCTCACGTTCTTCGATATTCTTGTCATACATATCATCGATCCCGATAAGAAATCTCGTGAATTCAATGGCAACGAGGAAGAAGCAAACTGGCATTGGCAAGTAAATTAGCCATTCGGGCATTTCTACACTTCGAAGATCTAAAAGTTCTCGAACCCAGGCATTTTGAAACAGTTGATATGTGTGTATGCAGTAAATCGTAGATGATACAATACAAATGGAGTAAACAATTTTCGCGACTACCTTTTTAACGTTTGGCGGTAAAAATTGGGTAACTGCATCAATAAACACATGCCCTTTTATACGAACGAGCCACGGGGCTGCCAGCATCGTGAACCACAGTAAACCATATTCTACGACAGCCATTGTGAATAAAGGGGGTTTGAGCCCAACAATTCTGATGGAAACATCGATGACAATCATGGCGAAACTTGAAAAAATGACGATGCCTGCGCCAGTTGCCAAGGCAAGGAGAATGAAGTTATACCCTTTATAAATAATATTCATTGGGTGTTTCCTGTACTTTACTTGTTGAACGCGCACGCAGATTACGCAGTGCCCGGTTAATTTAAACTTAATGGCCTTTTCTGTTTATTCGTTTAACAATTTAAATCGTGAAAAGAAAAACACAAAATTAATGTTTTTATTTTTTAAATTATCAAGTTCACTTTTATTAGATTAACGGAAATGCGGGATAGATCAACGGGGAGTCATTAATTTAAAAAATTCCCTATGAAAAGTTATTAAGTTTTAAGTTTGTTTTCAGGGCCTTGATTGATGGATATGAGTGAAAAAACAGTTTTGGTGACGGGTGCTACTAGCGGGATAGGTTTTGTAGCGGCGTCACAGTTAGCAGCAATGGGAGCCCGGGTCATTTTGGTGGGACGGAATGAAAGGAAAGGTGATTCAGCTATAAAGAATATTTTAAATTCGACACCCAAAGCAATCCTTAGATATTTTTCTGCTGATCTTTCTTGCCAACAAGATATAATAATTTTGGCGAAAGAAATTATTCGCTCAGAACCAAAATTAGACATTTTGATCAACAATGCGGGGGCATTTTTTCAGAAGAGGGAAGTAAGTAAAGAAGGTTTGGAGCAAACCTTTGCCCTTAATCATATGGGCTATTTTGTTTTGACCAACAGGCTTCTTGATTTGTTAGAAAATTCGGTTGGCAGTCGAATCATTAATGTCGCTAGCAATGCCCATTTTGGTGCGGCACTCGACTTTACTGATCTCCAGATGGAAGAAAAATATCGAGGTTGGGTAGCCTATCAACGCTCGAAACTGGCAAATATTTTATTTACAAATGAACTTGCTCGGCGTTTGAACTCCAAAAAGATTTATGTGAATGCTTTACACCCCGGTTTTGTTCGAACAAATTTTGGTAATAACAACTCATTTTTTTTTCGTTGGGGGATGCGAACTGCGATGTTCCTTAAAGCTATTTCCGTAAAAAAAGGAGCGGAAACCCTCATTTACCTTGCTAGTGCTTCATCTCTGGATGGGGTAAGCGGCGCTTATTTTGCTAATTGTAGGGAGATTAAATCATCTGCAGAGGCAAGAGAAAAATTTGCTTCAGAAAGACTTTGGGAAAAAAGTGAAGAATTTACCGTTAGGGCGTAATGCTGATGTTTCATTATTTTAGTTTTTCTAGGACCGATAAAAATACCGAAATCAGAAAATTGAATTTTATAAATGAAATGGATTAAACGTTTTTTTTATTCGTTATTCTTGTTGTTAATTGGGTGGCTTTTTAATTTTGTTTTTGACACTCAATTTGTTATTGGAGTTGTTTCGGGGTGGTTGCTCAGGGAAGGTTTTCAAAACTTAGCAAACCTCCTTTTTAAACTCCTCTAACACATTTTTAAAAGGAATTTTGCTTTTGCGGCTCCGCTATCATCAAGATTTTTGAATTGTTCAATGTCTTTCTTAGTTTGAAAACTAGTAATGGCCGACTTGAATGATGGTCGTTCTTTGATACGTTTAAACCAATCTAAGACATGGGGTTTGCTGTCGGCCCAAACTTGAAGAAAGTTTAAATCGTTTAACCGATTTAGATAGGGAGTGGCAGCTGCGTCAGCCAAGGAATATTGAGGCCCCGCAAGATAAGAATTTTTTCTTAACGCGAATTCGGCGTCTTCCATAAACTTATTAAAAACAAAAATTGCATCTTTTACTATTGGAGCGTTTAGACCGTCTTTGTACACAGCTTCCTGACGTTTGCGCCGTCCTTGATCCGGCATGCGTTTAAAGTGTTCTCTTTGCTCATTTAAGGTTTTTTTTAGAAAAATTGGCCTAAATGCTGTGGCATGCGTCAAAATACCAGTGGATGGGTGTAAGGGATCATCAATTCTCTTTAACCAAAGCCTCATCTGCGCCCGATTTAACGGGCTTTCAGGTAAAAGCGTCGGATCAGGAACTTGATCCTCTAAGTATTGCATAATGACAGACGACTCAATTATTGTGTCTTTATCATCTATGAGTGTTGGAACGACCGCATTCGGATTAATCTTTAAATATTTTTTAGAAAATTGATCCCCTTTTCTTAAATCGAGTTTCCGACTTTCGAAGGAAAGTCCTTTTTCTACCAACGTTAAACGGACCTTGATTGCACAAACGGAAGTTGCTCCATCGTAAAGGATCAGCATTTTTCTTTACTTATGGTTTTAGTTAAAAGTAAAAATTTGCAAAAGCCACTATCTAAAAACGTCTATAAAATTTAAACATCAGTAGCATACTTAGCAGCATTTTTACCGGCTTTATAACTAAATACAGCATTTCGAGTTTGCCCAGTGCAAGAGGGATAATTGTGAAAGAAAAGTCCAACAATATCCCCTGAGGCGTATAACCCATCAATTGGGACATTACTGTTGTTAATGACCTGGCAATCAGTATTTATACCTACACCTCCAAAACTAAAAGTAATGCCACAGGTTATGGGATAAGCGCGAAAGGGCGGTTCGGTTATAGGTTCTGCCCAGTTAGATTTTGGCGGTGTGATATTATGGGTTGATTTACCATCTCGTCGAGTTGGATCGAAATCGACGTCTTTTGAGCATGCCGCATTAAATTTTTCCACCGTATTGTTTAAAATTTCTGGCTGCATTCCAATTTTAGAAGCCAAATCGTTGAGCGTATCTGCCTCTTGATATGTATCCGTATATTCGGGACCAAGCCTAAACAAACTGATTCCTTTTTGGTCATAAATTTGAAAACCAACACCCGCGGGTTGGGCAAGAACAGCCCGACCAGTTTTAGCGTAGGTATAAGAATGGTTAGATTCTCCTTCATCATAAAAACGTTGTCCAAGAGAATTGATCGTAATTCCGAACATGTAATCATACCGGTTCGCTGAATTCCCATGGCCATCTTCTCGCAAAGGAATTGCGCCGTCTTTAGCGTTAGCGTCAATTGGTGTTGCATGGGCGCCCTGCCAATGGCCTGTTGCTTTTGCACCTATTTCTAAGAGCATGTTGAGTACTTCACCGGTATCATGAATGCTACCACGAACTTTCATCAAATCTGCATTGGGTCCTAAATACCGTGCCCTCATTTCGCTATTTGCCTGGAAACCGCCCGCACAGACTATCAGCGCGCCACCCTTGAGGTCATAAATTTCATCACCACTGGCAACGGTAACACCTTCAACCTTACGGTGATCGCCAATGAAACCAACTACTTTGGAATCACAACGAAAATCAACATTCCATTCCTCGCCAAGTTCTTTCCATTTCATAACTTGGCCAAGACCACCACCTTCTGTGTGGACGATAATTCCGGGTTCAAAAAAATAACGGCCATTTATCGGAACATGTTTTTCAGGTTCAAATTTTATACCTAAATCACCCATCCAACATACGGCTTCTAAAGATTCATCGGCAATGAATCGAGCAAGCTCTTGGTCAATTCGGTTTTCGGTTACACGGTTTAAGTCGTCAACAAAATCGTCTGCCGAATAACCCGGTAAATGAAATTGAGAAAGACTTTCTTCATCAATATCACGGACAATACGTCGAATATCATCAGCATCTTTATAAACGCACCGAAATCCAGTATGGGAATGACGCGCGTTTCCTCCAAATTGTTCAATTGGAGCTTTTTCAAGCATAATTACTTTTTCTGCTCCAGCCTGACGAGCTGCTACTGCAGCTTCAAATGCAGCGCTCCCGCCGCCAATAATAATTACATCGCAAATCTCTTGCCGATTCACTTTTTCCTCCAAAATAGTTTAAGGTTTAAAGAAAGGATTAATCCTATATTTTTTTATTTAATTGAGTGTTTATTATGCAAGCGAGTTCTGTAATGGTCAAATAAGGTCGTTGGCTTTTAGTAAAATAATATGTAACTCTTAAAATTTTAAAAATTCAAAAAAGGTTTGTAATGGCAAAGGTATATGAATCTGAAACTGGAAAAATCAATATAGCACTTGCTGGTGATACTATGCTGACGAGAAGAATGAGTGTTTTTAGGGAAAAACCTTTTTTAGAACTCGTCGAAATTTTACGGGGCGCAGATTGTTTGTTTGCCAATCTAGAAGGTTCCGTAAGAACCTGGAAAGAGGGAAGGCCTGGTATTACCCAGGGGACTTACATGACCACACCTCCCCAATATTTGGAGGACTTAAAATGGTTGGGAATTGATATTGTTTCATGCGCAAATAACCATGCCTTTGATTACGGTGAGGGGGGCGTAATGGCAACAATTCGGCACCTTGATCGTGCTGGTATTGCGCATGCAGGATCAGGTCAAAATTTAGCTGAGGCCCGGAGCCCTGGTTATGTAGACACCCCTAATGGGAGGGTAGGGCTCGTTGCGACCACAGCAACCTATAAAGAATGGAACCGAGCGGGTGCACAAAGAGCAGACGTTATAGGGCGTCCCGGAATTAATCCTTTTGGTCATAAAACGACTTATACAATTGATCCAGATAGTTTTAATACTCTTCAATATTTGAATGAAAAACTTGGCTTTGAAAAAGCTACCGCCCGTGATAGGCGCCATTTTTTTAGCGAACGTGATATCCCTAATGCAGAAAAAAATGAAGTGAATTTTTTAAATCAAACATTTTTAAAAGGTAACAATTTTTCTATTAAATCAAAATGTGATGAAACAGATGTATTAGAAAATCTAAGAGCGATCCGAGAAGCTCGTAGAATGGCAGATTGGGTGATTGTATCTTTCCATAGTCACGAATTTGGAGGGCAAAGTGCGATGACTGCTGGATCTCGGGCAGAATTAGAAGAACTTGGAGAATTTGCGACGGATTTTGCTCACCGTTCCATTGACGAGGGTGCAGATATCTTTGTAGGTCATGGAGCTCATACTCCTTTGGGAATCGAAATTTATAAAGGAAAACCAATTCTCTATAGCGTTGGAAATTTTATATTTCAAAACGAAACAGTCCCTTTTTTCCCCGACGAAGCTTATAGACGCTTTGATCTTCCTCCCGAAGCAACTCCGGCCGACTTTCTTGATGCCCGAACAGAAGGAGACACAAAGGGTCATCCTGCTTCCCCAGGCTTTTGGGAAAATATAATTGTTTTTTGTCGGTTTAAAAATAGAAAACCATTTGAAATTTTGATTTACCCAATTGACCAAGGATTTGGACGTCCCCGTGCCCAAAGAGGACGCCCAGTTTTAGCTCAAAAAGAAATATCAAAGAAAATTTTAGAAAGAATGAAACGTTTATCCGAACGTTACGGGACTAAGTTGACGATTGAAAAGAATATTGGACGAATTTCGTTATAAATTAAATTAGTTAGAGAATTAGCTACCAATTACAAAACTTTTTTTTCCTATTTAGAAGAAATATTCTCTTTGTTTTAATGTTTGAGTTCCGTTCTGTTTTAAATGTTGTGTTTTTATAAACATGCCCAGAAAGGTAAATTGTTTTACTCAGGATTGTTAATTCTTCTTTCCGTATAAAGCGACCAGCAGTAGCACTTTACCGGACAAAACCGGACCACATCTTAAGAAGCCCCTTAACCGTAGCAAGTAGTTTCCGGGGTTTGCAAAGAATTTGATATTATTTTTATTTTATAAAATTCCTTTCTGTAGTCCTAAATATCAGCCTTTAAATTGCGACGGTGTGCGGGTAGAGGACTGTTGGCGTTTCTATGGAGCACCCGCCGAACTATACTCCACCATGGTTTCAAAGGGGCGAGAACCGTCGGTCGTGGTACGCCGTAGCAATCTGCGCTCGGTTTCAGAAAAGTCCGTTCGGGCGTGGGTTACACAGCGATTATCCCACATCACCAGGTCCCCAGGCTTCCAGACATGTTCGTAGACAATTGCAGGGTCTTCGGACACCCGCAGAAGCTCGTCAATCAACATATCACTGTCAGCAACGTCGAGTCCGTTAATTCGAGCGGTCATCAGCCGGTTTACAAAGAGAGCTTGACGCCCTGTCTCGGCATGAGTGATCGCCACAGGGTGAGAAAAGTGTGCCACATCAGACATATCTTCCCGTAATTGAGGACGGTCGGTACGATGAAATTCGTGCATTTGTAACGCTGTCCGGCCGCGGATCGTCTCTTTAATGTCTTTGGAAAGGCGTTCGTAAGCGAGGTACATGTTAGCGAACAGCGTATTGCCCCCCTTGGAGGGGATCTCAATACCGTAAAGGAGGGTTGCCTTTAAGGGGTTTTCGTCAAAACACATGTCGGAGTGGAACCACATTTCACCATCGTGCGCAAGACCCAGAGGTTTTCCATTCCGTCGGATGTTGGACACCGTCATAATGCCGGGCTCCTGTGGAATTCCCTTGAGATCAAGTTGTGTGCGAGGCGAGCGCATGGCACCCACCTCGCCGAAATGCTGGGTAAAGGCTAGTTGCTGGTGTTGGTCGATTTCCTGGCCACGAAAGTAAATCACCAAATGCTCAAGCCAGGCTTCGTGGACGACTTCAATCGTCCCTCGATCCAAGGGTCGAGAGAGGTTTACGCCGCAAACTTCAGCGCCCAACGGTGCATCAGCGGGAATGACTTTGATAGCCATTTACAAAAAATTAACCAGATTATTTAAGCATCAACCTTTTCTTTTGGTTTAACTCTTGTATCTCGTTCTGCCTTGTACTCCGTGTCTTGAAAGCCGTGAACAGAAAGATCAAAATTGTTACCTTCAGGGTCCATGCCTCTTCTTTCTGCATAGGGCCTGTCAGCAGGTCTTTCTCCGGGTCTATTAATTCCCCATTTTTCCATTCGGTCAGCAATTTCTTCTTGATCTTCAATTTCAAAGCCAAAATGATTTAAACCATTCGGTTTTCCTTCAGCTTTATTGGTTAACAACGCGACATTTATATAACCATCTGTCATGTAAATTGCCCCATTGCCATCTGAGTTCAAGCGTTTCATTTCAAAAACTTCCTCATAAAACTTTGCTAACCGTTCTGGGTCCACTGTTATGAGTGCTATATGTTTAATTTTCGCCATAATGCTCCTCCTTCTTGTTAAAAAGTTTTGAATTTTATTTTTATGCGTCTATCTTTTCTTTTTCTTTGGTCTCCTCACGTCGACTAGGAGCGAACTCTTCTGTCATGTAACCGTGTACAGAAATATCAAAAAGATTTCCATCCGGGTCCATACCTCTTGTTTCAGCGTAGGGTCTGTCATCTGGACGCACTGTTGCTTTGCGGCCCGTAATCTCACCAATTCGTTGATCAATTTCTTTTCCGTCTTCAACGTGAAAGCCAAAATGATACAACCCAGGTGGTGTATTCTCTGTCTTGCTACGTAATAGGGCTAAGTTTATGTAACCGTCGGTCATATAAACACTCCCCTTTGATTTGTATAGAACTTTTAAATCAAAAACATCTTCGTAAAAGGAACTTGTTTTTTCCGGGTCTACACACATTATCGCAAGATGACGAATCTTTGACATTAAACCTCCTGTTATTTTCTTATAGTGTAAGTATTGTTTACTCTTTAATGTAACCGATAATCAAAAAAATGAAAATTATTTTTCAAATTTTTTCTTTTACTCCATGGGGATGGTTTCCGTCTGAACCTGGCAACGCCTTAACAAACGCCGTTCACCGTCGGAAAAATTAGTACGAGCGTGGGACGAACATAAATTATCCCACAACAATAGGTCACCTGGCTTCCAAATATGTTCGTAAACAAAATCTTTACGTTCTGCTGTATCAAACATCGTATTAAGAATTTTTTCACTCTCTTCTTCCGATAGACCTTCAATCTCTGCTGTCATTAACCTATCAACGTAGAGAGCTTTTCTTTGGGAACGAGGATGCGTAATACATACTGGGTGTGAGTAGCTTTCTAACAAATCACCAGCCCCTTCCTCAGTATTTCTTTCGTTTATCCGTTCGTAATCATATACGTGTTTTGCTTTTCGTCCTTCTACTCTTTTTTTAATTTCATTGGAAAGGGCGTTATAGGCCAAATATAAATTAGTGAAGAGCGTATTTCCCCCTACAGAAGGAACTTCAATGGCATAAAGGAGTGTGCCAATGTGGGGTTTGGCCTTGTATATGGTGTCGTGATGAAACATCATTTCGCCATCAGGCAGAGTACCTATTGGTTTTCCATCTTTCCGAATATTTGTAACCAGCATAAATGCCTGATCAAGTTGGGAATAGTCTTCCGGACGGCTGTCTGCCGGTTTAGGCCTTTCTCCAATTGTTCCAAAACATTTTGCAAAACGGATCTGTTCTTGCTGGGTCATGTCTGGTTTTCTAAATAAAAGAAGGAGGTAGTCGCGCCAAGTCTCGGCCAGTTCTTGGGAAGTGGCTTTATCCAAAGGTTTGGATATATCAAGTCCAATTATCTCTGCGCCAAGTGCCGGACAAAGTGGACGGACTTCAAATGACTTAGCCATTTTCGTGTTTCCTTTCACGTTATGCAATGTCTTTCAAAAATGTAGCCTATCATGTCTCTATAAAATAGACTTTAGCATACATTTTAAACGTAAAGGTTAAAGTGACTGTTTACACTTTTTATTGATTTTAAGAATTACCTTTATCATTTAATAAGAAAAAAAATGTTAGGAGATTAAAATGCCCTTTAAACCACCAATGGGGATTAGTATTTATAAAAAGTCGAAGTCTTTAAAAGGGTTCACTTTGGTGGTTCCTCTTAGGCAGGATAGAGCCTTTCTAATCGATATGAAGGGGAATGAGGTGCACCTTTGGAAACTCAATGAACCAGGCTACCACGGCATGCTCTTGCCCAATGGCAATCTATTTATAACACAGCAACAAAGGGAAGGGCCGCCCCTTATGGCAGGAAAGGGTGGAATAATTCGTGAATACGACTGGAAAGGAAAAGTGATTTGGGAACATTATGATGAAAACCAACACCATGATGCTCGTCGTTTAAAAAACGGGAATACGATTTATATAGCTTGGGAAGTTCTGAAGAAAAAAGACCAAAAACGGGTCAGAGGTGGTGTACCAAATTCAGAAGCGCCAGATGGTCGAATATATGGAGATGTTATTAGAGAAGTAGATCCTAACGGCAGTGTCGTATGGGAGTGGCGCACTTCTGAAATGGAAATTGAAAAATACCCAATTACGCCTTTATTTCATAGAGCAGAATTTGCTCATGCAAATACGGTCGCCCCATTACCAAACGGGGATATTATGGTGAGTTTTCGTGTTATCAATACCATTATGATTATCAACAAAAAAACACGAAAAATTAAGTGGGAAATGAGAGACGATTTGTTTGGGGGCCAACATGATTCCCATATGTTGGCTAACCAGAATATATTGTTGTTTGCTAACGGGCATTTATCCCCTTTAGAACACCCGCATTCTAAAATTTTAGAAATTAATCCCAAAAACAAAAAGCGTGTTTGGGAATATATGGCGGATCGAGGCATGGATTTTTTTAGCCCGCATATCTCCGGTGCCCAACGCTTGAGAAATGGGAATACATTAATTTGTGAAGGGGGGTTTGGAAGGATATTTGAAGTTACTAAGAAAGGTGAAACAGTATGGGAATTTTCAAATCCTTACCATCAACCCCATCCTGTTTTAGGAAACATTAATTGGGTTTTCCGAGCTTATAGGTATACAGCGTCTAGCGATGAAATAAAAAGGCGTGTTCAACAAAATTGATGAAAAGACCTTTAGCGTAAAAGTAATTTTGGGTTAAATGGATTTTTGGAATGAACAAACTATTTAAAATTCATCTGAATTTTGATTATTACAATGGAATAAAATAAAGGATCGTTTTATTTTGTACTGAATCTGATAAATTAACAGTCAGAAATAAAATATGCGTGTGTTTCAAGACTCCAAAGTTAAATTAAATTTTCTCGGAGGTTTTATTTGTGACTATTGAACTCAATCACACGATTGTTCCTAGCCAGGACAAAGAAAAAGCTGCAAAATTTATATCCCATATTTTTGGTTTTTCATATGAGGGAATAAAATCTCATTTTGCTGCGGTTAAGGTTAACAAAAGTCTGACATTGGATTTTGATAATAAAAAGCATTTCGAAAGGCATCATTATGCTTTTAAAGTGAGTGAAATAGATTTTGATAAAATTTTTTCTCGGATCAAAAATGAAGGTGTAAGTTTTGGTAGTTTGCCGAGATCTTCCGATGATATGAAAATAAATAATCGGCGCGGGGGTAGAGGGTTATATTTTCGGGATTTTGATGGCCATTCTTGGGAAATACTAACCAAATAAAACTGAATTTGATCAATAAAATTTAAAAGGGCCGGTCACCCTTAATTGTAAGTCGCTCCATTCTGCGCCTATCGGGTAAAAAGTCTCGGGGTGCATAATGCTGAGTGGACCGATTGTCCCAAATAATAAACATATGCGGTTCCCATTTAACTCTGAATTGGTACTCAGGTATTTCGGGTAACCGATAGAGTAAATCAAGTATACTTTCACTCTCAAAATTTCGTAAGCCTTTGATCTTAATGGTAGTTTGTGGGCTAACAAAAACTGCTTTTTTTCTGCTTATCGGATGAGTCCTAATTACGGGATGAGTTGTGTTTGGAAAATTTTTTTCTATTTCCAATAGCTTCTTACGTCCCTCATGGTCTTTAGAATAAAGGGAACGGAAAACTTTAAAATCATGGATGGCTTCAAGTTTGGAACAAAATTTTTGCAAAGGAGAACTAAGATTTTTATAGGCAGTAGTCATACTGGCAAAAATAGTATCTCCTCCGTATTTTGGTAAAATACTTGAACGAAGAATAGTTGCTGATGGTGGTGTCTCCCTGAACATTTCATCACTATGCCATTGGTCAGTAGAGTGAGGGGGGTTTTTCTCGTCGTTATCTAAAATAATGAGCTCACGCTGTCCGGGTTTTGTTGTCCTAGAAAGTTTGTTGGCTCCTGCTCCTACATTCCGGAAGGGATGAATTGACAATTCACCAATATGGGCTCCAAATTTTATAAATTGATCCAATGAAATATTTTGGTGTTTAAAAACTAGCACCTCATGTTTAACCAGAGCTTTTTGAATTATTTTTAATTTTTGGTTACTAATGTTTTCAGTAAGGTCAAGACCTGAAACTTCGGCTCCCAAACAAGCTCCTTTTTTTAATATAGAAAACCGGCCTTTACTTTGTTTGGTTGTTGATTTTAACGGCATTTCTTTTGTCCGTTCTTTCTAAAATTATTTTATAAAAATTGGACTTTTCAAAAATATTTTATTCAGCTGATGCGTCGGTAATTTAGTTTTAAAAATATGGTGTTTAAATACATTCCCTTTTAGCTTTTAAACAGCTAGGGGTACAAGGTCCAGGCCACGAGTTGTCCATGTTTTTCCGGTTTCTAGGTTAAATCTAATTTGATCGTAACCCCCGGGTTTCGTTGTTCGAACGGTAATAGCAACAGATCGGGGGCTATTCCCATTTTCCGCATGAGGAATATGAGGGGGCACTATATCAACATGGCCTGCTGGGGCTTCATATTCTTGTAGTAGTTTAACCTCTCCATATCCTGGCTTTTCTCCATTGTCCAAACGCTTATATAAATGAGTGATTTCTTTTCCGTCCAGCACCCCATAAACAGTCCAAGTTGGACCGTGGTCGTGGACACTGGCCACATGTTTCTCTTCACGGACTAATCCGCCTACAAAAAAATCATAAGTCTGATCATGATGTAGAACGTATTCTCTTCCTTTTTTAGCCTCCCAGGCCTTTGATGCGTTGCACAATTCTTGGTCAGAAATCAATATTTTTAGAAGATCGTGGACACCTCCCCAGTGTTCTGTTTCTGGAAGTGATTTTTCGTAATGATCTCTTAGATCTCCTATAAATTGATTAAATGCTAGGTTTTTATATTCCGTCATAAAATTTCTTCCTTTTGTTTAAGATTAATTAACTTATTATTTCGTAAATAGGGTCTTAGCATGACATTTACCTAAAATATTTAAATGTTGAATTTTAACTAATTTTATTCAAATCGGAGAAATTTGTTAAGTTTTGTCGTTATTTTATTTTTTGCGAGAATTGGAAGGAATTTGCGCCTCTCGCCAGGCAATGAGGTAGGTGCTTGCAAAAATGATAATAGCCCCTAGCCAGGTCCAAATATCTGTTTTTTCCCCCAAAAAGATCCATCCACAAAAAACTGACATTGGAAGCCTCAAAAAATCAAAGGGCATAACTGCACTTACGTCTGCTGAACCGAAGGCTTTTGCTTGACAAAAATGAGCATATGAACCTGTTAGGCCAACAGCAATTAGGAATAATAAATCTATGAAGTCAGGTTTAATGCCGAAAAATAAGGTAGGAATTAATGCCAAGGGGACTATTAAGATGTTCATATAAAACACAATTAATGAGGCTGAGTCAGTTCGAGTTAGAATTTTCATGCTTATCCAAGAACCGGCATAAAAAACCGCCGATAGCAGAATAACTAACACTGGAATAGTAATTTCAATAAAACCGGGTCGAATAATTATTAAAGTTCCACAAAATCCGAAAATTGTTGCAATCCAACGAAGCGCGTCTACTTTTTCTCTGAGAATTAAAGCGACCCCGACTGTTGCGAAAAGGGGAATGATGAAGGTAAATGCTGTGGCATCTGACATGGATACATAGGCAACACCGTAATAGAAAGTGCACATGGCGGCTAAAGCAAAGACGGTTCTGCTTAGATGCATAGGAAATGCCTGGGTTTGAAGCCCGCCTAAACCATGTTTGAGGAGAGGGGGGACTACAAAAATGAGGCCGCCGAGGGCTCTAAAAAAGACAACTTCAATCGAGGGATAACGGCCTTCTAAATAACGAACGCAATACAACATCGCTGTAAATGAAAGAGCGGCCAAAATCATCCATAACGCCCCTCTTTGGATATCTTGGAATTTGTCTTCTGTTGGTTCCAAAGTTTGGAGGAGTGTCAATCAAAGAAATAAAGGGTTCGTACTTCAATGCTTTGACGTGGTTTAGCCTTTGGGGAAAGTTTTGGAGGTTGAAATGAGCCGTGACAAGTCCATTTAGCTGTACCATCTTCCAGAGAATCGAAACATTTTAGCAAGACAATTTCTTCTCTTTCCATTTGAGGAAAATAATACCATTTTTGCTCTGGATTGTGGGTTAGGTGTAAGACACCCCCAATTCTATCATGATAACGGCGTTCCGCTGCGATGAGGTTATTTTCTCGTAAAGTATCCCATCCACAAACAGTTAAAGGAGCAGTTTCTACTGGACCTATTATTGGGCGCCAAATATTTATTGAACCAAATCTTTTTTGAAGACGCGTTTTTGCTTCTGCAGACGGGAGCAAGTCGCGAACTCGTTGTGGTGCGGATTTTCTAGTGAAATCATTGTGCATATTTTTTACAGGGGAACGAACTTTTCTGGTGTCTGCCATATTGCTGTTGTCTACTCGGATTGTATGGTCAAAAACCAAAACTTTGTCGCAGCCTGTTTTTTCTTTCACAATTTTTTCCATCTCCGGGTAATAAATGGAAAGGACCTCTTGTTCATTATAAAAATCTGAAACTGCTGTCTTGGCTTTTGTAAAGATAAAACCCTGTCGGTCGAGATCTAGTTTGTTGGCAATTGGGCGGCCATTATGGATTTTTATTTGTTTTTCTTCGTATTTACCTGATCGAAGATCCGAACCCTGCCCCGGTTGTTGGACCAAAGAAACAGGTGTTTCCCCGCTGTCGATGCTAAACTGGACTGTTGCTTTAACGGCGTCTTCTGCAATGTCGTTTGTGTTTGGCATAACCGAATTTCTCCTGAAGGTCTAATTTCCAATGAAAACTATAGAATTATTTTTTTTTCGTCGATGTTTTTATTACGAAAATAGAAAATAGACATTTCCATCGGGTCCAACAGTTAAAAAGATATATACGTTTCTAAAAAAGAAGTTAAAATAAATTTACCTTGGTATTATGATTTAAAAATGAAAATTGTTGTGACCTTATAATTCAATTTGGAGATTGAAAGATGGATACTGGTGTCCAAGCCCCTTTAGAAATATCTGTAAAAGAAATCACTTCAGAAACTGATACCCGTGATATTCTTGAGCATGCCCGGCAACAGGGAGAAATTCGTAATTTTGAAAATGTTTTTATATGCGATATTGATTCACATCACGTTGAGACCGAAAGTTGGGGAGATTTGGCACAGTATATAGAAGATGAAGTTTTAAGGTTTCAAGCCATAGATCATTTGAAGAATCGAACAGGATCACCCCCTTATGGGTTGAATGGAGATTTAGGGCTTCGTTTCCAGGATTGTGGGGGACGTATAATCCATCAGGGGAAACGGGGTGAAAAAGTAGAAGATAAAACTGTCCATCGTGATGTGGTGTTAGCACAAAGAGCCTATGAAACCATGGCAATTGATTTCACTGTAGTGTTTCCAACCCAAATGTTAAATTTGGGAGTTCATCCACAGTTTCATATGGAAGCACCTTTATCTTCCGCCTACAACCGTTGGTTTACAGAGCAAATTCTTGCTTCAGACAAAAATCTTGGCTCTATGATTTATCTGCCCTTTGGAGATCCAGAGCTGGCTATGAAGATCGTGGAAGAATATGCCGATAATGAAAGTGTAATTGGGTATATGGTAACGTCTGTTAGACAAAAACCGGTTCATCACAATCAATTTATGAAGTTATATGGATTAGTTCAAGAAGTAGGCAAACCGTTAGGCTTCCACGCGGGTTATTATTGGAATGATGAGTGGATGTCTCAGGTTAACCAATTTGGTGCTATGCATGCATTAAGTTTCGTTTGGTGCAATGTTGTTCATATGACGAATTGGGTTTGGAATGGACTTTCAGAAAAGTTTCCCGATTTGAAAACAATTTGGATTGAATCGGGCCTGGCTTGGGTTCCTTGGCTAATGCAACGTCTAGATCACACGTATTTGATGAGGACGTCTGAAGCGCCTTTACTAAAACGGCTACCGAGCGAATATATGCGGGAGATGTTTTACACTAGTCAGCCACTTGAAACTGATCATCAAAAGGGCCTCGAAACGACCTTCGATATGATTGATGCTCCAAATAGCCTTCTTTATGCCTCCGATTGGCCCCACTGGGACTTTGATACCCCAGGTGTCATATGGGACATGCCTTTCTTAAGTGAAGAAGATAAACGAAAAATATTAGGTTTAAATGCGGCTAAACTATTTGGGCTTAAAGTGCCCGAAAACAAATTAGGCGTTGCCGCAGCAGCTGAGTAATTTTGGAAAACATTGTTATAAACTCTTCGAATTTAGGTTTTTGTAGGCTAGAACAGCTCGGTCAACGTAATGGTTCCAGGAAAATCTATTCAGGACACTTTTTTTTGCCATGATGGACAAATTGCTTCTAAGTTCTGGATTTTCATATAAACGCCTGAGTGCCTTCGTAATGTTTGAAGGAGAATTATCAGGTAAAATTATTCCATTCACACCATTTTTTATAATATCGGATGCACCAGCTGCCTTTGTCGTTATTACTGGACACCCACTGGCTAAAGCTTGAAGAATGACTAAAGGAAAACCTTCTTCTAAAGATGGTAGGCAGAAAATGTCAGTATCTTCGTATTCCGCAGGTAATTTGTTAAAGGTTATTGGTCCACGAACAATTACTCTATCTAAAGGTGCTTTACGCAGATAGTTCTCGAAACCAGATTCTATAGGGCCTATTAAGTGCAGTTTTGCTTTGGTTTTAAGATCAGCAAACCCTGCTAGTAAGTTGGGTATTCCCTTTCGAATTCCAATTCGACCAACAAATAAAATTTTTTCGCAATCCTTTCTTATTGGGTGTGGGGAATTTCCAAAAGTTGATAAATTCACACCGAGATTATTTTTGATGATTTTATCTTCGCTGAACCCTCTCTGAACAAAAGTTTGAGCGGCGTAGGATGAAGGAACTGAGATCGCATCAACGAGCTCGTATTCCTCTAGTTCCCTTTCTATTACCTTTTTGGGTGTTATAATTTCTGTTGAACCAAATTCTTTATAGGCTGATTTTAGGATTTCAGTTTGATGACAAATATGGCTTGAACCTCTTTCGAGGACTATTTTTAATCCAGCAGAACGTGCAGGTTTTATAGCTTCCAGTGTTGCGTTTGCCCAACCCACAAAAATATCTGCCCCTGTCATGTTGGAGCGGGAGGCAAATTTTCCAAAGGCACTCCCCATATATCCGTCAGGACGAGTTCCAAAACCGGTTCGGTTCATAATACGCTTTAATAGTTCAAGTTGGGGCACAGATCTTAAAGGTAAAGAATGATTTGTTAGTTTTTTTACATAAAATCCAGGGTAAGTTGTAATGAGTTGTTGCAAATGGCCGCGTTCATATAAACCCGAGGCAAGTTCAAATGCGTGAAAGCGTCCATGGACTGAGACAATAACTTTCATCGGATAGAAAATTTAAAAAATTTTACTTGTTTTATCTTCATTTTTCTAAATTTCTTCATTCCATATTTCACGCCATTTGTTTTGTAGAATTTTAGAAAAAGCATTATGGCTATATTCCGTTTGGACAATTTCCAGAGATTTTTGGCTCATTCGGTCCCTTGTTTCACGGTTTATCAGAATTGTTTTTATAGCTGTTGCCATTTCTTTTTCATCTGGGTCAACCAGAAATCCATTTTTTTGATCCCGTACATAGGCTTCTGGCCCACCACACCGAGTGGATACAATGGGAAGGCCTGTGGCCATAGCCTCCAAACCAACAATGGCCAAACCTTCTTGGTGGGATGGTATTACAAATAAATCGAGAGACTGATAAAAATCTAAGAGTTTTTTCTCGGAAAGTTGGCCAACAAATTTAATGTTGTTTTCTAAACCCCGTATTTGCACTTGTTCTTTAAAATACTCTCCACCAATTCCAGCAAGGTAAAGTTCAAAATTAGTTTCGTTAAATTTTAATATTTCGGCAACATCAAATAAGAGGTTAATATTTTTTCTGGGATCATTGAGGCGGCCTACAAACCCAATGCGGCCTCTCTTAAAACCGCTCTCGGGAAAAAACTTTGAAGTATCGACTGGTATAGGCATTTCAGAGAAACGTTCACTATCAGAAGAAGTTTGGTTGGTTAAACTTTTAATAGTAAAAGGACTGACACCGCAGATGTATCCGGTTCCCTTCAAAATAGCCTTTTCCTGTTTGCAAAGTAGGGGCGTAACAATGTAGTTGTCGTAAAGTTTTCTCAAAAATCCCATAGATGACCTTCTATCAATCCTGTCTCCAATCACATCGCTTGCGCACCAAATCAGGTGAGGTAAACCTAATTTTACGAAAGGGGTTGCAGGCACGATAGTACCGCTGACTGCAATATGCCTGTCGTTTTCTCTAATAATTTGGTGCCACCGTTTTGAACTCTGAGTGTAAGTGGCCTCGAGTTCAGGGAATAAGCAACCGATAGCAATACAATCATGATCACCAAATGCTTTGTACCTAGAAACTGTAGGTTTCCACTTTTTGGCAAAATTTTTTAAGGAAACGTTCAAATTACTACCATGGGTAAATGTAGCGTAGTGTGCAATAGTAACTTTATGTCCCCGACTTCTTAGGTAATCGGCGAGGATACGGGTTTTTATGGCTACTCCCCCAATGATTTGGGGGGGTAGAGTTGTTATCAGAACCTGTTTGCTTTTTTGAAGAGGCATAATATGGGTTTTAAATCCAAACCCTCAATTTTTAACCAGAAACCTGTTTATATGTTTTAAATGAGAAAATCTAGAATTTTGATTTTAATTTAAGGGAAATAAATAATGGGTATGTTAATCAACGGAAAATGGACTGAGGCAGATGTACAAAACCAAACAGGAAAAGATGGCTCTTTTCAGAGAGTGGAATCAAGTTTTAGATCCCACATAACTGCTGACGGAACGTCTGATTTTAGAGCAGAAGTAGGTCGATACCACCTTTTTCTGGCACCCAATTGTCCTTGGGCGCATCGTACACAAATTGTCAGAACTGTTAAAAACCTCGAAAATTTTATTTCCATTTCATTATCGGATCTCCCAAAAGTAAGAAGCTGGGCCTATAGCACGGGGATAGGCAATGGTTTAGAGGCCAAAGAAGGAAAATTTGAATTACAAGAGGCCTATTTAAAAGTTAACCCAGAGTATACTGGTAAAGTAACAGTTCCAACTTTGTGGGATAAAAAGGAAAAAACGATTGTTAACAATGAGTCTTCAGAAATTATCAGAATGTTGAATTCAGAATTTAACGAATGGGCAAATTGTAGTATCGATCTTTACCCGGAAGAGTTGCGTTCTGAAATTGATGCCTATAACAATCGAATTTATTCTTGCGTAAACAATGGGGTCTATCGTTGCGGTTTTGCAAAATCTCAGGAAGCTTATGAAGAGGCTTATCAGAATCTATTTGCGACGCTGGAATGGCTTGAAGTCCATCTTTCCAAGCGGCGGTTTCTGTGTGGTGAACAAATAACTGAAGCCGATTGGCGGCTTTATACGACCTTAGTGAGATTCGATTGTGTGTATTACAGCCACTTTAAATGTAATAAATTTCGAATTTGTGATCAGGAAAATTTGTGGAATTATTTAAAAGATCTTTATCAACATCCCGGAATTGCAGAAAATACAGATATTCAGGGAATCAAAGAAGGTTATTGGGGAAATATGGAAAAATTAAACCCTTCTGGCATTATTCCATTGGGACCAGAGGATTTTAATTTATCAGAATTCCATAATAGGACCCTGCTCGATGAAAATTCATAGAATTTTCTCTAAATTTTCTTCGAAAATTTTTTGCCGATACTTTCTCGATCTATAGAGGTGCTTTTAATTAAGGCGTAAACCTTTTGTCCCTCTTGGAGGTTAAGTTTTTTTATAGAGAAACGGGTTATACGGGCCCAAAGCGGGAGCCCTATGTCAATACAAACGTCCGTTTCATGATTTAGGTTATGATTAACCAAATTTTTCTTTTGATCTATTTTGTTAATTATACCTTCTAAAATATTGAGTTGACTAACTTTATTTGGTTTACTTAGAGATAAGGAAATGTCTCGTGCCCGAATTCTAACACTGACCGTTTCCCCTACTGCAGCTCCGGTTTTTGGAACCCGCAATTTTCCGCCAGGGAAGGATAGTGTCGAGATTGAATATTCTGGATCATGATGTTTCACTTTTGCTTTAATAACTGTACCCATTTCGTGGTAATTTAAAAGGGTATGGAGATCCCGGCGACCACTTATTTCCTCTATTGTACCCGTTCCCTTTATCCTTCCGTTATCTATAAGCACAAGAAAATCCGCTAATCGAATAATTTCGTTTATTGCATGGCTAACGTAAACAATTGGCGTGTTAAATTCATCTCTAATTGTTTCAATCAAAGGTATAATTTCAAATTTTCGAGTTTCATCCAATGAGGCCAAAGGCTCGTCCATAAGGAGAATTTCTGGATTCGATAATAATGCTCTACCAAGAGCGACTCTTTGCCGTTCTCCTCCCGAAAGGGTACGAGGTTTGTGTTCTAGTTTGTGTTCAATTCCAAGAATTTCGACGACTTTAGAAAGGTAATTTTTATCTTTGTTAGATGAATTTTTTTTCTCTCCGTATAAAAGGTTTCCTTTGACAGTGTAATGGGGAAATAATCGACTTTCTTGAAAAACATACCCAATTTTTCTGTCTTGGGGTTTGATGTTTATTTTTTTATGGCTATCAAAAAGAACTCTTCCTTTAATTTCGATACGGCCCGACTGCGGTTTTAAAAGTCCCGCAATCATATTCATTATTGATGATTTTCCACTACCGGATTGGCCGAAGAGAGAAACCAAACCTGTATCTTTTGCTTCAAATTTTGCGTCAATAGTAAAATTACCAAGTCGATGTTTTACTTCGATGTCAAGCATGATTTTGGCCTATCTTTGCTTGTGTTCTTCTTGCTAACCATTCTGATCCGGCAAGAGAAAGAAAGGCAATTACAACTGATATTATGACTAGCCGAAATGCGGCTTCTTCCCCTCCTGGTATCTGAGCAAAACCATAAAGGGCAATGGGTAAAGTACGGGTTTCCCCTGGAATATTTGAAACAAATGTAATTGTAGCGCCAAATTCGCCCAGGCAACGAGCAAAACCAAGGATAAACGCAGCCACGATTCCTGGCATGATCAGCGGAAACGTTATTGTTGTAAATACATAGGCCGGTCCAGCACCAAGTGTTCTTGCTGCAGCTTCTAATCTTTGATCAACCGCCTCTATAGAAAGTCGAATTGCTCTTACAATTAGAGGGAAAGCCATAACGCTTGCTGCAATTACAGCCCCTCGCCAAGAAAAACCAAAAGTTATACCAAACACCTCGTAAAGCCAGGCACCAATGAAACCTTTTTTTCCGAAAGATACCAAAAGGACATAGCCAATCACGACAGGGGGAAGAACTAGTGGCAAATGAATAATTGAATCAATGAATACTTTTCCAGGAAATTCAAAACGGGCAAGACACCAGGCTGCAATCAATCCCAAAGGCATTGTCCAAATCATTGACCAGAGAGAGATTTTTAGACTAAGCCAAATGGCTTCGATTTCGATTTGAGTAAGGAAATCCATAAGTTTATTTTACTTCAAACCCATATCTCATGAAAATTGTCTTAGAAATTTCGGATTCCAAAAATTTATAAAAATGCCTTACAGCAGGTTTATCATTTTCTTTTACGATATTTAAAGTGTACCTGATGGGCGGGTGGCTTGTTAAAGGAAATATATCTATTATCTGCACTTTCTGAGACGCGATGGCATCACTCCTATAAACTATTCCAGCAGCTACTTCCCCCATTTCAATGAGTGCAAGGGCATTTCTTACATCAGTTGTACGGGCCGTACTTTTTTCAATATTTTTCCAAACGCCTAAAGAACGGAGTGCAGCACGGGCGTATTTCCCGGCAGGAACGTGCAAAGGGTCCCCTATAGCAAGGTGTCCTCCACGCAAACTATTTAACAGGGCAAAGCCTCTTTCTATCTTAAGTTCAAAAACCTCTTGTTTGGGGACACATAAAACTAAGCGATTTCCAAGAAAAGTGTTGTTTCCTAAATCCACCAAAAGTCTCTGTTTCAGAAGCCTTTGGGTCCATTCAATTGCTGCTGATAAATATAAGTTTGCGGGTGCTCCATTTTCTATTTGACGAGCAAGAATCCCAGAAGATGCATAGGATACGCGAATTCTCACTTTAA
>JAYZBC010000069.1:0-15941 GCA_036339375.1 Pseudomonadota bacterium | reverse complement strand
TAAATTTGGTAAAATATGTTTAATGATGATGCGATTATTTCCCGCACCTAACGACCTGGCCGCATCAACAAAATCACGAGTACGAAGAGACAAAGCCTGTCCGCGTGCCACGCGGCAATAAGGTATCCACCGTTGCGCCACAAGAGCAAAGATTAGAATTCCGAGGCCTTGTCCAAAGAAAGCCATCACAGCAATAGCCAACAACAAGGGGGGAAAGGCCCAAATCACCTCAACTAACTTTTGAATGAAGAAATCTGTACGACCAGCAAAATAACCTGAAATTGCCCCCAAACCAACACCAATCACGCCAGAAATGATTACCACTGTCCCAGCAATCACTAAAGAGATCCGTGCCCCATAGAAGATCCTGCTGAGACAGTCCCGCCCAACATGGTCTGTCCCCAGAAAATGAGCACTCCCCCACCACCCCGGTGCCTGGAGGGTTTTGGATAGATCTTGTAAATTCGGGTCATAAGGGGAAAGCGCGGGAGCCAATATCCCCATAAAAACGAGAAGCAGGACCAAAATTCCTCCCATGATGATTTTTGGTTTCATCCATGGGTTAATAGCCTTTCGGAAACGGGCCAAGCGCTGTTCAAGCTGATCAGTTTGCTCCAAAGACACTTGTGATGTAGGGCTATTTGTCAAAGCGAATCCTCGGGTCTATAAATCCGTATATGATATCGATTGTGAAATTAATAATTACAAAAGCGAATGTGTAAGTTAGGACAGTGCCGGTAATCAGAGGGTAATCCCGCGCAGCAATCGCAGAAATGAGCAAGGATCCACCCCCAGGCCAGGAAAAAACTGTTTCAACGATGATTGACCCGGACAAAAGTGTACCGAGCTCCAAGCCAACAACAGTTACAATGGGTATCAGTGCATTCCGTACAGCGTGGTGCCATAAAACAATTCTTTCTTTCACTCCTTTTGCTCGTGCGGTTGTTACGTAATCCTCATGCATAACCTCTAAAACTGAAGAGCGTGTGACACGCATCATTATTCCCATCATGTTTGTGCCCAACGCTGTTGCCGGTAATATGATATACTTCACACCGTCCCAAGCTGCCTTCCAATTTTGGTGTAGTATACTGTCCAAAATATAAAATCCGGTAATAGGATCGCTGGGAACCCCATAAGTCTCCCGTCCTGCCGAAGGCAATAGATGAAAGAAACCGGAAACTATAAGAATTAACATGATGCCAAACCAGAAATTAGGCATACTAATCCCAAAAAAACCGACAATAGACCCTAAATTATCGATCCACGAGTTTGGCTTCGCGCCAGCCCATACACCAAGTGGAATTGCAACAATGACCGCAATCACAATTGAAAAAAAAGCTAATTCAATGGTAGCTGGTAATCTTTCGGCAATGAGAAGTAATACGGGATCCGCATAACGAAACGATTCACCGAGATCCCCTTGTAAGGCCGCTACCAAAAATTTCCAGTACTGGACATACATTGGTTGATCCAGACCCCACCTTTTTCTCGCTTCATCTACATCTTCTTTGTCCGCCTCATCTGAAAGTAAAAGGTCAGCCGGATCTCCAGGTGCCGCCTGGACAAGCATGAACACCAGTAAAGAAATCAATAAAATCACGGGAATTGTCCCAATTACACGGCGTGTGATGTACGCGAACAATCTATTCTGTCTCCTTGTTGGGCTTAGTTTAGTGTAGACCTTTTGTCAGGAAAAGGGGGCAAGCATGAATAAAGTTAAGGCGATTGACAACTTTCCACAAAACCATGGACAAGTTCGTTAAAGGCTTTGGGATGTTCACGGTAACAAAAGTGACCAGCCCGATTAATTATGTGAAATTGAGCATTCGCAAGCTTTGAGGCTATCAAATCCCAAAGTGCCCAACCTTGATCCAGTGAAGCGGTAGGATCATTTTTTCCCCAAATGATCTGTGTTGGACGTTCGAGCCCGAAATCCCTTAATTTGGCAAACATTCGTGATTTATCCGCCGCTAAACCAGGACGAAATTGCTTAAGACGCAATCCCTCTACTTCCATTTTTTGCCAAGCCTCCTTGTATTTTGGCAGTTCTGCTACTTCACAAACTATATCGAGCCAATCATCAGTGATGTGGTGAGAACTGTATGAATAATGCTCAAAAATCCACCTTTGACTTTCCCGACTGAGGCGAGGCTCCGGTGGATTACCGAGAACGACATCGTTTAGCTCTATGCCGGGTGAGCTCGTATTACTGTCAACGATAGTGCAACTTTTGACGAGTTCGGGGTAATCCAGTGTTAAACGGCAAACCAGATAACCTCCTCGGGAATGTCCGACTAAATTCACTGGACCTAAATTGAGTGCTCGCAGAGTATTTACGGCGTGCCGGACAACAGCCTCCATACAATAATCTGCGTTTTTTTTGGGATTATCAGTATATCCCTGGCCAAGCTTATCAATGGCAAAAACTTGATAACGTTCCGAAAGACCATCAAAATTTGTACTCCAATCCCATGCGCAATCGGCCGCTGTTGGATGCCCAAATGCCCCACCGTGGAAAAGGATTAAGGGAGGCCCCATACCTTTCTTGTAATAATTAGTGTTAACACCGTTTGTATTAATCAGTTTTCTATCACTCTTTTGCATAGCAACTTCAGACGCTTTCTATAAATCCACCAAGTACGGAATTGAAATGATCCGCCTGTTCTCTCATCGAAAAGTGCCCGGCACGATTAATTATATGCATATAAGCACGTCTTTCGGTGGATGCAATTAAATCGAACAACCTCTGACCCTGTTCAAGAAGAGCTGTCGGATCATTAAAACCCCACATCACCATTGTGGGCCGGCGCATACCGGTATCCCGAATTCGGCTGAAAGTATCAGCCCGATCGGAAGAAAGTTGAGGCAGAAATTGACGTGTTTTCAGTTTTTGAGTTTCCATCTTGGCAACCGCTTTTCTATGTTTGGGTTGTTTTCCAATATCCATTAGGACATCCAACCAATCTTCATCGATATGTTCGTGACCATAGGAATAACGTTCAAGAACCCAGCGTTGACATTCGCGGCCTAACGGTGGGTGAGGAGGATTAGCCAAAACCACCTCATTCATACCGACACCAGGGGCTAAAGTGTTGCTATCAACGCATATGCAAGACGAAACCAACTCAGGTTGTTCGAGGGTCAAGCGTGCGGTTACATAACCGCCCCGGGAATGACCCACCAAATGGCAATTTTTTAATTTTATCTTTCGCAAGAAGGAATTCAAATGTTGGACCACAGCGTCCATCGTATAATCTTCATCCCTTTTAGGGTTCCCCGTGTAGCCCTGACCCAGTTTATCAACGGCAATAACGTGAAATTGTTTTGCAAGGGCGTCAAAGTTCCTGCTCCAGGTCCAGCTATTACCTGAAGCTTCTTTTGATCCAAAATTTCCCCCGTGGACCAAAATTATGGTTTTACCTTTTCCTTTTTCATAGTAATGAGTTTTAATTCCATCAACGGAAACATATTTTCCTTTTTTTGGCATAGCCATATCGTTGATCCTCAAAAAAAGGCCTGCCCATTTCAGGGCAGGCCAAATTAAACCCAATCAAGCTTGATTATTTTACGATAATATCATGACCAAAAATTCGATCCGTTGAAGTTGGCGTAAAACTTATTTTATTTGAAATCGCGTAATATTTGTCAATTCGCCAGAGAAAGAAGGCTGGCACATCTTCCTGAATAATATTAAACGCTTGCAGCAATAATTTTTTGCGTTTGACGGGATCAAATTCTTGCCGTTCCGCCCCAACAATTGCATCAAATTTTGGATTTGAATACATCAATCGGGGAGCGACACCCGTCTCAAAATACTGAGCAATTGCTGCACTTGGATCCACGACAGAACCACGGCCTTGGTAATAAAATGATCTTTTCCCTTTTCGGACCATTGGCCAGTGAGAAGAATACTCCGGTGTATGAAATTTTACCTTGAATCCCACTGCCTCTAGCATCGGTACAATGGCCTGAGAACTTTGACGATCGTTGATATAGCGGCCGTTCGCTGTATAGAAATCTACAGCAACGCCATTTGGGTAGCCAGCTTCTTTCAACAATTGGCGAGCTTTGGCAGGATTGTAGGTATATTTAGGCGTCACTTTGGGATTATAGCCATATTGGCCTGGACCAACCGGCCCATCCAAGATGGAAGCCCCACCTTGAAAGATTGATTTAATTATTGATTTCCTATCAACCGCGTATGCAACTGCCTGGCGTACCTTTTTGTTATCCCAGGGTTTAAACTTGGGGTTCATTCCCAAAAACATAACTTCTACCGGTGAAGTGCCAATAACCGTTACATTTTTATTAGCACGGACACGTTTGAGAAGATGGGGCGGAATAAATTGGGCTATGTGAAGTTCTCCATTGAGAATCCCAGTAACACGCGCCTCGTCCTCTTTGATTTTAGTAAAAATAATTCTATCCGGGTTGGATTTTTTGATCCACGGCCAATCATTGTTTTTCTCAATGACCATTCTTTGCCCAATTACGACATCCTTAACTTTATAGGGTCCATAGCCGTAAGGTGCCTTTCGATCCGCCTTTGTTCCATATTTTTCATATAGATCTTTGCCGGTAATAATCAGTCGATCGAAAATAAAAGACAAAAGTGGGGCCGTTGGTTTTTTTGTGAAGAATTTTATCGTGTATTTGTCTACCACTTTCCAGGATTTGACAGGCCTCGTATTCTGTTTTTGTGCGCTCCGTTTGTCATTTTTATTGCGCCAAATTGAATGCGCTACATCCTCTGCCGTCAGTTCTTTACCATCCTTATGTCGTTTGATGCCTTTCCGGAGGTAAAAAGTCCATTCGTTAGGATTGGATTTACTGACCTCCCAACGTTCGGCAAGCATTGGTTTGTATTTTCCATCTCGTGTATCGAATGTACCCAGACATCCATAAGTCTGGCACCAAGTCATATACATCTGACCAGTTGAATCCGCATAGGGATTCCAACCTGCGTAATCGTTAACGACACCTATCCTAACTTCCGACGCTGACATTGCTGGGGCAACGTAGGCTGTCGTTATAAAAAATAAGGGAATGATACCCTTAAAAATTCGTTTTCCTATCATTTTTTTCTCCTTTTAAATTTCTCTTTACCAACCTGTTCTACGGATTATCTTTTTCTTCAGGTTAAAACTTAAAAAAATTTATTGTTCGAAATATCCATTCATTATTGCATCATGCCATATTTTAGTAACTACTGGACATACTCCAAGGGGTAGTCCTTCTTCTGTTCGCCAATAGGAGTGAACACCGGTTCCTAACTGAATGTAACGAAATTTGGGCGCTGGGTTTAATTTTGCGTAGCGATCTGTCAAAAATTTGTACGTTGGGACCGTGTGATCTCGACTGTATTCGCAAATTCCATGTAGGAGATTTGGAACAGGCTTAACACCCTCCCCTTCCAACGGAACGCCATAATCAAGGTATTCGGCAATTAGCGCCTCGGTTTCTTCCTTATTGAAACCCTGAAAGTCAGCCGCCACTTTAGCGGCAGCTGTCAAACAAGACGGTGTCCTGTTGTGATACCAGTTTTCGGCTTTAAACTGTGGAAAACGTTTTGCCCCCTCCCATTGTTCAAAAAGTTCCTCCATAACCTGGGCCAATCGAAACAGCGGTTTGTCTCCCTCGGCTAAGGCAAGCTCCGCTCCCTTGTATCTCGCAAGTTCACGCCAATCACGGATGAGGACGTAATTAAACGGGGTTGGCCAGTCATGTTTAGTCATTTCGCTGAAAAACTGACCGAATGGTGAGTTCTCAATACCGATCAGACCACGGACATTTTCAACACGCTGCATAGTAGTGTGAACGAAGGGACCTCCGGTCGAATGTCCATGAACATAAATTGACCACTCGTCTGGAGGAAAATGTCTGGCGCAGACATTCAACATGGCTTCAACTATGGCTTTCGGCCAGGCACCCATTCGAACATGAAAATTTGTGTCAGGTTTGGAAACTGCATAACGGCGAGATCCGTATATTTCTCGGTGACTGGCATCTACCTTTACATCATATTGATCCGGCGTGATTGCCTCCCCCTTGAGCCAAACGGGCGTACGTACTGCCCCGTCTTCGTGAAACGTGTCACCAGGCCAATTATGCTCCGGGTCATCAAAATAAAATCTTCCGGGATAGGTCATGTTGCAAACTTTGTAACCGCGTTTGCCGCAAAACGTCCTTGCCAACCTTTCAATGGAACGCCAGTCAGATGCCCCGCCATGCATCATAAAAACTGCTAGCTTTTTACCGTCAGGCCCCTTTGCAATTTGCAATGTCTCTTTTGGTTCATAGACAAAGTTTCCGATATCCCAGTCGAGACCATTTGAGTGAATCCGAAAAACATCCTCTAATTCGGTAAACTCGATATCAGGTTCCGCCAGAACTTCGTCGGAAATTCTAACCAGTTCATCTTTGTCAATACGTGTCGGTGGTTCCCAGCCCCCGGACGTAGCACCCCCAGATTTAATGGCGGTGGCAACCATCACCTATCTCCCTACTAGTTTTTATTTTCATCTTTTTTGATAAACGAAAAAAAGTTTATGAGCAAACGCTACTATGAATACCCATTTTTGGATAGCCTGATAGTTAATCAAATTGTCCGTTTTCAATAAAATTTAACCAAATGCTACCGACGATACCGCACGTATCATGCAAAATATCATGATAAAGACTGTCTAGTCTAGCAACTCGATACCTTCTACAGTACCTCTCTGTAACCATACGGGCGGCATCAACCTTTGCAGGCGGAATTACCTGGTCAAGAGTCCCATTCATTTCAAGGACTGACACATGTCGTAGTTCATCCGCTGGGTATAAAGGCTCCAGTATTTTTTGCAAAAACCCGGAAAATCCGCCTTCTCGTTCGGAATCGGGTAAAAATTTTGACCGCCAAAGCCGGGTGGAATGTTCAGTTAAAGCCGCAATATTATAATGCATAAACACATCCTCGATAGACTTAAAATTTGGGGCATGCAAGGATTCTTGGAACCATTGTTCACGAACGTCATCAGGGATGTGTTTGGTATAAAAAAGAAAATCTGGTCGCCCTCTTTCGCGAACTCGTAAGCAGGATTCTTCATACGGCCAAACGTGATGTTCCACAGCGGTGCGACTAAAAAGGTAGGCTGATGGTGTATTTGAAGTCCCCCACCCCAGCATACCATTAGGTGGAAAATGTCTGCAGAGTGCCCAAAGAAAGGGTCCTCCCGTTGAAAAACCCCAATACAATAAAAAGATTTCTTCACGGGATTTGCCAAGGATTTCAAGGGTGCGAACTGCACCCCTGCGATACCCTTCCACAAGCGTATCCGGCGTTGCTGCAAGCATTTGCTCATAAAGCTCGGTTCCTTCTACAGGCAAACGGAACGTTTCACTACCGGTTGGACTCGCCTGACCTTTAGACGCATGACTGGTGTACATTTTATCTAACCAATAGGTTTTCTGATATCGTGAAAAAACCGGCATACGTTTATTAAGGGGTATATTTATCCAACTTCCGGCTTCGTCAAAAAAGTTCCACCGGCCCAACCGAGGAACAATTGCAACAGTGACCCCCCGGGCCGCTAACCATGGTGCCATGCCAGGTTTTTTTTCATATGTTTTGATGAACCCGTTGCCGTTATCTTTTCCGCCTTCACCGCACACAACCAAAATGTCCTTCCCATTATGTTGCCGCGGCAATTTTGGTCTCAGGATTGTTAAGACTTGTGTAAAGAATTTTCCATAACGTTTAAAATCTATAAATTCAACTGAACTTGAATACCGGGTTGTTTCAGGATAGGCGCCACTTTGTGCAATTGCCTTCAACACATCAGCTAGCAGGATTCCGTTATCTGCAGGTAACTTCACTTTACTTTCAACTCCCAATTTTTTCTCCTTCACTTTCAAGCAAAGTATCGTTTCGTTTAAAGCAAAAACTTGCTAAATTTCTGTAATCAACCACAAAAATAAAGCAGCGTCATGGTACCCGATTCTTCAGATCAATCTTTCACAAAAACATACAACCCAATATTTCCCGGTTTAATTTCCTGGCATAAAGCCATTCCTACGTTTTTGAATGGAAGCGATTCACCTCGCAACTATCTGGAAAATTGTTTGGAAACCATTGAAGTGCTCGAACCTAAGGTGCGGGCATTTGTGTCTACAGATTTACCTGTGGCACGAAAAGCGGCGGATAAGTCAAGCGCTAGGTATAAAAACAATCAAACCCTTTCCGTCGTTGACGGCATGCCTTTCGTGGTCAAAGACCTTTACGAAGTCAAGGGGATGCCAACCGAACTAGGGAGTCCGGCGATGCGCGGGTATGGGGGAGACAAAGATTGTGCTCATGCGCGCGTAATGAGAGAGGGTGGTGCGGTTATAATAGGAAAAACGGTAACAACTGAATTTGGATCCTCTGACCCTGGCCCAACCAGAAATCCATTTGATCTCAACCGTACCCCCGGAGGTTCTTCAAGTGGCACATCGGCCGCAGTCGGTGCGGGGATGGTCCCCGCTGGGAGTGGGAGCCAGGTACGCGGATCTATCCTCCGTCCTGCGGGTTACTGCAGCAATTACGCCATAAAACCCACCTTTGGAGCACTCAATCGATTAGGTGGACATTCCATGGCCCCATCACAATCTGTATTGGGTATCCAGGCTGGGTCATTAGAAGACGTTTGGAACACCGCATTTTATATTTCTTCCAAAGCCGGCGGTGACCCCGGATTTCCTGGATTATACGGCAAACCAAAATTAGGAAAGGCGCAAAAACCTAGTAAATTGATCCGATTAGACACCCTTGGATGGCAAGGAACTGAAGATCAAACCAAAGCAAACTTCGAGGATTTCGTGGGGCTTTTAAAAGACGCTGGTGTTGAAATTTTGAACCGCAAAGAAGATAGCAAAATCGAAGATTTTGAACAAATTCTTACAACCATTCCCAATTTTTTGCGGGATCTTTTTTGTTGGGAAATGCAGTGGCCAGGCAAAACACAAAGAGACAAGGGGGAACACTTAATTTCAAGCGCTATCCTTGAAAGGATTTCAAGGGGTGAGGAGATGACCATAGAAGACTACAGAAATTGTCTCGAAATGAGGGACAAACTCCGAAACGCCTTTAACAACATTAAAGGAAAGGCCGATGCTTATGTCCTCCTGTCCGCCCAAGGCCCGGCACCCTTGGCCTCAGACGGAATTGGAAATCCCATTTATGGGGACGTCTCTTCCTGCCTCGCTTCTCCAGCTTTTAATTTACCCATTCTGGAGGATCGCGGCTTACCGATGGGAGTACAAATTCTAGGCCATCCACACCAAGACTTTGAGCTTGGGCGCATAGGAAAGTGGCTATCAGAAAATTTTCTATCAGATTCGGTAAGTTAGTTTTGTCAGACAGGTACACGCCAAGAGGATTTAGCGTGTTCTTTACTTGTTACATCTAAGACCACACCGTCGGGATCACGATATTTTCTTTCGAACTCTGGGCCAGAGCCTACATTTTTGATTTGGCCATGATAGGCACCGCCCGCATCCTCCACACGCGCACTCGACTCCGACACGTCATCAACCAAAAATCCCATATGATGCAAACCGATATAATCCGGACCACGTTCGTCTGGCGCATTATCGTTTGATCGCAAATGGAGAAGAGCGAGAGACACGACACCATCAGATAACATAATTGCAACATCGGACTGTCGGACCCGTTTCATGCCAAAGGCCTTTTCATAAAAGCTTGCGCTGGCCTCCAGATTTTTTACACTCAATGCAATATGTCGAAGTTTTGCCAAAATAAAATACCCCTCTTAGTATAAAGGCTCCAGATTAATGTTTCATTTTGTTTGATGAACCAGGACCAAATACGTGGCATGCAACGCCTATGTCGCCCTCAAAAGAAAGTTCTGGTTCCACCTCTGAACAAATTTTTTCTGCAAACGGACACCGAGGATGAAAACTACAACCTTGGGGAGGGTTTATAGGGCTGGGCACGTCACCCTCCAGAACCATGCGTTTCGCTTTTCTGGTTGGGTCTGGTACAGGCGCCGCAGATAAAAGAGCCCGTGTATAGGGGTGCTGACCGCTAGAATAAATTTGGTCAGCAGGTGCAATTTCAACAATTTTTCCAAGGTACATAACAGCCACACGATCGCTGACATGCTCAACAACCCGCAAGTCATGTGAAATAAAAAAATAGGTGAGTTTAAATTCTTCCTGTAGGTCTTGAAGTAAGTTCAAAATTTGTGCCTGAATAGATACATCAAGTGCAGATACTGCTTCATCAGCAACGATAAATTTAGCATTGAGTGCCAATGCACGCGCCACACCAATTCTTTGCCGTTGGCCTCCAGAAAATTCGTGAGGATAACGATCATACTGCTCTTCGCGAAGCCCTACCCGAGCCAGTAGCCCCATAACCTGTTCCTTAAGTTCCTCTCCCTTTGCAACTTTGTGAATTTCCAAACCCTCGCCGATAATTTCTCCCACACGCATACGTGGATTTAAAGATGCATACGGATCTTGGAAAATTATTTGCATTTTTCGACGCATTTCACGCATGGATTCAAAATTCATGTCAGTAATGTTCCTGTCTTCGAAAATTACTTCGCCTGAAGTTGGTTCAATTAATCTAAGGAGACACCGACCAAGAGTAGATTTTCCGCAACCAGATTCCCCAACCAAACCGAGTGTTTCCCCGTCCTCCACAGTCAATGAGACCCCATCAACGGCTTTAACGGTTTCTTTTTTTCCGCCAAGGAAACCTCCTCCAATGGGAAAATATTTCACTAAATTTTTAATTTCCAATAGTGCCATTTTGTTTTCTCCTACGCTGCCGCTTTGGTTTCCGGCACTTTGAGACAAGACACCCAGTGGCCCGGTTCTATTTCCAACAAATCCGGTTGCACCTCACTACAACCGTCATCAGCTTTCGTACAACGATCTCGAAAACGGCAGCCGGATGGCCAATCGAGGGGACTTGGTACAATTCCCGGAATAGCCTCCAAGCGGCCTTTGGTTTTATCTGTAACACCTGGAACAGAATTCATAAGGCCAATGGTATAGGGATGAGACGGGCGGGCAAAAATAATTTCGGGCTTTGCCCGTTCAACAATTTTGCCAGCATACATCACAGCCACCTCATCGGCCTGCTCAGCCACAACCCCGAGGTCGTGTGTAATCAGCAAAACCGCCATGCCAAGTTGAGCCTGCAACTCATTTATCAGTTCTAAAATTTGTGCCTGGATTGTAACATCAAGCGCCGTAGTCGGCTCATCAGCCATTAAAAGGGTTGGATTACAACTCAGTGCCATAGCAATCATAACTCGCTGGCGCATGCCCCCGCTTAACTGATGCGGAAAGTCCTTAATGCGTTTATGGGGCTCTGCTATTTTTACGAGTTCTAGCATTTCAATCGCTCTATCTCTCGCGGCTTTTGCACTCACCCCCTGATGTAAACGCACAGATTCTGAAATTTGGTCACCGACAGAAAACACGGGGTTAAGCGATGTCATCGGTTCCTGAAAAATCATTGAGATTTCGTTACCTCTGATTTCCCGCATTTGCGGCTCAGCAAACTCTGCTAAATTTTCATTCCGATATAAAATTTTACCGCCAACGACACGGCCGATTCCTTTTGATAAAAGTTGCATTATTGAAAGTGCTGTAACGCTTTTACCACAACCCGACTCACCGACAAGACCCATAGTCTTGCCCTCCTCAATATCAAAGGTAACGCCATCAACAGCACGCACCTCGCCATCGCTAGTGAAAAACGACGTTCTTAAATTTTTAATTTCCAATAAAACAGACATAGGCCAACCCTACAAATCAAAAGCCAATGAGAAAACCAGATCGTACAAACTTATAGTTAAAGACTATCTCAACCAATTTTTCAACTTATCGAAGCATAGAAAATTATTTGGAACCGTTTTAGTAGACTTGTCGTTCACTCCAACCTCGGGCACGATATGAAATATAACCGTACGCTATAGCTATTAGACAATATCAAAACAAATTTTTATTTATGGAGAACACGGTAATGCCTGATGCCGCGCAATTGTTGGTTAATGATCTTAATCCTTACTGGATGCCATTTACACCAAACCGACAATTTAAGGCATCCCCGAGGATGTTCGTTAAAGCCAGCGGTATGTTTTACACAACTGATGACGGTAGAGACATTTTAGACGGAATATCAGGTATGTGGTGTGTAAATGCCGGTCACGGACGCCAAACAATCATCGATGCTATTCGTAAACAGGCCAGTCAAATGGATTATGCTACCGCCTTCCAAATTGGACATCCCTTGGCCTTTGAACTAGCCAGCCGCCTGGTTTCTATTTTACCTGGGGATTTGGACAATATCTTTTTTGCCAACTCAGGATCCGAAGCAGTTGATACTGCCCTAAAAATTTCGTTAGCCTACCACCGGGCAAAAGGGGAAGGCACGCGCACACGATTTATTGGTCGTGAAAGAGGATACCATGGAGTTGGATTTGGGGGCACCGCTGTCGGTGGCATAGTCAATAATCGAAAACAATTCGGAAATATGCTTGGGGGGGTTGATCACCTGCCACATACTCATAATTTGCAAAACAATGCGTTCAGCCGGGGTCAACCCTCCTGGGGTTCGGTACTTGCAGAAGATCTCGAACGTCTTGTCGCTTTACATGATTCCTCAACCATTGCAGCAGTCATTGTAGAACCTATGGCGGGCTCGACCGGGGTCTTGGTTCCCCCGAAAAATTATTTAAACCGGCTACGTGAAATTTGTACCCAATACGGCATTTTACTCATCTTTGATGAAGTCATTACAGGCTTTGGCCGAGTGGGTGCAGCATTTGGAGCCGAAAAATTTGGCGTTCAACCAGACATAATAACGATGGCAAAAGGTCTAACCAATGGCGCCGTACCAATGTCTGCCGTTGCAGTAAAAAGTGACATTTACAAGACAATGATGACAGGACCATCAGAAATAATTGAACTTTTTCATGGATATACCTATTCCGCCCACCCTCTCGCTTGTGCAGCTGGTTTAGCCACCCTGGACGTTTATGCAAAAGATAACCTTTTTAAACGGTGTGCAGATTTATCACCCTACTGGGAAAATGCGGCCCATTCTTTGCGAACAACAAAAAATGTCATCGATATCCGTAATATTGGCCTTGTTGCCGGCATCGAAATCGCTTCTCGCAAAGGCGCTATTGGCGCACGGGCATACGATTGTTTTGTTCAATGTTTCAACCAAGGGCTGCTACTCCGCCAGATTGGTGACACTGTAGCATTAGCCCCTTCTTTGATAATTGAAAAAGAACAAATAGACAAAATTTTTGAAATTCTTGAAAACGTGCTAAACGGGCTTGATTAGCCAATAGGAGAAAAAAATGAGTATTGCTGCCCTCAGCCCCGATTTAATATTGACAAATGGAACGGTCTTAACCGCTGATGACAAAAACTCCTCAGCTGAAGCGGTGGCCGTGTGGAATGGAAAAATTGGCGCTGTCGGCACCGCTAGAGATATAGAATTATTGGGTGATGGCCGAACGAAGGTCATCGACCTAAAAGGGCGCTGCCTTTTGCCAGGGTTAACCGACCCCCATGTCCATTTTGCTGATGGCGGTGCATCGATGATGCACCGAATTGATTGTAGAGATTTTTATTCGAATGTTCGTTCAATCCCGCAAATCACAGAGAAAATTGCAGAACAAGCGCAGTCCCAACCACCTGGCACTTGGGTCATTGCTCATGGCAGTCCAATGCAAGATTTTCGTATGCCTGAAGGGCGTTTTCCCAATCGGCACGAGCTAGACGTGGCCGCACCAAATAACCCAGTTTCTATCAATTTTGGCGCACATATAACAATAATCAATTCAAAAGCACTCGAAAAAGCCGGAATCTCAAAAAACACTGAACCTCCTGCAGGGGGAGCCATCGAGCACGATGAAAGTGGTGAATTAAGTGGCAAGCTGGTAGAGCGCGCGCAATATTTAGTGCGAAATGTTATCCCTGAATATTCCTACGAGGAGATGAAACAGGGAATTCTGTTTGCGTCAGAACGTTGCCTAGCAAGAGGAATTACTAACATTCATGATATTGTCACGAACAGCGAATCAATTCGTGCCTATCAAGAGCTTTCCCAAGCTAGAGAGCTACCCATCCGGGTAAGCCTCCTTATACGGGTCATCGAGGCGGCCATCCAAAAAGAAAGTCTGCTCAACCTGGGATTAAAAACAGGTTTTGGGGATGACTGGGTTAGGCTTGGCGGCGTTAAAATGTCGATTGATGGTGGAATTACAGGACACGTAGCAAAATTCTATGAACCCTATGTTGATGATCCGTGCCATGAAGGATTAATCCGAATAGAACAAGATGAATTGGACGAAACGGTTGGGCTTTACCATAAAGCGGGACATCGTATTTGTATCCACGCGATAGGTGATGTTGCGATGGACATGGCGCTGAAGTCACTAGAAGGAGCTCTCACGGAACACCCGCGAAATGATCATCGTCACAGGATTGAACATTTAGGCAATTGGCTGGTAAATAACGAACGTCTTGATCTCATTAAACGAACAGGGGTACTCCCGGTACCAAATATTCCGTTCATGCATTACATCTGGGAATCGTTGTTAGCATGCATTGGCGATAAAAGGTTAGAAGAAAGTTTTAACATTCGGACAATGTTGGATGCAGGTTTACAAATAACATCTGGGTCAGATGGGCCTGCCTACTGGCCATTAGATTCTCTTCGTGACCTGGGAACAGCCGTTTCACGCCAGACGTGGACTGGAAAGACGATTGGCGCAGATCAGGCAATCACCGTAGACGAAGCAATTCGAGTTTTTACAATCAACGCAGCCTACAACGCGTTTGAAGAGAAGATCAAAGGCTCAATTGAAGTTGGAAAAATTGCCGATTTCGCAATTTTAGCGGAAGACCCGCATCATGTTGAGCCAAAACGTATCAAAGATATTCCGGTTGACATGACCATTGTAGATGGGAAGGTTGTTTTTTTCCGAGAAGGAGCAGATGGGTTAAGTGCATAGAAAGGGTGATAGCCAAAAGGCGTGTAAAATTAATATCCTTTGAGCAAAAGAGTACGAAAAATGGCCATAAAAAACAAAACGGTTCTCCAAGATAAAATTAATATTATAAATATTGGCGTAGAAACCTTTGCCAAAGAACTCCAAGAATTGGGGATAACAGTAATCCATTTGGATTGGCAGCCTCCGGCGAGCGGGGATTCCCAAATAGCAGTTCTTTTATCGAAGATGGGTGCTTGATCAAATTTCGTAAAAATCATGGAAAAGATAGATCTAGCAAATCAGGAAGCCCTTGCTCGGATATTATCTGCGGAGCCTGTCCTAATTGATGTAGTCCCGGCAGCTGAAGTCATCTCAGATTTATATGAAAGAACCATCTTCCACGCTGGCCCTCCCATAGAATGGGATCGTATGTGCGGCCCTTTGCAAGGAGCAATAGCCGGTGTTTCTGTGTTTGAAGGATGGGCACAAAATTTACGAGATGCAGAAATAATGGCACAAAACGGCGCCCTGAACTTTGATGCCAACCACCATCACAATACGGTTGGTCCAATGACAGGTGTGACTACTCTAAGTCAGCCGGTTTTTGTAGTTAAAAATAAAACTTTTGGAAATCGCGCCTACTGCACTATCAACGAGGGACTTGGAAAAGTAATGCGTTTTGGCGGAAACGATGGCGAAGTTTTAGACCGATTACGTTGGATCAGGGATGAATTGGGGCCGTTGTTAGGGGCTGCCATCCGAAACATTGGGGGAATTAGTTTAAAACCCTTGATAGCGCGGGGGTTAACAATGGGCGATGAAATGCACCAACGTAATGTCGCGTGCTCAAGTTTAATTCTACGAGAATTGTCACCATCGATGGTAGAAATTTGTGAAAAAAATAATGATTTGGCCAAAGCCCTTAAGTTC
>JAYZBC010000068.1:0-32024 GCA_036339375.1 Pseudomonadota bacterium | reverse complement strand
TCTGAAATCTTCTCCCTTTAAAACTATTGAAGACCTCAAAGGCAAAAAATTTGCCAGCTGGTCAACCGGTGCGGGAGCCTTTAAGGCCATGCGTGCCACAGTCATAGATGGATATGGTTTTGACGTCCTCAAAGATACCAAGTTTGTACAAGCGGCTCCTCCAGCCCTCCTGAAATTGCTGGATCGTGGTCAAGTGGATTCAATGTTTAATATCAGCTCCTTGACAATTGCTGCCGCTGCTCAACCGGACAAATACCGTTCTGTCTATGCTCCCAACGATTATTGGAAGAAAAAGACCGGCCAGCCAATTATTTGGTCTGCTCCTTTGGTCTGTTGGAGAAGCTGGGTAAACGAAGACAAGGCTCGGGCCGTTGCTTTCACGAAGGCTTTTACAGAAGCGTTTAAATGGCTTCGCGTACCGGCAAACCTTGATAAAACAATTGCCAAGTATGGTAAACTTGCCGCTGTTAAAAATAAGGCCCAGGCCGAGACTTACAAAAAATGGTTAACAAATCGTCGTATGTTGATTGTTGATTGGAATGAGGAAACACGTGACAAACAATGGAAATTCCTGCATATGGCTAAAAAGCATGGTATTTTGAAAAAAGTACCATCAAAAGAAAAACACGGCCTGATTTTGAATTAAGTGAAAAATTTTTAGTTGTGTTTTGTAGGTGTAGAGTAGGATAAAGTGAAGTCTCTAATTTTAAAGCCTGGTCTTCTGCCAGGGGCCTTAACCATTGTTGCCAGCCTTATTATTTGGCACGTGGTGTCCTTGTTCTTTTTGCCAGTTTTTTTGCCGGGTCCATTGTGGCTCCTTGATCTAATGATCGAGGTTTACAGTGACCCGGCGTCCTACTCGGTGATTTGGAAGACCCTCACACGAATATTCAAAGGCCTGGTTCTTTGTATGCTTATAGGTACGAGCATTGGCCTTTTGATGGGTATCAAGAAAAACTTCGAATCCTTCATGGACAGCTGGATAATGGTCCTACTGACCTTTCCAGCGATCTGTTGGGCCTTTCTTTCCGTTTTATGGTTTGGATTATCTGAAACCGCTCCATTGTTAACAATTGTTCTTATTGTTTTTCCATTTGTTTCAATGAACATTTGGGAAGGGACTAAAGCTTTAGAAAAAGAACTTGTAGATATGGCCACTGTCTATCGTGCGAACCGTTGGTTGATGCTGAGAAAAGTGCTTATACCCCAACTTATGCCATATATATTTTCAGCAATGCGTATAGCGTTATCCTTATCGTGGAAGATTGCTCTCGTTGGAGAAGCGTTTGGCGTTAGTAGTGGGGTCGGTCAAAAACTTATTTACTGGTTCGAAGATACGCGTGTTGACATGATGCTTACTTGGGGTTTGAGCTTCATGATCCTTATGGTTGTTATAGAATTCGTGGTATTCCGTTTATGGGAACGGCACACTTTTGCTTGGAGACATCAAATTGCAAACTGACAATAAAACGGCCGCAGAAACTGTTGTCGCGGTTAACAATTTAACAAAAAAATTCAATGCTCCGATGACCGGGGAAGAGTTTGTGGTTCTTGATTCAATAAGCTTGAATGTTGATAAAGGAAGCTTTGCAAGTATCGTCGGGCCATCTGGTTGCGGCAAGTCTACTTTGCTCAATATCATAGCGGGTATTGAAACACACGATCCGTCGGATGGAGGAACTTTGGACGTTTATTCACATTCTGACGCTGAACAACCACGTGTAGGGTATGTATTTCAAAATGCCCGGTTACTAAATTGGTTGACGGTCGAAGACAACATGACCTTTGCCCTTCAATCTCAGGAAATTTCCAAGGATTTGTGGAAAGAACGAGTAGACAAATATCTGGAAATGGTGGGGCTGGAAGGCCAGCAAAAAAATTATCCTCTCAATCTATCTGGGGGAATGCAGCAGAGGGTGGCTATTGCCCGTGCTCTAGCAATAGAACCAGATATCCTTCTTATGGACGAGCCGTTTAGTCATCTGGATGAGATTACCGCAAGAAAAATGCGTTTTGATTTAATGAAAATTTTAATGGATGCAAAACCTACGATTTTGTTTGTTACGCATGATCTCGGGGAAGCAGTCTTTTTAGCAGATCACATCTACATGATGAGTACGAAACCCGCAAAAATTTTCAAACATATTGAGGTTGACGTACCGCGGCCAAGGAAACCAGAAGATCCTGTAATTTTTGATTTGGAAAAAGAGCTGGTGAGAGAATTCTTTAGCGTCCTGGACGAACAATTGCTAGAGGACGGCTAGATGTCGGAGAAGGCCACAGCAATATCATTAAGGATAGGATCAATTATAGTCCTGTTGATCCTTTGGTATTTTGCTGCCATTGCCATGGCAGACCCTGAAATTCTTCCTGCCCCAATTGTTATAGCCCATTCCATAATTGAGATTCTGGTTAACCCTGGACCTGAAGGAAAGTCTGCATATTTCCATATAGGAATTACCTTGGGGCGAACCTTTCTAACCTTTGGAATCGCAATGGTCTTGGGTATTGCAATTGGCTTAGCCATGGGTCTTCGCAAGGTGATTGAACACTCCCTGTTATCTCTACTCCCTTTAATGCTGACCATGCCAACGATACTCATGGTTTTTCTGGCGGTTATGTGGTTCGGATTTAACGAAATTGGAAGCTTGGTAGCAGTGGTTGGCGTTGTTGTGCCCTTTGTAGCTGTAAATATATTTCAGGGGGCCCAAGCCATGGACAAGTCCCTGATAGACATGGCTAAAACCTTCCGCGCTGATAGAAACATGCTAATCAGGAAGGTGTATATACCCCAACTTTTACCGTACATCTTTTCAGCATTTCGATTTGCTTTCGGTATGACGTGGAAGATTGTTGCGCTTGCAGAAACCTTCGGAATTAAATATGGAATTGGGTATATGTTCTTTTTCTGGTTTGAACAATTCAGCATGGAAATGGTTTTAGGTTGGATAATAATGTTCGTAATTCTTATGCTTATTTTAGAGCATGGTGTTTTCGCCAGACTTGAGCACGCAGCATTCAAATGGCGTCCAGCGAACAAACTACAAACTTAATTTGGAATACCTTTTAAACCCAAAAATTTTTGGTTTTTCAATTTTAACAGGGGAGTGTTGATGAACAAAAAACTCCTCGTAGTTATTACGCTTGTCTTGTTTATATTTTCTTATGGAAAAATAATTGCAGACGTAAATGTTAATAAAAATTCCAAGGATTACACAGTCGCCACGGTAGATGATACCAAAATTACAAATTCGGCGGTTGTAAATTTTTATAAACGATTACCCGCCCAATATAAAACAAGTTCATTGGAAGAACTGCGACCCCAACTCATCGAGGAATTGATCAATCAAACCGTAATAGCGAAGGCAGCACGAAAGTTGGGGTACCATAAAAGTAAAGAATTTGAAAACCAAATAGCTAGAATGAAAAGGGAAGTACTGTTTAACACTTTTGTTTCTGCAAGAATTAACTCTCAGGTAACGGAATCAGGTGTTAGAAATGAATACCAAAAGTCGATAGCATTAGGCCCAAAAAAGACCGAAATTAAAGCCCGCCATATCTTGGTAAAAACAAAATCAAAAGCGTTAATAATTATAAGCAAATTAAAAAAAGGAGCGGACTTTATAAAACTAGCCAAGAAAAATTCGATTGGACCATCCGGACGGAATGGTGGTGACCTCGGGTTTTTTGGGCCTGGACAAATGGTGCCACCTTTTTCAAAGGCCGCTTTTGCTTTAAGAAAAGGTGAATTTACCGTTGAACCGGTTAAAACAAGGTTTGGCTGGCACATAATAAAAGTAGAACAAAAACGCCTTTCAGGCGTGGAAAATTACAAACAGGCCTCCGCTAGAATTCGGACAAAATTAGAAAATGATCTCTACAAAAAAACGGTGCAGCAACTCCGTGCCAAGTCACGAATTGAGTTAATGGGTAGTTCCACTAGCAAAATTAGACTAATCCGTTGATTGGAACGTGATTATGCAAATTGCAGAAAAAGGTGCGAGTTGGCGAGGTCGGATTGGTGTTATCGTTCCGGTAAGCAATTCCACCAACGAGATAGAATTCAATCTAATGAAACCGGATGGTGTATCAGTCCATTTTACCCGGGTGCCCTTGGACCATAATCCTGCTCGAGACAATTTTGAGACAATGTTAAAGCACGTAGACCGCGCTTCCAAAGATCTTCTCGCCGTAAATGTCGATGTGATAGCGTATGGTTGTACCTCTGGGTCAATGTCTTGCCCCCAAAACCTTTTAATCGAACGAATGGAAACAGCTTCTTCAAAGCCATCTATTTCGACAGCAGGGGCAATTTTGGAGTCACTAGAACAACTAAAAGTTAAAAATGTTGCTATGGCGACACCATACTCAGATACAACTAATGAAAAAGAACGGGCTTTCATGGAACGTCATGGCATAAACGTTACCACCATAAAAGGCCTGAATTTGAGTGGAACGCTAGAAAAAATTCAAAAAATTTCACGAGTTATGCCCAGAGAGGTTTTTGAACACGCAAAATCCGTCAACAGTGATAAAGCAGATGCAGTTTTGATTTGCTGTACCGACTTCGGGTCAGCAAAAATAATAAAACCCCTAGAAGATACTATTCAAAAACCGGTCATAACAAGTAACAGTGCAACTTTTCGATGTGCGCTTCGAAAGGCAGGAATTAAGAAAAGTATAAAGAATTTTGGACAATTATTGCAGTTATGACCACGCTTCTTTATGCGTTTTCCGCCTCCCATGCATCAATGGCTTCCTTAGCATTTCGAAAAGCATCAACACCCGCCGGAATTCCACAATAAACTGTTGCGTGAGCCAATAATTCCCGAATTTCTTCTACGGTGCAGCCATTCCGTAAAGCACCGCGGGTATGTGCCTTAAGTTCCGTGGGTTTTCCAAGGGCGGTTAACATGGCAAGGACAAGCATTGATCTGGTTTTACGATCCAAGACCCCTTCACGGCCCCAGCCCATACCCCAACAATATTCCGTCACCACGTCTTGAATGGCACCATGAAAATCATCTTGGGACCCTTTTTCTATATTCGGATCTACATATTCAGCGCCTAAGACTTCACGCCTTATTTTTAAACCTTTGTCATACGTGTCTTGATTTGAAATGGACAATTTAACCCTTCCCTTCCAGTTCTATGGTTTAGACTATTTTAAAAACCTGGTGTTACGACGTCGATAGTTTACAAGATGTGGCTGAAACCAGTTTTCTTTAGAAAGTTTACCTTCCCAATCTGTATCACGTGCCTTTTTAAACACTGCGGAATCCAATACACTCTCATCCTCAAGATAATGTATGGTTAAATGTGTATAGGGTTCTGGGTCATACTCGACGATTTCAAACCTCCGTGACATGAGCCAACCAGGACAATCCAAGAGCATTGAAACTTGCTCTTTATCAAACCAGTTTTCAAATTCCCCATGAGCTTCAATGGGTATTGCTGAAAAGGCACAAAATACAACGGAGGCGTCCATCACCTTTACCAGAGGCTCTCTTCTAGCTTTAAAAAATCTTTCTACTCCAATATAACGTGTAAATCCTGAAACCGTTTTCAACATTTTGTAGGTTGGATCATCAGGTGTGAGTTTCCTTTTTTTATACTCTTTATGATCCAAAGCTTCCGGGCCCGATAATTCGTATACCGCTAAATAATGTGGTCCCTTGGATGATTTATAACGCATGGCGCTCATAAATCCTGGAACACCCTGTACATGACTGGGCGTATGATGACCATCATACCAGTCATTAAAATCATTTTCGCGCCCAGCAGGAGGGGTCATCTCTGAAAAAAGAACCGCCTTACCCTTTGTATTTTTCAAATCAATGCCCATTAGTTACCCGTCACCATTGTCTTACAAGACGCATCAAGCGCTTTAACTGTGTCTTCAAAATCTTGATCTGTATGCACTGCAGACACAAACCTTCTGACAGCAGGTAAAACGTATAAACCGTTGTGCATTTGCAACAAATCTAACTCACGTGTAGAGGCCATATCTGCCTGAATAAAATCAGAATAATCTGAAGGTTCTTTGGCTATAAAAACAATTTGCCATAAAGACCCGTGCCCAATTGCGAGAGCGGGAAGATCATACCCATCTAAAACTTCCTGACAAATTCTCAGGAGGTGTTTTGACCGACTGTGCAGCGTTTCGTAAAATCCAGGCTTCTTGAGTTCTGCCAATGTTGCTAAACCCGCAGCAGAACCAATTGGATTTCCATGCAAAGTTCCGTTTATGAAAGCGTAATTTTCCTTACCCCGATTGATAGGATTACACTGCTCCATAATTTCTTTTGGTCCTGCAACACAGCCTATTGGCCCCCCACCACCTATTATTTTCCCGTAGCTCGCCAGGTCGGGAATAACACCAAAAAATTCTTGGGCACCCCCGTAAGCCAGCCGAAAACCAGTAACAACTTCATCAAAAATTAGGAGTACATCATTTTCGCTGCAAATTGACCGAAGCCCCTCAAGAAACCCATCTTGAGGAAAAATTATTCTTTGCACGGGCTCTATAATCACTGCCGCAAGGTCATCTTTATGAGATTTTACTATTTCTCGTATGACTTCCAAATCGTTAAACGGGCCAACTAAAATATTTTCACCTAGATTGCTCGGAATACCTGCAGTGTCGGGGCGACCAACGGGAAAGTTCGAAACAGCTCTAGGGGAAACCGAAAAAGTCGAATAATCGTGGTTACCGTGATAACCACCCTCACACTTTAAAATTTTGCTTCGTCCGGTGTAAGCCCGGGCTATTCTCATGGCATAAAAAGTGGCCTCAGAACCAGTTGTCGCATAAGCAATTTTTTCTGCACAAGGGATTGCCTCAACAAGCCCCTCAGCCAACTTTATACAACGTTCATTTAGGGTTCCGAAAAAGTGGAGGCCATCTTTCGCCGCTTCCCGAACGGAATGGACAACAGAGGGAAAGGCATGTCCTAAAATTAATGCACCGGCTCCGCCAACATAATCAATAAACCACCTGCCCCTTACGTCCAGTAGACGCCCTGCCTCGCCTTTATGGATGACAAATCGGACATCTTCGGGTAAGGCATACCCGCCCAAACCAGCTCCCGGCAAAACCTGGCCAGCTATTTTATAATAAGCCTCATGGCTCAATGAATTAGACAATTTGGCCTCAGCAGTATCCTCAATCATTTTTTTGGCGGTCGTCATGAAATCATCCTTATTACTCTGCAATCTCCGCTTTCAAAAACTAGTCTCGCGTTACCACTAATTCAAGTAAGTCAGAACGTAAAACCAATTTTTCCTATTGTTAAAATTTCAGTTAATATAAATGATCAAGAATTCATGTAAACAAAGGGTGTCAAACTAATGACTTCAACAAAAGAAAACGGGATTTCTGGTTCAGATATTAGGGCAAAACTTAAGCACCCTGTCGTGGACGCGGATGGTCACATGGTAGAAACAACCTTTGCAATTTTAGATTTTGTTAAAAAGGTAGGTGGAACAAAAATAGCATCAAAATATGAAAGTTATCTAAAGGCTAATTCTAGTGCACCAGGAAGACGGGCAATTTGGGTAGGAAATTCTGGTCCTGCAACTATCGATCGTGCAACCGCTATGCTCCCAAAATTATATCAAAAACGCTTAGATGAAGCAGGCATCGATTTTGGCGTGGTTTATGGGACACAGGCACTAAGTGTTTTACGCATTGGCGATGATGAAATGAGACCCGTAATTTACCGTGCCATGAATACCATGTATGCAGACATGTTTAATGATTTATCCTATCGTCTGACGCCCGCTGCTCTTATTCCGATGCATGACCCAAATGAAGCCATTAACGAACTGGAATTTGTTGTCAAAAAACTAAAATTAAAAGCGATTGTTATGAATACGCAAATCCAGGTCCCTGCCCCTGAAGTTCTCTCTGAAGCGCCCCATCTGGCCAAATATAGTATGGCACCTACTTCGCCAGCCATCGATCAAGGGGACCGGTATGATCCTGTTTGGAAGAAGTGCGTAGAGCTGGGCGTAGCACCCACATGCCATAATTCATCACGTGGCCGCGGTACTTTAAACGGTTCACCCTCAAACTATGTTTTTAATTCTCTAGGGAGTTTCAGTCGCGGTAGCGAATATTTCTGCCGCGCCCTCATAATGGGTGGAGTAGCCAAACGTTTTCCGGATTTAAAATTCGCCTTTCTGGAAGGAGGCGTTGCTTGGGCATCGCAGCTTTACAACAATCTTTTCGAATATTGGGAAAAACGAAACTTGGCCGCTCTATCCAAGAACCTTGATCCCGCAAAACTAGATGTGGATCTTCTGGTAGAAATGTTTGAAAAATATGGTAACGATTATCTAACCTCTGAAAGAATTCAAGAAAACCCTTATCACCCTGCTTCTACCCATTTAGCCGTTCCCCCAGAAGAAGTAGATGATTTCACGCCGGCTGGAATTGAAAAACCTGAAGATTTTCGGGACATTTTCGCAAATAATTTTTATTTCGGTTGCGAAGCTGATGATAGCTTAAATGCAATTGGCTTTGATAACAGGTTGAATCATTTTGGAATAAAACTCAACGCTATTTTAGGATCAGATATAGGCCACTGGGATGTCCCGGATATGACCAAGGTTTTAGTCGAAGCGCATGAAATGGTTGATGACGGTTTAATCAGTGAAGATGATTTTCGCAATTTTAGTTTTGGCAACGTCGTGGCTATGCACACTGGCATGAACCCAAATTTTTTTAAAGACACAATTGTTAATGAAGAAGTAAAAAAATTAAAAATTAAAGTTCGCTAAAATTCAATCACTGGCTTAACAACTTCAAAGTTTGCCATTGCCTTCATAGCCTCGTTAACTTGTTCCAATTGATAGTGAGCACTAATCATATCATCGAATGGAAATCTTTCTCCCCTAGTTGCCAAAAACTCTACAGCCTGTAACCAATGGCGTGGTTCTCCAGATCTGACAGTAAGATAAGTCATTTCCTGTGGCATGTTTTCAACTGGAATTGAGGCCTTACCACCAGCGCCAATATCTAAAAACTGCCCGCCATCCCTCAACATTCCTAATCCTTCCGGAACAGCAGCATTGTTTGCAACTTGGATAACAATATCTGCTCCTCGCCCGTCAGTATGACTTTTTACCCATTCTTGTCGATCACTTGCTTCAGGAATAGAATCAATATCGAGAACTTCATCGGCTCCCATTTTTTTTGATACTTCCAAACGATGGGCTGGTGCCCCGATGACAAAAACTTTTTTTGCTCCGTGATCCTTAGCAACAGCACAAGCAAAATTGCCTAAAGGTCCACTACCTTGAACTACAACCGTTTCGTGATCCTTAATAGCGCCGAGACGATCATAACCATGCATTACCGTTCGGTATGCGCAAGCTGATGCAGCTGCTGAAGCCGAAGATACTTTTTCTGGAACTTTAATTATAAGGCAAGGGGCCGGCACGTACATGTATTCGGAAACGCTGCCAAGGAGATAGGGATATTGATCGCAACGATTATGCCCCCAAGAGGCTCTCCCGCGGCATATACAGGGCTGTACAGCAACACTGCAGTAATAACAAGAACCGCAAGCAACATAACTCCAAATGATACGGTCACCCGGAGAAACAGGTTCGCCAAGGATATCTGTCCGTTCACCATTTAATTCTTCAACGACACCGCAGGGCTCGTGTCCGGTGATAATGGGCAAACTGTCCTCTCCACCCAAAGGGCCGTGCCAACGGTGAACATCAGTCCCGCACAGAGTAGAAGCAACTATTTTGACTAGTAATGAACCTTTCTCAAGTTCCGGAATTTGAACACGCTGTATTTCAAGGGGTTTATTGTGATCTGTGATAACTGCAGCGCGACAATCATTCATTTAGTAGTCTCCTTGTTTTCTAAATTGCAAAACATTCTGATTTTGGGAGCTTTAATGTTTGTTCTTTAACTGTCTTGCCTCCAAACGGGCAAGTAAATACGTTGAAGAAAATATTACTATAGCCCCTATCCATGTCCAATTATCCGGGATTTGAGCAAAAAGAAAATAGCCAATTACTGTCACACACGGAAGTCTAACAAACATAACTGGCTCTACAAGACTTGCCTCTGCCACCGCAAGCGCTCGAGTTAAGCACCATTGTGCAGCTATAGCATTAACCCCAAAACCTAATAAAAAGGGTAAAACTACTAAATCAGGTGTTACCCAGGTCGCCATAGCGGGAATAGTTGCAAGGGGAATTTGTAATATAAAACTATAAAAAAGGATAGAAGCAGTTGCATCAGTCCGGCTCAAAGCTCGGTTGGTTACATTACTCCCAGCATAAAACACCGCAGCAAGAAGGGCTATAGGAATACCCAAGCTTATCTCAACAAACCCTGGCCGGACAATAATTAACACACCAACAAAACCAAAAAACAAGGCTAACCACCGATGTATACGAACATTTTCCTTTAAAAATAAAATAGCGAGAATGGTGGTGAATAAAGGGGTGGTAAACTGTAACGCTACAGCATCAGCGATATAAATCATCGTGAATGCATAATAAGAGGCTGCCATACCCGCGTAAGAAAAAAATGCTCGCCAGCAATGCAAGGACAATCTATCAGTGTGTATAACGCTTAAACCGACACGTAATAGCCAAGGCAGCATGAACGCAACGCCCATAATTTGTCGAAAAAAAACGATTTGAAATGGGGTCATTGACTCCGACAAATGTTTTACAAACCCGACCGAAGCAGAAAACAACAAGGCAGCACCAAACATCCACAACATGCCGCGTGCACTGGCTGTCATAGTTTATATGCTGTTATCACGCAGCAGCTCCGTCTTTAGCAAAACTAACTTTTTTTCTTTGCAGCCAATGCTTTTGCAGAACGGGGGCCCATAGGTTCCGGTTGAAAGGGTCCGTCTCGCTTTTGCAAATAAGAGCGTACTCCCTCTTTGCGCTGAGTTTCAAATAAATCCTCACGAAATTCATTGTGTGAGGAATGAGCCATTGCGCCGATGGCGCCTTCAAGGAGTAGTGATGAGTAGACACCAGACGCCTGCAGGCCCTGCATAGCAATTGCTTTGTTAAGGCGTACAGCTGGTTCAGGGACCAAGGCCACTCGACCGGCTAATTCACGGCTTCGTTCCATCAGTTTGTCATGCGCGACAACTTCATTAACCATCCCAATACGATAAGCCTCTTCAGCGTCAAAGTGATCGCCGGTAAGGCCCCAGCGGTTTGCTGCTTTCCAACCACACAAAGCCGTAAATAAATAACTCGTATTAGAAATATGCCGCACTTCAGGTTGTGCAAAAACAGCTTTTTCTGACGCTATAGTCAAATCGGCAGCTAATTGATACCAAAATCCACCCCCCATAGCCCAACCATTGACAGCAGCTATTATGGGTTTTCCTAACTTCCACATGTGGACCCATTTGTTTAAAATTTGGCTGTCGTTTCTTTGCCACCCTTCAATAAAATCTGCAATTGATTTTCCGGTTGGATCGGTTTTCTTCTTTCCTCCCTCCACAGGCCCCTGATCATATCCAGCACAAAATGCAGGCCCCTCTCCAGTAAGGATGATCACCCGAACATCGCGATCTCCATCTGCCTCGTCAAATGCGGTATGCAGCTCACGTTCCAGATTTTCGGAAAGTGCATTCATAACCTTTGGCCGATTCAGGGTAATTGTTGCAATACTTTCTTCTACCTCATAGAGGAGGTCTTGATAGCCCATTATTGCTCTCCCTAAAAATTTAATTGAATTAAGGTATCATATGACACATTGCCTTATTTAACGAAGACTTAGAAAATTTTTCTAATTTATTAATAGCCAAAATTTTTTCTAAATCTTTTGAATTTATTTATTTCGCATTGGTTATATAAAAATTTTAGGGTTCGAATTAGAATTCTTTGGGCATTAGAATTATCTAGGGGAGTGTGTTGTGAAAATTGTCCTGTTTGGTTCCGAAAAAAGAACCGGGTTCATCCAAGATCAAAATGTAATTGATATTTGTTCTGCAACTGCGAAATTTCTTGCAGAACAAAAGAATGAAAAAAATGCAGAGGTTTTAGCCAATGCCCTTGCGCCAAGTGAACTTGGTCATTTTATTAATGCCGGGAATAAATCTCTTGATTATACGCAACAAGCTATAAATTACCTTAACGAAAGCGCAACGGATCAAAAGGGCCTAAGAGGCCAAAAATTAATTTTTTCAGAGAGCCAGGTAAAATTGCATGCTCCAAGAGCCGCTGGAGCCCGCGTTGCGTGTGCTGGGGGTAATTTTGCAGAACACGCTGCCGCCATGGCGGAAAGGGCAAAAGAGCGCGGTGAAAGGCCGCCCATGGAAGGTAGCCCTCTTGAATACGTAAGAAGCAGAGGGTTTTGGGGGTTTTGGAAAGTAGATAGAGAATCTTTAGGCCAAAATGGAAAAATTTTATATCCTGAGCGCACCCAACATTTAGACTATGAAGGTGAACTGGCTATCGTTATAGGAAAAAAAGGGAAAAATATTCTCCCTGAAAATGCTGAAAGTTACATATGGGGTGTAACCCTGCTTGGAGATTGGAGCATTCGGATGTCACCCGAAGGAGGCCCACTAAGATTTGGTATGGCAAAAAATTTTGATACCAGTTGTTCAATTGGCCCATACATCGTTGTTAACGAAAAAAACCCAGATGAAATCGAAATTAAAACGTTAGTGAATGGTGAACTCCGACAAAAATATAAAGTGTCGGAAATGGCTTTTTCTTTTGGTGAATATTTAGAATTTTTATCACGTGATTTCACTTTTTATCCTGGTGATTTGTTAAGTGGGGGGACCGGCGCCGGAACAGCTGCTGATGCATCTAAAACAGATGACCAAGGCGTGCCCCTACCTGACCTGTTCCTTAAACCCGGAGACAAGATCGAAATCAATTCACCACAGATAGGCTCTTTATTATCCGAAGTTGTTCCAAGTAAATAAAAATTTTCCGCAAATAAAGTAATCAAACAAGGGGAAACCGATGACACGCATTAAAATTTTATCACGAGAGGAAATGAACGATGAACAGGGAGCTGTTTTTGATGCAGCCAAAGAAGCCGGAAGACCTTTGGGTGGTCCATATTTTGCCTATATCCGTACACCCAAGGTCATGCAAATTGCCCAAGACCTGAGTGCGTGTCTGGCTGAAAGTTCTTTAACTTCCCGCGAACAACAGATAGCAGTCCTTACTATTGCACGACATTGGGGAGCCAAGTATCCTTGGGCAGTTCAAGTGCGGGGATCATTAAAAATTGGTTTAGAACAAGAAGTCATCGATGCTATCAACGCCCAAACTCCGCCACCCCTAACAGATTCTCGTGAAAAACTAGCTCACCAACTAGCCAAAGAATTACTAGCAGAAAAAGGGCTCAGTGGTGAAACCTATGCCGCTGCGGAGAGTGAATTCTCCATAGAAGAACTGGTGACGCTTGTTGCTAGGGTTGGTTTGTTCTCTATGACTTGTTGTACAGCAAATGCTTTTGACGTTACACCACCGGAGGAAGCACCAGCCCGGCTAATGGGTTAAAGCATTATGACTGACATCAACTCCCCGGAACTAGATGTAGCGATTGAGGATGGTGGAAGCCAAATATTGCGGGACGGATTTAAGGCGGGTGATGTCGTTGTCGTGACCGGGGCAGCGCGCGGTTTTGGCCGAGCGATATCAATCCGTTTAGCTAAAGAAGGGGCAAAACTAGCACTCTGGGATAAACTTGAAGACGAAGGAAAATCTGCGGCAGAGGCATGCCGAGATTTGGGATCAGAAGTAATTTTCTTTTCCACCGATATGAGTAATCCGGATGCAATCAAAAGGTCATCGGAAAATGTAATTAAAGATTTTGGTTCAGTCTTTGCGATTATAAACAATGCGGGTATACACCCTCGTTCACCTGCAATAGACGTTCCCCTTGAAATGTGGAACCAGACACTTGCAGTTAATTTAACCGGGTCATTCCTTACTGCACAGGCGTTTGCAAAAAACATGATCCGCAAAAACCGGGGATGTATAATTAATCTCGCATCGGGACGAGCGATTGCCGGGGCACCTTCTGGGATCCATTACGCTGCTTCAAAGGCAGGAATTATAGCAATGACAAAGACATTAGCCACAGAGTGGGCCCAGTTCGGTATACGAGTAAATGCTATCATTCCAGGCGTTTCAGAAACACGTCAACCGCTTGAAGCCGACGGAGTTACTCTTGAGAATTTGCGGGAACGCGGGGGAAATATTCCTCTTGGTCGCGTAGGACATCCAGATGATATCGCTGGAATGGTGATGATACTCCTTAATAAGGACACTGCCTACATTACCGGCCAAGCGATTGCTATTAATGGCGGAGCAATTATGCTACCCTAATACGCCTTGAAAAACTTAACCCTGGAACAGCTGGCCCAGTTCCTTTGGCCGTGTGTCATATCCCCAATTGTCTCCAATTTTTTTGTTTAAGTATTGTATTCCCATCCAAAGTGCAGCTTGAACACTGGTCACAACAGGTTTTCCTAATTTTTTTTCAATTGGCAAAACTGCCTCCAGCATTGTAGTAAATGAACCACTAAGAAAAAAACCTTCGCCCTCCTCGTGATCTTGTTTTATAGCTTCTGATACCCATTTGGATGGCGGAACTGAAGCAGATTGTTGGCCGGAATTTAATCCAAAAGCACGCGTAACGTTCAGACCGACGGCTTCAAGATATTTTTGTTCCTTTGAAATAGCTTTTTCATCAAGAGGATGGATTAAAATTAGGTTTTTTATGTTTAGTTTTCGGAGTGCTGTTATCACAGCTTGTGTAGCTGTGTAAGAAGGTATCCCTGTTGCTTCCTCAATTGCCCTAACAACTTCCTGCTCACCGTCGGGGCCCCTTTCCATCATGATACCCGTTGCCTGAAGATCGATAGCATCTACCCCCGCCTCAAGTAACAATTCTGCACTGTGGACAACATCAGAAAAAATTTCCCCCGGTGGCTTTCGTCCTCCAGACCCCATTCTCATACGTGTCGCGTGAAAACCCATTGCAGGAGGACCAAAGGCCCTAAAGTAAGGCTCAACTGTCTGGTTTCCAGAAGATAAAATCATGCCCAGTCGAACACTTGGGAGTATCTCTGACATTTAACTTTTTCCGTAGGGGTTATGACAAACAAAGGAACCCGAAACCGAAACTACCACTTTCCACCCAGGAGGAATGACAGAAGTTCCCCCATCCTCCTCAATAATCGCAGGCCCTTCTATAGAAAAATCGGGTGCCATCAGTTTTCTATCATAAACAGGACATTTTACCCATCCATCGTTAAACCAGACGTCTCTTTCTTCAACAATGGAATTGCCCTGACCATGATCCGCAAAATCGAGTTCCGGCTTTTCTACAATCCCACAAGAGACAAGCCGAATATTAACAATTTCTGCCTCGTTATTCACATCCGCATGTCCAAACGTTTTTTTATGTAAACCAGCAAATACCTGACTTAAAGTTTTCCAATTAGGTTTATCACTATTAAGAGGAACGTTTATGGAATACGACTGCCCAACATAACGCATATCCACCGAAAATTTGTGTGTCTGCTTGTCAATATTAAAGCCATCATCTAGGAGGGTTTGAGAAGAAACCCGCTTCATTTCTTGTGCATTTGTCCTTAAATCGAGGGGATCCATCAGACTAAGTTCCCCTCCCCAGGCGCGAACAAAATCTAAACGTTGGTCAGCCAAAAGCTGCCCTAATGCAGAAAGGTGCCCTGGAAACCTGGGTATAATAACTTGCGGCACACCAAGTTCTTCTGCCACTAAAAACACATGCATCGGTCCGGCCCCACCAAAACCCAACAAAGCAAAATCACGCGGATCAAAACCTCTATGAACAGACACCTCCCTGACCGCGCCTGCCATTTTTGCAACGGCAATCTTAATGACCCCTTCAGCTAGGGGTAAAATTTGACTTGCTTCAAGGGTTTTCGCGAGTTTAGAAAAAGCCTCTTGTGAAAGTTTTTTATCAAGTTTTAAACCACCAGAAAGGCCCCTTTCTGTGGGTAAACGCCCTAATAATAAATTGGCGTCTGAAATTGTTGGTTCACTACCACCCCGGCCGTAACAAGCCGGTCCGGGCAAAGCACCCGCACTTTTTGGTCCAACTTCTAATGTACCATCTTCTTGAACCCACGCTATCGAACCACCACCAGCACCGATAGTGTGAATATCAAGTTGAGGTACCTGCAATGGATATGCATCTATTTGGTTATCATGCGAAATTCGCGGTGTCCCTTTATAAATTAAAGAAACGTCGGTAGAGGTACCGCCCATATCAAAAGTGATACAATCTTCCACCTTAACCATTTCACACACCCTTACCGCTCCACCAACTCCCCCTACAGGCCCAGACAAAAAAGTTCCCGCAGCAAATTTTCCAGCCTGATTCAACGTCATTGCACCACCATTAGAACCCATAATATTGACAGGAGCTTTCACTCCACTTCCATCCAGCTCCTGGATCAAAGTATTCAGGTAGGATACCAATACTGGCGTTAAATAAGCGTTGAGCACACAAGTGGAAAAACGGTGAAACTCACCCCTTTCGGCTACTATTTGAGTCGAATAACAAACCGGAACATTTCTCAATTTTTTCTGCAAAGCTTCACTAGCTGTGCGTTCGGATTGATCATTAACATAGGCATTAACAAAGGCAATGGCGACTGTTTCAACTCCTTCAGATTTTAAGAAATCTGCGAGTGGTCTATAATCATACGTTGAAATATCAGAAATTATCTCACCATTCGCTGTTGTACGTTCAGGTAATTCAATTCTTAAGGTCCGATCTACCAGTGGTTTTGGCCGAACAAATTTAATGTCAAAGAGGCCTCCAATAAGTCTTCGGGTACGCCCAATCTCTAGGGTATCCCTGAAACCCTCAGTTGTAATCAAAGCCGTTTTTGCGCCCTTTCGTTCAAGTAACGCATTGGTTGCAATCGTAGTTCCATGAACAAAGGCATCAATTTCTTTTGTATTAATCCCGAGTTCTGAAAGTGCAGTTAGGACCCCCTCCCATTGTTTTCCCGGCAAAGATGGTGTCTTAGCAGAGCGAAGAGCCTGCGTGTGAGTATCCATACACAGGATATCAGTGAAGGTCCCTCCTACATCCACACCTATTAAATATCGTTGTGTTGCCATATTTACTTAACGCCTTCCGGAAAAGATTGAACCAACCTGATTTCCAATTCATCACCCGGAGAGACCTGCAAAATGTTCATCGCATCTGGGCCAAGGGTGATACCTTTTGCTTCCCCTCTTCCGACTCTTGCCCATCCTCTTAAAGGAACAGTAAATTGATTACGCAATTCTAATAAGTCTCCATTCGAAATTTGCAAAATATCAGTATAGTTTTTGGAAATAGTAAAGTACCTACGGCTCCCAAGGAGGTCGTCCTGATTAGCCGCTTCCACCTCCAGAAGAACCCTGTTCTTAGCAAGTTTCTCCCGTTTTCTCCGGGTTCCCGAAACATCCACTCCCTTTTGATTAAACACCACGCCATAACGAATTTCTGCCTGTTCCTTTGTTAAAAGCTCTTGTCGAACATCTTCTTCTATCAACGTGGTTTCTCTGCTTAAAGGATCACCAAAACCCCCACCGCCTGCGGTCTCTTCTCTGACAACGTCGCCCGACTGAAGGGTAAATCCTGACACCTTCCCTGGAACATTAGAGGGCTGAATTTCATTGCCCTCCCTTAAAACTACAAATCGATTAGCAGCACCATTACTACCACCAGCAACACCATAAGGTGGAATTACATTTTTTTCTGAAAGTACGGATAGTGATGCTGTGTTTTCAAGGATTAATATATCTCGCCTCAAACCAAAACCGCCTCGGTGAGTCCCATCCCCGCATGCACCAGTACGAATTTCACAACGCTCAACCCGCAATGGGTATTGTGATTCTACAGTTTCCACCGATTGAATTGAGTTAAAGTCACCCTCGTTATAACTCCTTACTGCATTGCTTCCATCAGTACTTTTGGAAGCACCGGTTCCACCGGCTGGCCATTCGTAGTGTATATATGTACTCCCGTCTTTACGCGGACCAGCAATATGAATGTGATTGGCCCCACCCTTTAAATCCCCAACCATCATATCCGGGACAACCTGCCCCATCGCAGCCGCTACTACAGAATCAATTAAAAATTTTACCTCCGCCATACCGCCACAAGGAGCGGTTTCACGCGCATTGATAAAGGTTTTTTCAGGTGCAATTACATTGATTGGGTTAAAGGACCCATGATTTATAGGTGTTTTGGGATCCAAAAATGCCTTCACAATTGTCCCGACTGCATTTAATGCCATCGCTGGACCACAATTTGTCGGACCGTTTGTTTGAGAAGATGTTCCTGTAAAATCCGCTATTATACAGTCCCCTTCTATCGTCAATTTTAACCGTACAACCAGTGGTTCTGGATTAGACCCATCGCTTTCAACATAACCCTCAGCAAAGTAATCACCATCGGGGCAATTTTTTATACGCGCGCGCATTTGTTTTTCCGACCGTTCTATTAAAGATTCTATTCCCTGGATTAGATTATCGCCTCTAAATCTTTTAAAAAGCCTCTGCAAATGTTCCGATGCCTTGCGACCTGTGCCAAGCATCGCATTAAAATCGCCCATGCGTTCCTCAGGCCCCCGCATATTATTGAATAAAAGGTCAATTATACCCTGGTTCATTACGCCTTTATTACAAATTCGAGTTGGCGTAATTCTTATTCCTTCTTGATAAATTTCTTTTACCCTTCCCGATAATGACCCAGGGGTCATTCCTCCCACATCATTCCAATGACACCGGATAGCAGCAAATAAAGAAAGCTTTTCCTCATGAAAAACCGGGTGCAAGAGTAAAACATCATTAAGATGGGTTCCGCCCGTATATGGATCATTATGGAGAAATAAATCTCCTTCATGTATATCGTCTTTAAAAGCCTTAACGACTTCCCGAGTAGAATAAGGAACAGCAAAAATGTGTATGGGGTGATCAGCCAAGCCTTGTGCAATTTGCCTGCCATCTGAGGACATCAGGGCACACGAAAAATCGTGTCCCTCGTAAATTATTGCGGCGTAGGAGGAATGAATTATATTGGCACGCATTTCGTTGACCACTGCGATCAGGGATTCACGGATCAACTCAAGCTCGATAAGTGGGTTCATGTTTACCTTCAATTACGTTGGCTGAGAAACTATCACTCGATGGAGTCCCCTCCAACTCATTTTGACATTATTGTAATGTTGGGTTTATTAAAATTGTTAGACCGGCTTTAAGAAAGAAAATTTCATGTCTACCTCACATATCGACACCTTTTTACATGATAAAATGCCACCAAAGGGTTTATGGCCAGAAATGGATTATTCTGTTTTGCCTGAACTTGCTGCTTACCCCAACCGAATGAATGTCGCAACTGAATTACTCGACAAAATGGTGGAAAATGGTTTGGGCGAAAAGCCAGTGTTATATTTTGATGAACAAATATGGACCTATGGGGACCTACTCCAACGGGCAAACCAAATTGCCCTTATATTAAAAGAGAACTGCCGTCTGATTTCTGGAGAAAGGGTCCTCCTTCGCTCAGCTAACCATCCCATGTTGGTAGCGTCTTGGTTTGCTGTTCTTAAAGCTGGAGGAATTGCTATCGCCACTATGCCTGTCCTTCGGGAAAGGGAACTTATTTATATGATCAACAAGGCCAAGGTAAACTTGGCTATTGCACAAATCGATCTTTCCACTGACATCGAAAATGCTAAATCCCAGTCCAAAACTTTGCGAGAAATAATTTATTTTGGAGGAGATGATGAAAATGCCCTAGAAAACAAAATGATCTCCAAATCAAGTTCTTTTACTAACGAAAACACCCTGGCAACCGATCCGTGTATTATAGGGTTCACTTCTGGTTCTACAGGTACTCCAAAAGGAACAATTCATTTTCACCGCGATATTTTGGCGGTTGCCGATACTTTTGTTCGCTACGTTGTAAAGATCCGTCCAGATGACATCGTTTGCGGGAGTCCTCAAATTGCCTTTCTTTACGGTCTCTGTGCTTATATGACAGATACCATGCGTTTCGGAGCATCAACAGTCCTCGTCGAACGCGCGACGCCGGAAATTTTGCTTCAAACTATCGAAAAATATAAGGCAACCGTTTGTTTTTCAACACCATCCGGATATAAGCTAATGCTCGATTTCCTCGATCATTATGACACCACGACTCTCAGAGTCTGCATAGCCGGTGGAGAACCTTTGGCTCCGGCAGTTTTTAATGAATGGGCGGAAAAAACGGGCGTACGTATTATCAACGGCCTTGGTATTTCCGAGCTCCTACATATATTCATTTCCGCGTCAGATAAAGACATTCGCCCCGGCTATATTGGTAAAGCGGTACCAGGATTTCAGATCAGAGTAGTGGACAAAAATTTTAACGACACCGCTCCAGGAGAAGTAGGACAAATGATTGTAAAAGGACCCAACGGGTGTCGATACCTCGATGATATCGAAAGACAAAAAGCTTACATAAACGATGGATGGAATTTATCGGGTGACCTGTGCACTCGTGACAAAGACGGGTATTTTACTTTTGAAGCTCGGACAGATGATATGATTATGACAAGCGGTTATAATGTCTCTGGTTTAGAAGTGGAAGCTGTATTATTAGAACACAAGGATGTTAGAGAGGTAGCAGTGGTAGGTAGCCCCGACTCTGACCGTGGAGAGGTTGTAAAAGCGTTTATAGAACTCCGAGACAAGTCTAAAGCCAGTAACAATTTAGTAAAACAGCTACAAGATTTTGTAAAAAGCCAGATTTCCGCTTTTAAATACCCTAGGAAAGTTGAGTTTGTGAATGAACTACCCCACACCGCCACCGGAAAGATTCAACGAGGAGCCCTTCGTCAATTGGAAAAAGAACGCTCAAAATTTTAATTTTTATAATCGAGAGAATGCTCATACTGGGATAACAGGGAGTTAAAAATGCCTTCAAATAATTTCGAAATTATAGACACCACAATAGCCGCAATTCAACAAGCCTACAAAAACGGCGTGTTAACGGTACGTGACCTTGTTCAACTTTATTTGGACCGAATTGAGTCGTATGACCAAAGCGGGCCAAAAATTAACTCAATCATTACCGTTAATCCCCGAGCCCTTGATGAGGCGGACCGTCTCGATGCTGCCAGTTCTTTTGTTGGTCCCCTTCATGGTATTCCAATAATCATGAAGGATCAGGCTGATGTAAGCGAAATGCCGACAACAATGGGATCACTTTTGTTTAAAGATCACATGCCCGATCGCGATTGTTTCGTCGCAAAAAAACTCAAAGAAGCCGGAGCCATTTTCATCGCAAAAGCTACATTAGGTGAAATGGGAGCCGGTGATACACACGGCTCTTTATTCGGATCAACAAAAAATGTATATGATCTAGAGCGCACCGCGGGTGGCTCTTCGGGTGGTTCAGGCGCTGCAGTATCTGCAAATTTTGCCACTGTCGCTATTGGTCAGGAAGGATTTGCCTCGATCCGTCGACCTTCTATCTGGAATGGTGTCGTAGGAATGCGACCGACCGCTGGCCTCGTCAGTCGTGGCGGCGTTTACGCGGGATGGCCAATGATAAATGGCTCACTTGGCCCCATGTCACGGAGCGTTACCGATTTGGCAAAATTGCTAGATTGCATGGTTGGCTATGATCCTACGGACCCCATTACTGCCCATGGTGTGGGACAAGCTCCGAAAAGCTATTCAGAAACTCTTAATTCCCATGCCCTTGAAGGCGCCCGAATTGGCATAATCCGAGAATCATTCGGTCACCGCGCTGAGCCTGATTCAGATGATTTTGCGCAGATCGACAGCCTTTTTAATAGTGCAGTTGGGGACCTGAAAAGTGCGGGAGCCAAAATTATCGACCCAATTGAAATTGCCGAAATGAAGGAACTTCTTGGGAAACGTGCTAGAAATTTGGAGGATGAGGAGCAATCCTTCCTACTATATGCTTCTGGTAGTGCGAATTGCCCGTATGCGACCCGGGAAGAAATTTTAGAGTCCCCAACGTTTTCACAAACCTCCCATGGTGTTCAACAGCGTTGGGGAACCTCAGACACACCGGAACAATACGGTGAATACCTAAGAGCACGTGATTTACTTATGACCCGTTTTTTGGCGGTTATGGCTGATCATAAATTAGATGCCATCGTTCATAAAGCCGTGGAACACCAACCAACCTTAATCAAAGACGGAATTAACCCCCCTTGGATTGACCAATGGGGCGCGCCACATATAAACACTTTTCTGATCTTTGTTCCTTCGGTAGTCGTCCCTGCCGGCTTTACCAAAGAGAAGTTACCGGGTGGCATTACCTTCCTGGGTCGTCCGTTTGATGATGCCAAAATGATTCAATTGGCTTACGCCTACGAACAGGCAACGAAACATCGCCGTGCACCGGCCTGTGTTCCCTAATGCTGGGACTAATTTTTGTCCCCAGCCAAGGAAGGGTATAGATTGATGTAACCTTGGTTCAGGCGATCTTGGGCGCGTTTTTTTGCTTTGTCACGGCTATAAGGTGTGAAGCCACAACCCTCGTTAATTCGACACATAAAGCTCATTCTCGCAGTAATAGCAATGGTGTCGTGGAGTGCTTTTTCATCCCAACCTGCATTAAACACTTCATCCGCATCTTCTTGGGTCATTTCACTGGACATTGCCATAAGTTTCCCGGCAAAGGCCAGTAATGGCTTAAATTTTTTATCTACTGGTGCAGAAGAAAGGTCTGAAAGCAGTTTATCGATCAATCCTTCTTTAATACCCATTGCGTAAGCTACTTCCGCATGTGCAATTAAAGCAAAATTGCACTTCGCCACGCCCGCGACATATGCCTGTAACATTTCACGCTCTGCTGTTGATAAGGGTGAGGACCCGTTTATCAATTCTTGCCCCATACGAGCCCAATGGCTGTATATTTCTGGATAGGCTGAAAAAATGGTACCCGGATTAGCATCTGCCGGATGAGACTTAAAAAATGGCATGACAATTTTTCCTTATCTACTATTTTATTCAACCACCTATCTTAAATTAAGCTGCCGCATTTTTACTTTCTGGCAAATCTAAGCCGTATAAACGAGCAGTACCGTGCCACAAAATTTTTTCTTTTGCGGTATCAGAAAGATCCGTACGATTTAAAACAAACTTTGGAGAATCCGGCTTCCGGTGGGCGTGGGGTATATCACTGGCATAAACCCAACAATCCGTTCCATATTTGTTAACCATATAAGGCAAAAGATCGTCATCCACTTCAAATCCAATAAAAATCCGGCCAGCTTTAATATATTCCATTGGCGTCATTTTCGGGAGCCCACGTTCGATTATTGGTTTGTGTTCGGCCCTAAGCGCATCAAGCTGAATTCTGTGTCGAATGTTATCCAACCGAAAATCCATTACCTCAATTGCAAAATCGACCCAGGTACAACCCGTTTCAAGAAAGGATACATTTACACCAGGATATCTGTCCAACAAACCTGAGCTGCAAATCGTTTTAAATCCTCGAACAACTGACATTAAGAACTGGTCATGGGCAACACTGGGGAATGCCTCCCATGCCGCCAACGCCCCTGTACCAGGGTGAACATTAATTGGCATGCCAATATCTTGGGCAGTTTCCCATAAAGGGGCAAAATCTTCATGGTCAAGACCCTTTTCGTTATACTCTCCTAAAACCATTACACCCAAAGAACCCATAGCCTTCGTACGAACCATTTCCCGTGCGGCCTCTTGTGGATCAAATGCATCTACTACAGTTACCCATTTTAAACGTTCCGGTGCCTGGTTAGAAATGTCGGCAACCCAATTATTATAAGCACGCGTTAAAGCCTGGTTAAGTTTAGGATCCTTTGCAATTGGCCATTGCAGAAAAAGTGTAGGATAATTAACTGAGATCCATGTGTCTTCTGCATCCATAACAGCGAGGCGATCCTTAGCAGAATGAAATTCCCCGCTCTCATGAGGACCGCGCCATTTAGCCATTTTCACATATTCAGTAGAAACGATCCCGTCCTTACTGGAAGGAGAGCCCCCAATCCTGAAAGTTTCATCGTCAATTAGCCACTTGTAATCGTGTTCGTACTCACCGGTTTCAATGACTTTTGGACGGCGATCTCGAAATTTTGTTTCAAGGTATTTGTTAGAAAATGTTTCTTCCCACTCTTCTACGTGCCCATCACCATCATATGCATTTATGGTACCCATGACTTTCTTCCCCAGTTTTATATAATAACCTTGTTGTGTGTATTATCTAAAGGGAATTACGGTTGTCCATACATGATTAAACAAATTATCTTTTTTTAAAGAAAGTGACCTTTTAAAGTAAACAAAAGAAAACAAACTAATCAACAGGAAAAATTGGAATGCCAACACTTTCAATGCCAACCCGTGATTACGGTTTAATGCGACAATTGAAGACTCAAAATTCTCTGGAACCAGAATTAAAAATTGAATTTCCAGCCTTTGACAACATTCTTGTTGCGGCAAGGCAAATGGTACGTGAACTCGCTTTTGATATTTGTGAAATGCCAATTACCACTTACCTCGTAGCCAAGTCCTACGGGAAAAAGTTCACAGCAATTCCTGTGTTTTTAACACGAAATTTTCACCATTCTGCGATTTTTGTTCATACCCAGGCGGGCATTAATCATCCAAAGGATTTAGAGGGTAAAAAAGTTGGTGTTATTCGTGGATACACCGTAACAACAGGTGTGTGGGCAAGGGGTGTGCTAAGCAATGAGTACGGGGTGGACTTAAAAAAAATTCAATGGGCAGCTACCGACGATGAACATGTTTCGGAATTCGAAGCACCACCCTTTGTAGATTACAATTTTAAGGGGCAAAGCATTGCCGAGCTTTTTTCCACTGGCAAGATAGTTGCCGGTGTTGGCGCTCTGCCAAAATCCATTCCCGATGTTAAACAGGTTATTACAAATGCAAAGGAAGCAGGGTTTTTATCCTACAAAAAAACCGGGATATACCCCGTAAACCATACAGTCGTTGTAAAGGATGAGTTGCTTGAAAAAATTCCACATTTAGGGAAAACTTTATTTGAGGCACTCAAAAATTCTAAGGAGGCATATCTTTCTAGTATAAACCGAAATAACATTAAATCAGATGAGGACAGGTTAACAATAGAACTTGAGGAGGGTCTTGGGAGCGACCCATTTCCCTACGGCATACAGCCCAATCGGAAAGCCCTTGAAGCACTCAATCAAACTGCGTTTGACCAACTAATTACTCCTGAAAAATTTTCAGTCGAAGAATTGTTTGCTGACGGCACTCTCGAATTATGCGGTTAGAAACAGAAGAACCAAACTACAGGAAACAAAATGGCCAAAAAAACAAATCCAACTTTAAATCCTTTTTCAATTCTTACACCGGCTTTCAGGAGTGGTTCGGATACACCACGTGAATATTTAGAGCGTTGCATTCATGTAATTGAAGAGCATGAAGAAACAATTGGTGCTTTCGTCACAACAAATTTTAACGGTGCCCGAAAAGCAGCCGATCATTCTACTCAACGCTGGAAAACCGGCACGCCCCTTTCATTGATTGATGGTATGCCAGTGGGAGTAAAAGACATCATGGAAACGGCTGACATGGTTACAGAACAAGGATCCCCACTCTTCCAAAACTGGCAAATGGGTCGTGACTGTGCCGCAGTTTCAGCGCTTCGCGAGGCAGGCGCCGTCATTCTCGGGAAGACAGTGACAACTGAATTTGCCGCCACCCAACCTCGAGGAACACGTAACCCTTGCGATTTAGACCGAACACCAGGCGGCTCTAGTAGCGGATCCGCCGCTGCCGTAGGAAGCGGCATGATACCCGGTGCGACTGCCTCACAGGTAATTGGCTCTACAATTCGACCCGCTAGTTATTGCGGAGCTTATGGTTTTAAACCCAGTGTAGGGGGTATTAACCGCGGCGGCAGTTTTGATAATTTTAGTCAGAGTTGTACGGGCGTTATAGCCGCAAACCTAACCGACACGTGGCTGATGGCAAGGACTATGTCTGAAAAAATTGGCGGAGACCCGGGGTATCCGGGGTTGTTGGGGCCATCTAACCTGCCAGAGGAAAAAACACCTCAAAAAATTGTAATCCTCGAAACCGCCGGATGGAAGTCTGCCAGTGATGAAGCCAAAAGCCAAATGGGGTTTGTCCGCAATAAACTTGCCGACTCGAATTTTGAGCTTATCGACCGAAACAGCCACAAGGTCGTTAACTCTGTTGAAAAAGAAATTGAGAATGCAAACCTAATCTCGCGTAGCATAAACGCCTGGGAGGGTCGTTGGCCTTTAAACACCTATGCCTCTGATTTGAACCCTGAAAAACTCAGCCCCAGCGCTCATGAACGTCTTGCCCAAGCCAACGACTTGGATCAGGCACAGTATGAGAAGCTCCTTTCGCAGCGAAGTGATGCAAGAACCCTTTACGCTCAACTAAAAAATGAAGGTGATCTCTGTATAACCCTTTCCGCCCCAGCCGCAGCTCCTGTCGGCTTAGACTGGACCGGCGATCCTAATTTCACGGTCCCAACCTCGCTCTTAGGCGTCCCTGCAATAACCCTTCCAGTTTTGAAAGATGAAGAATTGCCGTTAGGCCTGCAGTTAATAGGTTTTGTTAATGAGGATGCCAATTTATTTTCTTTGGCACGTACAATTAGCAAAATCTTTAATACATGAGCGCTATTTGTTATTTTATAATTTCAACACAGCATTTAAATAATGTGCCAGGGAAGGTTAGCAGGACATGCCAAGTAAAAATATAAAATACACAACACGTGACAATGAAACTTTTGATGGCTATTTAACGCAACCAGAAGACGATAAACAATATTCAGGGATCGTTTGGATCACTGCTATTTTTGGCGCTGATCAAACTATGAAAAATATGGCCGATGAATGGGCCAAAGATGGATTTATAGTCTCCATGCCAGACATTTTTTGGCGAGTTCACCCCGGCCCTACAGATAATCGAGAAATAGCACAATCACGTTATGCAGCGTTCGATGCTGAACAAGGCATGCTCGATATTGAGGACATAATAAAGGATTTAAAGTCATTACCAGAATGCAATGGAAAAATCGCGGTTTTGGGCTTTTGTTTTGGTGGACGGTATGCCCATTTAAGTGCTGCCAGACTAAATATAAATGCTGCGGGAGCCTTTCACGGCACCAAAATTGGGCTGCACCTAGATGAGACCCCTAAAATTAATTGCCCAGTGAGTTATCATTTTGGCGATATCGATAAATCCGTCCCGATGGATGAGGTCAATGCTATCAAAGGGGCTTATTCAGGGTTTGAAAACGCAGAAATTGCGGTTCATAAAGGGTGCGTACACAATTTCTCTACACCCGGTAAAGATGGCTATGATGAAAATGTAGCGAAGATTTCACGTGATGCTGTTTTAAATTGTTTCAAATCGATGTAAATCCAAAGTACTTCATAAAGGCCAGGCACCTTCGACCCCGATCCATAACAAACGCAAACCGAGGACCGTGAGAAGAATCTGAAATACTCTTCGAAACATTTGTTCAGGCATTCTGTCCAAAATCTTCCGGCCCAGCCAATTTCCAAAAGCAGCGCCGCCAACCATCATGGCAATAAGAGGAATGTAAGCATGTAAAGCAATTCCCAAAAAACCAAAGGCAGTGATTTTTGCGATGTGGCTAAAAGTCATTAAAACCCCCATTGTCCCCACGTGATTTCTGCGGTCAGGTGCAGCACTCGCCACAAAAGGAGCTAGCAAAGTACCAGTGGCACTTACAAACATTCCTAAAAATGTTATTCCAAAACCGATGATTGCAAATCTTTTCCTTTCTCCCCCCGTCCGCGCAATTTTAGGGATCCAAGTTACGATAAGTATAAAGATGCCAATAATTCCCTGTAAAATTGCCGCTGGCAGTGCAACAAAAATTTGTGCACCCAATGTAGCCCCTAGAATTGAACCCCCAAAAAATGGTAAAATTGTTGTCCGTAAAATATGACGCCAGAACAAAAAAATTACATGCAACGCGATCAAAAGCATAATTGCGGTGTGCAGAGGTACCAGTACAGATGGGGGAAAGAAAAAAGTCATTATTCCCAGAAGGAGCAGGCCTCCAGCAGTTCCTGTAATAATAGCAACCACTGAGGTCGAAAATGCTGCAAGAACCAGCCCCATAAAAGCCCACAAATTTACGTCAGGCACCCCTAGGAACTGATCTTCAAGCACAGAAACAGCACCGTGACAAAACCGATTTTTGTATTAGATTAATCAGACACATAAATCAAAATCTAAGCCCCACTAAAAATGATCTTAGTGGGGCTTAGTATTTTTAAAAACCAAACACTATGGCTAGTGTCCTATCTGATTTACTTCTTTTTCTTTTTCCTTTTTTTCTTGGACTTACAAAATTTTGCTGATGTAAACGTCTTACATTTAATCAACCCACGCCGGAGCCCAGCAGTTTTAGCTTTTTTAAGAACACTCGCAGGTGCATTCAGGATATTATTGACAATTTTGGTAAGTTCTTTGCTATTGGTTGGACTTATAGAAAGGCGCTTTTTCTTCGCATCTGCCAAGTAAGATGGATCTTTCATAGTGGTATTAAATGCATTGACCAAAGCATTTACACGAGCTTTTGGTACACCCTGATTAGTGATGATTGGAGAGCCGACGGCAACAATACCTGCGTAAAGATTCAAAACGGAACGGTCATCCGCATTTTTAGCAAATTGCGTAATCATCGGGATGTGTTCATAACCCGGCTCTTTTCTAAGACCGACTTGGGCAAGTATTTTTAAAGTACCATCCTTGATCCATGTCGGGTGAATGGCCACTATACTATCAAAGGTATTACCCGCTCTTCCATTCACCTCTCCGCGTTCCATAGCCAGGTCAATATTATTACCCGATTTATAACCTTGGACGATTTTAATTTTGGTACCCAAAAGCGCGTTAAATATTGTCGGGAAAAGAACGGTTCCGGATCCAACTCCGGTTCCGCCAACAATTAGTTCTCTTGACTGTAAATCTTCAAATTTATTGATATTCTTTGCATTTTTAAAAGCGGTGAAGGTAACGTTACTCGTGCTGGTCGACCCAAGGTAAGTGAATTCGCTCGCATTATACCGCACTCCCCTACCGCCGAGTGCTTGATGGAGTATGAAATAACGAATAAAAGCTCCGATAAAGGAACCGTCTTTTGGGGCTTTATTATAAAGATAATTCGTTGCCCTTACGTGCCCAGCCCCCGGCATATTGATTGCTTTGTAATTGGGTTTGCCCGGTATATGTTTCACCATGTGGTTCATCAATGTCCGAGCGTTGAGGTCATTTCCACCACCTACACCTGTGCTCAGAAGAAGGGTCATAGTTTTACCCTTGTAAAATTTTGCAACCTCATTGGCTTTTGTCGGGGTTGTCGTTAACAGAAATGCCGTAATAAAAATCGGTAGAATTCGATAAGCTGTATTAATCACAAGGTCCTCCCTTTTTGTTTTCTAATTTTTAGTTTTAATTTGAATTTTTATTAGTTGTCCTCAAGGCTACAGCATCCTTCTCGCCAAAACCCAAATTAATTGCACGGGACAAGCTTTCAATTGTCCCTTCAATCGCTGCTACACTTAATTTATGCTCCTTTCCTAAATCCCTTGCCAGAGACAAATCTTTAAAAATTTGTCTAAGCTCAAACCGCGGCTCCAAATCATTGGCCCGTATTTTATCGTACCTTTTTTCAATGGTTGGGTGTCGTGCAGAGGATCTCGAAAGAATTTCAAAAACATCATCCAGTTTTAGACCTAATGAATCTCCTAAAGCAATTCCCTCAAAAAAAGCAACGAGTTGGCACATGTAGTTCAACTGAATAATTAGTTTCATTCCGTTACCGCTACCGCTCTGCCCCAAATATTGAATGTCCTGCCCTATTTTTTTAAAAATAAATTGAACCTTTTCAAAAACCAGGCGGTCACCTCCAACCATAATCGCAAGGTTAGCCCCTTCTGCTCCCTCTATGCCCCCGCTAATCGGGGCATCTAGATAAGAGAGCTTCTTTTCAGCAAATAGCTTGTAATGTTTTAAACTTGTTGAAGGACCAACGGTACTAAGGTCAATTGCTATACCTCCTACTTCCATCGCTGGAAGAACTTGACCCGCCATTACATCTTCAACCTCTTTAGGGCCCGGCAGACAGGTAATGACAATTTCTGAATTCTCAGCAAGTTCTTTGACGGTGTTTACGACCTCGGCACCTTTTTCGGCTAAAGGGTTTAACGCCTCCTTACTCACATCGAAAACACAGAGCTGGAACCCCGCTTTAAGAAGATTAAAAGAAATCGGCCTCCCCATACGACCCAACCCAATGAAACCTATTTTCATACTGATGCTCTAAAAAAGGGGACTGGTGCATTTGGTAACAATTCTGCCTTTGGTGGTGCGTTTTCAGGTAAATCCATATAATTTCGCCAAAGTTCCCAAAACCAGCGAATTCGGTTGTCGTCACCACGCATACCCTCATGGGCATTTTCACCTCGTGCTATAAGACTGTAACGTGCTCCGATTGACTGAACTCCCCGTTGCTGGGCTTCATAAGCCATAACATCCTCAGGCAAATTACCCTCAAACTCATCCCAATACAGATACCAGTGTTTTTCACGTATTTTTAGAATTTCGTCATTGTCAGAAATCTTTTGCCCCGACCGAAACTGAATTATAGTTTCTCCAGGATGAACCGGGATCTGACGCTCTATCAAAGCAGTGGAGAATCGAACCAAAATTAATGTATCCGGAAACAAAGTCACAACATAAGAGGAGCGATTCTTTGACATTCCAGGCAACGGATACTTCATAAAAGCTCGAACCAAATCGGGATCCTTGGAAAGCACATCATCTACGGTTTCATTTTGAAGACCGCGTTCATAATCAAGATCCAATTCCTGCAGAGTGTGACCGTTTTCTAAACAACGATAAGGCCTCGGAGGACTTACAAAACGAAGGCGTTTATGCAATAGCGGTGCATGATACCCGTCGCGTGAATTTTCAGGTTGCATTTTCCAGTTTGCCTTAACCGTCTGATCCCTTTCCACTTTCATACAAAAGTCTGGATCTCCAAAAGGTTGGGCAAAGAGATCTATAGTTCCCCCTAAAAACTCTTTTAAGTCGACTCCCTCTTCATCAATACGAACAAATACCAGCCGGTGCGCTACATCAACGTGGACCGGAACCAAACCAATGTCCTGATTATTTAAACCGCAGGGATTATAACTAGTCTCATACGCTTCCCGTTCGGGTAAGCCAGCCAACTTTCCATCTAAACCAAAGGACCATAAATGGTAAAAACATACGAAATTTTTTACATTTCCGACCCCTTCAGGTACCAGCTGGACCGCCCGGTGGGGACACGTATTATAAAAAGCCCTGATCCTGCCTTCGCGGTCCCGACAAACGACAATCGGTTGACCGGCTACTGTAGCCGTGAAGTAATCCCCGGCGTTTGAAATTTCACTTTCGTGACAAACAAAATTCCAAGCTTTAAGGAAAATCTTTTCCATCTCTAGATTATAGGTTTGAATATCGGTGTAGACCCGGTTGTCAATGTAGAATTGTGGGTCCAATGAGGGCCGTGGTATGTTAATAGCCATATTGCTGTCCTTCCTGGAAACCACAATAATTGGTTCTATTGTCGTCAAAACAAATTAGTGTCATAAATCAGACTATAGGATGGAGCGAATTTTACTAATTTCCAACCCCGAAACACAAACCTTGGCAACAAAAACTAACCAGAACTGCTAATGATTTGATTTTAAGTTAATAGGGAGAATTTTATTGCTATGATTATTGACACCCATGTCCACGTTTATGGCTTTCCGTCCCTCCAAAAGTTAGAAAAGCAAATAAAAAAAATGGAGGACGCTATAGCGTTCCGAACAAGGCACCCCGACCTTTATGCAAAAACTTTAACTGATGATCCTGTAGATATTTCAGACAATTTAATTGAACACATG
>JAYZBC010000067.1:0-8524 GCA_036339375.1 Pseudomonadota bacterium | reverse complement strand
CTTTTATGCTTGTCAGCAATGTAAGAAAAAATGGGAAACCAATTGGTAGCCTTCCAGATGGCGAAATGATGTTTCATTCAGACCGTTCTTACTGCGAAAATCCATTAAAGGCGACTTTGCTTTATGCCATTGAAATACCCTCTAGAGGGGGAAATACATTATTTTCAAATGGCTATAAAGCGGCCGAAACTTTGCCAAAGAAAATTATTACCAAATTAAATGGTAAAAAGGCACTTCATATTTATGATTACAGCAGTCAAATTAAGGTAAACGACGTATACGATAAAACACAGCACTTAAATTTTGCTCATCCGGTTTTTAGAAAACACCCTGAAACCGAACGTTCAGCTCTATTTGTCAATGAACTCATGACAGAAGAAATAATCGATATCTCAAAGAATGAAAGCCAAAAACTTTTAGAAAGCCTGTTCGCTCACCAAAGGAATAAAAAATTTATTTACGAGCACAGATGGAAACCAGGGGATCTCATAATGTGGGACAACCGTTGCTGTAACCATGCACGCACAGACTTTCCTGCCGATGAACGGCGAATGTTGCGCCGAGTAACTGTTGAGGAAGAATTTCCAGTACTGCCTGGTGATCCATTATGTCAATAAAGTTTTTTGATAAATTTAATTTTACTCTTTTCTATCTAGACCTCAACGCGTCGACTGCTAGGGTATAAATTAAGAGCTGAACTCTTCATGCGCAGCAAAAACAAAGGGAGACAAACAATGATGAAATTTAGGAGTTTGGTTTCTGCAGGCCTCGTGGCATTGGTGAGTTTTAGCGTTACAGGCAATGTTGTTTCTGGCGATAAGGTAGCCGAATTTTATAAGGGCAAAAGGCTCAAAATGATTGTCGGATCCGGAGCTGGTGGGGGGTATGATACTTACGCCCGTCTAGTAGGAAGACACATGGGGAGACATATTCCTGGAAACCCAAAATTTATTGTTCAAAATAAGTCCGGTGCGGGCTCAATTATTGCTACAAACTTCATGGTGAATGTTGCTCCCAAGGATGGGACTATTGTTGGGGGTGTTCAACGATCTATAGCCCTCGTACAGCTCTTGGGTGCTAAAGGACCAAAATTTAAATCTGCTGAACTTAATTGGCTAGGTAGCTTAGCGAAAGAGGCAGGAGTTTGCGCTCTGGCTACTCGGACTGGTGCTGAAACCTTCGAAGCAATTTTTCAAAAACAGTTTTCAATGGGTGGTGCGGGGAAAAACTCAACCGAGTGGTGGCCCGCCCTTTTCAACAATCTTATGGCGGCTAAATTCAAATTAATCCGGGGTTATCCTGGAACTCCTCAAATACATATGGCTATCGAACGGGGTGAACTTGATGGTGTCTGCCAATCTTGGGCTTCTTTTGAAAAATTGTCAGGCCCATTTTTTCGGAAAGGTTTAATCAAACCCCTGGTTCAAGTTTCACTTCATCCTGATCCAGCCATGACTAAGCTTGGAGTTCCAATGCTTCAGGAGTTTTTAACAAAAGATAATCTGGCAAAGGGGCAAAACCTCGAGGATGTAAAGTTATTCTTTAAGCTTACGGTCGTTCCTCCTCTAATGGGTAGACCCTTTGCGATGGCTCCCGGCGTACCAAAGGCCCGTATGGATGCCATGAAAAAAGCTTTCATTGATATGACCAGGGATCCCCTTTTCCTTAAAGATGCTGAGCGTTTAAAAAGAGAAATTGAAGTAGTCACTGGTGATGAAATTCAAGAAATTATTGCTGGTTTAGCAAAAACGCCAAAAGCCAAGCTATTGGCATTAAACGAACATTTTAAATTCACGGGGCCCGTTGAAAAAGTTAAGCTAAAAATAATTAAGCATGCCGGTAAAGTAATCAAAACTAAACGGGGTGGACGTAGTATTACCATAAAATATAAGGGTAAGAAAAAGTCAGCTAAAGTTTCAGGAAAGAAGACAAAAGTTACTATCGACGGAAAAAAAGTGAAACGCAAAGCTATAAAGAAGGGAATGACTTGCGAATTTCATTATTACGGTCATAAGTCGAGAGCAAAAAAGATCATTTGTAGAAAATAAGGATTAACAAACTATCAGAGCCCCTGGGTAGTCATTCAGGGGCTCTCATTCTTATACCGAAAATTTCCTTAATTGGACGAATTGGTTGAAGTTCTAACCAAAGTCAAAGTTAATTGCTTAATAAACCAGTTTCATAACGTCCATCTTCAAATTCACCAAACAAAGCATCAATAAGTGGATGAAAAATTGGTTTTCCAGTCTGATCCGCTTCTAAATGGCGTTCCGCTACGTAGGTTGTATGTTCGGCACCATCAACCAGAACATGATACCAGGGTTTGTCTTTGGGAGGGCAACTTTTTGCCATCATTTCGTACCATTCATCACTATCAGAGAACTCAGGGTCAACATCAAATACTACCCCTCGATACCTGAATTTATTATGTTTAACCACTTGGCCAACATGAAACTTTGCATCTAATTGTTTTGTCATAATCTAGTTCCTAAATCCAAAATTAAAAACCTGTCCTGAGACGTCCCCCAATTTCCGGGGAATCCTCCGGATAACGGTATGCACGAAACATCATATTCGCCAAACCTCCCCCCGGTGATGGATCAAAGAAAGGGGAAATATATTCCCAAACAATTTCGCTGTCCTTCGTAACCTCAAACACCCGGCCCCACTGTCCCTCACAAATTAATGTGTTCCCTGAAGAGAGTCTTTGCATACCACTGATATGAGGACTGAAAAAAGTAAAAGGTGGAGAACCTTGATATTCCCAAATTAAATTCCCTGTTAAAGGTTCAAATTCAACAATACGGGATGCCGCTTGTCCAGAAGACCAATGAATTCCATTTGCAAAAACTATGATGTTTCCATTTTCAAGTATTTGACAATCATGCTGGTGCCCCCAACTATCGTCTCGTCGTTCCCACTTGAATTTCTTGGTTTTATAATCAATGACGGCAATTAAATTAATCCTCCTGAAACTAACCATCACATTCCCATCATCCATTGGAAAACAAGTGTTGGCATGAGCGAATTCGTTTCTGTTACAAACCGAACAAATAGGATATTTTTCAATTTCCATATCTAAATGGGCGTGCCATTCCCATTTGACTTTTCCGTCTGGTGTTACTTCGTGTAAGTAGTCACCATAAATATTGCCATTATGCTCTGTATTGGGTATACCCCCCCTTACACGGTTTACTGCCTCTTTTGGCAAAATTTCCCAACCAATATAAAGTGTATTTCCGTTAGGAAGGCGTCTAACATCGTGGTGTTGTTCCAAATTTTTGTATTCCCAAATTAGTTTTCCATCCCAATCATACTCTTGAATAAGGCCACCGCGCCCGCCCCGTAACGGAGGGCCGTTACCCCCTTTAAAACGGGAATTGAGTTCTCCATTAATGGGGTCATCGTCCTCTGGATCTAAAGCAACAAGCAGATTCCCATTTGGCAAAAGTTGAACGATGTCTCCAGGCGGAAATGGTAGCGTCCATTCGTGGACAATCTTTCCATCCAAGCCCAGTAAATAGGCACTACAGCCTCTTAAACGAGAAATCAGGGTATATCCTGGTGTTGCCCTTGATTGGTCAAAAACTTGGAGACCAACTTTTTGATAACGCATGCAGAACCCCTTTCAAGTGAACACAGTTTTGGCTTTTTGTTACCCAATTAATTTTCAAAATAAAAATTTTTGATTTAAAGGTTTTTGAGAGCTTTAGCCACTTGTCCAATTGTTTCCACTGAATTTCCAACATCAGAAAAACAAATGATTCGGCAAGGGCATGCCTCTAAACCGTCAAAACGCCAGGGAAAGGCCCCTATAATAAAACGCTGATTTAGGGCAAGTTCTATGTCGCCGCCTACATTTTCTGCATGAATAAGTCCTTCATTAAATGCCCAACTATGAAACATGAAAATATCCGATTTTGCTTTTCGCCCAGATAGTTTGTGGGTGTACTCATATTCTCCAAAGTACTCTTCACAAGTCATGCCAATTTTTTTCTCGAAACGTTTACAAAGATCTGGGCGCATTTTTCTTATGGAAGTATTCATTGCGTGATCGCCTGATCCACAATCCACCCCAAACCACTTAATTTTTTTCTTAAGCATCCACTCTATAAGGGCTCGACCACCGCCAGGGTGCAAACAAAAGTATCTTTCTAGATCTTGTTGGGGTCGTCCCTCATAGTATCGATGAAAACCTGTATGAATGATTAAAATATCCCCTTCGTGTATTTCCACGGGAGCGGCTTCTAACATTTGAGGTGTGATAATATCCCAATCACTAACTTTATCAGAAATATCAACAACTACACCTGGACCAACTAAAAAATCCAGTGAATAAGACCCCATATCGCCCTTAACATCTGAAGCATGCATAGCGCCATCAATGTGAGTTCCTACATGCATAGCTGTGTCTATTCGTTGAGCGACAATACCCCCGGTCTGTAGGTTTTGTGCGTAATACATCTTATTTCCTGCATACCCTACCCAGCCCGGAGTATGGAGGTTCATCATATGAGAAAGATCTAATATTTTCATTCCCAAATCTCCGATAAGTAAAATTAACTAATGTTCTTTAAATTTAGATATTCTTTTGTCATTTGAACATTATATTAAAGAAAAACTAAGCTTTTCCAAATTGTCTATCTCCAAACATAATCGACCAGGACTTGTCATCATGAGTGGTTGGACGAGTGGATTCCGATTCAAGAACTTGAACGGCTCGTACAACTGCGGGCCGAGCAGCGACTAAATCAAACCATCGAGAAACATTAGGAAAGTCATTTGGGTTAACACCACGCCGATCCGGCGTACGACACCAGGGCCAAATGGCCATATCTGCAATTGAATATTCCCCAGCAATAAAAACTTTTTCAGCGAGTTGTTTGTCTAAAACACCGTACAAACGGTGTGCTTCATTAGTGTATCTATCAATCCCGTATTGCAATTCTTCATCAGAGGCACGTTCCCGTGCGTAATTCCTAAAATGCCCGGCTTGCCCAAACATGGGGCCGACACCTCCCATTTGAAACATAAGCCATTGCATCACGTCATAATGGCTAGTGGGATCTTCCTTCAAAGAGGGTAAAAATTGACCACTTTTGTCAGCGAGATAAATTAGCATGGCCCCTGATTCAAATACCGAAATTTGATTACCGCCAAAACCATTACGATCAACCATGGCCGGTATGCGGTTATTGGGACTAAAAGCTAGAAATTTTTCATCAAATTGTTCGCCTTCCCGGATATTAATTGGATGAACTGTGTATTCAATCCCAGTCTCCTCCAACATAATGTGAATTTTATGACCGTTGGGCGTCCCCCAAGTATAAAGATCTATCATTTATTTTTCCTATAAAGTATTAGTGTTGCTAAGAAACCAATAGCATTGTTGCAACAACCCCAGGTTAATAAACAAAATATTAGCAGATCTTTTTCATCAAATAACCATGTAGAATTTTTCAATTTTAATGTGGACAATAGGCCGCCCCATTGACATGAATAGTTTGTCCGCTGATGTAAGAAGCGCCAGGCCCAACGAGGAATCTTATGAGATCTGCTATGTCCTGAGGGTGTCCTTTACGCCCAAGAGGAATCTCTGGCTCAGTCTTGTACCCAGATTGTGGTGCGTTGGCGCTACGCACTGTGTCAAAACGCCCCACTACAGCAGCGTTTGCTCTTATGTTGTGTTCTCCGAATTCTATGGCAATACCACGAGTTAGACCCATTAAGCCGTCTTTTGTTGCCATCACGTGTGAACGACCGGGAGAACCTTTATAGGAAGACAGCCCTGCCAAAGATACGATGGCACCCCCACCTTCCTTTATCATATGAGGTATACAGGCCCGTGATAGGTTCAACGTCCCTTGGAGACATGTTGCAGCTATTCGGGTCCATTCCGTCTGATCAATTTCAAGAAAGGGAATGTTAGAACGAACAGCAGCGTTGTTAACAAGAATGTCAACCTTGCCAAATTTGGCTACGGTTTTCTCAACCATTTTTTTAACGGAATTTGCATTACTGATATCTGCGACAACAGCAATCGCCTCCCCTCCCTTTTTTTCTATTTCCAAAACAACTTCTTCGCATAATTCTATAGATTTTCGAGCATTTATAACCAAGCATGCCCCGCCTTTAGCTAACTCAATGGCGGTGGCTCGACCGATATTTCGTGCGCTGCCCGAAACAATGGCTACTTTACCTTTTAATTCGTTAACAAGATCTACCATGGGGGGGTCCATTATTTTACATCCAGGGGTCTAGAATTATTATAAAGTAAATTTTTTAAAAATATTCACCACCTATGTCTATCACAGTTCCAATTTTTTTTATTTCTGCTTGTGCCTCTATATACTGGGCAGTCACTAAATCTTGAATTGGAACACCAATGGATTTGTAAAAGGTTATTTCTTGAGGGGTTTTTCGACCTTTTTTGTTGTCCAAAACCAGTTCAGAAAGTTCAAGTACGGAACTGGGATCAAGCAGCCCCCTATTTATCGGAATCAAAAAATCCCCAGCATTTTCCATGCAATCACGCCGACTATCAATCACCCTGCAACTGGATTTGAGAATAGTGTTGTTATCCACTTCACGTGCATCAGGCAAATTTGCTCCAACAGCAGCTATAAATGTTCCTCTTTTTAAAGCAGACCCAGGAAAGGTTGGTGTTTTCGCCGTTGTTGCGGAAATGACGATGTCTGCTTTCAGGATTCCCTCTTCTATATTTTCTTCAATGACTATTTGTTCAGGAGCCCAACCATCTACGTTGATTAACCTATTCATTAAATCATCAATTCTTTTTTTCGTTCGAGAGACAATTAATACCTTGTTGATTGGACAAACACTCGAAATTCCAGAGATTTGATTTCTTGCTACCCGCCCCGCGCCAATAACAAGGAGGGTCTTGCTTTCTTCCCTGGCAAGATAACGAGCCGCTAACGCAGTTCCTGCACCGGTACGAAGATCGGTAAGATACCCTCCTTCCATTATTGCCTTCGGGTGCCCCGTATTTCCATCAAACAATGTCATTAAGGAAGACATCCTTGTAGTCCCCTGTTTGTCATTGTCAAAAAAATCAGAAACCACCTTTACGCCGTAACCTTTGGCATCTTGAAGAAAAGAGGGATTAAAAATAGCGATGCCAGGAGGATCCATGGAATGCACAAAACTTCTTAATTTTAAATTTTCTGAAGTTTTAGAAAGGAGCGCAAAGGCATTTTTCTGTATTTCTATAGCTTTTTTCATATCGATGACTTTACGAACATCCATTTCTGTAAGAATTCGTAGTTTCATCCTCTATCTCCTGAAATTTTTAATTAGATATTTTGACTTTTAGTTATAAAATCATGATAAAATCTTTTTAATATCATGAACTTGTTTTAAACTCTTTTTAGTTTTTTTATCCTTAAAATAATCAGATGAACCGCACTTCAATACAATTATCAAAAACGAAAACCCGTAATATCGATGGATTAGTGCAAACGGGGACTAACGCAGCTTTTTGTGACGCGGTTCGCGTTTCTATGGGAAAAGAAACTCTTTTATACATCTCCGGTCAAACGCCCATTGATGACAATGGGTTTCTAGTTGGTAAAACAATGGCAGAACAAACCCGCCAGGTTCTCAGGCGTATTGAAAATATTCTTAAACATGAAGGGGCTACGATGGATAACGTTGTGCGTGTTCGTGTATATACTACAGATATTTCTCCGCAATCCCTAGGGCAAATACATGCAACACGTAACGAGTTTTTTAATAGTGAAAATTTGCCTGCTAGCACTTTGATTGAAATTTCGGGAATTATCCGAAAGGGTGCAATGATTGAAATAGAAGCGGAAGCTGTGATTTCTGAAAAATAGAGATAAAAGGTTTTGGAACATAAAGTATTTAATAAACTAAATGGAAAAAGGGAAATTTAAACAATTTTTGTGAAAAAGAATTCCATTTTTTAAAATGGCGAGGGGAAGAAAATTGTGTCCACAAATAATAAAAAATCAACAAACTTAGCAAATACAAAGACTCTCTCCACGCGCGGTGTACATCATCTAGCCTTAACTACAGAAGATATGAAGTTAACAACTGAATTTTATGTCAACGTTGTGGGTATGCCTCTTGTCCACGCTATGAAAGTACCACCAGGTGTAGGTAAAGGGCCCAAGAACCGTGGTAACCCCCCATACGAAGAAGTACGCCATTACTTTTTTGACATGGGAAATGATAGTCTACTAGCCTTTTTTGAAATACCAAAAGATAAAAAACCCAAATCTGACCGGGATACAATTGGGGGAATGCAACATTGTGCCTTTGCCGTCACCCCAACTCAAATGAAGGATCTTCAAGAACGTTTGGATATTGCTCAAGTAAAATACGACGGGCCAGTGGATATTCTACCGGGTCTTGTCTCTATTTATTTTATGGATCCCAATGGCGTCCGCCTTGAGGCATGCTGTCAACCCTCAAAAGGAGATTCTCCACAGGTTATAGGGTCAGTCCTGCAAACCAAAAATGAAGCTAGTAAAGAATTAAA
>JAYZBC010000066.1:0-78092 GCA_036339375.1 Pseudomonadota bacterium | reverse complement strand
TTGGGCCAGGGGAAGAAGTTGGCTATACATTAATTGCTCGCCGATTCCTTCCGCTCCACGAATAAGGAGGGTTCGTGTATCACTTTTTTCTCCTTGCCATACGCGGTGGGGCAACTCTTTTATTTTCGCTAAACGGCTTGGCTCTTCAAAAAAGGCTTGCCAACCCTTTTTAAAATAACCTGCGGCCAACATTAAGGATCGCCATTGTTTGGCGACAGTCTGCGAACCCGGTTGAGCTAACAACATTTCCTGCAAAAAACTTATGGACAAATCATAGTTTTTCCTCATATACAAAATTTTTGCTTGGGTAAGTCTTAGTCTTTTATTGTATATGTTTGGATGGGAAATTTTTAGTTTCTGAATGTAGTTTTCAGCTGTTTTTATTTCTCCTTCAGAAATTAATAGATCCACAAAAATAAAATGGCTTATTTCTTTGGAGGGATCTTGTTTGATTAGTTGAAAGCAAACCCTTTTTGCTTCATCAAAATTTTGTCCTCTATTAAGCGTTTCAACAAGGAGGATGAGCCCATTTACATCTTTCGGATGTTTTTCATTGTAATTTTGTAGTAACAGCTTTGCTTGGTCAAAAAGTTCCCCGACCATATAAGCATTGGCAAGTTTTAAGTATGTTTCCTTCAGTTTTGGATTTTTTTTTATGGCTCTTTCAAAATAATGGACAGCCTCGCTGGCATATCCTTGGGTTAATAAAACAGACCCGTGGTTTGTTAGAACTCTAAAATTATTTGGCGCCCTTTCAGCAGCATTTTTGGACCGTTCTAAACCAATTTGGCTTAATCCGGATTGGATTTCGAGAAACCCCAAAATAGATTGTAAAATTGGGGCTGAATTTTCTCGCTGACATTGTTCCCGAAGAAAAAAAATGGCCTCTTCAATTTTACCTGAATTTACCAGTGCACGTGCATGCAATTCCGCTTTTAAAAACTTCGACGGAAGCCCCTTTAATTCTGAAGCTTGATTTCTTTGGTTTCCCCGAATCTTACCTTTTTGTCTTTTTCTGCCCAAAACCAAACCCTATATTTAAAAAATTTTCTTTGTTTTATTTTATAGCCAAAATTTGTTTAGATTAGGAAGAAACTCACACTAATTTAATAAATGACCATAGAAAGGTTAAGCTATTTTATTCCTTTTTATTTGGTTTTTGAGCGAAAAGCATGGCGTTTCGTTCCCTAGTCCAATGTTCCGCATAGCCGCATTCCTTATATTCCTCAAAATAAGGACCCCCAATGGTATAATGGAGATTAGCTATTTCAGATGCTGGAATTTCTGGGTCATAATCAACAAGGTGGTTCCACTTATGTGGAATTTCGCCGATCAAAGCTTCATCGTCTAACCAATGAAAACGGTGTAAATCAAGGCCTGAAGCTGTATTAACATAATCTACTGTCAAATTTTTACACAGGGCACAATTAAAAAGCATTACACTTGACCAGTTCTTTTTTTCATATCGGGATTGTACGGACCCTAAAAATTTTGTTTCTTCCCTAGGTTTATGGTCATGTTTGACACACATTACAGCATAGCGTTCTTCACGGAGCTCCCAAAGTTTTGAGATATCTTCGAGTAACAACATGTCGCAATCCATAAACAAAGCCCATCCTTCAAAATCACATAGAAAAGGGGTTAAAAACCGTGAAAAAGAGAAATCACTGGTTTGCAGAGGATGTGAATCCCTCCACATTAAGTCACCCAACTCATCCAGGACCAATGGCGTTATGGAAGTAGGCTGGCTCGCACGTGCATGTATTGAATGTGACAATACATGAAAGGCTACAGCTTCTCGCGGATCATACCCGATGAAAATTCGTATCATAAAAAATTAGCTCCCTTTGCGGGCTTTGGCAATTCGGTCAATTTTAAAACATGTCTCGACAATAGAATCGGGTCAATTGCAATCATTAAATTTTTTAAATTTAAAAAATTTCGTTTATTCTGTTTTCAGGCTTTTCAGCTTTAAATTTACCAAATAACTAAGAAAACCTGACAGTTTTAAAAAATTACATTATTGTTTTTATGAAAATACAGTTTTGTTGGTCCGGTGTTTTTAGGTTTTAAACAAATTTAAAATAAACGCATGAATCTTATAATTGCCGTTGCCGTTGGTGGTGCTATTGGCGCTGTTGGCAGATATCTTGTCTCTGGACTTGTTATACAGCAAATTGGCTCTCATTTTCCATGGAGCACTCTTACGGTCAATATTATTGGGTCTTTGTTGATGGGTGTTTTAGCTGAAACGATGAAATTGATGTGGTCACCTACTCCAGAAATTAAAGCATTGTTAACTGTTGGAATTCTCGGTGCTTTTACTACCTTTTCCGCTTTTTCGTTAGATGTTGTCGGTTTATTTGAACGCGAGGAGTTTGTCGCTCTAATAAGTTACATACTTTTATCGGTTATCAGCTGTGTTTTTGCTTTAGTGTTTGGCGTTTTGGTTGTACGCACAATCTTCAGTTAAAAAATTTTCCGGAAACAGTTTTTAGCCGGCAAAAGTTAATTTCCCTTAATAAAATCTTCAAAATGGAAATTATGTTAAAAAACACAAATTCTATTGTTGTTTTGGTCGGAAAAGCTTTCTCATTAGACAATTTTAATTTTGTATATTTTTTTATGTTTGTGTAACAAAGGAGGGAAAAAAGAAATGAAAACACCTACGGCAATTTTTTCTGGTTTGGCTTTGATAGCTATCGCTATATTTTTCGGGCCAGGGTCAAGTCAGGTTGACGCTCGAAACAAAGAAAAAGTTCAGAAAATAGCGCTTTGTGATGAAAATGGTCGCCATTGTATTGCCACATCTAGAATTAATCTTTTTCTGCGGTTTACGTCTCCTAAAAAGAAATAAAAATCTCTTTAACCAGATATTACTGGCCAAGTGTAAAAAAGAAGACAGATAAAATTTATTAAAAGTAAATTGAAGACGATATATTGCATTTTTTTAATTCTCTGTGTCTTTCTTCTTGCTCTGTTATCAGCCATTAAAATTATGTATTGAATATAAATATTTTCCATAAGAAGGCAAAAAAATTCGCTACTCAAAAGGGAATACAGGGAACTTTCCCAAAGATAAACTAAAAATTTATTTTTCAGGGGTATTGTCACAGGTTTTAGGGCTCGGTTTGGTTATTTGCGCAAACAAGCTTAATTTGAGAACGCATAATTTCCCTTTATGTTGCTATGAAACCTTGACCTCTCAGGTTAATTATTTTTTATGGTATGAATAAACCATAAAATCAATCCTCATATGGGAGTGGTAAAATGGCCATTTATTACGAGAGAATGGTAGAGGAGGGTAAAGAGTATTGGTGGTGTGCATGTGGCAAAAGTCAGTCCCAGCCGTTTTGTGACGGATCGCACAAAACGACTGCATTATCGCCAATAAAATATGTGGCGAAACGTGACCGAAGGGTGACTTTTTGTGGCTGTAAAAGAAGCCAGAATGCTCCCCTTTGCGACGGATCCCATGAACTTTAAATGTAAAACAAAATTTTAAAATGAATGATCAAATACAAACGCTGCTTGTTACGGGGGCAGCCAGTGGAATAGGTGCAGCAATTGCCAAACGAGTCGCTGGTGAGAAAAAACAATTAGTTTTGCATTCGCGAAAAAATCTAATTGGATTAGAAAAAGTAGCAGATAAATGTCGTAAAAATGGATCAGAGGTAAAAGTTATTCTCGGTGATTTAGCAGATCCGAAAACTGCTGAAATTTTGGTCAACGAAGCCATTAAAAATTTTGGTTGCCTTGATCAAATTGTGAGTAACGCGGGTTTCGCCGATAGGAGAATCTTTGGTGACATTGATGCAAAAACAATCATAGAAGCTGAAAAAGCCATGCCCGAAGCATTCTTTCGAATTGTGACTTTGGCCATACCCTATTTGAAAAGCGCAACCATAGGCCGTGTTGTAGCTGTGAGTTCTTTTGCAGCACATGTATATGCCATTGACAGCCTTTTTCCTGCAACAGCGGCTGCAAAAGCCAGCTTAGAATCTTTAGCTAAATCTTTAGCTGCCCAGCTAGCTACGGATCAGGTTACGGTCAATTGTGTGGCGCCTGGGTATACGCAGAAAGATGGTTCTGGTCATTCAGCACTTTCCAGCAAATCTTGGGAAGCAGCTGCAAAAAAAACACCAATGGGAAGAATTGGTGTACCTGAAGATACGGCTGGGCTGGTTGCTTTCCTTTTATCCGAAGAAGCGCAGTTTATAACTGGTCAAATTATTCACGTGGATGGTGGTTTGACTTTAGCTTGATTTCTATTCTGCTGCAGAGCGAAGAGTAGAAATGGCGTAGCCATACTTCTTGTCTAAGCCCAGGTTACGGCATATTACGAGACCTTTTGCCAAATGATTTCTAGGAATCTGTTTCAGAGGTCTACGAAGTGGTCCGGAAGGGAGGCCGACTGCATGCATGAGAGATTTTACAGCTACTGGATTAATTGCGGAATAGGTAAAATTTAACATTGGCAAATTCTTCAACCACGCTTCACGGCACGCTAAAGCATCATCCCAGCCCCTCCAAGGTGTTGAAATTTTAACCATTTCTTGAGGAATCAAGTTACCAGACATATTTGCTGTACCCTGTCCTCCTAATGCCATGAGTGGAATTACCAGACCCAAGTTGGGGCTGTCACAACACATTAATGAAAGGTCTGGTTTTTTTTCTATTGTTTGCGCAATTTGGCCGACACGCGCTGTTGATTCCTTGTTGACTATTATATTGGGATGCTCTGCTAGACGAACGATTGAAGTGTACGGTAAATCTGTTTTTACTCTAGGCGGGTTATTGTAAATCCCTATCGGGATTTTACTAGCGTCTGCCACCTCCCAAAAATATTCTGTTATATCTTCTTCTGGAGCACAGATGTATGAGGGGGCGGCTATTATGGCGCCGTCAGCGCCTTCGGTCCCAGCGTATTTGACATAGGCTATTGTTTGTTCAGTGCTTGGTCCTGAACACCCATACCAAAACTCCATTTTTCCGGATTTCATTTTTATTGTTTCAGAGATAATTTTTCGACGTTCCTCTGGTGTTAACATTGAAACTTCACCAGTGGAGCCCATAATTAGAACAGCCGAAGTGCCATTCGTTTCTTGAAAATTGAGGATAGTTCTAAAACCCTCGAAATCTATAGATCCATCACCATTCATCGGGGTTATTATCGCTACGAAAGAACCTTCAATTTTGCGTTTCACCATAAAACTATCCTCGGACAATCTAATAAAATTAAGAATTTAGCCTATTTTTAGCGCAGTTTCATAAGTTTTTCGGCATTCCCGGAACAAAGTTTTTGCAAATCATTTTTTTCTAGGGCTAAACCGTCAATGGCTTCAATTGTTTCAGCTGTAGGGGCAAATGGAAAGTCGGTTGAGAAAACAGTGTGATCAATACCAAAAAATTTCATACCGCATTCAATTCCCAGGCTTGCACCAAACATTGCCGTATCTGCGTAGAAGTTTTTAAAATATTCAATATGCGGCTTTTTTAGCGCTGGAAAAATTTTTGAATAATCTTCATCCGTAGTTCGGGCACCAAGGCAGTCCATTCCAGGGCCAACACGACCATCAAAATAAGGAATCATACCTCCCATATGGTGAGTAATTATTTTGAGTTTTGGATGCCGATCAAATAATCCAGAATAAACTAGTCTGGTCATGGCTACTGATGTTTCATATGGCCAACCGAAACACCACCACATTTCGTATCTACCTCGTTCTTCCTTTCGGTAATCTGTTACCTCTGCTCCGCGAGCAGGGTGCATCCAGATTGGTAAATCGTATTCAGCCATTGCATCAAATATCGGTAAAAATTTGGGGTTATCAAGCGGTTCGCCGGCAACGTTGGTAAAAATTTGAACACCACGCGCACCTAAATCGTGGACTGAACGATGCAGTTCCTTCATGGCACTCTCCATGTCAAGCATGGAAAGAGCCGCTGCAAATCCAATAAATCGATCAGGGTGTTGGGTGCATAAAGTGGCCATTGCATCATTGGCAACAATAGCAAGCTGGGTGCCCGTTTCCGCATCCATAATGTCTTCTAAAGGCGGGTTTGGAAGAGAAATCAATTGGCAATATTCGCCAAAAGCATCCATCAGGCGAAAACGCTCATCAAGATTGTGGACAGGAACCACAGCTTGCATACGCTTTCCAATATTTTCTAACCTTGGTGCGACCTTTCTCATTTGCTCGAAAAAGTTCCCCGGAAAAATATGGGTGTAAATATCTATAAGCATTACGTGTCCCCTACGTTTTGTTTACGATTAGTTTGGATAGGGGAAGATCTGGCGTCAAGGATAGGGTTCAGTTTCCTTAAAAACACCAAATGGTGGATAACGGGCTCCTAATTTTTTTGGCTTGGATCGATAACACCACCAAAATCACTTGCAATACCTGCTGCAATGTAACCCCCATCCACATAAAGTATATGTCCGGTTATGTAGGAGGCTTGTTTTCCAGCTAAGAAAACAGCTGCATCAGCCATTTCTTCTACTGTACCATACCTTCCGAGGGGAATCAGTTGTTTGTAACCCTCTCTGGTTGCTTCGTTGTGAGTGACACGTGTAAGAGGTGTATCCACTGGACCGGGTGCGACGGCATTTACAGTTATCCCATGTTGCGCCAATTCGAGAGCAGCCTGTCTTGTTAAGCCAATTACAGCGGACTTAGAAGTACCGTACGCGGTTCTGCCTGAACCTGCCCTAGTTCCTGCAATTGAAGCAATGTTTACAATACGCCCGTAATTTTGTTTTGCCATTTCCCGCCCTGCTGCTTGTGCACATAAAAATGTACCCATCAAATTAACCCGCATTACGCGATCGAACTCTTTGGTTGTGGCCTCTAAAAATTTGTGACGTTGTCCTGTCCCGGCGACGTTTGCAATTATATCAAGACGTCCATGTTTGGATGAAAAATCTGACACCATCTTTTTAACAGCATCCTCATTTGTTACATCTACAAGACTTACTTCACCTTTCCCCCCTGCTTTAATGATGGATTCAACGGTGTCATTGGCACCATCCTCATTTAAATCCGCCGCTAAGACGGTTGCCCCTTCCGCCGAAAATGCCTTCGCTACGCCTTCACCAATACCGCCAGCAGCGCCGGTGACTATTGCAATCCGATTTTCAAGTCTCATTGATTTCCCTATAGCTCCTATAAATCATGAATTTCAGGATGACGTATCATCAGCCAACCCAGCCAGAACATAATAACTGATGAAATAATTCCAATTACATAAAACCCATATTCTAAACCAATTATACCTGCGAGACCGCCCAATAAAAAAGGACCAGCCATGGAAGTTATTCGATTGGCAGTAGCCCGAAGGCCAATCGCTTTGCCTTTTTCGTTAGGCCCCACTGTTTGCAACATTAAGGTTATCACTAAAGGCTGGTGTATACCATTTGATACGGAACGCATTCCAGATACAAAACAAAAGGCAATATAGGCAGCGATAATAGGAGATAACTCTACAACCCATTTCAGAGAATCGCGCACACTTCCTACAACAACCGGACTACCGAGAATAGGAGTAATCGAAATAAAAATTAAGGCAGCAAAAACTGATGACCAAAGGACCCAAAAAGGCTTAAAACGGCGACGTAATGGCGCTGCCAGCAATGACCCCCCTGCTGCTGCTGCTGAAGAAAACGATATTAAAAATCCTATTAAAGTTGCTGGTATACCTACGTATTTCTCAAGCCATACAACATAAAAAGTACTTTGAATGTTATTGCCGATATGCACCATCATGCCGAGCATAACCGTAATTGCGACGGAAGGAGCTGCAAGCAATTTAAAAGAAGAAATGTAATCGGTTGAAACCGGAAGTAGCATTCGCCAGCGGAATGGTAAACGAACTCTGTCTGTACTGGTGCCACTTCCATAGGCTTGTGAACCTAAATTGGGTAACAATAGGACTGAAATTAGAAAGCCGATGCCGCAACAACTAGTAAGGCTGAAAGCTGCCCAGGGACCGGCTATATCCCAAACCGCTCCCACACCTGGTGGACCAATAATATGCCCAATTCGGATATACGCTCCCAACCTACCAGCATATTTTGTTCTGCCGTGCATAACCTGACCAATGAGAGTTTGGGCACCCATCCAACCTATTGAGTCGCAGATGCCGGAGAGAAGCTGGATGGTAATCAATGCGAAGACAAAGGGCAGTGCTGGGTACATTAATGGAGTAATTAAGATCATCAATCCGATAAAAAAAAGGACACGCTTGGTTCCAATTGTATCCATTAGCGTTCCAAAATGAATTGACAAAAAGAGTGAAAGGAGTGGCCGACAACCCAAGACAAAGCCCAGTGTAAGACCCTCCGGAATGCCCATATTAACCCTTGCCCAAATTGGAACAATTACCATAAGCATGAAATGTGTGGTTGTACTGAAAGTTCCAATTCCATAAACCGCTAATTCGGTTCGCAGTGAAACATCAGGTCGTTCCGAGGATGTTTTTGTTTGAGGATTGAGCATGAGAATTCGATAAGAATACCTCCTCCCCACCTTTTTGAACATGCGACAAATCGTTTTCGTTTGTGTATACTTTTTGAATTTTATATTTATTTGAAGACACTAAAGGGTGGTAAAATTTTAGTAATTTTAGGAAGGCCAGTTAAACTGAATATGGTATAAAGAAAAATGGACAAAAGGGCAGTATCTCACACTTCCAATAATGAAATTAGAAGTCTCATCCACCCTGATCGTGTGCACCGTTCTATTTACAGTGACAACTCAATTTTTGAATTGGAAATGGACCGTATATTTAAACGTGTTTGGGTTTACATAGGCCACGATAGTGAGGTCCCAAAGTCAGGAGATTTTGTGACTCGCACCGTTGGACGTTTGCCGGTTATTATGAGTAGGCATACCGACAAACAAGTTTATGTCATAAATAATAGTTGCGGCCACAGAGGGGCCACTGTGTGTGTAGAAGCCCGAGGCAACATGTTACCATTTCGTTGTCCATACCACGGGTGGACATTTAAACCAAACGGGGACCTTGAAGCAATTTCTATGCCTCGTGGGTATGGGGATACATTTGATTTTAAAGATCCTTCGCTTGGCATGCAAAAACTCCCTAGGGTTGAGAATTATAGGGGTTTTGTTTTTGCAAGCTTCTCAGAAGAGGGCGAAACCCTTGAAGCGTGGCTTGGACCCTCACGCCTCAGCATAGACGATTTGATCGACAGAGCACCTGATGGAAAGGTATCATTAGTTGGTGGTATGCATCGCTATACTTTTCGGGGCAATTGGAAACTCCAGCTGGAAAATACTGTGGATATGTACCATGTGCCATTCAGTCATGAATCAACGTTGAGTAAGGAAGGTAAACAATTTTCACGGCGCCTTGGTGATGACGCGGGATCGACAATAAGTGAAGCTGGTCAAGCGGCAGATCGTTGGGAAAAAAGAGAAGCATGGGGTGCGGCAGAAAATGGGCACAGTTATACAGGGCACCAGCCTGTTGCTGATCATCACAGAGATGATCCTGTTTACAAACGCTACGTAGAAAAATTAGAAAAAAATATTTCCCCAGAGAGGTTATCCGATGTGTTGGCGCCAAGGCGTCATAACACAGCATTTTTTCCTAATATGTCTCTGCAAGCCTTAAATCAACATGTTCGCGTCATTCAACCCATAAGCGTTGACCTTACGGAGGTTATCGTATGGCCAGTTTTATTGAATGGCGCACCGGATGAGATGAACCATGACACCATCAGGGGCCTTAACATTACACACTCTGCTGCTTCACTTATCCAAACCGACGATCTTGAAAATTTTACCCGGTGTCAAAAAGGTGTAGCAGCCGGCAACTCTGAATGGGTACTTTTTGCGCGAGGTATTCATACAGATAAGATGGACAATCATGGTAATCTGATGAATAAAGGCACCTGTGAATTGCCTCAGCGTTCTCTCTATACCGCTTGGAAACGACTTATGACTAACACTCAGTAAATAGCTATTTCGTGTTTACTGTTTGGAACAACTATTCAGTCGGTGGCAGGTTCGAGTAAATTTAAAAAAGGATACACAATGCGAGCTGTAGTAATTAAAGAATTTGGACCAATAGATTCCCATGGTTTACAGGATCTACCTGTGCCCAGCCCCGGGCCAGGAGAAGTATTAATTAACGTGCATGCAATAGGCGTGAATTTTCCTGACTCGTTAATGGCACAAGGACTTTATCAGACAAAACCTGAAAGACCTTTCACACCGGGGCGCGATGCTGCAGGGACAATAGCGGCAGTAGGGGAGGGTGTTACAAAACTCAAAGTGGGAGATAGGGTAGCCTGCCTCGTAACTTATGGCGCTTATGCGGAACAGTGTGTGGCCCCTGAATCACGCTGCTTCCCTTTACCCGAAACCGTCGATTTTTTAACTGCAGCTGGCATGACGACCGTGTATTTGACCGCCTGGGTTTCTCTGATGGAACGTGGTGCTTACCAAGAAGGAGAGAAAGTTCTTGTGTTAGGAGCTAGCGGAGGGGTAGGGCTGGCTGCCGTTCAAATTGCAAAAGCGCATGGTGCGTTTGTGATTGGGGGCGATATCGATGACGAAAAACGTTCAATCATTTTAGAAAATGGAGCGGATGCAGTTTGTAATATTATGGGTGATAACATTTCAGAAACTCTCAGGAAGGAAGTGTTTGCCGTTACGGACGGGTACGGGGTAGATGTAATTTTAGATCCGGTAGGAGGTGACGTTTTTTCTGCTGCCCTTCGTTGTATGTCTTTTGCGGCACGTATTGTGTGTATAGGTTTTGTGGCGGGTATTCCAACCGCAAGACCAAATTATTTTAATGTTAAAAATATTACTTTGGCCGGAATGGGATTAGACTTGCACTTCAAACACAAACCACATGTTATCCAGGCTGCTTCTGCTGATATTTTTGATATGCTAAAACAAGGAAAGATTAAACCAAAAATTACGCAAACCTATTCGTTGGAGAACTTCGCAACGGCTCTTGGTCAATTTTCGGCCAAAAAAAGTATTGGCAAAATGGTTATGACTACTGGACGCGATTGAATGAACAGTAAATTGACAATGTAGTTTTTAATCAAATGTCTAAATCAAGCAAACTGATCATACAAAAAGCTTTGAACTCTCGGCAAAAGGCTTTGTCGGAATATGAAAGCAAGCGCGTGCTTGCAGCTTATGGTGTTCCTGTTAGCAAAGAAATACTCGTGCATACTCAATCTGAAGCGAAGTCTGCCGCAAAAAAAATTGGGTATCCGGTTGTTCTAAAGGCTTGCTCCGCGCACGAAATACACAAAACTGAAAAGGCCTTAATCGCTGTAAATATCACCTCTCAAAAAGGGCTGGTGGATGAGTTCAGACAAATTAACCAGCGAGTAGGTAAATATTATAGTGGCGCGTTTTTGATACAAGAAATGGTTTCCGGTTCAAGAGAGATAATGATTGGTATGCATCGGGATCCATCATTTGGTCCGTCTGTGATGTTTGGACTAGGCGGCATTTTTACGGAGATTCTGCAAGACGTTACTTTCCGGATAGCACCCCTGCTTAAACGAGATGCACTAGATATGATGCGGTCAATTCGAGGACATAAAATTTTGAAAGCGTTTAGGGGAATGCCTGCCGTTGACTCAGAAATTTTGTGTAAGGCTTTGATTTCTGTTGGAAAACTTGCCCTCGATCATCCGCAAATATCAGAAATTGATATCAATCCACTGATAATCCGTGGTTCTAAACCTGTTGTGGTGGACGCTTTAATTTTGTTGTCTGAACAGGGTGAACAAAACGGTACACAGTAACATGTCGACAGACTTTGATAGGTTTTTCAGGCCAAAAAGTGTCTGTGTGATTGGCGCCTCTTCCACGCCTGGTAAACCGGGCAATACTGTTATTCGAAACATCCGTGACGCTGGATATTCTGGTAAAGTTTTTCTTGTCAATCCGCGGGGTGGAAAGATTGGGGGCCACAAAGTATACAAAACCATCAGTGATTTGCCCGAAGGAATTGACCAGGCCGTCGTGACGTTGCCGGCTTCTCAAACGCCTGAAGTTGTTTGTGCTTTAGGGGAAAAAGGAATTAAGGCAATTGTTCTTGCTGCCAGCGGCTTTGCCGAAGTTGACCAGATGGGTGAAGCTCTCCAGAAGGATTTAACTGTAGCGATAAAGAAATCAGGTGCTCGCGTACTCGGTCCCAACACAACAGGCCACGTTTCCGTGCCGGCGTCTTATACCTCAAGTTTTTTTCCATTGGGTTCTGTACCCCGTGGCAGTGTTTCATATATTACCCAAACCGGAAATTTTTGTGGTATTTCGCTTCGCCATATTATGTCAGCCGAAAATTTTGGAATTGCGCGTTCGTGCGGTCTTGGAAACAAAGTTGACCTGGATGAATGCGACTTGTTGGAATTTTTTGGTCAAGACAAAGAAAGTAAATCTATATTTTTGTATTTGGAGAGCATTAAAAATCCCAAACGTTTTTTGCGGGTGGCAAGGCGAGTTTCAAAGAAAAAGCCAGTATTTCTATTGAAAGGGGGTATTTCTGAGGCGGGCGCGCAGGCGGCAGTTGCACACACAGGATCTCTCGCCGCGGACGGGCGCGTGGTGGATGGTGCTATAGAACAAGCAGGCATTACCCGACTAACGAAATATTCCCACTTGTTTCAAGTTGCTAAAGCTCTTGATTCTCAACCATTACCCCAGGGTAACAGAGTTTCGTTTCTTTCCCCATCGGGAGCCTTTACAGTTTGTCTCACAGATACCTGTCGATCACTCGGCCTTGAAGTACCAAAATTGGAAGAGAAAACTCGCAAAAGGCTTCAGAAATTTGCTCCTCAGTTTATTCGGATGAGAAACCCAGTCGATATTTTTGGCAGTGTGGGAATGGTGGGCTATGAAAAAGCCTACGGTGATGCTTTGGATGCTGTTTTGAGGGATCGAAATATTGATGCTGTCGTTGTCATTATGATGCTAACAACAGAAACAGGCTTACCCTCATCAAAATTTATTGTAGACCTGAAAAACAAATTTTCTAAAAAGCCCATTTATGTCACTTTTATGGGAGATCATCAGCACAACATTGATACAAAGAAATTTTTAGAAACAAAAGGTGTGCCCTGTTATATGCTGGTAGAAGAACCTTTTGAGGTTTTGGCATTACTTGCAGAATGTAGGGAGAAAATGAGTATTAGATAAGGTTCAATATCCCCAGTTTAGAATATACAAACGACAGGGTTATTTGGGAGAGGTCCTGTAACGAAAATAGTAAGGGCAGTAATGGGAGTTCGAACGGGTAGGGAATATCTTGAAGGAATTCGCGATGATCGTGAGTTGTGGTGCGATGGTGAACGAATAAAAGACGTCACGACCGATCCGAGATTTTCAGGTGGTGCCAAAACACTAGCCGCGCTTTACGATTTACAACGGAAACCTGATTTAATCGATAAAATGACGTTCCAGTCACCCACAACTGGAGATCGGGTTGGTCTTTCGTTTATACAACCAAGGACACAAGGGGATTTAACGAGCCGGAGAGAAATGTTCAAAATCTGGAATGATTATACTTGTGGGATGTTTGGGCGTAGCCCTGATTTTATGAACGTTATGTTATCCTCCTATGCTGCTGCAGCGGACGCCTTTAATTCAGATCTTAGCCAATTTGGTAAAAATGTTGAGGCCTATTATGAATTTGCGCGGGAGAATGATATTGCGACAACGCACGCACTGGTAAGTCCCCAGGTTGATCGATCAAAAGCGCCTGATGCACAAGTGAAGGATATCGCTGCACGCATTGTTGGTGAAAATGATAAGGGTTTTATCATTAATGGGGTTCGAATGTTGGCTACTTTAGCGGCAATTGCTGATGATATTGTCGTCATGCCTGCGCCATCTTACCCGTTAGGTGATGCCGAAGAGGCAAAAAACCATGCCTTTGGGTTTGCTATACCGATTGCAACTCCCGGATTAAAACTTATAGCAAGACCCTCAGTCATACATCAAAATGCAGGTTCTCCAATGGATTATCCGTTATCAAATCGGTTTGATGATAGTGATTGTATGGTATTTTTTGACAATGTTTTGGTACCTTGGGAACGCGTCTTCATCTTTCGCGATGTTGCTGTTTATAATAACGCACAAAAAAACACGCACACACATACGCACACTTCCCATCAGTTTTGTACAAAAGATCTTTCCAAGGCGGAATTCATGCGCGATCTCGCAATAACCGTGGCAAAATCTACTAACGTTGACCAATTTCTTCACATCCAGAACATGCTGGCAGAATTAATTCACACAGTGGAGATGGTGCATGCTTGTCTTGTGACAAGTGAACTAGAAGCGTTCCCGGGCCCTTCAGGCACTGTCGTACCCCGGAGAGAATGCCTACAAACTGTAAAGTTTTTGTTTCCACCGCAGTTTCGGAGAGCTTGTGAAATCATACAAACCATCGGTGCCGGGGGACTATTTATGGTACCTTCGGTGGCAATGTTGGAAAGCGAACTTTCACCGGAAATTGAAAGGTATTTTCAAGCCGCAAACATTGACTCTCGCGAACGGATACGATTGTTTCGTCTTGCATGTGATGCCGCTCTCACAAGTTTTTCAGGGCGTCAGCAACTTTACGAACGTTATTTCGCCGGTGATCCCATTCGTTCCTCCGCTGCCTATGCAAATGCATTTGACAAGGCGCCATCTATTGAACGTATAACCAATCTTCTCGATAAATGGGAATTGGAATAGGGTTTCTGCAATTATTATTATAAATTTTAAAGGAAAAAGGTTCAAAATGGCAAAAATTAAACATCTCGCAATAATTTCAGTTGATCCAAAAAAATTAGCCCTGTTTTATCAAAATGTTTTCGGTTTAAAAATCCTTAAATATGCCGATAACGGCAGCGTATTTTTAACCGATGGTTATTTGAACCTCGCTTTATTGACAAATAAAGCAGCAGGAAAACCAAACGGATTAAATCATTTTGGTTTTGTAGTCGATAATAATGAGGAAATTTTCGAGCGGTATAACGAAATAGGAATGAAAGCTCCGAGAAAACGCCCGGCAGATCGACACTATGCTGAATATCGAGGTTTTGATCCAGACGGAAACAATTTTGATTTATCTGAAAACGGGTTTGAGGACGTTCGCCCTGACCGTGTCCCTTCTAAAAAGAAATCAGATTTGGTATCCTAAATCATAGGCCATAAAGATTTCTCGCATTGTTGTCTAAAATTTTATCGCAGACCGTAGAAGGTATTTTCCCAATGGTTCGTATCGTACGGAGTGCTTCAATTTCCGTGGAAGTGTCGTGATGCCCATAATCGGTTCCGATGACAAGATTGTCTTCGCCTGTATATGAAAGAACATAATCCAGATCATCCGTTGTTTGACAGGCCACCCAGAAATTATTCTTTTTTAACATGTTTTCGGGCATTTTTTCGCCCCGAAACCGTTCGTATTTGATAGATAGGTCATTTAAGGCATAGGGGACCCATTGAGCGCTTAGCTCGATAAATCCCCAGCGGACATTGGGAAATTTCTCTGGTGTATTCGTCCATAATAAATGGTGAAAAGCTCCAACTCCTGAAAGTTTAAACTGGTTGAAAGCGGACCCAGTAAAAAACTCGAACATTTGCGCATTGTCATTCCCTGCGTGCTGACAGATGGCCAAATCAAACTCTTCTGCTAAGGCATAAAGTGGAAACAGTTTATGGTCAGTAAGAAGGCGATTGGTTTCAAACGCCCTGACAAAGATACCGCAGGCACCGTGCTCTTTTCCGAACGCCAGCTCCTCACGAACCCGGTCCATGGACAGGAGGGGAGGGCAAACAACCCAACGTAAGCGTTCCGGTGCTTGAGCATTAATACTTGCAAGCCATCTATTGTAGCTTTTACACAACGCATATTCTATTTCTGCATTCGAAGTATATGGCCGAAGAAAGAGGCTGGGATAAAGAACTTGAATATCGATATTAAGTTGATCCATATGATGAATTCTGGCGGACACATTTTGCAATTCTCGAGATTCAACAGTGGTTGTTGTATCAACATTTCGTTCTTTTCCGTGTAATCGGCCGTCTACTACCCAATATTCTGCAACGAGGTTTCCTTGGAGACTGATTTCTCGCTCTCCTCCGACTTGTGCAACCACCATTGGCCTGTATTTTTTGAACTCAGGATCAAGAAAATCCCATGTTTGACTAGTTTCCAGAACATGCGCATCAGAATCGATTACAGTCATTCCAGGTGTCCTTCGCCTGTAGTTTGGCAGGGGAAATTCTTGGCTTACCCGTCCCGGTTTTCGCAGTAGTCTAAAATAGCCTTTACGATACCCACATACCCGGTGCACCTACAAAGGTGGCCAGATAGCATATCACGTAGCTCTTCCTCAGTAGGGTTAGAATTCTCTTCCAGATAGGCGGTAACTGACATCAAAATCCCAGGTGTACAATAACCACACTGCAGCCCGTGGTGTTTTTTAAAGGCTTTTTGTAAATCTGTGAGTTCGCCGTCGATGCCGGAAAGGCCTTCAGCAGTTTGAATTTTTGTACCATCTACTTGGACAGCAAAGGTTAAACAAGCTCTAGAAACAACTCCATCGACCAGTACTGTGCAAGCACCGCAGACACCATGTTCGCAACCTACATGACAACTTGTGATTCCGATTTCATGGGTTAAAAAATCGCTAAGGAGTGTACGTGGTTCTGCATGACCCGTCACTTCTTGCCCATTTAGTGAAAAGGTTACAGGGTATTGAGTGCCTTTTGTTAATTGTTGCATGAAATTGCCTCCTTAATCACGCGACGCCCTAGCCTTCTGACCAATTCGCGGCGATAGCGGGCAGTTGCGTGAATATCGTCATAACCTTCGAGATCCCACGCAAACTCGTTTAAAGCATCATCAAGTGCGTCGCCGTCTAGCATATCCCATTCACGAACGGTCGGTCGATCAGCGACACCGCCAACACCAAGTCTTATTTTTGATTGGCTGGTGACGACTGCAAGGGCAACAATGGCAAAATCACCCCGTCTCTGTGCCATTTCTGTAAACGCATACCCCTCCCCTTTTTGTTTTATGGGGTATCGGGCAGAAACGACCATCTCGTCGGGCCGTTTGGCAGTGGTTAACATTCCTGTCTGAAAATCTTCAGCCGACAGGGTTCTTTCCCCTTTTGCTGACTGCAAAACAACCTCCCCACCAAGTGTTGCAAGACAAAGTGGTAATTCCGAACTGGGATCGGCATGGACCAAAGAACCACAAACTGTCCCCTTTGCACGGGTTTGGTAGTGGCCAATAAAAGGAAAGGCCGCTTTAAGCATGGGTAGTCTTTCCTCTAAATCACTCCAGTTCTCTAACTGGCATTGTCTGGTAGAAGCACCTATTTCAACTTTATCATCAGTTTCTCGAATGTAGTTTAATGTTTTTGCTCCGGAAATATCGATGAGCATTTGTGGTTCTGCTAAACGAAAATTTAAAATTGGAACCAAGGAAAGACCTCCCGCAATTATTCTTGCTTCATCTCCCCCTTCTGAAAGGGCAGCTACTGCCTCTTCAGAGGTTAAAACTTTGAGATAATCAAATGAGTTTGGTTTCATTTTATGAATCCCAGCATACGAAATAGACTTTGCCACCATGGCCTTGCTTTATTTTCTTCTCCACCAACTTGGCTGACCAGCCTTTGAAAAAACTGTTTAACCAATGCTTTCGCTGCTCCTTCAAGTAAGCGTCCGCCTACTGAGGCTATTGTTCCCGACAGTTCTATCGAATAATCATAAGAGACTGTAGTTCCGCTTTCGACAGGAGTTAATATCACGTGTCCAACCCCTTGTGATGCTCCAAGTGGGCCTATCAATCCCCCCGAAATTTTGGTCTCTTTTGGTTCCTGCATTTCCGTTAAGGCAACGTTAGCTATAAATCGTCCCCGGACAGGGCCCACTCCAAGGGTTACCTCCGCACGATAACTATTTTCAGTGATACGTTTTAACTCATGACAACCTGGTATAACTGCCGCGAGAGCAGAGGAATCAAGCAAAGTATTCCAAACTTCTTGTGGTTTGGCAGGTACTGTGGTTTGCCCATTACCCCTCAAAACATTATCTCCGGCTACAGGAGGTACAGGTGTTTCCTTTTTGCTGGGGAATTTTTCTTCGTCGTGCATTAAAGCACTGATTTTTGAGGGTATTAAAGGCAACGTTAAATCGTCAACATCAAGTGCGTCTGCGACTGCATTTGCCAAACATACGGGTGTTGACATGCAATTGCCTTCACCAATCCCTTTGGCGCCTAACGGTGTCAGTAATGACGGTGTCTCCATGTGAATGATTTGTGGTTCAGGAACTTCCCATGAAGTAGGAACGAGATAATCAGCAAAGGTACCTGTTAAAAAACTACCATCTTCCCCATAAATAAATTCTTCGTATAAAGCACACCCAACAGCCCAAGCAAAAGCACCATGAACTTGACCGTCGGCGAGCAGGGGGTTTAAGAGCAGGCCAGAGTCATGCAGTGTTACGTACTTATCTATTTTGACTTGGGCAGTATCGGGGTCAATTTCAACACCGCAAAAGTCAAACACAAAAGCGTAAGTTAGTGAGGTATTGATTTGATCTTTTTCGTTTGGGGACTCCAATTCTGGAGGAGACCAAGAACCGGTCTCGCGGACGCATGGCTCCATTTCTTCAGGAAGGTTGCCAGGGGTCCAATGTGCAGCTCCAGCAGCGCGATAAAAATTGATGGAATTATCATGATTCTTTGGATCAAAAATTTTTCCATTTTCAAAATTTAGCTGATCCGCGGGAACGTTAAGGTTTTGGCTTGCTATGCGTGACAACTTGGCTTTAACCTTTTGGGCAGCCATTTGGCAGGCAACGGCGGTTGCTGATGAAAATCGTGACGAATAATTTCCTGTCGCAATTGACCAAGCATCTTTTGCCGTATCAAAATCCAAGTTGACCTTTATTTGGTCTGGTGTAAGGCCTAACTCATCTGCAACGATTTGAGAGAGAATTGTCATATGACCTTGCCCCTGCGGTATTGAATCTGCTGTGACGCTTACAGTACCAAGTGGGTCAACGTTCACAGTTGCATTAGCTACTGCGCCGCCCTTAGGGTTCTTTGCACGCTCATCCCGAGATAAAATATTGGAGAGATAACCCATATTAGATTGCGCAGGTTCTACAATTGCTGCATACCCAATCCCATATTTTTTTCCCTCGGCGCGTGCTTTTTTTTGACGCTTTTTAAGTTCTTCTAAGCCACCTTCCAAAACTGCTTTCTTTACAGCGGTTGGATAATCACCAGAATCTAAAAGCGCTCCCGCCGCAGCCCGATAGGGAAAACTCCCGGCTGGAATTAAATTTTTTCGAATGACATCCAGTGGATCCAATTTTAGCTGAACCGCTATTTGGTGCATCACGCGCTCGATGGCGTAATACATTTGCGGCCCGCCAAACCCTCGCACCATTGCAGACGGGCATTTATTGGTCATTACAACTCGATTAGTAACGGCTAAATTTTTAACATCGTAGGCACCTGTTAAAATGCCGTGCATTCGATACAAAGGACCCGGCATCGGGGCACGCAGGAAGGCCCCGTAGTCATCTTGCTGGTCAAATCGGAAAGCTGTTATTTTGCCGTCATTTTTTACCGCAGCTTCGAGTTTGATAAGACGATTGGGGGCCGCTGCAGCGGCAGAAAGATGTTCTAGCCTGTCTTCTACCCATTTTACCGGTTTCCCCGTTTTTTTCGATGCAAGGCAGATTAGGACTACATAAGGAAAAATTTGAACCTTTACCCCAAAACCTCCACCCGACCATTGTGGGGTTCGCATGCGAAGTTGAGAGTTTTTAACCCTAAGTGCCATTGACATTACTGGATGAGACGTGAAAGGCCCCTGATAATTCGACGCTACATCATAAAGATTCTCTCCCGGATGATAATCCGCAGTGACTACGAAACCCTCAATGGGTGTGTGCGAATTGCGTGGGTAACGGATTGTCATTTCAATTTTTTTATCAGCTTTTGCAAACGCAGAATCCGGGTCACCGTATGTAAATTCTCTTGTTGAAACGACGTTGCTGCCAACTCCCTCATGCACTATAGGTGCATCGTCTTTTATACTTTGTTCCTGATCGATAACGGGTTGGAGTGTTTTATATTCAACCAAAATTTTTGAAACCGCATCTTCAGCTAAATAACGATCCCGAGCGACGACTAAAGCTACTGGCTCCCCTACATAGCGAACTTTTTCAACCGCAAGCGCCCATTGGTTAATGGGTTGGCGTAATACTATTAGAAAAGCTTCTGACATTTCCCGGATATCTTCACCCGTCATCACGGCTACAACGCCAGGTGTTTTTTCACTTTCAGAAGTGTCTATTGAGAGAATTTCAGCATGCGCGTGGGGTGACCGCAAAATTGCTGCATGCACGGTACCAGCGCGAGTCGGCAAATTATCGGAATACTGTGCTTTACCCATAAGTAAGGTCTCATCTTCGACCCGTTCAATGGGTTGCCCAACATATTTTTTTACTTCCGCCGTTGCAGCCATTACTTGTTTTCCATCTGCATTTTGACACCAAAAATTATCAAAAGAAATTCTAATTTATCATGGTGTTGCCAGCAATTAGCAGTAAAAGCAACCCATAGAACAGACACAATTTGCCGCAGCATGATTTTTTTCCTGAAAAAACTATATGTTTGGTTGCGTGGAGGGAAGAATTGGTCAATACCTAATTCAAGAAACAGGTTTTAGATATGAAAGATAACACAGTTGAAATCGATCATACGGTGGTTCCCAGCCGGCTAAACTTTGCTCGAAATTTTAATGTAGCAGTGCCTTTTATAGATGCACATGTGAACCAAGGACGAGGGCACAAAGCGGCAATCAAAACAGCAGACATAACATGGACTTATCAAGATCTTTACAACCATGTAAACAGGGTAGGAAAACACCTCCTGGCTGAAGGTATAAAACCAGGGGAAAGATTGATGATGGTAGTCCGTGATTGTCCGGAATTCATTGCATTGTTTTTTGGCGCTATAAAGGCTGGAATTATTCCAGCGCCCGTTAACACTTTGCTTCGTAAAGAGGATTACATATATCTCATTTCAGATTGTGGCTGTGCGGGTTTTATATACAGTTCCCAATTCTCAGAAATTTTGGAGCCTGCCGTTTCAGCGTGCAAACATAAATCAGCTTATGTTGCCACCGTTGAAACTTTGTTTGAACAGGCGGGCAGTTGTAATGGGCTCCTAGAGCCAGCTGCAAGGACACATTTGGATGACTGTTTCTGGCTCTACTCTTCGGGGTCTACTGGAAACCCAAAGGGCGTTGTCCACCCCCATCGATCTATGGTTTGTACATCCGAACGATTTGCTGTGGACACAATTGGATTGAAAGAAAAAGATACGGTGTTTTCAGTAAGTAAACTCTTTCATTCTTATGGGTTTGGTAATGCTATGACTTTTCCCCTTTGGGTGGGGGCAACCATCGTTCTCTCAGATGAAAAAGTGACTCCCCAAATGAGTTTTAAAATGATTGAACGGTTTAGACCGACAGTATTTTTTGGAGTGCCTACACTTTACGCTCAGCAACTCCGTAAAATGGAGACTTCAGAACCGAATTTATCTTCTTTAAGATTATGCATTTCTGCCGGAGAGGCGTTGCCCGGGGACGTTTTGCGGCGTTGGATAGAAAGGACTGAAAATGTAATAATTGACGGCCTGGGTTCAACTGAAAACTTGCATATTTTTATTTCCAATAAAGAGGAAGATTATAAATTTGGGACCTCTGGGAAACCGGTGAGCGGATACCAGGTAAAACTTGTTGATGAATTGGAAAATGAAATTAAAAAGCCGGAAGAAATCGGGACTGTCTGGGTTAAGGGAGAATCTGCAGCACGGCTTTATTGGAATAACCCTGAAAAAACAGCAGCAACGATGAAGGGCGAATGGCTCAACACCGGCGATATGTATTATCGTGATTCTGAGGGCTACTATCACAATGCAGGTCGAGGGGATGATATGTTGAAGGTGGGTGGCCTCTGGTGTTCTCCTTTTGAAATCGAGGCAAGATTAATAGAGCATCCAAAAATTCTTGAAGCCGCTGTAGTAGGCCAGGTTGACGAAGAGGGTTTAATAAAACCTGCGGCCTACGTCGTACTAAACGACCTACAAGATGCCGGAGAGGAAACGGAAAAAGCACTTATAAATCATTGTCGGGAAGGGCTTGCCCATTATAAATACCCTCGTTGGTTTTATTTTTTAGATGACTTGCCGAAAACAGCGACAGGTAAAATTCAGAGGTTTCGCCTCAGAGCAAGGCTTTAGGTAAATGATTTAAAAGAAGAGGTGCAAAAGGACTTTAAATTTTCTAAATTGAAAAACACAAATAATTCTTTTTTTGGTATAGCAATTTATCCAAAAATTAGGTCTAGAGCAGCAAACTCAGTGTACTATTGCTAAGAACGGTTTGGTCCAGATCTACAATTCTTTGTGCAATTCGGAAACTTCGGTCTATTTTTATGAGGAAGTCTTCACGTTTGCCTGCGTGCACGCTGCCATTCAGGTTTTCCGCTCGATTTTCGTACAGCAGAAGGTTAGATTTTACCGTGTAGGTGTTCTTTAAATTTCCCGAAGAAACCTGAATATTTGAAATAAGCCGGCGCGTTAAAGTCGGGGGATTTTCGGCATGAGTCAATTTTGGATTAGAAATTTGATCGACACGCATCTTTAAAGCTTGCATATCTTCATCGATGATTGCTACTCGAATTATTCCATCTTCTGTAGCGCGCGCAACTTGGGTTGTGATTTTATAGTGGATATCATCTGTCAGTAAACAAAACCAGTCCAAATATGCGCGTTCATCCAAAAGCAAAGCCTCGTAATACATGAAACGCTGGATTGCAAGATAATCCGTATCACTTACAGAGGGGTTAAATTCGAGTTCGACCATTTTTTTAAAATGGTCCGCCAGCCAATAACACCTTTTCCCAATGCTGCATGAAGTGGAACTGGGCAACTTCTGTGTCTACTGGTCTATAGGTTTTACCAGGCCAATCATGCTGTTTCGTTGGCTTGGAAATGTAACGCAGGCTTGTTTGAAAACTGAAGGGGTATTGTTGGGCGATTGAGTTATCGCTAGCCGCAGTTGCAGATGCCCAAAGCTCCATATCATCTTGTTCAAAGACCCCCGCAGCGCCAAAGTTGTGGAACCCGTTTCTGAGAGCACTTTTCTTATATTCGTCATTTGCTTCGACTTCCGCAAAAACCCAACTTAGCACCTCCATTTCAATAGCGTTGACAGGGTGCCAAAGGCGCACGATTAGCGCTTTTTCGCCCGCCCCAACCTGGGATTCAACAAAAGAAAGGTTGGGAAACACTGTTCCGACACAAACCCTTAAATTATGCAACATGGCATATTGGCCCGGTTGAAGGTTTTTTTCATAAATGGGTTTGAGTTTTTCTGAGTACGTTTGGTAGTTTTTTTTTGGCATTCCCGGGACTAAATAAGCCATGGTGCAACCGTGGCCTCCTTCCGTAACCACGTGGAAACTTTCCTCTGCAGATTTTCGAAATCCATCTCGAATGGTTCGGTTTTTATCTACTGTAGAAGGACCAATATGAGTTGTTGAGCCGTGTTGATTATCACCAATAAAATTTAGAGCTCCAATTTTCCAGTTAGCCTTAGTCCGCCAGCGGTGTGGTGGAGCCAGCACTTCCATTCCTTGGGGCGAACGATTGAAAAAGGCATCTAAATACCAGCCGATGTCCCCAAGAAATTGGTTTAACCCAACGACATCCTTGTCCCAACAACCAAAGATCAATCCTCTGAATGTTTCCACCCTTGGAGCTGCTATTAGGCTGAGTAAGGAAAAATCTGTTTTTTCAGGAAAATGGTGGTCAAAACCTGTAGAAATTAGTTTGCCAGATTTTTCATAAGTCCATCCATGAAAAGGGCAAACAAATTTCTTTGCCTTGCCAGCATCTACACGGCACAATTTAGTCCCTCGGTGTCGGCAGCTGTTAAGAAAAACCTTTATTTTGTTTTTATCAACACGAATCACAATCACTGGGGCATTCCCTAAATTTCTGACTACAAAATCTCCTTCGTCAGGGATTTCGGTTTCATGTCCTAAAAATATCCAGTTCCGGTTAAAAAGGCGGTCAATTTCTAATTTATAGACATCCTCACTCACAAAGGCTTCACGTTTGACGAAACCGTTGTCTTTATCCACCCATTTTTGTGTGTAAGACTCCATACTTGGAACGTAAACTAACCATAAGGTATTGACCACTGCGGGTGCATATCTTTCTAACCCGTGCTATCAACAGGTTAAAATTTTGTGCCGAAGGGGTTTAAATGGCAGATATACATCTGACGATGGGTATTAATGATTATGATCACGTTCGTGACTTATTTACGGGTGCTGTAAAACCCGTTGGTATAGAAATTACCAGTCTGGTTATGGAGGTAGAAGAAACTTTTAAAAGGTTTCTGCAAAACCAAGAATGGGATATTTCAGAAATTTCCTTTGCGATGTCTTGTCAAGCGATAGATCGGGGGCACGCTCCATTTGTTCTTATCCCCGTTTTTCCGTCCCGGCTATTCCGTTTATCAGGGGTTTATATACGTTCAAATAGTGGCATTACAACACCACAACAACTCCGTGGAAAAAGGGTGGGTTTGCCGCAGTGGGCGCAGACGGCTACGACCTATATTCGCGGCTGGCTGACGGATACTGTGGGAATACCTTTATCAGAAATTGACTGGTATCAACTTGGACCCAATTCTCCTGGAAGGCTTGATAATACTGCGGAAAAACCACCCCAAGGTGTTAGCCTTACAAACCTGCCGGATGGATCATTAGCTGATATGCTGGTTGAGGAAAAACTGGATGCAATTTTGACGGCTGATCCACCACGTCGAATGTTGGCAGGAGATAATCGAATTACACGTCTCTACCCAGAGTATGAGGGCGTTGAACGCGAATTTTTTGCAAAATCTGGTATTTTCCCAATTATGCACACTGTGGCCTTACGTCGATCAAGCTATGAGGCAAACCCGTGGATTGCACGGAATGTATTCAATGCCTTTGATCAAGCAAAAAGAAATTCAGTTCGGAGAATGAAAGACTTGAATGTTTCACAGATTGCCCTCCCTTGGATACAGCAATACATACACCGGACAGAAAAGGAGTTTTTCCCTGGTGGTGAATATTGGCCCTACGGTATTGACCAAAATCGTAAAACCTTGGAAGCATTTCTGCGGTATTGTTTTGAGCAGGGCGTGACACAGCGTCATTTAACCCCTGAGGAAATTTTTGTTAAAGAAGCTCTGGAGCCGTTCCACCAGCTTCGAGTTTAATCCTTTAAAGAATTATGCTCAGATTTCGTAAATTTTGATCGCAATCAATTAAATTTACCTGCTTGACTTTAATTTTCCAAACGTCGTGGTCTTGACAAATTGTATGCCCATACCATCCCGTGTATGTCCTTTTGTCACCAGCCTGGAGCTCTGTCGTTAAAAAATTTGATCTCACCATTAAAACGGAACTAATTTCAGTAGAAAAAAGACTAACATTTGAAATTAATCGGGCAGTTCGTGATTTTGGTTGTTGGGACCAAGCAAACTCGTTTTGTAATCGGAAAATTCTGTCTTCTAGCCTGCGACGGTCATCAAAACAAACTGCTATCTCTTTTCTAGGGTCACCTCCATTAGGCGTTGCAGGGACCCAATAAATGCATTCCGGTATAAATAAATTCAGCCAGTCGTCCAAATTGTTTTGATCCAGTAACCGCGCTTCTTTTTCTATTAGCACTCGGCAACAATCCCTTAAAACTGGATCCAGAATCTCTGCTTCTTCGGTTTGCCAGTTTGTGTAACTTTTAACAAGTGTTTTATAAAATTGGTGACCTACGTAGTAGGAACTCAGCGATGGGTCATTTTGCATTAAACCAATTCCGCTTTGACATCGCGCTCGATTTGTAATTTAGGAGTGGCCATCATTAGGCGCTTATATTCCTTCATCGTTTCCCGTAAAAACACCTCATCTGTTGAAGGGCCAATGAGATAGCCGTCTTCATCCCGTTTTACTCGACCAGGTACGCCTAACCCTCTGTGCATATATACCCATTCATCTTCTTTGCCTGCTAAACCAATTTGAATTTGTTCAAAATTCATCAAGTCATCCAGTTCACCAAAATTAGGGAAGCTTTCTTGAGTTCTCATGCGAAGCGCGTTTATCTCCTCCTCACAGCCTTGGAGTTCATCTTCATAATCAATGACAGCTGTACCCCACCACGTGGTGTCGGTTTCCGTTAGGGATAGGGGTTGGGAAACCTGAACGTGGTTACCAAGAATATGGAGGTTGGGAAAAATATTAATATTTACAGGTTCGGAGGATGCGAGGTCCAGTACATCGTCTGCTTTTTTTCCTAGCTTTTTTCTTATAGCTGCTTCGTAATTTTCCATACCAGGATGTGGACCTTCAATGGCCCAAAGCGCTCCGGGATTGTTATCGATATTAGGTCTTTTGTCCTTAAAATGATGACCATTTTCAAAAACTTTTACATACATTTGGGCGTTATCCGGACTGTTTTTATAAAAGGCCATTCCTTTGTCTTGCTCATTGCCGGAGACCAATCGGTTTTCCATTGCGAGCAAAGAACGGTGTGAAAAAATTACGTGATAGCCGTCTGCGGAATTATCATAAAGAAGCTTCCAGTTTCCTTTGAACTTTAGTCGGTTTGCATCGCAAAAAACTACTCTTCCCCCGGGGTGCCGGTCCAGCCATTCGTCAAGCGGTTTTTTTACGCCACCCAGGTAATCTTGTAGTGAAGGCGCCTCTTTGTTTAGCGTTCCAAAAATGAACCCCCGGTAAGACTGTACCCTCGGCACCTGTGCTAAATTATACTTGGTGTCGTGCAAATCATCCGCGTAGCCTTCTGGCCACGGGACATTGCTGAGCCTTCCGGAGTTAAAATAACTCCAACCGTGATAGGGACATGAAAATGATTTTGCTGAACCACTTGTTTGTCGACATACCGTGGCACCACGATGCGTGCAGCGATTATAGAGTGCGCGTAATTTTCCGCTAGAATCACGGACAACAATCAACGGTCGTGGACCCAATTTTGAAGTTACAAAATCATTTTTTTTCGGAATTTGGCTTTCATGAGCAATAAAAACCCAAACAGCTCCAAAAATTTTTTCCATTTCTACACGAAAAATACTGTGGTCTGTGTAAAGGCGTTGGTGTACCTTTTCTTCAAAAATTAGCTGGTTGAAATCAATCTCAGGCGCGGCTTCTTTTGAGGACTGGAAATGTAAATCATCTGGCGGCATGGTAGAGCTTTCCCTGGAACCTCTTTGAGATAAACTTAAAAGAAATCAAAATATTCGTTTTGTTCCCACTGTGAGACACCATTTTCTCCTGCTTGGGTACTATTGTGCTCAATAAATTGTTCAAATCGACTCAATTCTGCGCGTTTAAGTGCTAAAAAATATCTTATAAAAATATCTCCGAAAGTGTCTCGAAAAAGTTGACTACCCTCCAAGGCTGTTAAGGCTTCAGAAAGAGTTCTTGGAAATTTTGGGCGCTCTGCATTGTATGGGTCATCGTCAGCAGACCAAGGTATTGCTTTTCTTTCGATCCCGTCAATCCCCGCAATTATTTGGGATGCAATAAACAGGTAGGGATTTGCTGCGGGCTCGCCTATTCTATTTTCAAGCCTTGTTGATGTATCTTGGAAGCCGCCCAAGACCCTTACCATTACACCACGGTGATCGTGGCTCCAAGTCGCTCGGTCTGGTGCCAGTGAGTTCGGATGAAATCGGTGGTAACCATTAACGGTAGGGGATGCAAATACTGTAGAAGCTTGAGCGTTTTCAAGAAGTCCGGCCATAAAATTACTACCCAAATTCGAAAGCGTTTGTGAATTACTTTCAGGCATAAAAAGGTTTTGGCTATTTGTTTTGTCAATGAGGGATTGATGTAAATGCCAGCCACTCGTGTAAAAACCTTCAAAGGCTGGTTTGCACATAAAGGTTGCAAAATAGCCACTCCGTCGACAAATTTGCTTCGTGACGGTTCTAAACAAAAGGTAATCATCTGCTGCTCTCAACGCTGTCTGCGGTTCAAATGTGCATTCAATTTGTCCTGGTCCATATTCGTTTTCTATAGAACGAAGCGGCAACTTGAGAGCCATATAAGCTTCAGCCAACTCACTTAGTATTGGCTGCATAATATCGAAATTGGATTCAGAGTGATAAAGATAGCCGGGTTCTACAGGCAGGGTTTTAATGGGCTGACCTCTTCTGCCAGGAACGCCCGTATTTTCAGGTGCGAAGTGGTCCTGTTCTATTCGCCTAAGGTACCACTCTACTTCGAGTCCGACCCGCATTTCCATACCAATATTTTTGAGTCTATTTACCTGATTTTGGAGCAACAATCGGGAGGAAAAATGGAAAGGTGTAAAATCGTCGAAATATTCATTGCACAAAACCCAGGCGATCCCAGGAGCCCAATGCAAAATTTGAAAAGTTTTTGGATCCGGGACGATAATTAAGTTTGGTGAACCCGTCATTTTTTTAAGGTCCATGCCGCCGCCCGGAACGAACGACCGAAACACACGTCCCCCTGTCGCATCCAGCGTGTAGGTGGCTACGTTAATGTTGTATCCATTTTTTAATGAATTCAAAAAGACGGGGATAGAGACTTCCTTAACACGTGAACAGCCATGGGTATCACCCCAGGCCATTCGTACTAAACGGATCCCTTCGGAGTTTAGACGGCTGATAACTTCTTCAGCACTCTTCTTTTGGTCATCCGTCCAAAGATCGTGTTGATCAATTAATCCGCTGCCCATATCTTTTACCGAGTTTAATGCATTCTGCAGAAAATAATTAGCTTTAATTTTCAAAACCAAAAAGTTAAAGGGTTGTTCACAGCCTGTTTATTTGAAAACAAAACGCGCAACAAAAGTCCAAAAATTCTTAGCGTCCATGCTTTGCCAAAGAATGCATCCAACCATGCATGCGCGATTGCATATTTTTTATATCTGTTTTGCCAAACCAGTTTTCAGGATTTACCTTGTCAACGGGATATTGCGGACGCAAGAAATCTTCCTCATAACCATAGGGTACTGTTGTATCAATACCCATACCCCCTTCAAAACGAGTGTTTGAGGCTGTCCATTCTCGGTCTCCCGCTGTCATTCGTTCAGCTGGCATAAAAGTTTGCCCGCGACCTCCGGGAAGGGGGTTTAGGATGTCGGTGTGGGGATTAACTCGGGTTGTTAGGCACCACATGACCTCATCCATGTCATAAATATCTGTGTCTTCGGAGCAGGCAATAGCCAATCGTGCTCCCTGGGAGGTGGATAGAATTGCAGAGAGAAAGTTACGCTGCCAACCTTCTTCTATTTTATTTTGTTTTTTTACCTGGATAATGGCGCCGCCCCAATCCGTCATGCAATAGGGTATATTAACATCCTGCACAATCCCTGGCTGCATACGTTCACATAACTCGAAAATTGCAGCCTCGCGGACTGTGGTGTCAATATTATGTTCATCCATTGTATGGACACCAAGTGCAAAAATAATGGGTTTCGTCTTAGGATCTCGAGTGGTAACAGCTGTACAATGAAAAGTTGGGGCTTTATAGGCCTTTCCCATGTAGCCTGACCACTCAGGATGAAAATGATGACGACCTTGTAATCCAGATTCTTCAGATTCCGCTGTTTCAAATCTCCGATCCCGAGGATTCACATATCCTTCTAAAACGACTTCCGCATCAGCTAGAGTTAAAGCGTCAACAGTACGCGCTTTTACCAAACGAATTGGGGCTCCTTGTAAAGCACCCGCGACCCCTATTTCGTCACATCCGGATGGAAGAATTACATAATCAAACCCTGCGCCTGCCATCATTGTACAAGCTGGAGGTACACCAAAACATATGGTAATGGGGATGGGTTTTTCTTCCTTGTAATAGCGGCTTACCACTTGCCACATGTGAGATCCTGGTGAGATTTGAAAGGTGCCAACATTTCCCCAACGAAAATTCATTCGGTTATATCCCAGGTCTGTACCGTTTTCGAAATATTTACCAGAGACACACCGAATACCCGACCCTACCGTCAGTTCAGGTTCAAACTCGGTATGGCGGACCGGTACAATGTAATCGTTCACGTCTTTGGGGTTTTCTATGACTACTTCCTGAACTGGGGCTTGATCAGAATTTATTAAAACAGGTGGTAAGGGGTGCCGTAAGGCATCAGCCGTCATGCGCGTTCGTATTGAGTTACTTGGCCATCCAAACATTTTGTTAATAACGTTTTGGTCGCTGAGCAGGTTGGTAACAACACGATTATTAGGCTTGTCTTTGACATTATTAAAAAGCATTGGGCAACCGCCATCAAATTTTTTTTGGAGGGCGATAATTTCAAGATCAGGGTTTACTTCCTTATCCGTGATTGCCAAATCACCCTCTGCTTCCAGCCATTCCAAAGTACCCCGAAGGTCGCGGACCTTATCAGTCGGTGCCCCGGGGGCTGCGAATTTTCGTGCCGTGCTCATTTTTTCCTCATATTTTTTTTTTAAGATATTTGTCTAAGGGAGAGTACGATTAAAAGCAAGAACCATGGGTGGACATATTAGGAATCGTCACGTATGTGGAACGAAAAATATAGAGGTTTCAGGTGAAAACAAAGATCAATGGTATTACGATAAATTTCGAGGTAACGGGCACTCAGGGTAAGCCCTGGATAACATTCGCACATGCCCTTTGTAATAATTTGACATTGTGGGACGACCAAGTAGAGCTTTTAAAACACGATTTCCAAATTTTACGTTATGACCACCGCGGTCTCGGTCAGTCTTCAACGCCTTCGGGTCCCTATAGTTTCCCTATGATTATAGAAGATGCTTTAGCGTTATTGGACTATGTGGGAGTTGAACGCACCCATTGGTGTGGCCTGTCGATTGGAGGTATGATGGGATACGGACTTGCACAAGAACATAGTGATCGGCTGTTGAGTTTAATTGCATGTGATTCCCGTCCTGATGCGCCACCTGATTATCAATCTTATTTTCAACACCGTATCGATGTGGCTGCTGCTCAAGGTATGGAGGGTTTGGTAGAACCTACAATACAGCGATGGTTTACCGAGGCCTCTGTTTCTACGAATATTCCCGTTCTGGAGAAAGTCCGTTCAATGATACGTTCTACCAATATAATCGGTCATGCGGGTTGTTGTGAGGCACTCAAAACACTCTCTTTTGGGGCAAGGTTGGAGGAAATAAGGATACCAACCCTCATACTTGGTGGTGCGGAAGATAAGGGGGCCCCCCCTGAAATCCTTGCTCAGACAGCAGGAAAAATTCCTAATGCACAGCATGCGGTTGTACCTAATGCGGGCCACATTTCAAATTTAGAAAATCCTGTGGATTTTAACGATCAATTAAAAAACTTTTTAAATCGACACCAGGGAATTCTTTAAGTGGTTTCCGGTGCATTTGGCTCGGAGACCGTATACCGCCTCAACATTCGTTCTTCGTTTGCTGGGAAATCAGTCCGAGCGTGGTTGAGGCATCGATTATCCCATATCACAAGGTCATTAACGTTCCATTTGTGTGCATAAATAAACTCGGGCTGCTCAGCATGATCGAATAATGCCATTAGCAGTTCTTCCCCCTCATCCGGTTCAATCTCATTTATTTTTTGGGTCATTAAACGACTGAGATAAAGAGTTTTGCGGCCAGAAGCGGGGTGAGTTTTAACCAGTCGGTGCTGGGCACGGGGTAAAATTGGATCAGCGGCTACGGTTTCGCTACGGTCTTGCGCCTCATAGTCGTAAACACAGGTTGTTACCAATTTTTCAATACGGTTCTTAGTCTTTTCCGGAAGCGCCTCGTATGCTTTGTAAAGATTTGCAAATAAAGTATCACCACCTTTGGAAGGAATTTTGATCGCATATAAAGTTGTTGCGCGATACGGGCTTTCTCGGTGTGCACCATCAGTATGGAACTGCATTTCGCCGTCAGGTAATACGCCGATAGGTTTGCCATCTTTACGAATATTGCTAACAAACATCACGCCGCGTTTTCCGGTACGGCGTTGTCCACTATCTCTTCGAGTTATACGAACGCCACCATCTCCTCTTCCGAAAAAACTGGCAAAACGCAACTGATCTTCAGCATTTAAGGTTTGATCAGGGAAACAAAGGAAAGAAAACTCTATAAACGCACTATTGAGGACCTTCTTTGTTTGCTCGTCAATTGCCTTTTTCAGGTCTATTCCCCGAATGGAAGCCCCCAAAACTGGCGAAAGAGGTTCAATATCGATGGTCGACGTCATTCCACAAAGTTCCTTTATATCCTACTTCCAACATTAACCGTGTTTTGCTCAAGATTATACCTTTTTGTGGGGATTTTGTCTAAGTCTGTACCCGTAACTCGGACAAAACGGGCACCGTCAGGAAATTGTATTGAGTGAATTTCTCCAATTTCAAAGATGCCTGCCATACCTGCTTTAAGTCTAAACGAACGATCTTCCTTTAACTCGGAGAAACCCTCTTTTAAACCGTCGTCTTTCCGTTTCCACAATGTCATGTCGGTCCATTTCTCTGCTTGTCCGTAAACCGCCCAACTTTTTCCATGATCATGAGGCGGCCCCTTTTTTCCGGAGTCATAAACGTGAATTAAAACATTAAAACCAGTTTTTTTATCACGGTAGATTGTTCGAATGCCTGGCTCCGCTTTGGAACCACACTCTGCCTTTAAAAAATCTGGTTCTTTCAAAAGATTCTCTAATTTGCATCGAACCTTCTCTCGGCCGTCGGGCCCTGGCTGGGAGGTAAGAACATCTCGGCAGTCGGAGCAGAATTGTTCAAAAGTGTAACTCATTGGTAACCTTTCCAAAATTCAAATGATAGGGGAAAATTTACTGGGGTTATGCACAATAAGAAAGGGTTATAGCTACCTTTCGATAGAAGTTAGTCGGTGGTATTAAATAGTCAAAAGAAGGGGAAAAGACGTTGTTCATTAATGGAGAGTGGTGCGCTGCGGTCAGCGGTAAAAATTTTGATGTAATAAATCCGGCTACGGGAGAAAGAATTACTGAAGTGGCTGATGGCGGTAAGGAAGAAGCCAGGCGTGCCATTGCTGCTGCAAATGATGCCTTTAGGGACTGGTCCGCTCAAACTGCGTATGAGAGGTCACGGATATTATACCAAGCCTGGGAGTTAATGAATAAACGGCGTGAGGAAATTGCCCGAACCATGACAGAAGAACAAGGCAAACCCCTGCGTGCTGCCATGAACGAAGTAAGGTACGGCGCGGACTTCTTTTTATGGTATGCCGAAGAAGCGAAACGGGTCTTTGGGAAAACCATACCCGCACCCCGAGCAGATCAACGTTTTATGGTTCTGCACCAGCCGGTGGGCGTAGTGGCCGCAATTACACCGTGGAATTATCCGGCATCGATGGTTACACGAAAAATTGCACCGGCACTCGCAGCTGGTTGCACAATAGTATTGAAGCCGGCAGAGGCCACCCCCCTTTGTGCTATAGAGATTTTTAAAATACTTGAGGAAGCCGGTGTTCCTAAGGGTGTAGTTAATCTGGTGACAGGGTTAAACCCTAAACCAATAGGTAATGAATTTACGACCAACCCTTTGGTAAAAAAAATTACATTTACCGGGTCAACAGAAACCGGAAAATTATTGTTGCGAAATGCATCCGAACAAATGAAGCGGGTTTCTCTGGAACTTGGCGGTCATGCACCCTTTTTAGTCCTAAAGGATGCAGATCCGGTTTTTGCTGCCAAGGGCGCTATTTTAGTAAAATTTTTGAATACAGGACAAGCCTGTATTAGCCCTAACCGTTTGTTTGTTCACGAATCCGGTCTTGAGGCTTTCACAAATGAATTTGTATCCCGCGTTGAACGTATGCATGCGGGTAACGGTATGAACGAGAATGTTAAAATTGGTCCTCTTGTTAATGAAACAGCGATCGAAAAAGTGGACAGACAGGTAAAAGATGCCATAGCAAAAGGTGCTGAAGTGTTATGTGGTGGATACCGACTGAAGAATAATGACTTGGACAAAGGATATTTTTATGCGCCTACCGTTCTTGGGAACGTGAAACAGAATATGTTAGTTTATAGAGAGGAAACATTTGGGCCTGTAGCACCAATAATAACGTTTAAAGATGGTGATGACATTTTAGCAATGGCTAACGACACCCACTACGGTCTTGCCGCCTATGTTTACACACAAAATTTATCGGCTGCGATGCGGACATTTGAAGGGTTAAATTTTGGTATAGTCGGTATAAATGATATCAATCCAACCGCTGCAGCGGTTCCTTTTGGCGGTATGAAGGAATCTGGTCTTGGTAGAGAAGGGGGCTTTGAGGGGTTAACAGAATATTTGGAAACTAAAGTCGGTGGGTTTTCTGTTTAATTTTCAAGGAGGTTTCTTATGGATAATGGGAAACATTTTCTCGATATTTTTCAAAACATGATTGAAATTAGGCGCTTTGAAGAAGAAGTCATAAGACTTCACGATGCGGGTGAATTTTCTGGGCATTACCATCTCTATATAGGACAGGAAGCAACAGGTACGGCGGTGATGGCATCTCTTGTTCCCGAAGATCGAATTTTCTCAACGCACCGGAATCACGGACATTTGATTGCCCGGGGTGCGGATCCATCCTCAGCAATGGCAGAAATTCTTGGTCGGTCGACCGGGTTGAATGGAGGGCGGGGAGGAACCTTTCATCTTGCTAACCCAGATTTGGGTATGCCCCATACTTCAGCCCTTGTTGGGGGTGCAGTGCCATTGGCAGCTGGGGGTGCATTGGCCGCGAAGCTTAAAAAAACTGGGGGAATAGGCGTTGCGATGTTCGGTGATGGTTGTTTTGAAGAAGGCTTGGTTTTTGAGACACTTAACCTCGCTCGTTTATGGCATCTTCCCGTTATTTTTGTTTGCGAAAATAACACTCCCGGAGCAGTCCTGAAAGCGGCCGGTGGTACTAACAGTTCTAACATGCCCGCGGGTAGGGTTTTAGATACCCCCGCTGCACTAGGGATGGAGGCCTACGAAGTAGATGGTGGTGATGCAGAGGCTGTGGATTTGCTATTTCGGGATTGTATTAACCGCGTTCGAGCGAATAGCGAACCGATTTTTATTGAAGCATTGAGTGAGCGTTGGCCGGGTAACTATTATTCATTTCCATCTCTAGTTACAGGGCCTACGGAGCTTGCCATGATTTGGGATAACTCTCACATTGAGGGTGATTATATAGATTGGTTTCGGACGCACGACCCAATCTTTCGGCTTGGGCGTGTTTTATTGGCCAATGGAATTATTACGCAAGATGAAATTTTAAAAATTGATCGTGAGGCCACTAATACTATCCAAAAGGCTCGTGAGTTCGCATTGGGATCACCACTACCTAAAACGGAAAAGATTAACGAATACGTATTAGCGGGGGAAAAAGAAAATGCATAGCATCACGCACGCGGAAGCAATAGTTGAGGCAATTTTCGAGTGCATGACCGAAGATGATAACATTGCCTTAGTCTGGGGTTCTCTGGTCGGCCTTGGGAATCAGAATGAACATGCACTGCGAATTCAGGAAAAGTTTCCAGAAAGAATTTTTCATCCTCCGATATCTGAGGCAGCTATTTGCGCTATGGCTACGGGTGCCGCTATGGACGGAATTCGCACAATTTTCCCAATGGGCACCGCAAGTTTTATGTTTCGAGCATGGGATCAAATAATTCACGAAGCTGGGGCAGCACATTACATGTCGAATGGTAAAGTCAAGGTACCAGCTGTTTTTCACGTAGTTCATGGTTTAAGGGGCGGGGGTTCGGTACAACACAGTCAAAGCCCACAGGCCATGCTCTGGAATTCGCCTGGTATAGAAATTGCTTTGCCATCTTGCCCGTCTGATGCAAAAGGACTTATGAGGACGGCAATAAAAAGTGACAACCCTACGGTTTTTATTGACCATCAAAAACTCAATAGTCTCAAAGGAGAGGTACCTGATGAACCGTATGACGTTCCCTTTGGGAAGGCAGATGTCAAGCGTGGAGGTACCGATGTCACAATAGTTGCAGCCTCATTGCAGGTAATTCACTCCTTGGAAGCAGCAGAAATTTTGGCAGCTGAAGGATTGGAAATAGAAATTGTAGACCTGCGCTCTTTGGTACCTCTTGATGAAAAAACCATTTTAAATTCTGTTCACAAGACGCAAAAACTTTTGGTAGTAGATGAATGCCCACCACGTTGCTCCCTTGCATCTGAGGTAATCTCCGTTGTCGTAGAAAAAGCGATGGATGTTCTAAAAGCACCACCGCGTCGCGTTAATCGCTTGCCGGTGCATGTCCCTGCGAACACTGAAATGGAAGCCTTTTTAGGCCCAAACACTAATAGGATAGTTGAGGCAGTAAAAGAAATTTGTAGCTGAACAAGGTTTCTAAATTGATGCACTCTTGGTGAGTTTTTTCCATTTTTTTGCCTCTAACAATTTTCAGTTTTCCATAACTCTTGGAGGTCTGGTCGTCGAACCTTTCCCCGATCATTTTTAGGTAAAGAATCTATAAAGAAAAACTGTTTGGGTAGGCGATAATCGGGGAGAGTTTCAGAACAATGAGCCCTAATTTCTTTGCTCGTTAGCGTCTCTCCATCCCGAATTACGACGTAGGCGATAACTTCTTCCCCATAAATTTTATCGGGCACGCCCACAGCAGCCGCTTCATACACTTTTTCGTGTTGCATCATTACATTGTCAACTTCCACTGGAGAAATATTCACACCTCCTCGAATAATTTGATCTTTTAAACGGCCGGTTACCGTTATAAATCCATCTTCATCCATTACAGCGAGATCACCCAAACGTATTCTATTTCCTTGTAGGTTTTCCCATACGCCGTCTGCAGTCATGGAGGCTTTTGCACACTGTGGGCCACCCAGGGAAACCTCCCCCTCTTCACCCTGGGGGACAGCATTACCGTCTTCATCTATCAGTAAAAATTCCTGATGTTTTGCTGGTGGGCCAACGGTACCGTATTTTTTTGCATAATGGCGGTTGCCGCAAACCCAACCTCCCTCTGAGCAACCAAAAAATTGAAGAAGGTTAATACCGTAAGTTTCCTCAAATTGTTTCCATCGGTCAGGGTTTAAGGGCGCTGTGGAGGAACTCATTAGCCGCAAGGATGGGACATCTTTTGCGGTAATTCCTGTAGGCCGGTCTAACAACATGTTAATCACAGTTGGAATTCCAACAGAAAATGTAATTTCGTGATCTTTTATCCATTTAAAGAAATTGCTATGCGAAAATCTTCTTGCAATATGCAAGGTACAACCAGTAGCCAGCCACGGTATCATTGATAAACCTTGAGGGGAGTTCCAACCAAATGAACGAAATTCAAGTGTTTTGTCTTTTTCAGTCAAACCAATTTGATCAATTGTTGACATAGCAAAAGACCAGTGAGCTAAATGGTCAATAAGGAAGTTCTTAGGTTTATCTGTTGTCCCCGAAGTACAAAAAATAGTTGCATCATCAAATTCTGTATAGTCCCTGTCGCACTCCGGTATTGCAGGAACCTCGGAGACCTCAAAAAACAAACCTTCACCATCCTTGTTTCCCCCTACTTTTTTGTGCCACTGCCCATATTTAACCGCTTCTATTTGAGTTCCTTCTGTCATTTTTCGGATATCCAGGTCAGTATCATAAATAGCCAAGACACAATTTAATTGGCCTATAATTTCGGCGACATAGGTAATATTCATTTCCACATTTGTAGGGCAACAAACTGCCCCGGCGCGCCAAATACCCATCCAAAGAAGTAATTTTTCTAAACTTTCCTCTCCTAAAAGGGCAATTCGGTCACCTTTTTGTATACCCTTGCCTACCAGCCAGTTTGCTACTTTGTTAGCCCATTTATGAAGTTCGCCAAAGGTTATTCCTTTGGATTGTGTTAAATCGAACAAAGCGAGTTTATCAGCTTCTCTATTTTTGTAAGTGGTTAGCAAGTGGCCGACTGAACGGAACGGAATTGCGTAGTCATGTCTGCCGCCGGGCGGTGTGCCACCTACCTTGGGTGCCATTTTAAAACTCCTATTTTTTTACTGCCGGTGGATTCTGGTGTGCAGACTGGTTATCGTCAAGTGAAGTTGTTGTTTACAAAATTTAACACAAAAATAGTCATTAAACAGAGAGTCAAAATCTTCCAAAATACTGAGGAATAAATTGATGTCAAATAGCGACAAAGCTCGCACGAAATTGCAAAAATTAGTGGTTGATTTCACTGAAGCTTTCAATCGTGAGGACATAGACGAGGTTATGTCATATTTTTCTAAAGACGGAATTTATGATGAGTTTAATGGTAATCGCAATATAGGTAAGGAGGCGATTAGGGAAGCGTTTCGGCCCCAGTTTTCCGGTGTTTTTGGTAAAATGCGCTTTTACACCGAAGACATATTTTTAGACGTTGACGAGGGAAAAGCTATGATACGCTGGGTTCTCACTTTAGAGGAGAAAGATCGTTCAGGCGCTTATAGAGGGCTTGATCTTTTACATTTTGTAAATGAGGAGTTAGTGGAAAAACATACCTACTGTAAGGCAAAAATTCCCTTTATACGCAAAAAAGAAGAAATGACAAAAGATCAAAGTTGGCCATAAAATAATGTAATGATTTTTCTAGTTCTAAGCATATTAACTGGAGTTGGACCTGATAATAAAATTTTTATCATCAAACTACGCTCAATTAGTAATTTTCAGTTTTTCAATTTTAAGATATTTGATGCCGCCGCGGCTTTTTTCACATCAAATACCAAATAGAAATCCTAATCTACGACCTTCAACCAGAAAGGGTCCGGGCTCAAACGCGGTGCCCTGGTTTTCCCTTGGCGGCTTTGATCAAGGAGATTACCTGTTTTCGGTGAGATACATTTTCTTGGAGTCAATGCTTTTAATGTTGGGACGGTGTCCTAGTTTGAGATGGTGAAAACTTCTATACAAACCTCTCAACAAGAAACCTATGTCACGTAAAGATAAAAAATTACTTAAAACCCCACTAGCACCCTTACCTTCTGATACTAGACATAGTAATAAAATACCGATAATTATAAGAACCCAAATCGTAACTAGAATGCATAATAAAGATAATGTTTTTGCATTCGTAAATAGAACCTCATCGATCAGGTAGAGGGTGGGCGCAAGGGATGAAGTTCGGAGAGTTCCCAACAGAGGTCGTCGACCGGAAGGCTTATGACAGTGCTGTCGAGCATCTCCGCACGGCAGGCGTGCTCTTGCCAACATTGGAACAATTGGCAGACCCCTCAAAAATTCCTGCTAAAGTTTCGGCAAGGGTTGCTGGTGTCGATATTTCTGCTCCCGATCCCGTGAATCTGTTTCGTGTTCATTGGTTTAACGATGAGCGCGGCCTTGGCACAGTGGCTACGCCGGGATTTATCGTACTGCGGCGAGAACTCACGGGCGTTGATGCGCCGATAGCCGTTGCGCTTGGCGACCGGTTTCCGATGATCGGAGCGCATAAAGTGCTTGCAGCCTATGCATGTTTGGTCTCACGTATCGTGACGGGGCAGTTCGATCCTGACCGCGACCGGGCAATCTGGCCCTCGACAGGAAACTACTGCCGAGGCGGTGTCGCTATCGGACGAATCCTTGGTTGTCGCAGCGTTGCAGTTTTGCCTGAGGGTATGAGCGCCGAACGTTTTGAATGGCTGCAACGCTGGATTAACCAGCCCGAAGACATCATTAGGACACCGGGCTCGGAGAGCAACGTAAAGGAGATTTACGATGCTTGCGATGAACTTGCCAGAGATTCGGCCAACGTTATCCTCAATCAGTTCTCCGAATTTGCCAACTATCTAATTCATTTTCGCTGTACAGGGCCGGCATTAGAAAGAGTGTATTGCCACCTTAGAGAAAAAGACCCCGGCCTGGAGCTTGCGGCCTTTGTTGCAGGGACAGGCTCGGGTGGTACGTTAGCTGCGGGCGACTACCTGAAGGCCGAGCACGGCGCGCGGACCGTCGCAGTCGAGCCAATCGAGTGCCCAACTATGCTTTACAATGGTTATGGCGCGCACAATATTCAGGGCATCGGCGACAAGCACATTCCTCTGATACAAAACGTCATGAACACTGATGCTGTGGCTGGTGTCTCAGATGCAAGCTGCGATAGGCTGAACGTGTTGTTCAACACCGACATAGGTCGTGATTATCTCGTGAAAAACCGGAGTATTGATTCGAGCGCCGCTATTGAATTTGGGCACCTTGGTCTCTCAGGCATTGCCAACATATTGGCCGCAATTAAAACTGCTCGCTATTTCGATCTAACCGAGCAGGATTTGATTGTTACCGTTGCCACTGACAGCTCGGGCCTCTACGACAGCGAACGCGACAAGACAGTGGCTGCGGATTTTTCTGGTGATTTTGACGCTGTGGCGGCGGGAGAGACATACGCCCGCCACTTGATTGGCGTTGACGGCGATCATTATATAGAGACTGGTCATCGAGAGCGTCGCCGGATCTTTAATCTCGGATATTTCACCTGGGTTGAGCAGCGGGGCGTGAGCCTAGAGGAATTTGATCAGCGAGCTGATCAGCGTTTTTGGAAAGATCTGCGTAAAGTGTTGCCGATGTGGGACAGATTGATTGAAGAATTCAATGAACGAACCGGCATTTGACCGTATGGTTTGGGTTCTAGGAGGGAGGTAGACACATTGTGATCAAATCTTACTCTGAGGTTCGGAGAGAAACTGAAGCGCGCAACCGTAGCTTGCGCGACAAAGTGGTTTCGCTCGAAGATGCGGCCGCGCTAGTTGTCGACGGCGATCATGTGGCGCTTGGTGGTTGCACTCTATCGCGAACGCCAATGGCAATTGTTTGGGCACTGATCCGCGCCGGACGCAAGGACCTCACGGTGTCACGTAGCATCACTTCGACTGAAGGAGATCTATTTTACGGTTCTGGCGCGAGCAGACACATCGTTACAAGCTGGTTCAGCCAGGGTATTGTCTGGGGTGTTTCCAAAGTGATGCGTCATTACACTGAAAACAAGTTGGCGCGGTTCGAAGAATGGAGCCACATGGCGATTGGACTGCGCTACCGCGCCGGGGCTATGGGCTTGCCGTTCATGCCGACCCGTACCATGATGGGGTCAGACGTAGGAGAGCGTATAGACGACACGCACGAAATGGAATGTCCGTATACTGGCGACAAGCTACTGTTGGTCCCCGCGCTCAACCCGGACGTTGCGTTGATCCATGTCCAGCGCTGCGATCCATACGGCAATGCTCAAATGGATGGTTTGCCGTTTATGGATGCGGATATAGCTATGGCGGCGAACAAAGTTATACTCACCACTGAACGCATCGTTTCCAACGATCAAATTAGACGCCAGCCTGACCAGACCCGGATTCCATTCATAACCGTCGACGCGGTGGTTGAGGTGCCTTATGGCTGTGCGCCTCATGAATGTTACGGCGTCTACGAGCCATTCCTTCCTAACCTGGATGCCTATGCTGAATCAACGACGAAGGATCCCGTGGCAGGCATAAAGGAGTATCTCGAGCGTTTTGTTTACGGTCCAAAGAACTGGGCCGCCTACCTTGAGCTTTTGGGAATGGATAACCTTATCGATGCTACTATTAGGGGTAGGAGCGTCCACAATGACTGAAAACGGAGGGCACAGCGCATCCGAGCTTCTCGCGGTAATGAGCAGTCGGCTTCTCAAAGACGGGCAGACCGTTTTCGCGGGCGTTGGCATTCCGCTACTGGCGGCGACGCTGGCACAACGCATGCATGCACCCGGACTGACGATCCTGTTCGAGGGTGGCACCCTGGGTCCTTTCATCGTGCCCGGGGAGCTGCCACCGTCTACCAACGAGCAACGTTGTACCCGCCGCGCTAACATGGTGCTGTCCAATACTGACGTGCTGCTGTTGTTGCAGCGCGGTTATGTCGATATTGGTTTCATGGGCGGTGCCCAGATTGACCAATTTGGAAACCTTAACTCGTCGTTTATTGGTGATGCTGATAACCCCAAAATCCGTCTACCCGGTACAGGCGGCGGCAACGATATTGCTAGCTTGACTCAAATGCTCGTTGCGATGCTACACGAGAAGCGGCGGTTTGTTGAAAAAGTCGACTTCGTTACCAGCACTGGATTTTGGCACGGTGGGTCAAGCCGCGTCGATGCTGGCCTGACTACTGGTGGACCTGCCGAGGTCATTACTGATCTTGCCATCCTTGGCTTCGACGAGGAGAGCAAACGCATGAAGGTTCAGGCGCTGCATGCTGGCGTGAGCGTTGAGCAGGTGCGGGAAAATACCGGCTTTGACCTGCTATTTGACAACGAAATAAAGATCACCGAACCCCCGACCGATGACGAACTTGCTGTGCTACGTGAGTTTGACCCCGACCGTGTTTACATCGCCTGACCTTGCCCATCCGGCAGGCTTAACTAGAAAAAGGGAACCAATATGGCAAGTAACATCGTAGGCATTGCAATGCGGAACTTCACCGCAGCGCCGGAGATGCCAGACGCTCAGGCGTTGATTGATTTTGGAATTCGTGCGGAGCAATTAGGCTACGAATCGGTTTGGGTGTGGGATCATATTTTGCTCGGCGTCGATCCTTATTTTCCAATCCTAGATTCTCTTTCGGTGTTGACTGCTGTTGCAGCACGCACCAAAACTATCCGGCTTGGGACTGGTGTCCTTGTGTTGCCGACGCGCAACCCGGTGGTACTTGCTAAGCAGCTCTCTAGCATTGACCAAATTTCCAATGGTCGTTTGACGCTTGGCTTGGCATCCGGTTGGTACAGGCGGGAGTTTAACGCCATTGGTGTGCCTTTTAATAAGCGCGGCAACATCATGGACCAAAGTCTCGAGATTTTGACCCGGTTGTGGCAGGAGGATTCGGTTACTGGAAGTTATCCGCCTTATGAATTTGCTGAGGCGGTGTTGTCACCAAAACCGGTGCAAAAGCCACGTCCCCCGATCCTGATCGGTGGGTATGTTGATCGCGTGCTCAAACGTGCCGGCGTGGCCGGCGATGGTTGGCTGACTTACTACTATACAACCGAGGGGTTTGTGAAATCGTGGGACAAGGTTCGCTTCTTTGCCAAAGAAGCTGGCAAGGATCCGGACACCCTGAAGAGTATTAACCAGCTTCCTATCTATGTCGGAAAATCACGTAAAGATGTCGAAGCCCCGATGTTGACATGGCTTAATACTGAATGGGACTTTGCTAGCTGGAGTGATTCAACTACTGATAGTGCGATACTCGGCACTGTTGAAGAATGCATCGAGCAACTTCAGGCTCATCTCAAAGCCGGTGTTCAGCAGATCACACTTGTTCCCTACCGTTTTGACATGGAGCAGATTGAATTGATCGCTGCCGAAATACTGCCAGAACTTGGCTGATTTCAAATAAGCCTCTCATTTAGTGGAATTCTAGGCTGTTCCGTAGCCACCACCACCCGGAGTTTTGATAACGAACACATCACCTGGATTCATCTCTGTGCCGTCAGTTCCCAGTAATTCGTCGACGGTTCCGTCGGCACGTTCTACATAGTTGTGACCACACTCTCCGGGTGCACCGCCAGCCATGCCGAACGGTGCCACACGACGGTGCCCTGAGACCACAGCTGCCGTCATAGCTTCTTCGAAGCGCAATCGTCGGATGATACCGTTTCCGCCTTGGTGCTTGCCAGCACCACCTGATTCTTCACGGATAGAGAAAGATTCGAGTACGACCGGAAAGCGCCATTCTAGGATCTCGGGATCGGTTGCCAGTGTGTTCGTCATGTGGGTGTGAATCGCGTTCGTGCCGTCGTAGTCAGGGCCAGCGCCAGCACCACCGCAGATGGTCTCGTAGTTTTGGTAGCCGGCGTTATTGCCAAAGGTGAAGTTGTTCATGGTTCCCTGGCCCGCTGCCATGATGCCTAATGCTCCAATTAGCGCGTTAGTTACTGCCTGGCTTGTTTCAACGTTGCCCGCGACTACGGCAGCAGGATACTTTGGAGCTAGCATGCAGTCTTCTGGGATGATGACTTTGAGTGGCTTAAGACAGCCTGCGTTGAGTGGAATCTCGTCGTCGACCATGAGCCGGAACACGTAAAGTACTGCGGCCATACAAACCGACGAGGGCGCGTTGAAATTGGAATTTTGTTGCGGCGAGGTACCGGTGAAATCGATAATTGCCTCACGGTTTTTACGATCGACTTTTATGTCCACGCAAATCTTTGCGCCCGAATCCATTTCGTACTCGTATGAACCGTCAGTCAACACGCCCAGCACACGACGGACGCATTCCTCAGCGTTATCCTGAACGTGTTTCATGTAGGCGTGGACTACGTCGAGCCCAAAATGCTCAATCATCTTGCGGAGTTCTTGAACACCCTTCTCATTGCCCGCGATATGTGCCTTGAGATCGGCGAGGTTGTGGCGGAAATTGCGCGTCGGATAGGGTGCGGTAGTGAACAACTTTTCAGTCTCTGCTTCAAGCAACCGGCCGCCAGAGACGAGTTGGAAATTATCAATAAGAACACCTTCCTCGTCGATATGGGTCGAGTTAGGTGGTACAGAGCCAGGTGTGATACCCCCGATCTCTGCATGATGGCCCCGCGATGCGACATAAAACAGGATATCTTTGCCTGCGCTGTCGAACACTGGCGTGATTACAGTGACATCGGGCAAATGAGTGCCGCCGTTATAAGGCGTGTTAAGCATAAACACGTCCCCTGGCACAATGGTTCCCGCGCGCTGTTCGACCACTGTCTTCACGCTTTCGCTCATGGATCCTAAATGTACTGGAATATGAGGAGCATTGGCGACCAAGCTACTGTCAGCGGCGAACACTGCACAGGAGAAATCAAGCCGCTCCTTGATGTTGACTGAGTAGGACGTGTTTTTAAGTACTACACCCATTTGTTCAGCAATAGACATAAAAAGGTTGTTAAATACTTCAAGCATGACTGGATCCGCTTCCGTACCAACTGAGGTTTGGGATAGGCGCGGTTCGAAACGAGTGAGCACCAACTGATTTCGGCTATTTACTTCGGCGCCCCAGCCAGGCTCTAGTATAGTAGTGGCAATAGCTTCTTTGATGATCGCTGGGCCGATAATACGGCACCCAGGATTCATTGTCTCGCGGTCATATACTGAGGTTTGATGCGATGCACCGGCCATATAGGTATCAACCTCGGCGAGCGGTGGGGGCGGATCGCTTGGACCAATTTCAAGTTCGGGGTCGGCAACATCGGTACCGCTCGAAATTACCTCAACGTTGATAGCCTCGACGATGTGGCTCTTTTCAGGCGCAATGAAACCGTAGTGCTGGTGATGAGCCACTTCGAATTCCCCAACCATTGATAGAGAATCGGCAAAGTCCACGATTAGTGGTGAATCCGTCCCCTCGTAGCGCAAATGTACTTTGTGAAGGACATTAGTGCGTGCTGCATCGCCGCCTTGGCGCTCCATCTCCATACGACCATCAGCCTCCATTTCAGCGAAGATATTTTTCAAGTCCTTGATCAAAGCGTCGTCTAGAGTTGCTTCCACAGCGCGCTCCCGCATGACTCGGAGATCTGCAAGCCCCATACCGTAGGCCGAAAGAACGCCAGCAAAAGGATGGATAAAAACCCGTTTGATACCAAGCGCGTCAGCTACTAGGCAAGCATGCTGCCCTCCTGCGCCACCAAAGCTGTTCAGGGTGTATCCGGTAACATCGTGGCCGCGTTGAATCGAAATCTGTTTAATTGCTTTAGCCATGTTCTCAACCGCGATCATTAGAAAACCCTCTGCGGCCTCTACAGGCGAACGCTTATCGCCAGTCTCTCGCTCAATTTCAGCGACAAGCTTGGTAAATTTTTCATGCACGATTGTTTCGTCCAAAGGTTCGTTGCCGTCTGTACCGAATACGCGAGGGAAGAACTCGGAGCGAATTTTTCCAACCATCACGTTCGCGTCGGTGACACAAAGGGGCCCGCCTCGACGGTAACATGATGGACCCGGATTCGCGCCAGCTGAATCTGGACCAACCCTGTAGCGTGTACCATCGAAGTGGAGTATTGAGCCACCGCCAGCAGCCACTGTATGAATCTGCATCATCGGGGCTCGCATACGAACACCAGCAACCAGTGTTTCGAAGGCTCGCTCATATTCGCCGTCAAAATGCGCGACGTCAGTAGAAGTCCCCCCCATATCAAACGAGATTATTTTGTCATAGCCTGCCATAGCAGCGGTGCGGACTGCGCCGACGATACCGCCCGCCGGCCCGGACAGGATCGAATCCTTACCACGGAAATAGCGTGCGTCCGCGAGCCCTCCATTCGATTGCATGAACATTAAGCGCGCTTCTCCTAAATTTGATGATATCAAATCGACGTAACGCCTAAGAATTGGCGAGACATAAGCATCAACAACTGTGGTGTCGCCACGGCCTACCAGCTTCATCAGCGGGCTCACCTCATGAGAAACCGAAACCTGGCTGAAACCGACTTTTCGCGCTAGTTCAGCTATCGCAATCTCGTGAGTATGATGACGATAACCGTGCAGGAACACAACTGCAGCTGATTGTATACCATCGTTAAGGGCCACCTCTAGGGCGTCACGGGCGCTGTCCAGATCAATTTCGATTAGTACGTCGCCGTCGGCCGACAGACGCTCATCAACCTCTATTACGCGCTCATAGAGTAGCTCTGGTAGCACAATATGTCGGGCAAAAAGATGGGGCCGGTTTTGATAGCCGATTCTGAGTGCGTCCCGAAATCCCTTGGTGATTAACAGTACTGTGCGGTCACCTTTACGCTCCAATAGCGCATTGGTCGCTACCGTGGTGCCCATCTTGACAGTGTCAATAGCCTCTTCCAAAATTGGCGCGTCTTCGGCTAGACTGAGGAGCTCCCGAATTCCCTGGATCGCTGCGTCTTTGTAACGTTCCGGGTTTTCCGACAAAAGCTTGTGGGTGGTCAGTTTGCCGTCCGGCGCCTGAGCTACAAAATCTGTGAACGTGCCGCCACGATCAATCCAGAATTGCCAGCCATTTTTAGAAGTCGTTGTTATCGTTGAGATTTCTGCCATCGTTACTCTTCTACACCTTTTCTACACCAAAAGTGAGAAATCATATTTTTCAATAAGATAGTCCCACAGCGATATATTCTTTTGCTACACCAAATCTGATTTTAACATACCCGAAAAACAGCTTCTACCTCCTGTGCTCAATAACCGATAGACACTTTTTCTAACAAAATCGGGTAATATTCCTTTTACATATTATTTAATAAAATTTTTACTTGTTAAATTTTGCATTCCTTTTTTACTGGTTAAAAATTTTGTATGATTTGTTCTTGTTGTTTTCTTCGATGTTTTTTTGATGGAATGATCCTACCATTGGATTTATTAAAAGGGTTACTTGGAAAGGCCCTAAAAGTTATTTCTTGGAATTTTTAAGTGAAATTGTAACAGAAAAAATAATCTTTGATTTCGAATGGACAGAGAAAGAGCCCGTAAGCACGTAACATCCGTTGTACGTAAGTCTCGCACAACATTTTACTGGGCAATGCGAGTACTACCTGCTGACCAAAGAAATGCGATGTATGCTGTCTATGCGTTTTGTCGTGAAGTAGATGATATTGCTGATCTTCCTGGTGACAAAAACGAAAAGCTTAGTGGTCTTGACCAGTGGAGACAAGAAATTGAATCTGTTTATTTGGGTAATCCAAATAGGCCAATTTCAATAGCCTTACTTGAGCCCATTACGAAATATCATTTGAGGAAAGAAACGTTCTTATCGTTGATTGAAGGAATGGAAAAAGATTCAGCAGGGCAGGTCCGAATGCCGACATTTTCGGATCTGGAAAGTTACTGTAACTGTGTTGCGTGTTCAGTTGGACGCCTTTCAAATCAAATTTTTGGTGTGCAAAATTCAATGGTAGAGCCACTCGCATTTTCCTTAGGACAAGCACTTCAATTGACTAATATTTTACGGGATCTTTATGAAGACGCAGAAAAAGATAGGCTATACATCCCCCTTGATATGCTCTCAAAATTTCGCATTCCAATAACTGAACCAAAAAAAATAATTGGACACCCAAACTTTCCATCTCTTTGTAGTGATTTTACCAAGATTACTAAATCTAGGTATCAAGAGGCTATGAACCTGTTGGCAAAATGTGAGGTGCGAAAGATACGCCCAGCCATAATAATGATGCAAAATTACCAATACTTATTGGAGAAATTAATCAAACGAGGATGGCGGCAACTGGATGAACCAGTTTTTCTTACAAAATATGAAAAGGTAGAAATTTTATTCCGTTATATGATTAAAAATTTTAGTATCTAATGTATTTGTATCTAGTCCGATTTAACAGTTTTTTAAATCCAAATTTGTTTAAATTTAAATCAAAAAACCCAATTATATTGCTTTAGTTAGGTCCATTCACTACAGTAAAACCATAGTTTAAATGGAACCATTTACACTGTATTTGCATTTTTGCAAAAATTTTAAGGAAATTAAATGTACTGGCACTCGAAAATGCAAATTAGTTATAAAGTTGCCTTCTTTGTGGGATTTTCAACAAGTATGTTGCTTTGTACCAATTTGGAAGCAGCAACTAAATTAAACCACCTAAAACAAATTCCAAAAAATAGTATTAATTCTACCATTAACGGAAATTCAAACCTAAACACCATCAAACTAACCGCTGTAATGCACAATGAAACAAAAAAACTTGAGTCTGAAACAGGAATTTCTAAAAAATCGGATGTTGAAGAAACAAATGATCCATTGGAACCTTTCAATAAAATGATGTTTGAGTTCAATGAGGTTTTGAATGCCGTGGTTGTTCGGCCGATTTCTATAATTTACACAAACTTTTTCCCACAAATAATTCGGAAGGGTTTACGAAACTTTTTGAATAATTTAAGGGCCCCAGCGGTGTTTGCCAATGATGTTCTGCAAGGTGAAACTGAACGTGCTTGGGATACTACAAAAAGGTTTTCTATCAATACAACGATAGGGTTGGGAGGTATAATAGATGTCGCTAAAACTTGGGGTATAGAAGGACATAAAGAGGACTTAGGGCAAACATTAGCTGTTTGGGGCGTACCAGAAGGTTTTTATCTTTTTCTGCCCGTTTTGGGTCCTTCAAACCCTCGTGACGCTTTTGGTAAGTTGGTTGGGGGTTATTTTGATCCCGTTTCGCGCTGGATGTACAATTTCGATCAAGAGGAATGGATTTATGCGCGGATGACGGCGGACTATGTAGATCAATATTCTAGCGTTATGGACGAACTTGATAGATTGAAGAAAACATCTGTCCACTATTACGCGGCAGTCCGGAGCATATATCGTCAAAAACGTCGTACAGAAATAAACAACGGAATTGTGAATGAAGCAATGCTTCCCGATATTAACTACCGTTTTTAACTCTAAGTATAAGAAAAATTAATTCAGCTTTGACTGGTACAAAGTTGAAAAACCTTTTGGCGATACCAAAAACAAAGTATAATTTGATTTTGAAAAAACTATTTTAAAATATTCATAGGCTCGAAAATGTTTATTCAAACGGAAACCACAGATAACTCTGATACAATTAGATTTATTCCTGGTGAAACTGTTTATCCGGAGGGCCCATTGTTTTTTGGGAATTCGGAAAAAGCTTTCAATTCACCACTTGCAGACCGATTATTTAAAATTTCTGATGTTAAAGCAGTTGAAATAGGTGTGGATTCTGTTTCTGTAACCAAAATGACAGAGGTGGATTGGCTAACACTTAAGCCGGCGGTTTTAGGAGCTATTATGGATCACTTTGTTTCTGGCCAACCCGCAGTATTAGTGGAAAAAAATGGTGTCTCTCCTGAAAAGGAACTTGGACTAGAGGACGAATTAGAGTTGGATGAAAGTGACCCGATCGTGGTTGAAATTAAAGAACTGATAGAAACTAGAATTCGCCCAGCGGCAGCTCAGAGTGGAGGAGATATTATTTTCCGAGGTTACAACGAAGGAACAGCTTATTTTGAATTTAAAGGTGGCGCATTTCAGTTAATGAGTGGCATGGAAAATATGCTTCGCCATTACATTCCAGAAATTAAAAATGTGGCGGATTGGAGAGATGCTTCCCTAAAACCAGGATTAGAAACGGAAGAGGCAAAGGCAATACAAGACCTGCTGGTGTCTCGGATTAACCCCTCTGTTGCAGGTCATGGTGGTCATATTTCGCTTATTGATGTTGTCGATACACGCGCATACATCCGTATGGAAGGGGGATGTCAGGGGTGTGGTATGGCGAATGAAACTTTAAAGCAAGGGGTTGAAGTAGAAATAAAGAAAGTTGTGCCAACAATTCAGGAAGTTTTAGATACGACTGACCATGCTGGTGGCACCAATCCTTATTATCAGCCTTAAAGTAATTTATGCAGTTGCGGCCTGTCCTTCAGTGATCCTTTTAATGGGTTTGTCATCTATTGGGCAGTGAATTAAAGCCGCAATGAACCCTGAAAAAATTATCATATACCAGGCGTAGTCGTAACTACCTGTATAGGTCCGGATGATGCCCCCAAGCCAAACGCTTGAAAAACTACCAATTTGATGACTGAGAAAAACGACACCATAAAGTGTCGCCAAATAACGCGGTCCAAAAATTTGCGCAACGATTCCGGAAGTTAGCGGGACCGTCGCTAACCAAAGCAATCCAACTAAGCACGAAAAGATAACTACACTTAACTTGCTAACCGGAATAAGGAAAAACGCCAAAAAAAGCAAAGATCGCAACGTGTAAATATTGGCCAGCAAATATTTTGACCGGAACCTACCCCCAAGCCAGCCAGCAGTTTGCGTTCCAATCATATTAAATAAACCGATTAATGCTATGGCTGTTGCGGCCATAGCTCCCCCAACCGTTGTAGCGTTTAAATAATTTTCAAGGTGATTATTAATAAATTGAACTTGAAAACCGCATACAAAAAACCCTATGACAAGCAACCAAAAACCCCGGTGATTTTTCGCTTCTTTGATTGCCTGGCCGAGGCTTTGTTTATCCTTTTTATTAAGAATTTCGCTTGCAGCATGTTTCATACATAAAGTGAGTGGTATTACCGTTAAAGCGGATACAGAGAGGACAATTGCCGCCAAAACCCAGCCCCAATGTGAGATCATGTAATGACTAAGGGGAACAATTAACATTTGACCGAGGGTGCCTCCGGAAACCACAATTGCGAGCCAGAAGGTACGGCGGCTTTCGGGCGCAACACGCCCGACAATTGAAAGGAGCATTGGGAGTGAAATCCCTGCGGCACCTATTCCGGTTAAAAATCCCACACTAAAAATCAAACCTGTTTCCCCTGTAGACTGAGACATCAAAAACAGTCCAAAGGCATAAATAATTGATGAGAGAATAAGCACCTTGATGGGACCCCACCGATCCGCAATCGCTCCAAAAAAGGGTGCTGCACAGCCATAAACCAGAGATTGGAGCCCGGTTGCAAATGACATGACACGGACATCCTCCCCCCATCCCATACCCTCTGTTATGGGCCGGAGAAACATCCCCATACTTTGCCTGCCACCATATGCAAACAAAATAATAAAAACTGCACACAAGACAACAAAATAGGGACTACGCCAAAAACCTTTGGGCATAATTTTTTCCAACATTTATTTTTTTATGATTGAGTTGCTAGTTTTTTTACGGGTGTCTCATTGATCGGGTAGTGTGCCAGAGCTGCCAGTGCACCACCAGCAATTATGATCCACCACCATGCATCATAAGATCCTGTTGCGTCACGGATTACTCCCCCCATCCAAGTACTTAAAAATCCTCCAACTTGATGGCTTAAAAATGCTATTGCGTAAAGTGTTGCCATGTACCGGGGGCCAAAAAAACCTGAAATCAGCCCCGCCGTTAATGGAACAGTAGCTAACCATAAAAAACCGATGCAAGAGGCAAAGATATAAACAGACATTTGGCTTAAGGGGGCAACAAAGAAAGCCAACATAACAAGAGACCGGCCTATATAAAGCCCCATTAATAAATCCTTTTTCTTGTAATGGCCCCCAAGTTTTCCAGCGATTGCTGTGCCGATGACATTTGTTAATCCAATTAGAGCAATTGCCTGGGCGCCTATAGTCACTCCTGAACCCGTGTCTTGCAAATATTTTGGTAAATGGGTAACAACAAACTGAACTTGAAAACCGCATGTAAAAAAACCGATACAAAGATACCAATAGCTTCGATTTCTTTGGGCTTCTTTTAAAGCCTGACCGAGTGTTTGTGTATCTTTTTCTTGATTTAGAGATTCGCCACTTGCTTTGCCGGAAATTAGCGCCATCGGGACAATGGCCAATATAAACGCAGCGACGATTAGAATAGCATCGGACCAATCCATCCTTTCCAAGAGGAAACCATTTAATGGAACCAGAAACATCTGCCCACCGGTACCACCTGCCGATACAATACCGAGCCATAAACTCCGACGTTCTTCCGGGGCTACTCTACCCACAACCGAAAGAAGCATTGGAATACCACAACCGGCCGCTGCCAGGCCGCTTAACACACCAACACTCAGAGTTAAGTGTAATTCTGTAGTGGAATAACTAAGTAAGACCATACCCAAAGCATAAAGTGTACCCCCCATGACTAACATTTTTATTGGACCCAACCATTTGTCAGCGATCGCTGAAACGAAGGGTACGCTAAGGCCTACAATTAGGGTCTGGAGGCTCACAGCAAATGAGAAAGGTTCAACTCGGCCAGGGCTAATGGCATCACTTATGGGGATCAAAAACAAACCAAAGCTTTGACGCGTTCCGTACGAAATAAGGATTGTTAATGTACAAAAAATTAAAACTATGTAGGGATTTCTCCAAGGTGGCCGTGACATTCAATACCTTCTAATAACCAGAAATTTTACGTTTTTAGTTCCTGTGTAGTGGAGCGAACCAATGGCCTCTCGTCAATTGGCCAGTGCATAATTGCAGCTACAATGCCTAAAATAATTGCTCCCCACCAGATTGCATCATAATTCCCTGTTGCGTCAAAAGCGACACCCCCGAACCAAATTCCTAAAAAACTCCCCACCTGGTGACTGGTAAACGCAAATCCATATAACATGGCCATATACCGAGTTCCAAATATTTGTGCCACAAGTCCGCTGGTTAAAGGCACTGTGCCTAGCCATAGTAAACCTATAAAAGACGCGAATAAAATTGCACTGGTATCTGTAATAGGGAGCGCAATAAACACAGTAATTCCAATCGAACGTGCAATATAGAGTAGGGCGAGCATTAATTTTTTACTGTACCGACCGCCAAGCGCTCCCCATATAAAACAGCCAATAATGTTAAAAAGCCCAATCAGGGCCAAAGATGTTGCAGCTATATTTGCGTCAATTCCGGACTTTTCCAAATAATTAGGTAAGTGAGCACCTATAAACATTGTTTGGAAACCGCAAACGAAAAACGCAGTAACGAGCAATACATAACCCCGGTGGGTCATCGCCTCTCCAATAGCTTCGCGAGTACTTTGTCTGATGTTGTTTTCACCAGCTGGTGTTTGCGGTTTTCCTGAAATAGAGGCAGCTAGAGGAACAATTAGGAACATGCAAATCGCTAAAGTAATTAGCGCACTCGCGTACCCAAGGTCTGAAATGAAATATTGTGCAAAAGGCACAACAAGGACCTGTCCTGATGATCCGCCCGCACTAGCAATTCCCAGGAACATGCTACGTCTTTTCTCGGGGACGCTTCGTCCAACTACAGCCAAAATTATGGGAAAACTGGTCGCACTCATTCCAACCCCCGTCAACAAACCAGTTGTAAGCGTAATTTCCAAGGGAGAGGTTGATAGGGCCATTAACCAAAGGCCGGTCGCATAAAAAACTAATCCTAAACTAACTACACGACCTGCACCAAATCGATCAGCAATGTTCCCCCAAAAAGGTTGCGATAAACCCCAAATTAGTGTTTGCAAAGCCATTGCAAATGAAAAAACGCCAATTTCCCAATTATGGGCTTTTGAAATAGGGGCTAAAAACAAGCCAAAGGTTTGTCGTGAACCAAAGGAAAGCAACAGAATGAGGGTTGCTGCAACAAGTATTACAATCGGAGTCCGCCAGGTTCGTGGGGTCATAAGGTTTCTGTTAAGGCTCCAAATTCGTCTTGAGAAATTGAAATTTTAGTTTTAGATAAAAAAGTCCCCTCGTTTGTAAGGAGATTCTTTTCTTTACCCAAATATAAGAGCGTATTAGTTCAAAAAAAACGGGTGACAAACTTTATTTGTGGCGGAAGATAATTCGGGCTTTTTCCAGGTCATATGGTGTCATTTCAACATCAACCTGGTCCCCTTCCAAAACGCGGATACGAAATTTACGCATTTTGCCGGCTGTGTGGGCCAACACTTCATGTCCGTTCTCAAGCTTTACTTTGAACATCGCATTCGGCAACCGTTCCATAACGGTGCCAGAAAATTCGAGGAGCTCTTCTTTTGCCATAGTACCTTCTTTTAAGTTGTGGGAATGCATTAGTGCTGTCGGAACCAAAATCGTCAAGGTTTTTTGGAACTAAATTAATTTCTATCTTAGAGTTGGCATCTACTTCTTTTTGATTTGCGAAAGGTACCTGTCCTGTAGCTTGTCCAGTAGCGGGGTTATATACTCTTCCAAATCGCCCAGAGCTCCCCGGCATTTCTTTGCCGTTAACAAAATGTGTAATTTCTTTGAACATTGAAGGTACTCCAGTTTTCGTTATCAACTTATCAAGGCTCTATTCAGTCGACAACCTATTGAAGAACGCTTGTAACTTAGAAATAAGATAAAAATTTGGTTTAGGTTTGAGTTCTCCCATCAGAAAGATAATAGATATTTAAAATGAAACTACTTAGTCGTTTTAATCCCATGACTCATGCGTTGGGAGACCGCAATTACCTTATATATACGGTTGGCAATATTTGTTCACACTTTGGGATGTGGGCCTATCGAATTGCTCTGCAGTGGCTTACCTGGAAGTTGACGGGATCAACTTTTTGGCTTGGGGCGATTGCTTTGGCTGACTTGTTTCCCACAGTAGTATTAGCGCCTCTAGCAGGTGCGATTACCGAAAGGGTCAATAGGTTGGGAATGATGCGTTTTGCGATGGCATTTACAACCTTGCAAGCGACCATCCTTGCATTTTTTTGTTTGGATGAATTTGTTTCAATAGAAAAGGTTTTTTCCCTCACTCTTGTATTGGGTTTGGTTCTCGCAATCAACCATCCAGTAAGGCTTGTGATAGTCCCAAATATGGTTAATCGTCAAAGATTGGCGTCAGCGGTTGCCATCAACTCTCTTGTTTTCAATGTTGCACGCGTGGGCGGACCTGCAATTGCAGGAGGCATCATAGCATTGAGTGGAGAAGAAGCATGGGTTGTAGGTGTTGGTATAGTTTTTGCTTTTAATGCGGTGGCTAGCGCTATCTTTGCGGTTGCTTTAATCATAATCCGTCTGGGTGCACATGCCTTACCCAGAAGTTTAGCACCACTAAAAGAAATACCCAACGAAATTAAAGCTGGTTTCAAGTATACCTTTTCTCATCCTGGAATTGGTGTGCTTATGTTTGTTTTGTTTATCGTTGGCGTGTTCGGAAGGACCTACATAGATCTGTTTTCTGGTTTTGTTGATAGTGTTTTCGGCCTAGGTCCTGATGCTTTAGGCATTTTGGTTTCTTCTGTTGGGTTAGGGGCGGTAATGGGTGGATTTTGGTTAGCACAGCGGGGTCAAATAAAAGGTTTAACATCAATCGTTATATCAAACATTTTAATTCTTGCAGTTGTATTAATAATTTTTGCAAGTACGACAAAATTTTATATCGCAGTTGGCTCTGTTTTTGTAGCAGGTTTTAGTATGACAGTTGCTGGCACAGGGGAACAAACTCTTATTCAAGCGGCTGTTGATGACTACATTCGTGGGCGAGTTATTAGCTTATATGGTGCAGTGTCTAGAGGTTGTCCTTCACTGGGTTCATTATTAATGGGGTGGGCGGGTGATTATGTTGGTTTACGTTGGCCGGTTATTTTTGGCGCCGTGATTTGCATTTGTTTGTGGTTTTGGACGTTCAAACGGCGTGACGATCTGAAGGAGGCATTAGAAAATCCACCGGTATCTGGAGTTGCATCTAAAAAAAATTAGGAATCAAAATTTTGTTTTCCTTAATGGCACTAAAGGATGCTCTGGGCTTCTCTGACCATTGCGATCAGAGAAGATCGTAATAAATATTCGTGGCATGATTTGGAATTGTCAGCGATTGCTGAAAGGCTATCCAGACGCTCCCGCCTAACTTTCAAATTATTTTCCTGCAAAATTTCTTTGTTTTGAATTGATTGGGCTTGGACGTATTTCTTCGCCATCGTTCGCCGTTGTCGATCATATTGTGCTAGCAAATTGATATCCCCCTCACCACGCCAAATTTTCACAAGTTTTTCTGCAATATTAAGCCCGTCGTGGATACCACCGTTCATCCCCATTCCACCTAGCGGGTTATTAACGTGCGCTGAATCCCCGGCGAGGACAATCCTGCCAACGTGGAATTTGTCGGCAACTCGTTGATGAACGTTGTAAAGATTTCGGTGAATAATTTCGTAGGAAGGTGCATAAGGAAGACACTCAGAAAATTTGTCTTGTACCCATTCCTCACTTTGAACGTATTCATCTGGTTCTTTTCCTGATGCTGGTAATAAAATTCGCCACAACCCTGTCATATCATCACCGGCAACCTTGATCAGAGCACACCATTGTTTTGGGTGTGCAACGTAATTTCTGTAATGGTGTCCTCCCGCCTCAGGGTTTCCGAAATCAAATTTTGTAGTTGCAATCACGAACCTTTCGCCCCAAGTGAAACCTGGAAATTCAATATTAAGTTGTTTTCGGATGACGCTTCGTCCACCGTCAGCCGCTATTAGGAAACGTCCTTTATGTATTTCTTGGTCTCCGTTTTGGTTTCTGACCACAATTTCAACGCCATCTTCATCCTGAGAAAACCCAGTAACTTCATTTGGGCGTTTTAGGCAAAAGTTCGATAATGTTTCAGCGTGTTCCCTTGCTATATCAATAACCTTGTGTTGTTCAACTTGTAGTGCGTAAGGATGTTCGGTTTCATCCGCAATAATTCCGTAATCAAATTCAGCAACCACTCTGTCGTCATATCGATCTCGGAATTGGAAAATAGGCGAAATAAGTCCTTTTTCGGTCATTTCTTTGGTCATATCAAGCTGTGTCAGCATATCTAAAGTAGAAGGGTGAACGGTGGATGCACGATGATCAGTCTGTGTTTCGGGAAGCGAATCAAAAACGGTTACTGGTATATCATTCCGTGCTAGATAGTATCCGGAAATCATTCCTACTGGTCCCGCTCCGGCGATTAGCACACGATCGTTCAATGTCATAAATTTTCTATTGGAATTCTAGTAATTTCAGATTTCGTTTTGTATTTTCGAACTGGTATATAAAAAAACAGTTAAACTCTTCTATCACAAATAGTAAAACAAAAACTTATGAAAAACCATTTTCAAAAATTTTATCTCTAAATATGGGCGTTAATATTTCTAACGCCAATGTTCCAAGTTTGGAAAACGCCTCCCCCCAAGGGTTGACAGCTACCCTATGGATGACCACGCTGCTTATATTAAAAGGGGGAGATGAAGGCAATAACCGGAGCTTTGTTAAAGAAAAATTCTGGTCAATCTGCATCCATAGTTATTTTTGAGGAGGGTTTTGTCTAAAACCAGGTTGTACAATAATCGTACTTTCTGTCCGCTTCCCATTTTCAAGGGCTTAAGCGGATGATTGCGATAATTGGTGGTGGAGTTTGTGGACTTGCTATCGGTTGGCGTTTAGCTGAACGCGGTTTGGATGTGACAATCTTTGAACGCAAAAAAGGGGGTATGGAATCGACTTGGGCTGCTGCAGGTATGCTTGCTCCGCAGGCAGAAGCAGAGCACGCTGAAGAGGCATTGTTGCCCTTAGCGTTAAAAAGTCTAAAAATGTGGAAGTGCTTTGCGGAAGATCTCTATAAAACGACGGGTGTTGATGTCGATTACCGTGGGCATGGTACGCTAGTCGTTGCGCTTGACCGTGATGACCTAGAACACCTTCAACATAGGTTTCAGTATTTTAAAACATTGGGCTTAAACGTGGAGTGGCTTAACGGGTATGAAGCACGCAAACGTGAACCCCATCTTTCGGCGTCCGTGACCGGAGCTATTTTCAGTTCACTTGATCATCAGGTTGACAGCCGAAAAGTAGTAAAAGCTCTGAAAAAAGCTTTTATTAAGTGCGGTGGTGTTTTAAAGGAAAACACCGAAGTAATAAAAATTTTGACCAAAGAGAAAGCTGTGAGAGGGCTTGAATTAGTTGATAATGAAATTAAAGCTGAAAAAGTAGTAATTGCTGCCGGGGCTTGGTCACGAAATCTTTATGGGCTGCCGGAGCATTCAAGGCCTCCAGTACGACCACTAAAGGGACAGATGGTTTCTGTACAAATGGAAGTCAATACCCCCCTGATTGAGCACGTGGTATGGGGGCCAGGAAATGGGATAGTCCCATCCATTTATTTGGTGCCCAAAGGGGACGGTCGTCTTTTGATAGGTGCAACTGTTGAAGAGATGGGCTTTGATAAAAAATTGACAGTTGGAGGGATGCTGGAATTGTTGCGGCTGGCTTGGGATGTCTTACCTGGTATATACGATTTACCCGTCGTTGAAAGTTGGGCTGGATTGCGTCCGGCAAGTAGAGACGATGCACCTATTTTAGGTTCCACGAAAACGGATGGTCTATTTTTGGCTACCGGTCATCATCGCAATGGAATATTGTTGGCACCGTTAACGGCAAATGCAATGGCTGAAAATATAAATACGGGGACAGTGCCAAGTTCAATTAAACCTTTCCATTTGGATAGGTTTGCAAAATCAAATCAATAAATTACTTTTTATTGTATAAAAGGAACTCCTTGTGCAAGAAAAAATTTATATAAACGGTGAAATAGAGAATTTATCTTCTAGGTCTATAAAGTTATTGCTTGAAAAGCGTGGTATTAATTGGTCAAAAGGCGGTATCGCAATTGCTAGAAATGGTCAGGTTGTTCCGAGGACAGATTGGGAACAGAAATTTTTGAAAGCTAATGATAAAATAGAGATCGTGCATATTGTGCGCGGGGGCTAAAATGGTTAATACGGTAACGGCGAAAAAACTTACGATTGCGGGGAAAGTTTTTTCATCAAGACTAATGGTTGGCACCTCACACTATCCTAATCAAGAAATTATGTCAGAGGCAATTGAGGCCAGCGGCGCAGAAATTGTAACTGTTGCAGTTCGGCGGGTCAGCCTCGACGGGGGTGGAGAAAGCCTTTTTGATGTTCTCGGCGAACGTTTTCATATATTGCCAAATACGGCAGGTTGTTTTACTGCAAGAGATGCTGTTTTGACCGCTGAGCTCGCACGTGAAGCATTGCACACCGACTGGGTGAAGCTGGAAGTAATCGGAGATGATAACACTTTGTTTCCTGATGTTGAACAGCTACTTTTGGCAGCAGAAGAACTTGTGACTAAAGGTTTTGTGGTTTTGCCCTACACTAATGATGACCCAATTACATGTAAAAAACTTGAACAGATTGGTTGCGCTGCAATTATGCCGTTGGGTGCTCCAATAGGATCTGGTATGGGAATACGTAATCCGTACAACCTTAAAATTATACGGGATCAATGTTCTTTACCTGTCATTGTTGATGCGGGCGTAGGTACTGCATCTGATGCTGCTTTGGCAATGGAACTGGGGTGTGATGGAATTTTAATGAATACAGCTATTGCTGGTGCACGAGATCCAGTAAAAATGGCGAATGCAATGCGTTCAGGGATCGAAGCGGGTCGTTTGGCTTTTGAAGCTGGTCGTATTCCCCGTAGGTTATATGCTAAAGCATCTACACCAGCTGAAGGCGCTATAGAGTTGTGAAAAATAAACTCCCCATTCCACCCCTTTTGGTTATCACTGATCGGGCTACAGCAAAGGGAGATATAAAGGATGTAGTCGAAAAATCACTTGCTGGAGGATGCCGATGGGTAATGTATCGGGACAAGGATGCTCCTTTGCAAGATATTATTGGAAATTATTCTTTTTTTAAAAATCTCTGCATTTTACAAAATGCTTTTTTGACGCTCAATAGTGATTTAACCCTGAGTCGAAAAATGCGGCCTGAAGGGGTGCATTTGCAACCAAAAACTTCATTGGTAAAAATAAGAAAAAAACTTGGTGAAAAATGTTTGATTGGGGTTTCATGTCATTCGATTAGAGAAGCAAAAATGGCCTCCCAACAAGGTGCGGATTACGTGACTTTGAGCCCCATTTTTCCTACCACCTCCAAACCCCTTTATGGACCCACTTTAGGAATTTCCGGTCTCAAGGAAGCTTGTAGTGTTCTCGATTTGCCTATTATTGCACTAGCAGGTGTAAATCTTGAAAATGCAAAGAAATGCTTTACGTATGGAGCTTCTGGTGTGGCTTTAATGAGTGGTGTTATGGGTTCTGAAAACCCAAGAAAATATGTTTCAGAACTGCTGAATTCAATTAAAAAATAGAAAAATAAGGTTGATGTTTGTATCTAAATGTTTGCGCTAAGGTATAAATTGCTCGTTTAGAATTCGTTCTTCCAGGTTGTGTTCTTCATCAAATAAAAGGGTTAGAGAAATTTTTTTGCTCTGACTGACGGTCACTCTCTTTACATCACGTATTTCTGTATAGTCTGCAACTGCGCTTACAGGTCGTTTCTTGGGTTCCTGAATTTCAAGGGAGATGTGAGCACTTGCCGGCAGAAGCGCACCCCTCCATCTGCGCGGTCGGAAAGCGCTTATGGGTGTTAAAGCTAACAATTCCGCCCCAATCGGAATTATTGGCCCATGTGCTGAAAGATTATACGCTGTACTTCCGGCTGGTGTCGCGACAACAGCGCCATCACAAATAAGTTCCTTCATGCGAATTTTTGCATCTATTTTTACTTTAAGTTTTGCAGCTTGCCGAGTTTGACGGAGTAAGGCCACTTCATTAATACAATACGCTTGTTTTTCCAATCCAAACACGGTTTGCACTCTCATTAATAACGGATGCAACTTTATTGGTATGGCTTGTTGCAATCTGGTTTTGAGCCCATTTTTGTGGAATTCGTTCATCAAAAACCCTACTGTTCCCCTGTTCATCCCATAAATAGGCACATTGAGATCAAAACACTGATGAAGGGTTTGCAACATTGTCCCATCTCCCCCAAGAACAACAATAACATCAGCTTGCTTGAGAGGAATTCGCCCATATTGTTTTCGTAATTGCCGACATGCGTCACGAGCGGTTTCTGAACTAGAGCCAATAAAAGCAATTTTGTCGTATTTCATTATTTTTTCTTAAATTATAAAATTTGCAATTTAAAAAGTTTAAGGTACTCAACCAGAGGATTACTAACTATATTTCCTTTCCATCAATTATTTTACGCTCCTCGGCTAAATTAAATTTTTATTTATATAAATTAATGCTTCATCCAAAAGCATTAACACTTTTTAGACGCTTTATAAATTCTATGGGTCCGTTGGACCTTCATTTATGTCAATAGAAGTATCTTTAGTACTAGCTGCATCCTCTTGTGTAGGGATTGGATTTTCTTCAACAAGCGAATCTTCTTTACTTTCAGTATCATTTATAAGATTTGGATTGTCTGTTTGGGTTAAAGCCTCTTCTTCTGATCTTGCGACATTAACATTTATGGCGACATTCACTTCAGGATGGAGCCTTAAATTTACGTAATGTTTTCCAATTAATTTAATAGGCCTTGCCAACTGAACCTGTTTACTCTCAACCGTAAAACCATCACTAGTAATTTCCTGAGCTATGTTTTTTACTGTCACCGACCCATAAAGTTGATCATTATCACTTGCTTGACGGACAATAGTTACTGTATGGCCTTCTAATTTTTTTGCCACCGAAAGCGCTTCTGTCTTGTGTTCTAAATTAACGGTTTCTAACTGCGTCCTCTGGGTCTCAAAGTAATTTTTATTTTTTTCCGTGGCTCTTAATGCTTTTTTCTCCGGGAGTAAGTAGTTACGCGCATAACCGGGACGTACCGACACTACGTCACCCATTTGGCCAAGTTTTTCTATTCTTTCGAGAAGAATTACATCCATAGCTCACTCTCCTGAGTTTTGTTTAGGCTGGGCGAATTTGCTTCTGAGGGATACCCATTGTTCTAAAACACCCAGCAATACAATAATTGCCGAAATCCAACCTACTACAACCAACAAAAAATACGCGCCTACGAGTACCAGACCACGAGCTGAAACACGTCGGGAAAGCGTGTGTATAACTGTTAGACCCAAAAGAAAAAAGGGTAATGATAACAAAGGGGCCGTATTTCTACCAAAGTCAGAAAAAATCCCCGATGCAAAGGACAATAAAATACTTAATGCAAGTCCAATGGTTAACCACTGAGGCAGTTCGATTTCCCGATAAAGGGGTGACGGCCTCCTAGAAAATCCAATCTTTACAACCAAATTTTGTGCAAGAGTTGCATTTAGAATTAGTATTAGTAACCAAACAGAAATTAGCATTCCTGGAAGAAAAGCTGCAATTCTGTCAAATGGAGTGGTTACGGAAGGATTAACACTCATTACCATTGAAAATGATTCGATAAGTAAACGCTTGGAAAAGCCAGAGATTCCGCCTTCATTACCTGAAAAATAAATTGTGACAGCAGTAATCAATAATACGCCGTAGGCAGTTAACCAACTAAGAATCAAACCCGGGGGATACCATTCATATTGACCTAACACTGCGGCTGGTCGGTTGATTAGAGATTGTCGAATAATTATTACCACGGGCACAGCAACCAATATACAATACAAACTCGTTGCTATGGGCCCTGTCATTAAAAATATTGTGATGATTGCAAGAACTGCGGCAATGACACCAAATTTTATTCCTGTTGAAAGGCCAATAAGGAGAATTGGTAACGGGGTCAAATAGGTAAAGATCAGGGCTCCAGCTGCATTGGTTCGAAACGCTAAATATAATACTGCGCTAGCAAGCCCTCCAGAGAGGGCTATTAACACCCCCCTTTTCACTTTGATAATCTTTCTAAAATGTTAATCGACAGCAAAAGGTAATAATGCAACATTACGTGCACGTTTGATAGCCCGGGAAAGTTCTCGCTGTTTTTTTGAAGAAACAGCTGTAATCCTCCTTGGAACAATCTTCCCGCGTTCCGAAATAAAACGTTGCAAGAGTTTGACGTCTTTGTAATCTATTTTAGGGGCATCTGGTCCTGAAAACGGACAGCTTTTGTGGCGCCGGAAAAATGGTTTGCGACCGCTTATCATTTTTCTTCTTCCTTAATATCATCGACTGTACTTGTTTCCGGCACAGGGTTTTGTGTTTCGGAGTTATTCGGTGTATTTTTTAAGGTTTCGTCAGAGGCCGAAACACCTTCTTTTGGTCTGAATTCGTGATAGCTCCCTACTTTGCCGTTTCTTCCGTCCTCATTAGTTCTTTTGCTTTGCATCATAATTGATGGCGTTTCATTAATTTCACTTAACTTTATGGTCATAAGACGCAGAATATCGTCATTAATACTCATATTCCGCTCTAACTCCTTGACGGCCGATGCAGAAGCATCAACATTTAGCATTATGTAATGGCCTTTTCGGTTTTTTTTTATTCGATATGCCAAAGTTTTTAGACCCCAATATTCTGATTTGGCAACCGTTCCACCACTCTCCGTTATAATCGAAGACATTTTTTCCATAATTTCTTCCACTTGCAGAGAAGAAATATCCTGCCGTGCAATGAACACGCTTTCATAGTAAGGCAAGCTACGAACTCCTTCTTAAATTTAGTTTAGTCCGAAATCCAAACCCTTTCTTTGGTCCAAATAACAATTTTTGAAATACAGGCCTAAAATTACGAATTAAATTTTTGAGGTTATGTAGGAAGCGCATATATACACGAAAGGCCCGCTTGTGCAAGTAAATCAATTAGTTGTGGTTGCTTGACACATCGGCCTAGCCGGTTATCACTATTAGAAAAGTTTATTTTTCAAAACGGAGATGATTTTTTATGAAAGTAGCTTTTGTCTTTCCAGGACAGGGTTCGCAATCGATCGGTATGGGGCAAGCTTTGGCAGAAGCATTTACATCGGCTCGTGAAACCTTTGAAGAAGTCGATGATGCAATTAAACAGAACCTTTTTCGTCAAATGGTGGAGGGACCGGAAGACTTGCTTACCTTAACAGAAAATACTCAGCCTGCGCTAATGAGTGTAAGTATGGCAATAATTAAAGTTTTGGAGGTTGAAGGAAAGATTGACTTAAGCCAAAAAGTATCCTTCGTAGCAGGCCACTCTCTAGGAGAGTACTCTGCACTTACTTCGGCCAAGTCCTTGAAGTTGGGTGATACAGCTAGATTACTAAAAATCAGGGGCCAAGCGATGCAGGACGCGGTACCAGTTGGAGAAGGGGCGATGGCGGCTCTTTTGGGTGTAAATTTGGATGGAGCTCAAAAACTTGCTGATGCAGCAGCTGAAGATAAAGTGTGTTCACCTGCGAATGACAATTCAAACGATCAAGTCGTGATTTCCGGTTCCACTTCAGCTATAAAACGCGCCATAGATTTAGCCCCCGACTTCGGTGTTAAACGTGCAATGTTTCTTCAGGTAAGTGCACCATTTCATTGTAGTTTGATGGCTCCAGCAGCGAAAACTATCAAGGAAACACTTAAATGTTTGAATGTTTCAAAACCCTCTGTCCCATTAATTGCCAATGTAACGGCGGAACCAGTGCAAGAGCCAAGCAAAATATGCAAATTGCTTGTAGAACAAACAACCGGCTTGGTTCGTTGGCGGGAGACTGTCTTAAAAATGAAGTCAAAAGGAATTGATACCATAGTAGAAATTGGAGCTGGAAAGGTTCTTTCCGGTCTAACACGCAGGATTGCCCCGGAAATATCAGCGATTTCAGTTTCGGATCCAACGGGTGTAGATACGTTATTGAATTCTATGTGATTTTAGGGAGTTGTCTGATGTTCCAAATGTCCAAACGAACCGCCCTAGTGACTGGAGCGAGTGGTGGAATTGGAAGTGCCATTGCACGTGTTTTACATAATCAAGGAGCCACAATTGCCATTACAGGTCGAAATGAAGAAAACTTACATTTATTGGCAAAAGAATTAGGAGAACGAGCCCATGTTTTTATTGCCGACCTAGAAGATCCCGACATCTCAAAGTCCCTTTTTGAAGAAGTAAATGAAACAATAGGAGGCCTCGATATTTTGGTGAATAACGCTGGAAGCACTCGAGATGCCCTTATGATGAGAATGAGTGATGAAGATTGGTGGGACGTAATTAATATCAATTTAACAGCCGCTTTTAAACTTTCTAGGGCGGCTTTGCGAGGTATGATTAGGGCTAAATTTGGACGCATAATCAATATAACCTCTGTAGTCGCTCAGACCGGAAATCCGGGACAAACGAATTACGTCGCATCCAAGGCCGGTTTAGTAGGGTTGACAAAATCCATGGCAGCAGAAGTAGCTTCAAGAGGGATTACAATAAATTGCGTTGCTCCTGGTTTTGTATCGACGAAAATGACGGAAACCTTGACGGAAGTTCAACAAGAAAATTTATTAAAAAAAATACCTATGGCGCGGTTTGGGGTGACAAAGGACGTGGCTAACTGCGTCCTTTTTTTAGCAAGCGATGAAGCTAGTTACTTGACAGGACAAACCTTACATGTAAATGGGGGTATGGTGATGGTATAGTCCCCACAAAAATTTCGGGTGTCCGAAGAGGCCCGATTCGACATAGAGTTTAAAAATAACATCCAAATTATAGACTGAGGAATAGCGTGAATGAGTGATATTTCAGAACGAGTAAAAAAAATAGTTGTTGAACATCTGGGTGCTGAAGAAGAAAAAGTAACAGAAAACGCAAACTTTATTGAAGATCTTGGTGCAGACAGCTTAGATACAGTTGAGCTCGTTATGGCTTTTGAGGAGGAATTTGGATGTGAAATACCCGATGATGCGGCAGAAAAGATTTTAACAGTCAAAGATGTCATTTCCTTTATCAGCGAGCAAACAAAAAATTAAATCAACGAGTGGAAAAACTATACAAAATTCTCTTTTTGTTTTTTGGCTATTAAATAAGCTATCGAGCGTATGAGACGTGTTGTAGTTACCGGGATTGGTATGGTGAGCCCTTTAGGTGCAAGTGTATCATCTACCTGGGAAAATCTTATAAGCGGCCAAAGCGGTGTAAGACAAATTGATTCCTTTGATGTTTCAGACCTTCCTGTAAAAATTGGGGCACAGGTTCCTCTAGGCGATCAATCAGAGGGGTTTTTTGACTTTAGCCGTTGGGTAAATGTAAAAGACCGCAAAAAGAATGAAAATTTTATAGTTTTTGGCATTGCTGCCGCTTCACAGGCGATTTTTGATTCAGGGTGGGAACCAAATAATGATAAAGAACGGACACGAACAGGTGTAGTAATTGGATCCGGAATTGGGGGGTTAGAAGGAATTTATGATGCGTCCGTCGCACTTTACGTAAATGGTCCTCGGCGCGTAACTCCTTTTTTCATTCCCTCAACATTAATTAACCTCGTTTCCGGGCAAGTTTCCATACGTTTTGGATATAAAGGCCCAAATCACGCAGTTGCAACAGCTTGTTCCAGCGGTTCACATGCGATAGGAGATGCCGCCCGTTTAATTCAATTAGATCATGCAGATGTGATGATTGCAGGGGGGTCTGAAGCCGCTATTTGCCGCATTGGGATTGCAGGGTTTGCTTCAGCACGTGCCCTCGCAAGCAAATTTAATGATAAACCAGAACAGGCTTCTCGACCCTGGGATCGGGACCGGGACGGTTTCGTTATGGGAGAAGGTGCTGCTGTAGTTGTCCTTGAAGAGTTACAACACGCAAAAAAACGGAATGCTAAAATTTATGCTGAATTTAAAGGCTATGGTCTTTCCGGTGACGCCTATCATGTAACAGCACCGGCAGAAGATGGTGCCGGTGCTGCTCTATCCATGTCCTCAGCTTTGAGAAACGCTTCAATGAATATTGAAGAGATTGATTATATTAATGCGCATGGTACCTCTACGCCACTTGGCGATGTAGTGGAAATTAATGCAGTAAAAAAGATCTTTGGGGGTTCAGCGTACTCTCTATCAATGTCTTCGACCAAGTCGGCTATTGGACATTTATTAGGGGCTGCAGGGGCAGTTGAAGCAATATTCTCGATTTTATCCATTAATAATAATATCGTGCCCCCAACCTTGAATCTTAATAATCCCTCCGAAGGATGTGACATTGATTTAGTTCCTCATAAGGCAAAAGAACGAAGGGTAAATGCTGTAATGTCGAATTCCTTTGGTTTTGGCGGAACCAATGCCACTCTTATTTTTATTTCTGCAATTTGACTAATAAAACAAGGTTATCAGTTTGGGTTTTGATCGTACTATGCGTGGTTTTTGGGATGGTTGTTTTTGCTTTTAATGAATATTTCAATTCTGCAACGTCTTCTAAACCAACCGTACTAATTATCAAACGAGGTTCAAGCGTCTCCCAAGTCGCAAAACAAATGAAAAATTCTGGTGTTATCCAAAATAATTTAATTTTCACAATGGGTGCTAGATTACAAAGTTTTGGAAAAAAATTTAAAGCAGGAGAATATCTTTTTCCCGCGGGAATTAGTTACGAAAAGGCAGCAGAGATTTTAGCTTCTGGAAAAACAGTTCAAAGACGAATTACTATCACCGAAGGAACGTCGTCCCACCATATCTTTGCTCAAGTAGCCGTTGCTCCCGGTCTTTTTGGTAAATTAAATTTAAATGGGATTAGAGAAGGAATATTTTTACCTGAAACTTATTTTTATTCTTTCGGTGATATAAGATCGAATTTACTCAACCGTATGCATAATAAACTTAAGAAAACACTTTTTATTTTATGGAAAAAACGTGGCCCAAATTTATCAATAGAAACATCTCAGGAGGCCTTGATTTTGGCTTCAATTCTTGAAAAAGAAACTGGTCAATCAACTGAAAGGTACAAGATTTCCGGGGTATTTCACAATCGTCTGCGCCTTGGTATGCGGTTGCAGTCAGACCCCACAGTGGCTTATGCCCTAACTATGGGTAAAGCTAAATTGGAACGTCCAATTAACTACTCGGATTTAAAATTTGATTCACCCTATAACACTTATTTATACAAAGGGCTTCCGCCTCGACCTATAACAAATCCAGGGCGTGCGGCAATTGAAGCTGCTCTGCATCCTGAACAAACAAATTTTTTATATTTTGTTGCTAATGGGAAGGGCGGTCATAATTTTGCCTCTACCTTATTCAAACATAATCAAAATGTTTTGAAATGGCGCAGAATTAAGAAGAAGTTTAAGACAAGGGGTAGAGAATAGGATTTATTTTTCTCAATTTTGTTTTAAAAAGTTATGTAGATGGAATCAATTTTAAATTTTTATAATTGTATAAAAAACCTCAATTAAGGACAGACTATCTTTTCGCTCATAACAACGGTGGTTTTGTTGTATTGATTCGTGCAAAAGTGCAGTTCCTTTTTAAATTAATTATTGAGCCAAGGGATATTAGTGTCTATTTCTAGTATGACCGGTTTTGCTCGTTTAGGGGGCGTTAAAAACGGGTTTCGGTGGTTTTGGGAGATAAGAAGTCTAAACTCCCGTTCTCTAGATCTGCGTTTGCGCCTTCCAAGAGGCTTAGAGCGCCTTGAACCAATTTTAAACACATTGGCTTCAGATCGTATAACACGAGGTAACGTATCTGCAACACTGTCCTTGGTTCGGCCTCCACGAAAAAGGACTCTCTCAATTAATCACAATTATTTGGAACAAATTGTTGCTCTGTCCAAGAAATTTTCCAATGGTTTAGACATTTTGCCTCCAAAACTGGATGGACTATTAGGTATTAACGGCGTTTTAGAAGTGCAGGAAGAGGAAGAAACAGAATTAGAACAACAAGCTTTTGACGAAATGATTTCCACGTCTTTTAATGATGTTCTGGAAGAATTAGTTTTAAATCGAAAAGAAGAGGGAAGACGTTTATTGATATTCATTCGTAAACGTTTGGATGAAATTGCGGCCTTGACGAAAAAGGCCTTGGCCCTAACATCTATCCAACCCGCCGCTATAGAGAAAAAGTTACGTCGGCAAATAGAAGAATTTATTGCAATAGAACCACGCCTGTCGGATGAACGTCTTGCCCAGGAAGTAGCGTTGTTAGTTGTTAAGGGGGATATTCGTGAAGAAATTGAAAGATTGTCAGCTCATATAGAAGCTGCCACAGATTTGCTCGGTTCTAGCACTTCAATAGGAAGAAAATTTGACTTCATTTGTCAGGAGTTTAATCGGGAAGCAAACACGTTATGTTCAAAATCAGGAGATATCCAGTTAACTAAAATTGGACTTGAAATCAAAACATCAATTGATCGTTTGCGTGAGCAGGTTCAAAATATAGAATAAAAGTAGGTATTGAATGTCTTTGGCCAATGTAGCCCGACGTGGTTTAATGTTAGTATTGTCTTCACCCTCTGGTGCCGGAAAGACGACCATATCGCGTTTGATTTTGGAAAAAGAAACTAACATTTCGATGTCTGTTTCTGCTACTACTCGACCAAAAAGGCCTGGAGAGGTTGAGGGGCGCGATTATTACTTCATCGACCCCACTGAATTTAATCTAATGGTAAACCGTCGCGAATTGCTCGAACACGCAAAGGTTTTTGGTCACTATTACGGCACGCCTAGAGCACCCGTTGAAAATGCACTTGAGTCTGGTTCAGATGTAATATTTGACATTGATTGGCAAGGTGCTCAGCAACTAACTGAAAAAGCTAGACATGATATTGTAAGCGTATTTATTTTGCCACCTTCAACAGAAGAGTTAGACCGTCGTCTTTACCGGCGAGCACAGGATTCTGCAGGAGTGGTAGCAGCAAGAATGGCTAAAGCTCCTGATGAAATGAGCCATTGGGCAGAATATGATTTTATTGTGATCAATCAGGATGTCGAAATTAGTGTATCACAAATTCAGGCGATTTTAGCTGCGGAACGATTACGTAGACAACGCCAGATAGGTTTGTCAGAGCTTGTTAAACGATTGCAGGAAGGATACTAATTATCGCTAGACTTTAAACTCCTAGCATAATTTGTAGCAATTTTACAAAATTTTTCTACTGAGATTGTTTCTGCTCTTGCTTGAGGTGAAATACCAGATAATTCTAATAAGGAGTCAGGTTCTGATACCACACTTTTAAGCGAACTCCGGAGCATTTTTCGACGTTGGCCGAAGGCGGCTTTGGTTATTTTTTCTAATAAATTAAAATTTGCTGCAGCTAAAGGATAGTTTCTTGGGACAAGGTGTACTACTGCAGAGTTAACTTTGGGAGGCGGTATAAAAGCTCTTGCGGGAATGGTCAAAGCAATTTCAACATGGCATAGCCATTGGGTGATCACACTAGTGCGTCCGTAAGATGGCGTACCCGGAACAGCAATTAACCGGTCAGCTACTTCTTTCTGAAACATCAAAGTCATAGAAGAAAGTTTTTTTCTTTTTTTGAGCCACCTGATCAAGAGCTCAATTGCTATGTTATATGGTAGATTTGCAATGATAGCGGAACGGTCATTGTTTTTGTTGAATTTGGTTATATCGAGGGAAAGAGCATCCGCTTCAACTACTAAAAGTCGATTGGGATAAAACGACTGTAATTCATTTAATGCATTTATACATCTTTGGTCACGTTCAACGGCGACAACCAATTTAGCGTTGGTTTCTAAAATGGATCGTGTTAAACCACCAGGACCTGAACCGATTTCAATTATTGTTTTTCCAGATAATGATCCAGGTATATTTGTAATTCTTCGGGTTAAGTTAAGATCAAATAAAAAGTGTTGACCAAGAGAGCGACGAGCATTTATTCGGTGACGTCTGACGGTCTCTCTAAGCGGCGGCAATTCTCCGTAAAAGGTTTCTTTATCCAGGGGTTTCATTATTTTGTTTCTGCTGACGATTTTTTGCCATCTTTTGTGCTAAAAGAATTGCCGCCAGAAGGCTCCCTGAATTGGCTTTTCCCGTTCCCGCAATATCAAATGCAGTACCGTGGTCTGGTGAAGTTCGAACAAATGGGAGACCCAATGTAACGTTAACGCCCCTATGAAAAGCGATTGTCTTTAGAGGAATAAGGGCTTGATCATGATACATACAAATAATTGCGTCATATTTTTCTCTAGCTTGCTCATGAAATAAAGTGTCTGCTGGGAAGGGCCCGTTGATATTCATTCCTTTGGACTGAAGTTTTTTAACCGCTGGCTCTATAAATAGTTTTTCTTCGTTACCAAGATATCCATTTTCTCCTGCATGCGGATTTAAACCAGCAATAGCAAGTTTCGGTGATTTTAGTCCAAAATCACTCTTTAATGCTTTATACGTAATAATTGCACAGTGTTTTATAGCGCTTTTGGAAAGACCCTTGATTGCTTCAGATAATGCTAAATGGGTTGTCACTGGAACAACACGAACCTTATCGGAAGCCAACATCATAACAGGAGCAACCTCTGAACTGATTTTGGCAGCTAAATACTCGGTATGACCAGGGTAAGAAAAACCTTTTTTGTAAAGGGTTGATTTATGTATTGGATTTGTGACCAAGGCACAAGCTTGGCCCGCTTTAATTAATTCAATACCACGATCAATTGACCTTATTACAGCTGAAGCTGATCTTGGGTTTGGTTGGCCAGGCTTTATTTTAACTTCGATAATTTCTTTTAAAACCGGCAAGCTATTTGGGAAAACGGAAACCGCCTTACTTGGATGAGTGATTGTTTTAATAGGTATTTCAAGACCTATTCTTTTGGCTAAGGAAGAAAGGCGGTTTGGGTCATCTATAATAAAAAAGGGTTTTAAAAATTTTTTGTTCTCTTTCCAAATTTTTAGGACAAGTTCACCACCTATGCCTGCAGGATCCCCCATAGTGATTGCGGTTGGAATTTTTTGCCCAGTGGAAATTAAGGGAAGCAAAATCAAACTCTCAATTCAATAACGGCAGTACTCCTGAGATCTCTCATATACTGTCGCACCAAAACAGACAATCGTCCCCTAATCAAAGTTTTCTTTATTTGTATACGCGTTGGAAGTCCATTTTTTGGAGGTATTTTTTTACAAACCATGAAAACAGAAACAAATTTTTTGGAGACAATCGGTATACTTGATTTTCCAATAGGCAAATGTCGTAAGGTATTGCGAAGTTTTTTATCCAGATTCCCGAACTTTATTTCTCCTAGAGAAATATTCCCAACTGATCCAACCTCTTTTCCAAGGCGTTTCATATCTGAACAACTTTTAACGGTGTTTGAAAGGGTTTTAGCGAGATTAATTTGAGCACTACTTTTTGCTTCTGAATTCTTTCCTGAAAGCCTGAGACGGATTCGCTTTAGGTTAAATTTATATTCAGTTATTGGCGGTACAAAAATTCTCCTTTTTCCTGTCGTTTTATAAATTTGGAAACCAGTATTTGTTCTATAGGGACCGAAAATTTTCCCTAATTTCATTTTTGGAACAATTTGTTTAAGTTCCTTAGAAAGAAGACTTCGTTGTATCCAGCCAAGGTCACCTCCAACAGAAGCACTGGCTGACCGAGAAAACTGTCTAGCGACATTAGGAAAACTAGCTCCGTTTTTGAGTTCATTCACTAAACGCTGGGTCGTGGTCTTAACATCTTCTTCTTTATTTGATTGATCAAACGATAAAAAAATTTCAGAAACTCTGTACTCCATTTGGCCTTTTCGTTTTTTAAGATCTATATAAATTTTTTCCACTTCTTCTGTACCAACTTTGATTTTTGGTAAAAGAGTACGTCGAACAATTTTTCTCCAAGCAATTTGCGCACGTATTTGAGCAAAAATTGAATTAAGTGGTAGCTTGTTTGTTTTAATGAAATGATGGAATGTTCCTGGTTTAAGTCGGTTTTGTCTTTCCAAGTTGTTCACGGAATTCTGGATATTGCGCTTTGTAATGGCAATATTTCGTTTTTTTGCTTCTTGTATCTGAAGTTGTTCATCAATCAATTTTCTCAAGACATCTTGTCGCAAGCGTTTCAAAAAATTTTTCGACGGTCTTATTTGAGACGATGCAATAACTAATTTAATTCGTTCTCTTACATCAAGGGTAGATATGACTTTGTCATTGACGACTGCAGCGATTCTTTGTTCGCTTTGTGCTATTGAAGAACCTATAAAAAAACCAAAAACAATCACTAATGTTAAAATATAAGGAACTTTTATAAGAATTTTTATTATATTTTTTAAAAAAATTTGCACTTCAAAACCCAAAATAAACATATTTATTGATTTTTAAAAGATGAACCTTTTGTTTTCTTGGTATGGATTTCGCCTAAGTTTTTAAAAATGAAACGGACAAAAACCGTATCAGTAGGAGCAACATCCCGGTCCTGGGTAAATGCTTTGGTAAAATCAAGCTGCATAGTAAAACAGTCACACAAATACGTGAGACCCAATTTATAATTTATCGTATATTCTTTTTCGATATCATAACGGGTGGATGCATCAAATTTCCATGCCGAAGTAATTAGTGTATTTAAGCTGGTAGAGACTTCTTCACGATCTGCAAATTCTCCTGATCCTGCTCCCTTTTGAAAAAAACCATATTCAAGGTTGAAATTCAGTCCTCCATATTTGGCTTGCGCGGACACTTCGTTTCGTCGGGAAGAAAAATCGTCTTTGTCAGCTCTGAAACGGTAATTAAGTTTAAACCGTTCGGCAGTTTCAACTGAAATTTTTCCTACAAGGTCTGAGAAATTTTCATTAAGACCTGATCCTGATGCAAAATTATTGTCACGACGAACACGAAAACTTTGTCCAATAAATCCGTCAGTATAACTATTGGTACCAAGGAGCCCTAACCGAAGACCATAATATACGCGTTGTCCCCCCTCAACCCGGTCTATCCCGCTATAGCGGTTTCTACTAAACAAGCTAATTTCGTCTAACTCTGTTTCCTTGCTATCTTCGTTTGGAATTTTTTCAGAGTTGCCACCGTTTGGGCTAATCATAAAACCTAGAACTGGTTCCATAATCTGCGTAAACAAACCATTTTGGCGGGCGAGGGGTAATTGCCAGTCAAATCCCAGCTGAGGATAAACGCGTCCCACCAATCCAGAATACATGGTACCGTCTTCCCCACCTAGTTTTTCAACATCTTCAACAAAGTAAACATCGGTCTGCAGCGATGAATAAAAATTAAATATGTCACCCCTAGGAGTTATGTGTGGGCGCTGCCAGCCCGTGCGCAAGGACAGGCGCCTGCTGTTAGCACCGTCATCTCTAGTAAGGGACAGGACATTGGTATCAAAGTTCCATCTCCCACCACCAACATCTGGGTTACCAATAAGATTAAAGTCTATAATTGGTGCCAAAAACGGGGTTTTATCAGGGTCATCCGTTTGACGTAATCCACGCCACAAAATTCCCTTCACAGAGGTGTAGTTATTTCCGTCAAAGCCTTCAAAATGTATTTGATTTGTTAAGGTATCTTGTTCCGAAAACTTATAACGACGGAGATAAGTATCGTCTGTTGATAATTCAGTACTTGCATTCAGCCGCCATACTTCATTCAGATGTAAGTCTAGGTAAGAAAAAAAATGGCCTCGGTTTGAAACTTGTTCAACAGCGTCATTTCCCCTAGTGCCACTTCCTTTAATATTCAAAATACCGTTCGAATATCTTTGACGATATTCAGCGCCTAAAACCATCCCTTCATCACCCGTCAAAACAGGCGTGAGAGTTAAGTCTTTGTCGGGGGATATATCAAAAAAGTAAGGTGTTTTAATAATAAAGCCCAACGAAGAGTCTGAACCGTAGCTAGGTATTAGAAATCCAGTTTTCCTTTTAACAGTATGGTCTGGATGGGTAAAGTAAGGAGTGTAAAGAACAGGAATTCCCAAAAGTTCCAAGAATGCATCTTTGTACTCTATTGTTTTATCTATCTTGTTGTGAAGCACCTGGATGGCCTTAAGTCTCCATAGAGGAGTTCCATCATCAGATACACATTTGTTACATGGCGAGTAAACGGCTTTTCCTAATTCTGTGAAATTTCCTCTTTTGGTTAATCTCCCCCCCACCGCGGCCATCCGCGAATTATCGCTGAGGAGTATACGAATGTTTTCAACTATCCCTTCCTTACTTTTGCCCACAAGTTCGGCATGATCCGCAAATAAAACATCGCCACTTGGTTCAAGTAGGGTAACGTTCCCGCTAGCCGTAATTAAGTCTCGTTTTTGGTCATAGCTTATACTGTCAGCACGAAGGATGCGTTGGCCCTGTACAATTTCTACATTACCGGTCGCGACAATTAAGTTTAAGTCACGTTCATGTCTTATTTTATCTGCCTTAAATAAAATTTTCTGATCCGGTTGTGTGGGTGAGAATTCAAAAAAATGCGGTGCAATTGATTTTTCTCTCGATGCGGCCTCTGTAAATTCAAGTAGTGAATAAATTGGCAATAAAAGGATTATTAAAAAAACACGCACAAGTCTTATCCGTCTTCCAAGTGAAACAAGAGAGCCATACCCAACAGGCAACCCACTATCGCTGGGCTCCAGGCTGCTAAAAAGATAGGTAATCGAGCTGAAAGGCCTAAAGCGTATACAACATCCGTTGCAAAAAATATCGAAACTCCTGTTGCCACACCAATGATGATTAGTGTGGTTGTGCCTCCACGTCGTTGCAAACGTAAGGTGCATGCTGCTGCAAACAGAACCATTGCACATAAAAGGGCGGGGTCAGCCAGTTGAGAATGCCAGTATAATTTGTGTCTAAGACCTGAAAATCCCGCATTTTCTAATATTGAAATGAAGCGGGACAGTTCCCAAAATGACATGGTTTCAGGATTTGCAAAGCTATCTTGAATGTTTTCTTTCGTTAAATTTGTTTTTACTGTGTAACTTTTTAGCCTTTGAAGAGGAGCATTAGGTGCAGTAATACCAACATTTTCTAAATGCCAAACTTGGTCACCTAGAATTCCTCTACTGGCATCGATTCGTGAAGAAAAATTATCTTCATTCACAAATTTAAAAATTGTTACAGGTTCCAGTATCATATTAGTAGATGAAATTTTTGGAGAATGTAACAAATAATGCCCATTTTTAACTTTTTGTCGTAGCCACAATCCCTTGCCACTTAAAGTAGCAAGACTAAATTTTCCTGGAAAAAATTTATTTTCGAGCTGTTCGTACCGAAACATCATGGCGGAGGCAAAAGAACTGTATACAGTAACTTTTACGGCACCAATTAATACTGTAACCACTAAAACTGGAGCCAGAAACTCCCATGCTGAAAGTCCAACAGATCTGGCGACAACGAGCTCGTGATGTCTATTTAGGCGCCAAAATGCAAGAATTGCTCCAAAAAGAATAGTAAAAGGAATGGCTTTTTGAAATAAATGTGGCAATTTAAAAAAAACCAATGTGAAGATGTTAGCCATCGACATTGCTGGGATATTTGCACCACGCCTCATTATTTCGATTGTATCAAACAATGCAATCAAAGCGATTAGGGCCAAAAAAACGCCAAACCAGCAGCCTAAAAATTGACGACTAATATAAGCGGCAAAAGTTAGGTGTAGGCGCATGGCTTAAACCAATTCACTTTTTTGGACGATGTCCGGACCAAACCCGGTTTCGTTTATTTAGGAACAATTTATCGCGCATAAACCAAGTGGCGATGACAGCAGGAATTGTCGGAGCCAAATACATAAGAATGGTTAAACTCATAATTTTCGGAGCTTGGTTACGAGCACCTTGTAGGACAATCTCAATAACAATGATGACGGCAATTGCCCAAAGAATTCGTATAAATTGTCCACGACGTTTAAAATCTCCGCTTAAGAGCAATACCAAGGCGACCAGAGTAAAGGCAATAGGTAAAATTGGCATTGCAAGACGGTGGTGTCCTTCTACTAAAAGTTTTTGATAATTCCATTGATCAGACTTAGAAATTTTAAAAAGAGAAGGTAAATATCTTTCTCGAGGCTCACGCCACCGAACCTGAGGAACTTTTTTTTCTTTTCCTATGTCAAATGCGTATTGGTCAAAAAATAAAAGTGATAATTGACCGTCTTTTGGATCTACCTTTTGACGATTTCCTTTAACGAGTATCACCCGGGGTCCATTTTTACTTGAAACAATTGACCCATGTTCTGCCATCATGGTCACAGGTTGCTTTAAGTCTCGTGCGTCGTGGATTACAATTCCGGATAAACTTCCATTAACACTCCTACTTCTAATGTAAACCGTTACATTCTTCATGATTGAATTAAACACATTTTCTTGTAGAAGGACCGTTGGTAAAGAATTTCTCAGATTAAATTGAAGGTCTTTAAATTCTCGATAAGACGCTGGCATAAAGTAAATGGTTAAAGAATAGCAAATTAGTGTCACTAATACGGCTAAAGTAATTGCAGGGCGGGCAAGACGGAATTTGCTACATCCGCCTGAGCGCAAAACAACCATCTCACTGTCAACGATTAACCGGTTATATGTAAAAATAACAGAAGCAAATAAAGCGATGGGTAAAATAATTCCCAAAAAGGTAGGTAATAATAAAAGCATAAAATATCCAAATAAGGCGAGTGAAAGTCCCTGATTTACAATCATTTCAATGAATCTCAGGGACTGAGTAAGCCAAACCACGCATGTAAGGGTTACCGTAACAAACACCGTTGCAGCAAATAGTTGGCGAAAAATATATATATCAACTTTTTTCACGCGCTAACTATAGTTGGGCCTAACCAACTTGTCATAAAAAAGAATAAAACAGTTATAGAAATTATTTCTTTTCTTCTGATAAAGTTGTATTGGCCAGATAATGCATTCGTTTAATTTCACGGCGACTGCGACAAATTGAATCAAGAATTATGCCAATGGCTAGACTGATAAAGGCGAGAATCATAATACCTGTTGCAAGGAT
>JAYZBC010000065.1:0-38607 GCA_036339375.1 Pseudomonadota bacterium | reverse complement strand
ATTCAGATTAAACCTTGCCTTGGTTTAAGGGGTTTTGTGTCTTTTCTACAAAATATCGCCTTTTTCCCTATTTTATGTAAGTCTTCTTTCTATGAGAAACCTGACCACCACTCTCTGCCTGACCCTTGCTGTGCTTCTTGGAAGTACGGGAATGAGTTTTGCATTGCCACCGTGTCCTTCTGAGAGACAAACAACAAAGTCTTCATGGTCGAATTGCTTTGGTACCCTTACCCATGCCAATGGCGACAAATACGTCGGTGAATTCAGGGATGGCAAAGCAAACGGACAGGGCGCCTATACCTATGGTCCTTCATCCAAATGGGCAGGGGACAAATACGTTGGTGAATACAGGAATAACAAAAGGAACGGACAAGGCACCTATACCTTTGCTAGTGGTAGCAAATACGTCGGTGAATACAAGAATAACAAAAGGCACGGACAGGGCACCTATACCTATGGCAGCGGCAACAAATACGTTGGTGAACACAAGGATAGCAAATTCCACGGTCAAGGCACCGCTACCTTTGCCAGTGGCAGCAAATACGTTGGTGAATGGAGTGTTGAAAAATATCACGGCCAAGGCACCTTTACCTTTGCCAACGGAAACAAATACGCCGGTGAACACAAGGATGGCCAACCTCACGGGCAGGGAACTATTACTTTTGGACCAAAAAGTGAGTTTGCAGGGGACAAATACGTGGGCGAATTCAGGAGTAGCAACTACCACGGACAAGGCACCTATATCTGGGCAAATGGGAACAAATACGTCGGAGGATTTAAGGATAACAAAAAGCACGGACAGGGCACCTTTACACATGCCAAGAGTGGCAGGGTAAAAAAAGGTATCTGGAAAGAGGATTAATTCGTCTATGCCTAGAAAGTTACTCCTACCATTGTTCCACCAAAAGGAGATTTTAGACAAAGGCTTTTAAAGTTGAAGGAGCTTTATGATCAAGGTCTTATTAATAAAGAAGAAACTAAACAGAAAAAGACAGAATTGCTCAAAAACTTTTGACGATAGACCCATAGATTTGTCTTACCAAACTTCCCTGTATATATTTATATAATAAGGAACCCCAATTCTTTGGGGTGGGGTGCTTTTTCGCACCAATCTCGCACCAGTAAATTTGGAATATGGGATCCAATTTCACATTAGAGATTCACATCTCATTCCATATGTGATTCAATAGGTGTTGGAGATGGTTGGTATGAAATGGGTATGGAGACCTAATAAAGACTAAGGATAGATTGACTTCCAAGGGGTTGGTGGATTACACCATGCCCTCAATATTTTTTCGGGGGGCGTAGCTCAGTTGGTTTAGAGCGCTGGCCTGTCACGCCAGAGGTCGCGGGTTCGAGTCCCGTCGCTCCCGCCACTTTCATTCAAAAGTGTTAGAAATCCGTAGTTCTTAAACAATTCCTCGTTTTTGGTTTGAACGTGTGTTATCTCAGACGTGAAATTTAAAAAAAATATTGATTTTATAATTATTAAAATTAGTAGTTTAATATAATTAAATTACCAATTTAAATTTGGAGGAATTGATGGGTTATATAGTTGGGATTGTTGTCTTCATTATTGCCGTCCTTCACAATCCCAATGATTCAAACAAAAACGTTGGAAAATTAAAGTCTAATTTAGGTATAGAGAAAAAAAAAGGTTTTGGTAACTTAGATTCAAAAAGTTTAAATTCGAATTTGTTCTCAAAAACAAATAAGGCTGCAATTCAAGCAAAAATTGATTCTAGGAACGCCGCTAGTGCCGCTAGAACTGCTGCGGAGGAAGCAGCTTCTTCCGCTCGTGCAGCTAAAGCATCCGCACTTGAAGCAAAGTCTTTGGCGGATAAAGCTGACCGAAAATTCCGGGAAGGTATGAGAAAGTAAATACACCCTTCCATTTGTCAAAAATGCAGTTTAACTACTTTTAAAGTTTGCCACTGAGATGGTTAACATGGGCTTGTTTGGAACCTTTTAAAAAATACATGATTGTCTAAGTCATCGGTAATTCGAAATTTTCGGTATTCCTTTTTCTGTTGTTTTCTTTACGGTAGCTAACAATTCTTTCCATGAAAATTTTAATGAATTTTGGCGTTGGTTGAACTTAATTCAATTACCAGAACGGACTTTATTTTCATCAAAAATATCTCCCATTTCGGACTTAATATTTTTTTTGTCGATTTCGTCCAGCCATAGTTTATGGATATTTGGCATTTGATTTTCGTATTCTATTTGTGCACCACCTTCTTCAACAGATTTGTCTACTTTACCACTCCAAATATCTTTTTTTGCCCATGTCATCGGATAACGCACTGTTCCGAACTGCAGAGCCAAGTACCGAGAAGGTGATTTGCCTGTGTTAAAATGTTGATGAAACATTTGTTCTGGAGGAGTTACTACAACGCCGTGATCCCAATCAATACGAACTAGTTCCTCCTCTTTTCCTTCATCCCATAGTAAAGAGTAGCCCTCACCATCGATCGTAAATACATTTGTCCCACACATGTGGCGATGTGCTTTTTTGTATGTTCCTGGCACAATTTGGGATGTGTGGCATCCAATGGTGCCGTCTGAAAGTATCCATCGTAGGCTGGATGAACCTTTTCCTCGCGCAGCCCAACTTTTAAGTTCAAAATTACAAATATCAGCAACAAAGTTGGTTTCCCATTGGTGACTTCCTGGTCGCATTTCAATCATCTCACCTTCGCCATTAAAATACCCGTTAGGTCCAAGTCTTTCTGGAAAAGACTTGGGGTTATCAAAAATGAATTCTTCATTGCGGAAGAGATTAATTAGAAACGAAAAATTGTGGACTGTAGCGAAACGAGCGGGGTCTTGTCCCGAACCATTAAAATGTTGATAACGAGAATTTACTGGTACAGAAAACAAAGAATTCGTTCCCCATTCAAAGCTATGTTTCTGACCGTCAGGAGTTTCAATGGTTGTTGAGCCGTAACCATCAAGAATGTAGACAACCTCCTCGTAAATATGTTGTATTTGATTTGATTTCTGGCTTGGTGGAAGTTCAAAACAAAAGATTGAATTAAAATCATCTCTTCCTTTTAAAAGACAAACAGCGCCATTCATTCCAAATCGATCCCATTGACTTACCTCGATACTCATAAGGTCAAGACCGAAGCCCTCATGGACTGGTACAGGTTCTTTTTCACACCAATCAAGAAAATTGTCGTGAAGAAATACTCGGGATTTGTCCTTTTCTGTATTTTCAGGCAATTTTACCTCCAAATTGATTTCCGTTGTGTTAATGTACGAACCACATTTGTATGGGTCAAATGAGGATAATTAAACAACAAAACGTGAATACAATTAAACGATTTGAGGGTTTGAATTTCGATGATTTTAGCCTTATAAATTTGGTACTCGTCACTAAAAAGGAAACTTAGCCAAAGACTGTTACCCTCACTAGTAAAATTATATTTTTTTAAGCTATTTTATTGATTAAATCTGTTATTAGGGGTTAGAACAAACACTCTCTCAAACAATTATTAGATAGTATTACGCAATGGAATTTTTGTTACGAGAATATTTACCAATCCTTCTATTTCTGTGCATCGCGCTTGGTTTTGCTTTAGTAATTGTTATTACATCTTACATTGTGGCCCGCCAAAAGCCCAATCCGGAAAAGGAGTCAGCTTATGAATGTGGTTTTCCACCATTCAACGATGCTCGCAAGCAGTTTGATGTACGGTTTTACTTGGTTGCAATCCTTTTTATAATTTTTGATTTAGAAGTAGCTTTTTTATTTCCCTGGGCAATTTCTTTAGGAAGTATTGGTTTAATTGGATTTTGGTCGATGATTATTTTTCTCGGTATTTTAACCGTAGGATTTGTTTATGAATGGAAAAAGGGCGCACTAGAATGGGAGTAATTAGTTCAAATAAAAAACAAGATCCTGTTTTAAATACTGTAACAGATGAACTTTCAGATAAAGGTTTTGTTGTTACCCAGCTAGATAAATTGGTAAGTTGGGCTCAATCAGGATCTCTGTGGCCGATGACTTTTGGTCTTGCTTGTTGTGCTGTTGAAATGATGCATACCGCAGCAAGTCGGTATGACCTTGATCGTTTTGGAGTTGTATTCCGTCCCAGCCCGCGTCAGTCAGATGTTATGATTGTAGCTGGAACCCTCACAAATAAAATGGCACCTGCTTTGCGTAAGGTTTATGACCAAATGGCTGAACCCCGGTGGGTTATCTCTATGGGTTCTTGTGCAAATGGAGGCGGGTATTACCATTATTCATATTCAGTTGTACGGGGCTGCGATCGTATAATTCCCGTAGATGTTTATGTTCCCGGTTGTCCACCTACAGCTGAAGCCCTTTTGTATGGTGTGCTACAACTACAAAAGAAAATCAAACGTACAAGTACAATTGCACGTTAGCATGGGTTTGTAAGCTATTAATGGACCGACACCTCCAAAAACTCGGCGTATATTTAAAAGAAGCATTTCCTGGTGCAATCCTAAATTTTGTGCTTGATCATAATCAATTGACACTTTTTTCCAAACCGAAAGAAATTTACGGTTTACTATCTTTTCTCCGAGACGATTCTAAGTGTTTGTTTAAGGTTCTAATCGATATCTGCGGTATTGATTACCCTGAAAAAAATAAACGCTTTCAAGTAGTCTACCACTTACTGAGTTTGCGGTTAAATCAAAGAATTCGTGTAAAGGTTGAATTGGAAGAAAACGATTTAATACCGTCAATCGTTGAAATATTTAGTGCCGCTAATTGGTATGAACGGGAAACCTGGGATCTTTATGGCATCATGTTTTCTGGCCATCCAGATTTACGGCGTTTATTAACGGATTACGGTTTTGAAGGACACCCATTGCGTAAAGACTTTCCTCTAACCGGATATGTTGAAGTTCGTTACGATGAAGAGCAAAAGCGAGTGGTATATGAACCAGTAAAACTTGCTCAGGCCTATCGAAATTTCGATTTTTTAAGTCCCTGGGAGGGACCGGAGTATACCCTTCCGGCGGATGAAAATACTTCGAAGGGTAAGGAGTAATGTCCACTACAGAAATTAAAAATTTAACTATGAACTTTGGTCCACAACACCCTGCTGCACACGGTGTTTTACGGTTGGTATTGGAGTTAGATGGTGAAATTGTAGAACGGGCCGATCCTCACATCGGTTTATTGCATAGGGGAACCGAAAAATTAATAGAGCATAAAACTTATTTGCAGGCGGTGCCATATTTTGATCGTTTGGATTATGTGTCACCAATGTGCCAAGAACACTCCTTTGCTTTAGCGGTAGAGAATTTGCTTAAAATTAGACCTCCTATTAGAGGTCAGTATATCCGGGTCCTTTTTTCTGAAATCACCCGGATTCTAAATCATCTATTAAATATTTCAGCATTCGCTTTGGATGTTGGAGCAATGACTCCTTTGCTTTGGTGGTTTGAGCAAAGGGAAGTTTTGATGGAATTCTATGAAAGGGTGTCGGGTGCTCGATTACATTCTGCTTACTTCAGACCAGGTGGAGTAAATCGTGACATGCCGCTGGGTTTAGCAGAAGACATCATGGATTTTGTTGAACAGTTTCCGAAGAGGATAGATGATGTTGAACAATTACTTACAGAGAACCGCATTTTTAAACAAAGAACAGTGGATATTGGTGTTGCCTCAAGTGATCAAGCGATGGATTGGGGGTTTACAGGGCCTATGTTAAGAGGTTCGGGTGTGCCATGGGATCTTCGTAAATCCCAGCCATACGAAGTTTACGACAGGATGGATTTTGATATACCCGTTGGAAAGAACGGTGATTGTTATGATCGGTACTTGGTAAGACTGGAAGAAATGCGTCAATCTCTTCGTATAGCCAAACAGTGTTTGGAACAAATGCCAGAGGGGCCTGTTCGTTCTACTGATCCAAAAATTACCCCCCCGAGCAGGGCCGAGATGAAGACTTCTATGGAAGCTCTAATTCATCATTTTAAACTGTATACTGAGGGATATCATGTTGATCCGGGTGAGACTTATAACGCGGTAGAGGCGCCAAAGGGTGAATTTGGTGTCTACCTTGTATCAGACGGAAGCAACAAACCGTATCGATGTAAAATAAGGGCCCCTGGCTTTGCGTTCCTGCAGGCTACAGAATTTCTTGGAAAAGGGCATATGTTGGCTGATGTAGTAGCAATCATCGGTTCAATGGACATTGTTTTTGGCGAGATTGACCGATAATGGACACTAAACACCAAGTGAAAGAATTTGTTTTCAATACTGAAAATAGTTTGGAAGCGAAAATAATTATTGCCCGTTATCCTGAAGGAAGACAAGCAAGTGCGGTGCTTCCGTTGCTTGATTTAGCTCAAAGACAAAATGGAGGTTGGTTATCCCAGGCTGCGATGGAGCATGTATCAAAACTCCTTAAGATGGCAAAAATACGTGTTCTGGAGGTCGCCAGTTTTTATACAATGTATAGATTAGATCCCGTTGGTGAGTTTGTTGTACAGGTATGTACTACAACTCCTTGTGCATTGAGGGGTTGTCAAGAAGTGCTAAATGCCTGCAAAGAGGAATTGGAAATTGAAGTTGGCGGTACAACCTCTGATAACAAGTTCACATTATTTGAAGTAGAATGCTTGGGTGCCTGTGTCAATGCCCCAATGATGCAGGTTAATGACGATTATTATGAAGATTTGGACCCGGTTAGTGCAAGAGCTGTATTACGTGCTTTGCGTAATGGTGAATCCACAAAACCGGGGCCGCAGGGGGCTAGGAGAGGTTCAGAACCGGCCTCCGGACTTACGAGCCTGACTTTTGGTTCTACATAATTAGGAAGAAAAGGTAACGGTTTATGCTCAAGGATTCTGATCGCATATTTACTAATCTTTATGGATTTGATGACTGGAGGCTCAATGGAGCAAAGAAGCGCGGGGATTGGAATAATACAAAAGACATTATGGCAAAAGGCCGTGACTGGATCGTGGAAGAAGTAAAATCCTCAGGATTAAGAGGAAGAGGTGGGGCAGGTTTTCCGACTGGGCTCAAATGGTCTTTTATGCCAAAGCAGCCAACCGGACTTCCCCATTATCTTGTTGTCAATGCTGATGAAGGCGAACCTGGAACCTGCAAAGATAGAGATATGCTCCGAAACGAGCCGCATAAACTCATCGAGGGATGCCTGCTGGCGGGTTTCGGGATGGGAGCAAATGCTGCTTATATTTATATTCGGGGGGAGTTTTTCCAAGAGGCACAACATCTCCAGTTTGCGATTGATGAGGCGTATGAGTCCGGCTTTATTGGAATGAATGCATGCAAGTCGGGTTATGATTTTGATGTTTATTTACATAGGGGTTCTGGTGCCTACATATGTGGAGAAGAGATGGCTTTGATAGAAAGCTTGGAAGGGAAAAAAGGAATGCCTCGTCTTAAACCCCCTTTTCCAGCAGCGATGGGGCTTTATGGCTGCCCGACGACAGTGAATAACGTGGAAACTATAGCTGTTGCACCAACAATTCTTCGGAGGGGTGCTTCTTGGTTTTCTTCGTTTGGAAAGGAAAATAATACTGGAACAAAAGTCTTTTGTATCTCGGGCCACGTAAATAATCCATGCAACGTTGAAGAAGAAATGAGTGTTTCCCTCAAAGACTTAATTGAAAAACACGCAGGCGGTGTGATTGGTGGATGGGACAATCTGAAGGCGGTTATACCTGGTGGTTCATCTGTACCAATTATACCTAAAGCAATTTGTGACACAGTTTTGATGGATTTTGATTCATTAAAAAATGTCAAGTCTGGTCTGGGGACGGCTGCTGTGATTGTCATGGATCAATCAACTGACGTTGTCGCCGCAATAGCACGTCTTTCTAAATTTTATATGCATGAGAGTTGTGGGCAATGTACTCCCTGTCGGGAGGGGACGGGTTGGATGTGGCGTGTGATGGAAAGGCTTGTTTTAGGAGAGGCAAGAATAGATGAAATTGATACCCTTTTAGATGTAGCTAGTCAGGTGGAGGGTCATACTATTTGTGCCCTCGGCGATGCTGCTGCCTGGCCTATTCAAGGTTTAATTAGGCATTTTCGAAAGGAGGTTGAGCAACGGATAATTGCTCAAAACAAAAACTACAAGCCTGAAGCGGCTTAACAAAAGATAGTTCTGAGTTTATGCCGAAATTAACAATAGACGAAGTTGAATTTGAAGTACCTGATGGAATTACAGTCCTTCAAGCCTGTGAAATAGCGTCGAAGGAAGTTCCCCGGTTTTGTTATCATGAGAGGCTCTCTGTCGCCGGCAATTGCCGGATGTGCCTAGTCGAAATGGAAAGATCTCCAAAACCCATTGCTTCCTGCGCTATGCCTGTAGGAGAGGGAATGGTTATTCGTACAAACACCCCATTAGTGAAGAAGGCTCGGGAAGGAGTTATGGAATTCTTGCTGATCAATCACCCACTTGATTGTCCGATATGTGACCAGGGAGGAGAGTGTGATTTACAAGATCAGGCTATGGCTTATGGAAAAGGCCTTTCCCGTTTTCAGGAAAATAAGCGAGCGGTTGTAGATAAAGACATCGGACCGTTAGTAAAAACTGAAATGACACGCTGTATTCATTGCACTCGGTGCATTCGTTTTGCCACAGAAATTGCGGGTGTCGAAGAGCTTGGCGCTTTGGGTAGAGGTGAGGGTATGGAGGTAGCAACATATGTTGAGCAAGCTCTTACATCAGAATTATCTGCGAATATTATTGACCTTTGTCCTGTTGGTGCCCTGACCTCTAAACCATATGCATATTCCGCACGATCGTGGGAGTTAACGCGGACTGAAACAATCGATGTAATGGATGCAGTTGGAAGCAACGTTCGAGTAGACTCTCGTGGTTCTGAAGTTTTAAGAGTTTTGCCGATTTTGAACGAAGAAGTTAACGAAGAATGGATTTCTGATAAAACAAGGTTTGCTTGTGATGGTTTAAAGCGTCAACGCTTGGATACGCCGTTTGTACGTCGAAACGGTGTGCTAGAAAAAGCAAGTTGGGAGGAAGCTTTTGCTGCTATTGCTAAAAATTTAAAGGGTATCGCTGGGAATAAAATAGCAGCTATTTCTGGTGACCTTGTAGATTGCGAGGGTTTAATGTCTCTCAAGGATCTTATGGAGGCGCTTGGTTCAAAAAATTACGATTGTCGGCAGGATGGAGCAAAGTTAGAAGCTGCTTCAAGGGTGTCATATTTATTTAATTCTACCTTTGCAGGTATTGAAGAGTCTGACGCATGCCTTTTAATTGGAGTGAATCCGAGAATTGAAGCAGCCATCGTAAATGCACGTATTCGAAAACGTTGGCTAAGAGGTGGTTTTAAAATTGGCGTTGTGGGAAAAAAGGAGGAATTGACTTATAATTATAATTATCTTGGCAGCAGCCCTCTTATTTTAAATGAATTGGCTGACGATAAGAATCCTTTTTGTGAAACTCTTCAAAATGCAGAAAAACCGATGTTGATCATTGGGCAGGGTGCCCTTAGTGGGAAGTCTGGCAATGCTGTACTTGGAACTGCCCATAAAATGGCAGAAAAATATGGGTTGATTAGGGAAGATTGGAATGGTTTTAACGTATTGCACAATGCAGCCGGACGGGTAGGCGCCCTGGACTTGGGGTTTGTCCCTGAAAATACAAAACTTGATGTTTCGGGTATCCTTGAAACGGCTTCTAAAGGCGAGTTGGAGGTAGTTTTTCTTTTTGGTGCTGATGAAATCGATACAAGTAAACTTGGCAAAGCTTTTGTCATTTATCAAGGACACCATGGGGATACCGGAGCCAGTAGAGCGGATGTAATTTTACCTGGTGCCGCGTATACAGAAAAGAATGCGACTTACGTTAACACAGAGGGTCGCGTACAGCGTGGTTGGCGGGCAGTTTTTCCGCCTGGTGAAGCCCGGGAAGATTGGTCAATTTTCCGGGCGCTCTCTGAAACTTTAGGTCACACACTTCCCTATAAAGATATAAACGGTGTTCGTCGGAGAATGGCAGAAATTAACCCTGTATTTGAACACGTTGGCGTTGTAGTACCTAGTCCTTGGGTAAACTTTGGAGAAGATAAAAAAGTGACGAGTGAGAAATTTGTAACACCAATTTCTAACTTTTATGTAACTGATGTGATTAGCCGAAATTCTGAAACAATGGCGAAATGCACAAAAGAAATTTTTGAAAATACAACGGAGTTAACCAAATAAAATGGTTGATTTCTGGAATATTTTTGCATTACCCGGGATAGTTATGGTTGGTAAAATCATCGCAATACTTGTACCGCTTCTAATTGCGGTGGCTTATCTTACGTTTGCAGAAAGAAAGGTAATCGCGGCTATGCAATTACGTAAGGGACCTAATGTTGTAGGTCCCTTTGGATTATTGCAACCCCTTGCTGATGGCTTGAAGCTCCTTTTTAAGGAAACAATCATTCCTTTAAATGCTAACAGAGTAGTTTTTGTTATGGCACCAATGGTGACCTTCATTTTAAGTCTTATAGCTTGGGCTGTAATTCCTTTTGGTCCTGGTTTGGTCTTGGCAAATATCAATGTTGGTGTTTTATATCTTTTTGCAATTTCTTCTCTTGGGGTTTACGGGATTATTATGGCGGGTTGGGCGTCCAACTCTATGTACCCTTTTCTGGGTGCCCTCCGATCGGCGGCACAAATGGTATCCTATGAGGTTTCCATTGGTTTTGTTATTATTACTGTGTTGCTGTGCGTTGGGTCCTTAAATTTGTCTGACGTAGTCGAAGCACAACGTGGTCTTTGGTTTTGCATTCCTCTTCTTCCGATGTTTATCATTTTCTTTATTTCCGCTTTAGCGGAAACCAATCGGGCCCCCTTCGATCTGCCAGAAGCTGAGGCAGAACTCGTATCTGGGTACAATGTTGAATATTCTTCCATGCCTTTTGCCCTTTTCTTCCTTGGGGAATATGCAAACATGATTTTAATGAGTGCGATGACCGTCATTTTATTTTTAGGTGGGTGGTTATCTCCAATTGAATTAGCACCCTTTACTTGGGTGCCGGGACCAATCTGGTTTGCAGCAAAAATTTCCTTAGTTTTGTTCTGTTTTTTGTGGGTGAGGGCAACCTTTCCTCGCTATCGGTATGATCAGCTGATGAGATTGGGGTGGAAAATATTTTTACCTTTTTCACTTGTATGGGTTGTTGTTACCGCTGGTGTGTTAGTCGGAATGGGATGGTTACCTAAATGAATTTTTCAAAAGACAGTATTAAAGGGGTTCGTCTATGAGTTTTTTAAGCCGCTCCACCAAAATGCTTTTTTTAATTGAATTGTTTTCAGGGATGGCTCTTACTCTGAGGTATTTGTTCAAGCCTAAAGTCACTGTTAACTACCCATACGAAAAGGGCCCTTTGGGAGCTCGTTTTCGTGGCGAACACGCGTTACGACGTTATGCGAACGGAGAAGAACGTTGCATTGCTTGTAAGTTGTGTGAAGCAGTTTGTCCTGCCCAAGCGATTACGATAGAGGCAGAACCCCGAGCGGATGGTAGTAGGCGCACAACGCGTTACGACATTGATATGACCAAATGTATTTATTGTGGCTTTTGTGAGGAAGCGTGTCCGGTTGATGCAATTGTTGAAGGGCCTAATTTTGAATTTGCTACAGAAACAAGGGAGGAGCTTTTTTATAACAAAGAAAAATTACTTGAGAACGGCGATCGTTGGGAAACAGAAATCGCTGCGAGACTTTCAGCTGACGCTCCCTACCGATGAATTTTCGGTCAGAATTTAGAAAATTAAAACCTACATAAAAAAGGCGCTAAAACAAAAATGGTTCTGGTAGCACTGACGTTTTATTTATTTTCTTTTATTTTAGTTGCAGCGGGTGTCATGGTCATTTCCGCCAAAAATCCTGTCCACTCTGTGTTGTTTTTAATTTTAGCATTTTTTAATGCAGCAGGACTGTTTGTTTTAATTGGTGCAGAATTTATCGCCATGATTTTGGTAGTCGTTTATGTTGGTGCGGTGGCAGTGTTATTTTTATTTGTTGTTATGATGCTGGATATTAGCTTTACGGAATTGCGCCAGGGATTTCTTCAATACCTCCCAATTGGGGGCCTGGTTGGTATCGTCTTGTTGGCAGAGATTTTGATGATTGGAGGTAGTTGGTTTATTGCGCCTTTAGCGGCTGACTTCCGAAGTTTTCCTATCCCTGAAATCGATCAAATTACGAATACTCATGCAATTGGACGTATTCTTTATACGGATTATATTTATTTATTCCAGGGTGCTGGGATGGTGTTATTGGTGGCTATGGTTGGGGCAATTGTATTGACTCTGAGGTCTAGGGATGGGGTTCGAAAACAAAAAATACCCGAACAAACCAATCGGAAATCCATAGAAACGGTTGAAGTTAAAAAGATCCAGCCGGGTAGTGGAGTGTAAAATGCTTGAAATTGGCCTTTCGCACTATCTCACGGTAGCTGCTGTTGTATTTACACTCGGTATTTTTGGTATTTTTCTGAACAGAAAAAATGTCATTATTATTTTAATGTCGATAGAATTAATCCTTTTGGCGGTAAATATCAATTTAGTTGCATTTTCAACTTTTTTACATGACCTGACCGGACAAATTTTTGCAATGTTGGTTCTAACCGTTGCTGCAGCGGAGGCGGCAATCGGGCTTGCCATTATTGTTGTGTATTTTCGAAACCGAGGATCGATAGCGGTGGAAGACATAAATCTCATGAAAGGTTGAGGGTTTAATGTATTTAACCGCCATATTCCTACCATTAATCGGTGCAGTTATTTCCGGCTTTTTTGGTCACTGGATTAAGGATAAAGGTGCACAAATTGTAACCTGTGCAGGGATAGCTATTTCGACGATTTTATCTGTTTTTATTTTTAATGAGGTTGCCTTAGAGGGTAAAACTGAAACGATTAAAATTTTTACTTGGATTATATCGGGAAGTTTCCAGACGGATTGGTCTCTCCGTTTTGATACGCTAACTGCCGTGATGCTACTGGTAGTTACTGTAGTTTCTTGTGCGGTACACTTTTACTCAATTGGCTATATGCATAACGATGGGTCAATACCGAGATTTTTTTCTTACCTGAGCCTGTTTACATTCTTCATGTTAATTTTGGTTACAGCGGATAACTTTCTCCAACTGTTTTTTGGGTGGGAAGGTGTCGGCTTGGCGTCATATCTTTTAATTGGATTTTGGTATGAAAAACCATCAGCAAACGCGGCGGCAATCAAAGCATTTTTAGTTAACAGGGTTGGCGATTTTGGCTTTGCCTTAGGGATTCTCGGTATATTTCTGCTGTTTGACAGTATTGATTTTAATTCAGTGTTTCTTGCTGCGCCTCATAAAGCCAATGAATCAATGGAATTTCTGGGGGGCAACTGGCACGCTTTAACCGTTATTTGCATGTTGCTCTTTATTGGAGCTATGGGAAAATCCGCTCAACTCGGTTTACACACATGGTTACCCGATGCCATGGAAGGGCCAACCCCAGTTTCCGCACTGATACACGCGGCTACAATGGTCACTGCGGGCATTTTTATGGTAGTTCGTTTGTCCCCAATTTTTGAGTATGCCCCGTTGGTTCTCGATGTAATTTGTATCATTGGAGCTTCTACGGCATTTTTTGCTGCGACAGTTGCATTGTGTCAAAATGATATCAAGCGCGTAATAGCATACTCCACCTGTAGTCAACTGGGTTATATGTTTTTTGCTTGTGGAGTTTCTGCCTATGCAGCGGGTATTTTTCATTTGTTTACACATGCGTTCTTCAAGGCTTTATTATTTTTAGGCGCCGGTTCTGTCATTCATGCGATGTCTTCTGAGCAGGACATGAAAAAAATGGGAGGAATTTGGCGTCTGATCCCTCTTACCTACACAATGATGTGGATTGGAAGCCTTGCCCTTGCCGGATTACCATTTTTCTCCGGGTTTTATTCAAAGGACATAATAATTGAAGCAGCTTTCGCAGCAAACAGCTCTGTCGGTTTTTATGCTTTCTGGCTTGGAATTGGCGCCGCTATAATGACTGCTTTTTATTCTTGGCGTCTGTTGTTTTTAACGTTTCATGGAACACCGCGTGCTGATGAAAAGACAATGGCTCATATTCATGAATCACCAAAAACGATGACAATTCCTTTAATTGTTTTGGCCTTGGGAGCAATTTTTTCAGGCTTATTCGGTTATAACCTCTTTGTTGGGGATGGCATGGAAGAATTCTGGAAAAATTCAATAATATTACTGCCAGAACACAGGGCAATTTTTGATGCCCATTTAGTCCCTTTATGGGTTAAATCCGCTCCAATTGTTGTTGGTTTAGTTGGAATTGCCATTGCTTATTATTTTTATATCGTCCGAAAGGACCTTCCGGAGAAAATCAGTTTAAAGGTTCCAAAGATTTATTTGTTCCTTTACAACAAGTGGTATTTCGATGAGCTCTATCATTTAATTTTAGTTAAGCCCGCTAAATATTTAGGGAAAGGGCTCTGGAAAGAGGGCGATGGAACTCTCATAGATGGACTCGGTCCTGATGGTTTAGCCTCATTAGTCAAAAATTTGGCTGGTCGAGTGAGTTCGTTACAAACTGGGTTTGTTTATCATTATGCTTTTGCAATGCTGATTGGTGTTGCGGGTTTGGTAACCTTTTACCTTTATACTCAAGCTGGATGAAGCGTAAATGATTGATTTTCCAATCCTGAGCATTATTACGTTTCTTCCTTTTATTGGAGCCCTTGCAATCCTCATGATTAGAGGTGATGACCAATTTGTAGCACGAAATGCCCGGGCTACAGCACTTTGGACAACAATCATAACCTTCTTTCTCTCTCTCATTCTTTGGGTTGCCTTTGATAGGAAAACAGCAGCTTTTCAGTTTGTAGAAAAAGAGCCCTGGATTGAAAGTTTCGGTATTCATTATCACATGGGTGTAGATGGTATTTCCGTATTGTTTGTGCTGTTGTCCACGTTTCTTACACCTATTTGTGTTCTTGCAAGCTGGGAAGCAATTACGTCCAGGGTTAAAGAGTACATGATTTCTTTCCTGGTCCTAGAGACATTAATGGTTGGGATGTTTTGTGCCCTTGATTTAACTCTATTTTATATATTTTTTGAAGGTGTTTTGATCCCGATGTTTTTAATTATAGGCGTTTGGGGTGGACAACGAAGAGTGTATGCAGCTTTTAAGTTTTTTCTTTTTACTTTGACAGGTTCAGTGCTGATGCTATTAGCGGTTTTGGCCATTTTTTTGCTGTCCAATACCACAGATATTCCAACCTTGATGAAGTTCACTTTTCCCATTGATATGCAATACTGGCTTTGGCTAGCCTTTTTTGCGAGTTTTGCAGTAAAGGTTCCAATGTGGCCCGTACATACCTGGTTACCAGATGCCCATGTGGAGGCTCCAACAGCGGGTTCGGTGATTCTGGCTGGTGTTTTGTTAAAAATGGGGGCCTATGGGTTTATACGGTTCTCAGTACCCATGTTGCCGGCAGCGAGTGAATTTTTTACTCCCCTAATTTTTTCTCTGAGTATTATTGCTATTATTTATACTTCCCTTGTTGCACTTGCGCAGCTCGATATGAAGAAATTAATAGCATACTCCTCAGTAGCTCATATGGGTTTTGTTACACTCGGAATATTTTCCTTTAATCAACAGGGTTTATCCGGTGCTATATTTCAAATGCTAAGCCATGGAATTGTTTCTGCTGCATTATTCCTTTGCGTTGGCGTGGTGTATGACAGAATTCATACAAGAGAAATTGAGCGTTATGGAGGTCTTGTAGAGCGGATGCCGAAATATGCGTTTGTTTTCATGGTATTTGTCCTGGCGAGTGTTGGATTGCCCGGAACCAGCGGTTTTATTGGAGAATTTCTTGTTTTAGTGGGTTTATTTCAGGTGAGCACCTGGGTTGCTATGTTGGCTGCAACAGGTGTTGTTCTTGGTGCAGCTTATATGCTTTGGCTCTATCGGAGAGTGATTTTTGGTAAACTAGCTCGTGAAGATCTCAAATCGATTATGGATGTTAATCGTCGTGAAATCCTTGTTTTTGTTCCTCTTTTATTGCTTACCATTGTTATGGGCGTTTATCCGATGCCTTTTTTGGAAATTATAGAAGCCTCTTCCTACCATCTTGTGGAACAGCATAAAATTGCAATGAGTATCAACAATTTTATGTCGTTGGCTGCACGATAAATGAGAAATAAATGTCTTTGAATGATTTTCAAGCGGTAATGCCAGAAATTGTGTTGGCAGTTTCTTCCATGACTTTGCTGCTTATAGGAGTGTTCAAAAAAGGGAATGCGACATCCTTAATTTCTTGGCTTTCAGTAATTTCATTATTGGTCGTGGGGACTTTTTTATCTTTCGGTCCTGCAGAGAAGGTGACTGCTTTAAATGGGCATTTTATTTTTGACGGTTTTGCAAAATTTATCAAATGGTTGGTAATCATTGGTTCCTTGCTGGCCATTATGATGTCATCTAATTATAACGAACAAGAAAGGATAAGTCGTTTTGAATACCCAGTTTTGATCCTTTTTGCGACATTGGGTATGTTTATGATGGTGTCCGCTAATGACTTAATTTCCCTTTACGTTGGATTGGAATTGCAGAGTTTATCCCTTTATGTTTTAGCTGCATTTAGAAGGGATTCTTTGAGGTCTTCTGAAGCTGGTTTGAAATATTTTGTTTTAGGAGCGCTATCTTCTGGTATGCTTCTTTATGGTTGCTCGCTAATTTATGGTTTTGCGGGTACAACCAATTTTGCCAATCTTTCAGTAGTTTCAAAGAATTTAGCAACTTTTGACACCAACTTAGGTCTTATCGTAGGCCTAGTCTTTTTGATTTCAGGTTTAGCTTTTAAAGTTTCTGCTGTACCGTTTCATATGTGGACACCCGATGTTTATGAAGGTGCTCCAACACCGGTAACGGCGTTTTTTGCTGTAGCACCAAAAATTGCAGCTGTGGCATTACTGGTCAGGGTGTTAATTGGTCCTTTTGGGTTTTTGATAGGAGAATGGCAGCAAATATTAATATTTATTTCTGCCGCTTCTATGTGCTTGGGAGCTCTAGCAGCTATTTGGCAGAACAATATAAAACGCCTTCTCGCTTATAGCTCGATTGGGCATGTAGGGTACGCCTTGATTGGGTTGGCAACTGGAACAGAGAGTGGTGTACAAGGAATTTTAATTTACCTGGCTATTTATTTAGCTATGAACGTTGGTACTTTTTGTTGTGTCCTTTCAATGCGCCAAGCAGGTCGAATGGTGGAAGGTATAAAGGACCTCTCGGGTCTTGCGCGGAATCAACCGCTAACCGCATTAGCTCTTGCCTTAATGATGTTTTCCATGGCTGGAATACCGCCTCTTGCTGGATTTTTCGGTAAATTTTATATTTTTCTTGCTGCTATTAATTCTGGTCTTTATGCCCTGGCTATTATTGGTGTGTTGACGAGTGTGGTGGGAGCTTATTATTACATTCGGATCATTAAAATTATGTATATCGACGATCCGGGCGAGGTCTTTGATCGAAAGGCAGGAAATGAAATTAAAGTTATTTTAATGGTAACAACATTGTTTGTTACTCTATTTATTCTTGGCCCAGACACTCTTATCAATAGGGCTGGGTCTGCGGCACAAGCTTTATTTATTACCTGAGGAATAAGTATGGAGCACACACCCACCCAAGTTGTGGGAACCCGGTTATTTAATCACGATACTCTCGATAGTACTAATAATGAGGCAATACGTCTTATTGAAGAAGGAAAAGGAGAGGGTGCGGTTGTTGTAGCAAATTGTCAAACAGCTGGGCGAGGCCGGCGTGGAAAAATTTGGAAATCACCACCTGGCAATCTTTACTTAAGCATCATTTTTCCGGCAATCGGGATAAAGGACGGGGGCCAAGTGGCATATTTTTCGGCGGTTTCTGTAGGGGATGCAATTACTTCTTTTCTGTCAAAAACAGTTAGAATTCGTTTTAAATGGCCAAATGATCTTCTGATCGAACAAAAAAAAATTGGAGGTATTCTTATTGAGAAAAAGGATGATTTTTATGTCATTGGAGTTGGATTAAACATAATAAAGGCTCCGACGTTAGATGAAGGTAAGTCGATTTCCCTCCAGATGGTTGGTGTTTCCACAAATTGCAGTTCGCTTATCCAGGAAATTATTAAAAAATTTAGAGTTTGGAACCGTGTTTGGAGAAAAAAAGGTTTTACAAAAATAAGAGATGCTTGGGTTGAAAATGCTACAGGAATTGGAAGTAGAATTGTAATTAAGGCAGGGAATGGAATTGAAGAACGTGGTATTTTTATGGGTGTTGATAAAACGGGTGCACTTCATTTTAAAAAAGATAATGGAGAAAAGAAAAAGATATTCGCCGGTGAAATTTTTTGTTTGGAGAATACGTAGGCATGTTGTTGGCAATTGATTCTGGAAATACCAATATAGTTTTTGCAGTTTATGAAGCCCATAACAAAAAAGCAGAGTGGCGTTCTTCTAGTGATGCCAAACGAACGTCAGATGAGTATGGAGTTTGGTTAGCCAATTTAATGGACCGTGAAGCTCTTTCTTCTGAAGATATCACGGATGTGATTATTGCAAGTGTCGTTCCAGAAACTTTATTTAGTCTCAAAAGCTTATGCCGCAAATACTACAAGTGCGAGCCTTTAATTATTGGCGATAAAACAGTGGAAATAGGGATTGGAGTACTTGCGAGCGACGTTGGAGCGGATCGCTTAGTCAATGCTGCGGCAGCACATTTGAGTTACACAGGACCTTTAATTGTGATTGATTTTGGAACGGCGACTACTTTTGACGTTGTGGATAGTGAGGGTAATTATTACGGTGGCGTTATTGCTCCAGGTATTAACCTTTCATTAGATGCCCTACACATGGCGGCAGCAAATTTACCCCGAATAGCTATTCAAAAACCAAAAAATGTGATTGGGAAAGGTACGGTCACAGCAATGTTATCAGGAATTTATTGGGGTTACGTGGGTCTTATTGAAGGGCTAATAACACGAATAATTGAAGAATTCGAAACACCCATGTCTGTAGTTGCGACGGGTGGATTAGCACCTCTTTTTTCAGAAGCAACCAATATGATTGAATACTTGGATACAGATCTGACAATGAGAGGTTTATCAGAAATATATTATCGTAATATCCAAATTTAAAAATTTTTATGAAACCCGGAAATCAATTTTTATTTTTGCCCCTTGGTGGTTTAGGGGAAATTGGAATGAATTTAGCGCTGTACGGGTATGACAAAGCCTGGGTAATGGTTGATTGCGGTGTAACTTTTGGAGACGATACTACCCCCGGTATCGAAATTTTGGTGCCAGACCCCACTTTTGCGGTTGAAAACTCAAGTAATTTGGTTGGAATTGTACTAACTCATGCTCATGAAGACCATCTGGGCGCAATTCCGTATCTGTGGAGAAGATTGAGGTGTCCTGTATATGCTACCCCCTTTGCAGCAAAATTTTTACGCCAAAAACTTTCGGAAACAGGCCTTGAAAAAGAAGTCCCCATAAAAATTGTTGACCCCGGAAGTTGTTTTTCATTGGGGCCATTTGAAATGGAATTTATTCCAGTTACCCATTCCATTCCAGAAACTCAAGCGTTGGCAATTACGAGTAAGGTGGGGACTGTTCTTCATGCAAGCGATTGGAAATTAGATCCTTCTCCTTTAGTTGGCCCCCTTACTGATATGTCTGGATTACGCAGAGTCGGAAAAAAGAAGTTAATCGCTTTAATGTGCGATTCAACAAATATTTTTGTAGAGAGTAAAGAAAGGTCAGAAGGTGCCTTAAGAAAAAGTCTTTCCAAAATTATAGAGGGTTGCAAGAACCAAGTGGCTGTAACCTGTTTTGCTTCAAACGTTGCAAGATTAGAAACTTGTTTTCATGCAGCCGAAGTAACCGGCCGCAGGGTGGCTTTAATAGGGCGTTCAATGCATCGAATATATAACACAGCAAAAGATTGTGGATATTTAAAAAAGTGGCCTCAAATAATAAGTGAAAATGAAATCGGTTACTTACCCAAAAGTGAAACTTTGATGGTTGTAACAGGCAGTCAAGGTGAAGTGCGGGCAGCATTAGCCCGAATTGCTTCAGAAGGGCACCCAAAGGTAGTGATGGAAAGAGGAGATACAGTTATATTTTCTTCGCGAGAAATCCCAGGTAACGAAAGGGCAATAGGGCGATTAAAAAATCAATTAGCTAAATTGGGGATTTCAGTAATTTCCGACAAAGATGCCTTCGTTCATGTTTCCGGTCACCCCACTCGAGAAGAAATTAAAGAGTTTTATGGCTGGGTAAATCCCCCGCTTTTAATTCCTATCCATGGTGAAACCAGACATTTAATTGAACATTGCAAATTCGCTGAGGAGTGTGGAATTCCATCTACTGCTTTGGTAGAAAATGGACAAATCATTAAGCTCAATTCTAGAGGAGTAGAGCGTATTGGAGAAGTAGTTACAGGCCGTTATGCGATAGACGGTCGAAGGTTGATTGACCTGAAGGGTGAAGTTATTAGAGAAAGGCGCCGGATGACATATAGTGGGGTGGCGGTTGCAACGGTTGTTTTAGACAATCTTGGTAATTTAGCTGCTAATCCTCAACTTTCAACTCCTGGAATAGTTGATAGCCAAGTGTTAGATAAGGAAATTCATAGCGCTGCCATTTCAGAAATGATTGCAGCTGTTAAAAAGTTAGATCAAAATTCACTTTTAGATGACGAAAAGGTTTCTATCGCTGCCAATAATGCTGTTCGCCGAATTATTCGTGAATTTGTAGGGAGAAGACCGAAAATAGAAATACATATCGTTCGTTTGTAAAATTTCGTTATATAAAAATTATCCAAAATCTTAGGGCTTTTGATGTCAAGTTACTGTGAAATTGCTCCAGGTCATCCTTACCACGGTGAATATCATGATAGGGAATATGGGTTTCCTGTTACGACAGACGAAAAATTATTTGAACGTTTAGTTCTTGAAATAAACCAGGCTGGTTTATCCTGGCTTACTATTCTAAAAAAACGCGAAGGATTTAAAAAAGCATATAGCGACTTTAATCCTAAGTTAGTTGCATCTTATGGTAAGGCTAAAATTACGAAATTGTTAAAAGATCCTTCAATAATTCGAAACCGCTTAAAAATTAAAGCGGTAATCCAAAATGCTAAAACGATTTGTGAACTACAAGATTCACATGGTTCGTTCTGTTTATGGATTGAAGGGCATCACCCCCTTGAGAAACATGAGTGGGTAAAGCTATTTAAAAGAACGTTTTTTTTTACAGGTGAACAAATTACTGGGGAGTTTCTGATGAGTATTGGATACCTTCCAGGTGCGCATAAGAGAACTTGCCGAATTTTCAGTCAAATTGCACATCTTGAACCCCCTTTTATGAGAGAATAATTTGTTTCGAATTGATAATTGAATACATAAAAGGTTTTATCAAACACTCATTTTTCTTATCCAAGGGATAAAATTTTGATACATTAATTAAGTTTAGTTGATTGGCGAATTTTGGCTTCTTATGAGAAGTGTACCCTTTAATTGGGTAGGACCTTTTTACTTATATCTACGAGACGTTTGGATGACATAAACCGATGATACGACTTTCGCAATATTTTTTACCTACCGTAAAAGAGGATCCTGCTGAAGCACAGATTGTTTCTCATAAACTAATGTTGCGTGCGGGAATGATTAGGCAGGCGAGTGCTGGAATTTATTCCTGGTTACCGCTTGGTCTTCGTGTTTTAAAAAAAGTGGAAAAGATTGTTCGCGAAGAACAAGATGTTGCGGGGGCACAAGAAATTTTGATGCCGACAATTCAATCAGCAGAGCTTTGGAAGGAAAGCGGTCGATACAACGGGTATGGTAAAGAAATGCTACGTATTTTGGACCGTCATCAAAGAGAAATGCTTTATGGACCCACAAATGAGGAATTAATAACAGATATCTTTCGTCAGACTCTTAGAAGTTACAAAGATTTACCAAAAATTTTATATCACATTCAGTGGAAATTTAGGGACGAGGTACGGCCCCGCTTTGGGGTTATGCGAGGCCGAGAATTTTTAATGAAAGATTCTTATTCTTTTGATATAGATAAAATTCAAGCTAGGCAATCGTACAATAGGATGTTTGTGTCTTATTTGCGTACATTTGCTAAACTGGGGCTAAGGGCAATCCCAATGCAGGCGGATACAGGACCTATTGGTGGTAATTTAAGTCATGAATTTATAATTTTGGCGGAAACAGGTGAGAGTGAAGTTTTTTGTGATAAAAAGTACCTAAATTTTGATCCATTGCCTGAAAAACTAACATACGAAAATAACTTGGAAAAAATAGTTGAACGTTGGACAAGTGAGTATGCCGCAACGGATGAAAAACATATAGTTGCAAAGGAAAAAGAATTAGGCAGCAGCCTTTTACACGCAAGAGGAATTGAAGTTGGTCATATATTTTATTTTGGAAAAAAATACTCAAAAGCGATGGGTGTGACTATCGCGGGTCCAAAAGAAGAGCCAATTATTCCGGAAATGGGATCTTACGGAATTGGTGTGTCCCGACTTGTCGGAGCGATTATAGAAGCAAGTCACGATCATGCGGGGATTATTTGGCCTGATACTGTTTCTCCTTTTTCGTGTGGAATTCTTAACTTGCGTATCAATGATCAAAATTGTTGTAAAACTTGTGAAGACCTAGCTATAAAATTAGAAAAATGTGGTCATGAAGTTTTGTATGACGATCGGGATGAAACAGCAGGAAATAAATTTGCTGTCATGGATCTTGTCGGGTTGCCTTGGCAAATCGTGGTGGGACCCCGAGGTTTGAAAAATGGCGTTGTAGAACTAAAAAGACGCGATACTGGAGAGCGTAACGAATTGTCTATCGATTCTATTATAGAAAAACTTTCTCCCAAAAATTAAAAAATTAATGCTTTTCTCTCCTTTTGAACGAATTGTGGCCTTTAGATATTTGCGGTCACGAAGGCGTGAGAGTTTTATTTCAATTATAGCAGGTTTTTCTTTAACTGGGATTGCTTTAGGCGTAGCAACCTTAATTGTAGTTATGGCCGTTATGAACGGGTTTAGAGCGGAATTATTAAGTAGAATTCTAGGTCTAAATGGGCACTTGATGATTTCTTCCAGTGTTTATGGTGGAATTGAAAAATTTGACAAATTGTCAAAAAAAATTCGAGGAATTCCAAACATTGAAAGCGTAACCCCAATAATTGAAGGGCAGGCAATGGCTAGCGTCAGAGGGTCAGCTGCTGCTGCTGTTGTTCGGGGAATTCGTCCTATAGATATAAAAAATCACAAGTTAATAAACAAAAGTTTGGTTGCTGGAAGCTTAGCTGATTTTTCCAATGATAGTTCTGTTTTAATAGGCTCGCGTTTTGCTGAAAGATTTGGGTTAACGGTAGGAAGTAATTTTACTTTAGTTGCCCCTCAGAGCCGTTTAACCGTATTTGGTTCAATTCCTCGTTCAAGAAGGTTTACGATTTCTGGAATTTTCGAGATTGGGATGTACGAATATGATAGCAGCTTTATGTTTATTCCTTTATTTTCAGCCCAGAAATTTTTTCGAATAGGGAAAGGAAATGTATCAAGCATAGAAGTCCTCCTAACTGATCCCAATCTTATTGATCAAGTTACTCCCATTATTAAAGCGAAATCAAAACGGTCTATTAACATTTTGGATTGGCAAAATAAAAATTCTAGTTTTTTTAATGCCATCCAAGTTGAAAGAAATGTTATGTTTTTAATACTGACACTTATTATTATTGTTGCTGCGTTTAATATAATTTCAGGGCTAATAATGATGGTTCAGGATAAGGGCAAAGATATTGCTGTCTTGAGAACGATGGGGGCCACAAGAGGAATGATTTTGAAAATATTTTTGCTTGCAGGAATGTCGGTTGGTATTTTTGGGACTTTGTTAGGAGTTATTTTAGGTTTAGCATTTTCATTAAATATAGAAATTATTAGACAATGGCTTCAATCGATTTCTGGTTCAAATTTATTTAATGCTGAAATTTATTTTCTTTCTCAATTACCAGCAAAAGTTGATCCTTTAGAAGTATTAAGTATTGTTATTTTGGCGCTTTCCCTTTCCTTTTTAGCAACGCTGTATCCGTCATGGCGAGCTGCTCGGTTAGAGCCAGTAGAGGCTCTTCGTTATGAATAAATCCACGATACTTCGTTTGGATTCCATATACCGTTCATTTAAACAAGGAGAGAATAAACTAGAGATTTTGCGTGGCGTTAGCTTTTCTTTAAATCCAGGTGAAATTGTTGCTTTAGTAGGTCCGTCTGGTATTGGAAAGTCAACTTTGTTGCATGTTGCTGGATTGTTAGAAAAGCCTAATAAAGGCGATGTGTTTATCGGGAATCAATCTTGTGAAGGTTTAGACGATAGTCAAAGAACAAAACTGAGACATTCTACCATCGGTTTTATATACCAATTTCACCACTTGCTACCAGAATTTTCGGCACAAGAAAATGTAATTTTGCCTCAAATTATAGGAGGAAAGGATAAAAATCTCTCGTTAGAAAGAGCAATTGATTTATTAGAACTAGTTGGATTGTCTCAAAGACGGATGCATAGGCCGAGTAATTTATCAGGAGGAGAACAACAAAGAGTTGCAATAGCTAGAGCCCTAGCAAATTATCCTGCTATTTTACTTGCGGATGAACCCACAGGAAACTTAGATAAAAAAACAGCAGATGATGTTTTTGGTGTTTTATTAAAATTAGTCCGCGAGGCAGGGGTGGCAGCGTTAATTGCCACTCACAACAACAGTCTGGCAGAAAGAATGGATCGTATAGTTTCTATTAACAATGGGGTGTTACTTTAGTTTTGTATTTGAAAAAATTGAGCTAGAGAGAGTTTTTTATGTTAATGATTCGTTCTACCCTAATTTTTATAAGGTTATTTTTGAATTTTTAATAAATTATCCACAATATGGGGTAGCTGAGAAAATGTTATTCCCTTTATATTGTTATATTCATGTTTTGTTCTAATGACTTATTTTAATCTGTGTGTAAGCTATAAGGTATGAACTCGCATAACTTTGTACATCTGAGGGTGCACACTGCCTATTCCTTGGCAGAAGGTGCCATAAAAATACCCGATTTAATTAAAGCCTGTCAGGAACAATGTATGCCTGCAATTGGTATTACCGACACAGGAAATCTGTTTGGCGCTCTAGAATTTGCGCTTGCTGCTAAGAATGCGGGAGTTCAACCAATTATTGGATGTCAAATAAAGGTTGATCGTTCGACAAGCAAAACTTTTACTCCTAGGTTTCATTCTAATGAACATGGGTTAGATTTAGACACTTTAGTCTTAATTGTCCAAGACGAAAAAGGCTACAAAAACCTTTTAAAATTGGTTAGTTCTTCATTTTTGACTTCTTCATCTTTTCAAAAACCGCATATAACTTTCGAAGATTTAATCGGAAAAACAGAAGGTTTAATTGCTCTTACAGGTGGTCCAGATGGAGCGTTGATTAAACTTCTTAGCGAGAAAAAAAAGGAAGAAGCTAAGGGGATGTTGGATTGCCTATCTGAGTTGTTTGCGGGCCGGCTGTATATAGAGCTTACCCGCCATGGAATGCAAATCGAAAAAGAAACTGAAGGTGATTTAATTCGGCTGGCCTATGAAACTGATATACCTCTTGTAGCGACGAATGATTGTTATTTTTTGAACCCTGAAATGTACGAAGCACACGATGCCCTTTTATGTATTGCTGAAGGTAAAAAAATAGAAGAAAGAGATAGACGTGTAGTAACTCCCCTTCATGCATTTAGAACTAGCGTTGAAATGAATGAAACTTTTGCTGACGTTCCGGAAGCAATTCAAAATACTGTTGTCATAGCCCAACGCTGCTCCTTTATGCCTGAGGAGCAAGACCCCATTTTACCAACTTTCCCAACGGTTTCCACAAGGACCGAGGAAGAACAACTTAAAATTGAGGCTAAAAATGGTTTGACTAAACGTTTTAAAAATTTTCAATCCAAGGAAATTGAAACAAAACCATATTGGGAACGTTTAGATTTTGAATTAAAAATAATTATAGAAATGGGTTTTTCCGGATATTTTTTAATAGTAGCCGACTTTATTCAATGGGCTAAAAAGAAGGGGATACCAGTTGGACCGGGAAGAGGTTCAGGTGCGGGCTCAGTGGTAGCTTGGGCACTAGAAATCACAAATTTGGATCCCTTAAAATTCGGTCTAATTTTTGAAAGATTTTTGAATCCGGAAAGGGTTTCAATGCCTGATTTTGACATAGATTTTTGTCAAGATAGAAGGGATGAAGTGATACGATATGTGCAAGGCAAATTTGGGGAGGACCGTGTAGCTCAAATAATTACTTTTGGAAAATTACAAGCGCGAGCTGTTTTAAGAGATGTGGGTAGGGTTTTGAGTATGCCTTATGGCTATGTAGATAAAATTTGTAAATTAATACCCTTTAATCCGGCACATCCACCCAGTCTCCAGGAAGCGATAGATTCAGAAATTGAATTACGGCGGCTGCGCAATGAAGATCCCCAGGTCAAAAAATTGTTGGATATTGGGCTGAGGTTAGAAGGGTTATACCGACACGCTTCGACGCATGCCGCTGGCTTAGTGATTGGCGATCGATCTTTGGTAGAAATTGTTCCTCTTTATAGAGACATGCGTTCTAACATGACAGCGGTCCAATTTTCGATGAAATATGCAGAAGCCTCAGGTTTAGTGAAGTTTGATTTTCTTGGTCTAAAGACATTAACAGTGATTTCTCGCGCTGTTGAGTTGTTAAATGAAAGAGGAGTTGACATAGATATAGATTCGTTGCCTTTGGACGATAAAAGCACCTACGAGATGTTGGCAAAAGGTCAATCCATAGGGGTTTTTCAACTGGAAAGTTCAGGTATGCGTGATGTTTTGTTTCAACTTAGACCAGATTGTTTCGAAGATATTATTGCTCTTGTTGCTCTTTATAGGCCTGGGCCAATGGACAATATTCCGCGTTATATCGCTTGTAAACATGGTCGAGAGAAACCTGACTATCTCCATCCTAAACTTGAAGGAATTTTAACAGAAACTTTTGGGGTTATTATTTACCAAGAGCAGGTAATGGAAATTGCTAAATTATTATCCGGATTTAGTTTGGGTAAAGCGGATTTACTTCGTCGAGCTATGGGTAAAAAGATTAAATCGGAAATGACTGCACAGCGAGAAAGCTTCATTGAGGGTGCTAAGATCCGAAATGTAGAAGCAAATAAGGCCGCCCAAATTTTTGATCAAGTAGATAAATTTGCAGGATATGGGTTTAATAAATCACACGCTGCTGCCTATGCTTTGATAGCCTACCAAACAGCTTGGCTTAAAGCTAATTATCCGGTTGAATTTTTTGCTGCCTCAATGACGCTCGATATGGGTAATACAGACAAAATAAATGTTTTTAAACAGGAACTTGCCAATCTCTCCATAGAATTATTGCCCCCAAATATCAATGAATCTAACTCAATTTTTTCTACGAAGGCTTCAGTGAGTAAAAAGGAAAAGGGAGTAATTAGGTATGCCCTAGGTGGTATAAAAAATGTGGGCCTTCAGTCCATGGAACGAGTGGTTAAGGAACGTAGTGAAAATGGACCCTTTATTGACATTTTTGATTTAGCAGAACGTTTGGGCGCCAAGGGTATTAATAGAAGGCAAATGGAGAATCTAATTAGATCCGGTGCTTTAGATTGTCTTGATTCAAATAGAAAAAAATTATTCGAAGGTATTGAAAAAATATTAACAATTTCAAATTTTGCAGAAAGAGAAAGAGAAAATAAACAAGAGAACTTATTTTCAACCGCAAGTATTTTTTCTAGTCAACCAAACAGGTCTTTATTGGAAGTTGAGGATTGGCCGATTGCCGAAAGGTTAAACCAGGAGTTTGATGCAGTTGGATTTTATTTATCGGCGCATCCCCTCGATGTTTACGGGAGCGCCCTAGAGGAACTGGGTATAACATCACAAGACCAACTTACTCAAGCAGCAGTCGGTAGTTTAGCAAAACTAGCAGGGATTTTCATCAGTATGAGAGAAAGAACCTCAGAAAAGGGTAACCGCTATGCCTTCGTTGAATTTTCCAATGCTAGTGGGGTTTTTGAAGTTGTAGTTTTTTCAGAGATTTTGTCAAAGGCACGTGATTTACTAAAAACTGGAATACCTTTAATTGTTACTTGTGAAGTTCGTGTTGATGGCCAAGATTTCCGACTAAATGCAGTTTCCATTGAGGATCTAGAAACCGTTACTAGGCTTTCTAAAAAAGGGTTAAAGATTTATATAGACCAAGAGAATTCCCTTCACGCATTAAAAGATGCTTTTGCATTGGAAAAGAATGGTAATGAAAAAATTCGTCTTATTTTGGGAATCAATGAAGAAAGATCAGTGGAACTGGTGTTACCTGGTACCTATTTAATTTCTTCAGAAATGAGAAAAAACATTCAAAATCTTCCTGGAATCATAGAATTATATGATGGTTAATTCGGGGGGTGCTCTATGAATTTTAAAGATCCTTTACAAAATCTCTTGAAAAACTCAATTCTTCAGGCTATCAAATACTTACTTTAAACCGCACGCGGTATGTCCATGGTTTTTATTACAAAATATCCATGGATCCGGTGTTTAATTAAAAGAATTTAATTGAACTTTCACCGCGGAGGCAAAACCGGAGAAAAAAAATGGCTATACCTAACTTTTCTATGCGTCAATTATTAGAGGCGGGTGTTCACTTTGGACATCATACCCGTCGCTGGAATCCTAAAATGGGGCCCTTTATTTATGGAGTTCGAAATGGAATACATATTTTAGATCTCCGTCAAACTGTTCCCATGTTGTTTAAAGCATTGGAGGCAGTTAAAGAAGTGGTTGGAGGAGGTGGACGAGTTTTATTTGTTGGTACGAAAAGACAAGCCAGCTCACAAATTTCGGAGGCTGCAATACGTTGCGGTCAATATTATGTAAATCACCGTTGGTTGGGTGGTACACTCACGAATTGGCGGACAATTACTGCGTCAATTAAAAGGTTGCGAGATTATGACGAGTTGCTCACCCAAGAGGATTTAGGTTTTACAAAAAAAGAACTTCTAATGCGTACAAGAGATAGAGATAAACTTGAACGCGCGTTGGGGGGAATTAAAGAAATGGGCGGATTGCCCGATATTCTTTTTGTCGTTGATACCAATAAAGAGTCAATTGCGATTAAAGAAGCGCAAAAATTAGGTATACCGGTGATTGCAATACTGGATAGTAATTGTGCACCGGATGGGATTAACTTTCCTATCCCTGGTAACGATGATGCTATACGTTCAATTGCGCTTTATTGTAATTTAATAGCTGATGCTGCACTCGATGGACTGCAGCAGGAGGCGATTGCGGCAGGAACTGACGTAGGTGAGGATCCAGGAGTGGAAATAAAAAAATCCGGAGACACTGATAAAAAAACGGCGTCAAGGAAAGAGGAACCTTTATCTTCTAAAGAAGAAAATTAAAAACTCCCAAAATTTTGTGTTTACCTATGTAAAACACACCTGTTAAAGGAAAAGTTATGAACGAGATATCCGTATCATTAGTCAAAGAGTTACGAGAAAAAACCGGCGCAGGAATGATGAATTGTAAAAAAGCGTTAGTAAAAAGTGCGGGTGATTTAGAGGGGGCTATTGATTGGCTTCGCAGCTCCGGATTAGCAGCAGCCGCCAAAAAAGCTAATCGAATTGCGGCAGAAGGTTTGGTTGCTGTAAAGGTTTCAGAGTCGTCGGGGGTTGTGATTGAAATTAACGCTGAAACTGACTTCGTAGCTCGAAATGATGAATTTAAGGAATTTGTAAACGAAGTTGCTTGTTTAGCTCTCACCTCCGGTGCTAATTCAGCTGATCTCCTTACAAGTCTAATGGATAACGGAGAAACTGTAAGCGATACAATCAATACCTTAATAGCAAAAATTGGGGAAAACATTAAAATTAGAAGGGTTGAATTTTTAAAAATTAAAAAAGGAATTATTTGTAGCTATATACATAATTCAATAGCTCCAGGGTTAGGAAAAATTGGCGTTCTTGTTGCTATTGAATCGGAAGGAGAAAAGGCTGCTCTTGAAATGTTCGGGAGACAAATTGCAATGCACATTGCTGCCACTTCTCCTCGATGGGGTTCGATTAAGGAGGTTCCAGAGAATGAACTTGAACGCGAAAAAATGATTTTAATGGAGCAGGCGAAAATTTCTGGTAAGCCTGAAAAAATTATAGAGAAAATGGTAGAAGGACGTATCGGAAAATTTTTTTCCGAGTTTGTTTTACTGGAACAAATTTCTGTGATTGATAATGAAACCAAAATTTTTAAGGCTGTTGAAAAAGCAGAATTTGAGTGTGGGGCGCCATTGAAAATTTCGGGTTTCCAAAGGTTTTCTTTGGGAGAAGGTTTAGAAAAAAACTCTAATGATTTTGCGTCAGATGTTGCGGCCACAATAAATAATTAGCAAAACTTAATAATTGATATATCATTTTGTTAATTTGAATTGCGAGGCAAAATGAAGAAAACCCCTGAAAAAGCTAAATACAATCGAATTTTGTTAAAATTATCTGGTGAAGCACTTATGGGGGAAAGAGAATTTGGTTTGGAAACCAAGACGGTTGTTCGAATTGCCCACGAAATTAAAGGTGTTTTAAAGATTGGCTGCGAGTTATGTCTTGTTATTGGAGGAGGCAACATTTTTCGTGGAATGGAAGCAGCAGGGCAAGGATTAGAACGTGGTACCGCTGACTACATGGGTATGTTAGCGACAGTGATTAACGCTCTTGCTATGCAGGGTGCCTTAGAACGAATTGGAATACATACAAGGGTTCAGTCTGCAATTCCTATGTCTACTGTTTGTGAACCATATATACGTCGAAGGGCGATTAGACATATGGAAAAGGGTCGAGTGGTAATTTTTGCTGCTGGAACCGGCAATCCATATTTCACCACTGATACAGCCGCCGCTCTACGAGCTGTTGAGATGGGTTGTGATGCCTTGTTTAAAGGTACACAAGTTGATGGGGTTTATTCCGATGATCCTCATAAGGTGTCAGAGGCTTTCCGTTACGAAAGTCTAAGTTATAAAGAAGTTTTATCTAGAGATTTGAAAGTGATGGATGCATCTGCAATTTCGTTAGCGAAAGAAAACAATATTCCCATTTTAGTTTTTGGGCTTTATAAATCTGGAGAATTTGCAAATGTAGTGAAGGGTCAAGGACAATTTACAATTATTAACGAAGTGGGTGAATAAAATGTCTCAACCCGATACTGATGATTTCGAACGGAGAATGAACGGTGCCGTTGAAGTTTTGCGGGGTGAATTTTCAGGCTTAAGAGCCGGACGTGCATCAGCAGCATTTTTAGAACCTATAATAGTAGATGCTTATGGTTCAAAATTACCAATAAACCAAATAGGTACGATTAGCGTACCTGATCCACGCATGATTTCGATTCAAGTTTGGGATCAAGGGTTAATCGAGTCAGTTGAAAAAGCCGTTCGTGATTCAGGCTTGGGTCTTAACCCAACTCGTGACGGAATGCTTGTCAGGGTTCCAATTCCTCAACTTAGTGAAGAACGACGTATCGAATTAACAAAAATTGCTAATAAATATGCAGAGCAGGCAAGAATTGCCATTCGTAATATACGTCGCGACGGTATGGAAAAATTAAAACGTTCTGGAAAAGAAGAAAATATGTCAAAGGATGAACAAAGAGCGTGGGGGCAGGATTTACAAAAATTAACTGATAATTTTATCAAGGAAGTTGATGTGACTTTGGAAATAAAAGAAAAAGAAATAATGCAGGTTTGATTTCATGCAAAATGTTGCTTCTCTTCAGCCTTCTAAAGCTATATCACCAATGCATATTGCAATCATTATGGATGGGAATGGACGCTGGGCTCTTTCCCGAGGCTGTCCAAGAATAGAAGGTCATCGTAAAGGTGCTGAAGTCGTACGTGAAATTATTAAAGCAGCATTAAATCATGAGGTAAGGTATTTAACACTTTTTGGTTTTTCTATTGAAAATTGGAGGCGTCCAAAACCCGAAGTGAACGCTTTGTTTGGGTTGTTACGGCTTTATTTAAATGAAGAAATTCAAAACCTTCATGAAGAACTTCAAGACAAAGATGTTCAACTTCGTTTTATGGGCGAGCTCTCTCTATTGCCGGATGATATTGTTAGCCTAATTAAAGAAGTAGAGAAGAAGACAAAAAAAAATAAAAAACTAACAGTAATGGTTGCTTTGAGTTATGGAGGTCGGCAAGAAATTACGGAAGCAATCCATAAAATCGTTAGAAAAATAGTTATAGAAAAAACTTATTTAGAGTCTTTAAGTGAAGAAACAATCTCCAAAAATTTATACACCTCTGAAATACCGGATCCAGATTTGTTAATTCGAACCGGCGGTGAAAAGAGAATTAGTAACTTCCTACTTTGGCAGCTTGCATATACTGAATTAATCTTCATTGATAAATACTGGCCTGATTTTTTAAAAGAAGATTTTGAAGGTGCTATAACAGAATTTTATCGGCGAGAACGGCGGTATGGTATTGTTAGCTAAAGAAGTGATGCATTTAAATTGAAATCTCGAATTTTTTCTGCAATTTTTCTTGCTCCAATCTTTTTAGTAACGGTTTTTTATGGAAAACCATTATTTGAATTTTTGGTCTGTATTATTGTTCTGTTAATGGCAAAAGAGTGGCGACAAATATGTAATTTAAATAAATTTGATTTTATTGGGTATGTAATTGCAGGTATAGTTTTTATGGCGGTTCTAAATGCAACTTTTTTGAATATATATTTTGCAATTTTAATTTTAATTCTGGGTTTGGTCTTATTGCCTATAATTGAAATTTTTAGAAATAGAATTTCCAAAAATGAAGTTTTTTGGGGCCTTCTCGGAATAATTAGTATTGGGTCTAGCGGTATATCGTTAGTTTGGTTGAGGCAAATTACTCAATCCGGGTTTGAGATTGTTATTTTATTTGTAATAGCAATTTGGTTAACTGACATCTTTGCTTTTTTTGTTGGGCGTGCCTTTCGCGGGCCAAAATTGGTACCAATGATAAGCCCCAATAAAACTTGGGCAGGTTTGTTAGGAGGAATTTTTGCTTCTGCTATCTGGGCAAGTACTTGGTCATATGTAACAGATATTGGTACAATTGACAGTCTTTTTATCGTGGGCATTGGCATTGGTTTGCTGGGACAATTGGGAGATCTAAGTGTTTCAGTTATGAAACGAAAATTTTTTGTAAAGGATACAGGAAAACTTATCCCAGGCCACGGTGGTGCCCTTGACAGAGTTGATAGTTTTATTGGATCAGCTCCTATCTTTGCTTTGTCGGTGGCGATTTCAAAAGGAGACTTTTCTATATGGCCTTAAGCCGAACTGAACCAAAATCAAAGGTACGGCATATTTCAATTCTTGGTTCGACTGGGTCTATTGGTTGTAATACATTGGATCTTATAGAGAAAAACCCAGATAAATATAGTGTAGAAGTTTTAACAGCTAATTCAAATTTTGAATTATTGGCTAGGCAAGCTATTGCAACAAATGCAGAATTTGTAGCGATTGGGGATGAACGTTTTTACAAACCTCTTAAAAAAGCCCTCAGAGGTAAAAAAATAAAAATTGGAGCCGGAAAGGACGGAATTTTAGAAGCGGCCACGCGACCGGTAGATTGGGTAATGGCAGGAATTGTCGGAGCTGCAGGCCTTCAGCCTACAATTGTTGCTATAAAACACAGTCCAGTAGTCGCTTTAGCAAACAAAGAATGTTTGGTTTGTGCGGGCAACTTTATGTTGAAAGAGGTGGAAAATTCTGGTGCTATTTTGCTTCCTGTCGATTCTGAACATAATGCAATTTTTCAGGTGTTTGCCCAGGAACAAAGAAAATCAATTGAAAAATTAATTCTTACGGCCTCTGGCGGCCCTTTTATAAACACAAATTTAAAAAATTTAGCCAATGTAACCCCGGAAGAAGCGGTGGCTCACCCAATTTGGAAAATGGGGCCAAAAATTTCAGTTGATTCTGCCACAATGATGAACAAAGGCTTAGAACTAATTGAAGCTCACTATTTATTTGAAATGCCCGAGGATAAAATAGAAATTTTGGTTCACAGACAATCTATTGTTCATAGTTTAGTATCTTATGTCGATGGATCTGTTCTCTCACAATTGGGTGTTCCTGACATGAGAATACCAATTTCGTATGCTTTAGCCTGGCCTAATCGTATAAAAAACCCAGGTCCCAAATTAGATTTGGCTAAAATTTCTACTTTAACCTTTGAAAAACCAAACGAAGAGAAATTTCCTGCGATACGACTAGCAAGAGAAGCATTGAGAAAGGGGGGGGTATTGCCAATAGTATTAAATGCCTCCAACGAAATTGCGGTGGCTGCATTCATGGAAAAGAAAATTGGATTTTTAGACATTACAAAAGTAGTGGAAAAAGCATTAGAAAAATTTTTTGGAAATAAAATTTCTTTATTGGAAGATGTGTATTCAGTTGATGAAGAAGTTCGTTCGTTCGCAGCCAATTTAATTAAAATGAAGTTGTTTTTATAAAATAGGGTCAAATGATGGAAATTCTATCTGAAATATGGACCTATTTGTTTTCTTTTATCCTGGTACTGACCGTCCTCGTTTTTGTCCATGAGTTGGGACACTATCTGGCCGCCCGTACTTGTGGAATTCGTATAGAAGTATTTTCAGTTGGGTTTGGCCCAGAAATTTATGGGTTTACCGATAAGCTTGGAACTCGTTGGAAATTGAGCATTATTCCATTTGGTGGATATGTGAAGATGTTTGGAGAAATTGAACCTGAGCCTAATGCGTCAGGTTCACCTCTGAACGATGTAGATGCAGCTGTTTCATTTTTTAATAAATCTTTGCGAAAAAGAGCTTGGGTGGTGTTAGCGGGTCCGCTCGCCAACTTTCTTTTTGCTATTGTTGTTTTGACCGGCCTATTTGTGAGCATTGGTTTTCCTTATTTTCCAGCTGAGATTGCCAAGGTTAGTTTAGGAAGTGCGGCTGAGCGGGCTGGATTAAAACCTTATGATAAAATTTTAAAAATTAATTCCACAAACATCCAGTCGTTCGAAGAGATGCGGAAAATTGTTGAAAACTCTCCAAATATCAGTTTGAAAATAACAATAAAACGAAACGAAAAGGAAAAAATTTTATTTGCTACACCGAAACCAGTTGTAGTTATAAAAACAGGTTCAAAAGAAATCTTAGGTCGACTTGGTATTTCACGTAGCACAGAAAATGTTGAGTTTGTCCCTGAAAACCCGATCTTAGCGGCCTGGAAAGCTAGTTTGACTACAATTAATTTAACTGGAGAAATTTTGTACAGAATTTTTAGCGGCAGAATAACCAAACAAGATTTGGGTGGCCCTATTCGTATTGCACAGCTATCGGGGGATATGGCTCAAGCAGGTATTGGAAGTTTTTGTCAGTTTGTTGCTATTCTATCAATTAATTTGGGGCTAATTAATTTATTTCCAATTCCCCTTTTAGATGGGGGACACCTCTTCTTTTATATGATTGAGGCAATGCGTGGGAAGCCTGTAGACCAAAAGATTATGGGGTATAGCTTAAATTTTGGTTTGGCTTTAATTTTATGTTTAACACTTTTCGTTACTTGGAATGACTTGGTAAAGTTAAATTTGTTTTAAAATGTTTTTTTGGAGATAAAAAAGAGTGCTTTTGTTTTCTAAATGTAAAATAAACTTTTTAACAAGTTTGTTTTTTGGTGTTTTGTATTTAGGTTTAGTAACGGTGCCTAGTTTTGCTCAAGAAACCGCCGACGTTAGAGAAGTTCGTGTGGAAGGTTCGGCGCGAATAGATCCAGAAACAATTCGTTCTTATCTAACTATCAAAGCTGGGGAACCAATAACACCGAAGAAAATGGATGAGAGTTTAAAGAAACTATTTTCCACGGGTTTTTTTAAAGATGTTGTGGTTAAAAAAATTGGAAAAGCATTAATTGTTAGAGTTGTTGAAAATCCAATAATTAACAGGATAGTATTTGAAGGCAATAAAAGGATTTCAAACGAAATTTTGGGTGATGAGGTAAAGCTAAGACCAAGGGTAATTTTTACACGCGCAAAAGTAGAAAAGGATGTTCAACGTTTAATTGAGGTTTATCGTCAGAATGGAAGGTTTGCAGCAAAAATTGAGCCTAAAGTAATAAAAAGACCTCAAAATAGAGTTGATTTAATTTTTGAAATTAAAGAAGGTCATCTTACAAAGGTACATAATATTAGTTTTGTAGGAAATCGCAAATTTTCCGACCGAGAACTCAGAAATGTATTACAAACCAAGGAAAGTGCTTGGTATCGATTTTTAGATCCACAAGATACTTATGACCCTGATAAGCTAGCGTTTGACCGTGAATTATTGAGAAAATTTTATTTAAATAAGGGTTATGCAGATTTTCGAGTTATTTCTGCGGTTGCAGAACTTATCCCAAATAGATCAGGATTCATTATAACCTTCACAATAGAGGAAGGAAAGAGATACAGATTTAATAAAATTGGTGTTAAAGCTTTTTTCGGAAAGCTTAGTAATAAGAAATTTAAAACTGCAATAACTATTCAAAAAAATGATTGGTACAGTGTTAAAAAGATTGACAAAACAGTCATAAATTTAACGGATTTGGTTGGTTCTCTTGGTTATGCATTTGTTGATATCAGACCCAAAATTCTTCCAGATTATAAAAATCAACTAATAAATTTAACATTTTTAATAAATAAAGGACCTCGGGTTTTCGTTGAACGTATCGAGATAACCGGAAATGCAAGGACAATAGATTCTGTTATTAGAAGGGAAATACCAATTGCAGAAGGAGACGCTTTTAACGTTTCGAAGATGCGTAAATCGAAACAAAGAATTTACGATCTTGGGTATTTCGAAAACGTTTATATCAAACACACTGTTGGAACAACTCCGGATAAAGTTCTAATAAAAGTTAGAGTATTAGAAAGGTCTACAGGCCAACTTTCTTTTGGTATAGGTGCTTCAAGCGAAGGGGTTATAGGAGATATAAGCCTTCGTGAAAGAAATTTTTTAGGGAAAGGACAGGATTTATTTGTAAACGCAAAAATGAGCGCAAAAAGAAGGCAAATAGACTTTAGTTTTACGGAACCTTATTTTCTTGATAGAAAAATTTCTACCGGCATTGATATTTTTAAGAAATCAAGCGATTTAAAATCTACAAGTTCTTTTGAAAAAGAGAGTTTTGGAGGAAGATTTCGGGTTGGTTATGATTTGTCAGAAAGAACTAGACAACGTTTACGATATGGTATTAGTACGGAGAAGGTTACAAATGTTCCTTCTTCAGCATCTCTGGCAATAAAAGAGCAAGAAGGATCTAGTTTTAAGTCAGAAGTTTCACAAAGCCTTTTATATGACACTCTTGATTCACGTTTCAATCCGACCACAGGGTTTTTTGCAAATTATAGCGTTGACTTTGCAGGATTAGGAGGGAGTGTTAAGTATTTACGAAATAAATTGAAACTAGTTAAATACCATCCTTTTTCTGATGAGGTTATCGGAAGCCTTGCGGGTAATTTAGGATATATTTTCAGTTTAGACGACAAGGTTCGAATTGTTGATCGGTTTTTCTTGGGAGGGCGTAATTTACGTGGTTTTCAAAATTTCGGCGTTGGACCTAGAGATACAGCTACATCTGACGCTATTGGAGGAAATTTAATTTTAACAGCCAAAAGCGAATTAAATTTTCCTTTAGGTTTTCCAAAGGAATTAGGGGTAGTGGGTCGGCTGTTTTCTGACGTTGGTTCACTTTCTGAATCTGACTCAAAAGGTGGTACAGTTTCTGATGAGTTTTCATTAAGAGCCTCCATTGGTTTCGGACTTACCTGGAAAACTGGTTTGGGACCCTTGGGTGTAGACTTTACCCAGGTACTCATAAAAGAAAAATTTGATAAAACACAATTTTTTCGCTTTGATTTTGGAGCTAGGTTTTAGGAGGTATAAATGAAAGTGCAGCACATTGGCCTTTTGTTTGTACTATTTTTCATGGTTTTTGTTTTAATCAATACTGGTATCGCCAAAGCACAAACAGAAAATAAATTTGGTATAATTGATGTACAAAAGGTACTCCGGATGTCTATTGCCGCTAGAGAAATTCGACCCCAATTAGAAAAAATGAAAAATGTTTTTCGTAAAAAAATTGATCTTTTGTTTTTACCATTTTTAATTGTCTTTGTTTTAATTAATACTAGTGTTGCCAAAGCAAAAACAGAAAACAAATTTGGTATAATTGATGTACAAAAGGTACTCCGTATGTCTATTGCCGCTAGAGAAATTCGACCCCAATTAGAAAAAATGAAAAATGTTTTTCGTAAAAAAATTGATATTTCAAAAAAAGAATTGAGAAAAACAAAAATGAAATTAGAAACAGAAAAGGGTGTTTTGAGTCCTGAGGCTTATGCAAAAAAGCGCAAGCATTTCAAGCGCCAAGTTACTGTTATACAAAGGAGGGTACATACCCTTAATCGTGCATTAGACCGCGCTTTAGCTAATGCAATGGGAAAAATACATAAAACTATAA
>JAYZBC010000064.1:0-32619 GCA_036339375.1 Pseudomonadota bacterium | reverse complement strand
AAATCTGTGCGCGCATGGTTAAGACATCGGTTATCCCAAATCACAAAATCACCCTTTGACCAAACATGCTCGTAAATCAACATTTCACGTTCACAATGGTTCAGTAGCTCATCAAGAATATTTTCAGCTTCCGGTTCTGGTAACCCAATGAGTTTTGTTGTTAGCAAACGGCTTACATATAGAACTGTTTGTCGGGTTTCTTCATGCAAGGTCAAAACTGGATGAGACCAGGAATCAGAAACTTTTTTAATCCCTAATGTCTTTAGAATTTCGGGAGTAACATGACGGCCCGCATAATATCCGTGTTGGGCCCGGACATTCACCAACCGCTTTTTCAAATCATTTGGCAAAGTCTGGTAGGCTTTATACAAATTCGCAAACAGTGTATTGCCACCAATAGACGGTATTTCCACTGCATAAAGCATAGTGTAGCGGTAGGGATGTTCGTCATATTGGCCATCAGAGTGAAACATCATTTCGCCATCAGGCAAAGAGCCAATGGGTTCACCGTCTTCCCTAATATTTGAGATCAACATTATCGATTCGTGGCTTCGTCGCCCTTCTTCCGGACGTCCTGCGTAACGTTTTCGACGGGGCATGTCTCCCCAATGTTTCGTGAACCGAATTTGGTCTTCTTCAGAAATGTTTTGGTCAGGAAAGACCAAAACCTGGAAATCTAGCCACGCCTGATGAATTTCAGCGTAGGTGTCCAAGTCTAAACTTTTTCCAAGATCTACCCCTGTAACACACGCACCCGTAGGAGCATCCATAGGTTCTACCGTAATTTTCATTTGTAGCCTAACTTCATACCAAAAAGCACAACCGATTATATAGAAAAAAATTTTTGCCTCAATGGAGAACCGGGTTAGCTTGATTGAGACCTAACACGCAAATAGGATACCTTTTTAAAAACCACCATGAGGCTTGGATCAAATGAACACCGAACTACCGAACAGAAATGCAATTCTTTTTCTTGGCCCCCACGAGATTAAGGGATTAATAACTATGGAAGAGGCCATTGAAGCCATTGCCCAAGGTTATGAAGAAGCGGACGTATTTCCTATAGTTAATGCCCCTCGGCGGCGCGTACATTCACCCGATAACGTCCGGATATCAAATTTCCCCGGGGGTATCCCGGGGTTAGGTGTAATTGGATCGCTAACCCGCGGTGAATTGATCACGCATGATGAAGAGAACCAATCATTGGACTACCGGGAACATCCTGTTTACCTGCTATGGAACTCCAAAACAGCTAAACTTGATGGTATCATGGTGGGTGAACTTTTTGACGATCGTACTGGGTTTACAAGCGTAATGGCCTTTCGAACAGGTGCAACAACGGGTGTGGGTGTAGATATTCTTTCCAGAAAAAATTCGGAGATCTTTGGCCTGTTTGGTTCTGGCGGACAAGCGGTTAATAAAATTCTGGCAATTAATGCCGTGCGGGATATTAAAAAGGTTAAAGTGTTTAGTCGTAATCCTGAAAATAGGGTTGCTTTCTGTGACCGCATGGGGCCTATGATTGACAAGGAAGTGATCCCCGTCGAAAGCCCGGAGGAAGTAATCAAAAACTCAGATGTTGTTATCACCGCCACGGATTCAAATGTTCCGGTTTTTGATGGTTCCTTGTTGGAGCCGGGACAACATGTTGTAACGGTCGTCGGATCTAACAGTGCCTTGGTGGAAGGCGGTTGGCTAAAAAGCGGTCGACGCGAAAATGATGATGAAACTGTACGAAAGTCTGACATTATTGTAGTCAATCATGTAGAGTCTGTAACACAGGAAAAACAGGCTGGCCTCTACGACCCCATCCAGCAAGGAATCATTACTGAAGAGGATATTTATTCCTTAGGTTCTGTTTTGTCGGGAACTAAGCCAAGCCGAACCTCTGATGAGCAAATAACCTACCATTTCAATAACAACGGTACCGCGGCCGCGGACATGGCGCTTGCAAAGATTGTTTTTGACCGAGCCAAAGAACAAGGTCGCGGCACTGAATTAGATATCCCTGTACCAGGAACACAATAAATAACGTTAAAATTAGAATTTCTTGTTTTCTCTTTCAATTACGGAAAGCATGAGTTCCTTAAAATTTGGTTAGCATGTTTGATTGGTTAATCACAATTCCTGTGCCATTTGAGAGTTTTTCACTTGGGGCAATAATCGTGGTCGCATTAGCCCATGGGTTTGGATGTTTCGTAAGAGGTGCCTTTGGTTTTGGGTCTAACCTCCCAATCGTGCTTGTAACAACATTCATCCTAGGACCCCACCACGCCATCATTCTCTCTCTTATGACTTCGCTGGTGTCTCAAGCCCATTTACTGCCACAAGGTTTCAGAACTGCGGACTGGCAAATAGCCAAACAATTGTTTTTAGGGCTCATTATTGGAACAGTTTTTGGTGTTTGGCTTTTTTCGATTTTATCTGCTGAAAAGCTAGCTCTGATATTAGGTATTATCATTAGCGTTATCATTCTCATGGATACGTTTAAATTAGTGGAATATTTTGCTAATTTTATTGAATTTCGTTTGCGTTGGGTGACAGTTGGTTTTTCGTTTATAGGAGGAATGATTGGAGGTCTGAGCGGGGCTGGTGCCTTTTACTTTTTAGTTGTCTTTCTAAAACACGCGTGTCAGGGGGCCATAAAATTACGCGGCACAACACTGATGTTGTCGACAATTGCTATGATTATGCGGTTTTCCGCTTTGTCTTTTTCTGGGTTTATTTCTTTAACCGTCATTTTGGAAGGCTTGTTTTTGGCACCGGTGGTCGTGTTAGCAACTTGGCTTGGAAGCCAAACTTTTAGAAAAAGCAGCAGTAAAAATTTCTATCAAGCTCTTCAAGTTCTGCTTTTCGCGGGAGGAACAATTCTCGTTTACAAAGGTATTCAGGATTGGAACAACTGAACGGTTTTTTGTTTCGCATTTTGAATGGCCTGCCACACACAATATGGTGTAGCAGGCATAGTGACTTCGCTTACACCCATTGGCTTCAAGGCGTCAAGAATTGCATTAAATAAAGCGCCTAGAGCCGGTATGGTTCCACCTTCTCCCCCGCCTTTAACGCCTAACGGATTTCCAGCAGTGGGAGCGTTGTTAGCAGTCTCTGTTTGAAAAAACGGAAAATGATCTGCACGTGGAATACAGTAGTCTAGGAGTGTTCCCCCGCGAAGTTGTCCACTTTTCTCTTCGTAACCTATATCTTCGTATAAACCCTGGCCAATTCCCTGGGCTATACCTCCATGGGTTTGACCTTCTACTATCATAGGATTAATAACTCGGCCCACATCATCTACACTTGTCCAGCGGCAAACCTCTATATTTCCGGTTTCGGGGTCAACTTCTATTTCAGCTACCGCACTACCGTTTGGGTAAGCAGGAATTCGTCCATTAAATTTTTCATTTGCTTCCAAAGGTGAGCCTTTTATGGCTGCTCTTTGCGCTATTTCAATCAACCCTACTGTATGATCTGTACCTGTCACTCTGTACTGCCCATTTAGAAATTCTACATCTTCCACATGCGCTTCTAGCATCTCTGCGGCAAAAGTTTGGCCCTTTTTTATTAATGTTTCACACCCATTAACCATCAAAGTACCGGCGATACGCATTGATCGATCTGAATGGCTCCCACCCCCATCGGAGATTAGATCTGTATCACCACTAACCAATTTAATTGAATCAAACCCTACGCCGAGTTGATCAGAAATAACTTGGGAAAAACTGGTTTCATGCCCTTGGCCATGGCTTTGGGTGCCAACGACAACGATTACCAGGCCATTCTGATTTATTGTTATATTACAGACTTCTCTTGGAAAACCCACGGGCGTCTCAATGTAATTTGCTAACCCAATTCCCCTAAGCATGCCTCTGGATGCAGATTCTAAACGCCGTTTTTCAAATGCATCCCAATGAGACAACTCAACAACATTTTCCATATTTTCAAGAAAGGCGCCACATTCATAGGTCAAACCCACTGCATTGCGATACGTTGATTTACCGATTGGAATTAAATTACGTCGACGGATTGCAAGCCGTCCGATACCAGTTTCAGCAGCCGCAACATCAATTAGCCTCTCAATATTAAACATTGCCTCCGGCCGTCCAGCCCCACGATAAGGACCAGTCGGAAGAGTATTAGTAACCACCCCTCGAGCTCGAACGAAAGCATGCGGTATGTCGTAAATACTCGTCACCAAACGAACCCCGTTTGCCAAAGGCACGAAAGAAATAGTGTGGGCGCCAATGTTGCTGAGATGATCAAAAGACACTGCAAGAAATTTTCCACTACCATCTAAAGCAAGTTTGGCAAAAGTTGCTAAATCCCGGGCTTGCATATCACTGACAAAAGATTCTGAACGACTTGAAATCCATTTTACTGGCTGACCACAACGTTTGGCAGCCCAAATCACAAGGACAAGCTCTGGAAACAACCAGTTGCGCATCCCAAAACCACCACCAACATCTCCACAGATGACGCGCACAGAATTAGCGGGACAACCCAACAGTTTAACCAGGGGATCCTTTAAACGGTGGGCACCCTGGCTCCCTGTCATTAACGTATAATGTTCTTTATCTTTATCATAAACTCCGATGCCACCCCGTGGCTCCAAAGGCACAGCAGAAATTCTGTTATTTTTAAGAGACAAACTCACAACATAAACCGCCTCGGCAAAAGCTGCTTCCACTGCTTTTTGATCACCCAATTCGGAATCAAAACAAATATTCCCTGGAGTGCCGTCCCAAAGAGACGGGGCATTTTCTGAGATAGCGCATCGAACATTAGTTACGGCATCAATCGGTTGATAGGTAATGTCTATTAATGCCCCTGCCTCCTCCGCCGTTTCCAAAGAATTTGCAACAACAAAAGCCACAGGCTCCCCCAAATAACGTACTTTTGTTTTAGCTAAAGGCCAGTGTTCGCTCTGAAAAACCGGTGAGCCATTTTTGTTATCAAAAGCAGGTTGTTTCGGCCGATTAATATGGGCGGGATTTGGAGAATGGGGGATAGGGCCAAACCCGTCCGCCTCATAATCGGCTGCTGTTAAAACCAGATGAACACCTGGTATTTTAGTGGCAAGCGTAAAATTAATTTTTTGGATAAAAGCATGAGCATGAGGGCTCCGTACAACAAAACCAAAAAGTTGGTCTGGAATTTTGACGTCATCTGTAAAACGGGCTTCACCTTTGAGAAAACGTAAATCTTCCCGACGGCGGACAGGTTGCCCGATACCCCACGGTGACAGATTCATTTTACAAACCTTGAAATTCAAATAAAGGCTTAAAAGGGCTTTGTATCACCTTCGATAGTGGTCCGCAGCAGCAACCTTCTTTCTCCGTCGGGAAAGTCAGTCCGAGCATGTGAAGAACATCTGTTATCCCAAAGCAACAAGTCACCAACATCCCATACATGTTCATAAACAAAGTCTCTTTTTTCTGAGTGATCAAATAAAGTGTTAAGCAAGCGGTCACTTTCTTTTTTTGGCAGGCCAACTACTTCTTCAGACATTAATCTGTTTACGTAAATTGCCTTTTTCCCGGTTTCCTCATGGGTACGAAAAACTGGGTGTTCTGAATCTGAAAAGGCTACAGTTCCCTTGCCATCCCCCTTTTGGGTTGATCCATAGTTATAATGGTGTTTTGCTGTCCTCCCTTCCAAAGACCCTCTTATTTCTTCAGGTAAAGTTTCATAAGCCGCATACCCACTTGCAAATAAGGTATGTCCCCCTTGGCTCGGAATTTCAACTGAATAGAGCATAGTCCCTTTATGTGGAATATCCGCATGTAACATATCATGGTGAAACATCATTTCGCCATCGGGAAGAGCTCCTATGGGTTCACCGTCCTCTCGAATATTGGAAATGAGCATCACATTAGGTAACAACTTATCGTAACCTCTAGGGTACTCATTTGCCGGACGTGCGAGGTAACCAACTGGACCAAAAAATTCTGTCGCCCGCAATTGTGCCTCTTGCGTCAGATCCTGTTTTCGAAACAATAGAACAATGTGATCCAGCCATGCCTGTTTGAGTGCAGCAACCGTCTGGGGTGTTTGTTTTTTGTTGAGATCTATTCCTTTAATTTCTGCCCCAATATTTGGAGAAAGTTTTTCAACTGAAAAATCAATTGTATCAATATCCATCCCAAATTCCTTTTAAAGAGGCTGCCGTACCATCTCTAGCAACCGTTCAATGGCGGCCTCCCCTTTACCCATTGGATCAACACGTGTGAACTTTTGACGTTCTTCCTTACGCCAAGTTGCAGGTTTTGTTGCATCAATCCCCATCTTGCCACCAATTCTCATGACCGTATACTCATCACCAATTTCGGGAATAATGGCATCAAGCGGATGCAATCTAGACCCTGGTTGAATTCGAACATGCTGTTCTGGATCACACCGGGTGGCAACTGCCCAAAGAATATCCTCAGCGTTATAAATATCCACATCTTCATCGACGGCAATTACTGTTTTTACGTGAAGGTTTGGTCCCGAAAGCGCTGACATTAGCATATCGTTGATTTGGCCGTCCCACTTGGCTTCCACTTGAACAATCATCAAAAACTGGGAAGCCCAGGGTGGTACAAAAACGTCCAAAACATTTGTATTTCCTTGAGTATTTCGTAGCCTATTATAGTAAGTCGCTTCCATGGGAAGAGTGATCAGAGGTTGATGGTCCGTAAACCAAGTCGCTTGCATATGACGAAAAATTGGATCCTTTCGGTGGGTGATAGCAGTTGTAGTGAAAACTGGCGCCGGGCCTTCAGCACCAAATCCAAAATTGGTAAACTCCCCAAACGGGCCCTCCATCATGCGTTCAGTTGGATCAACGGTACCTTCAATAATGACTTCTGCATGCGCAGGCACTTCAAGATCAATGGTTTCACATTTCACCATTTCCACCGTTTCGTCCAGGACCCCAGCGGCATACTCCAACTCGTCAAAATCTTTGTGAATACCTGACCAGTTCGCCATAATTTCATAAACCGGGTGTAAGCCAATAGCGAAGGCCATTGGCATGGGTTCACCGCGTTCGACGTATTTTAGATAGTGTTGATAATTGTGTCGTGCCGCCATCCAAAATGGAGCTTTATGGGGATCGTCAGTTAATTGGACTCGCAAAATTGACTCGTTCCGAATTCCGGTTTCAGGATCGCGGGTGATCGTAATTCCAGAACCAAGATAGCGGCCGGCATCACCTTGGCTATGAATAGGAATGGGCAATTGACGAATATCTGCTTCATCGCCCAGCAGTTTAACTTCTTTAACGGGTCCACTTTCAACCAAGACAGATTTTCCAGCGCCCTTGGACATCTGCTTTGCAAGGTAAGGGCAAACTTCATTTTGTTTTTCCAAACCTAGGGCTTTAGCTTGCCCTCTTCGGTCCTTGATAAGGATATCTGTCAGTCGCCAACTATCAAAACCCAGTAATTTATGAAACAATAACGGGTGTTTACTTTCAGAACATAAATACCCTATCTGTTTTACAGGATCGACCTCATCTCGAATATGCAAAATTCTATTATCTATGGCTTCCAAAAAAGATCTTAAAGTATGCGGCATAATTTTTTCTCTATAGGTTAATCCCAATTTGATCAACTAATGTAGCTATGTCAACGAAAGCCAGGGAGTTTGCCGTTTTCGCGCAAGGGTTTACACAGATTTAATCAAATAATATCAATGTCAAAAAAAGAATTAAAGAGAGAGTATGGGAATGAGTAACGACAAAAATTTTGACTATGTTGTAATGGGTGCAGGCTCGGCAGGGTGTATTTTAGCGGGCAAGTTAAGTGAAGATCCAAACGTAAAAGTTTTAATTCTTGAAGCAGGAGGCCAGGATACTGATCCTCTCATCCAAATTCCTCTTGGTATGGGAAAAATGCATGAATACCGGATGCATGACTGGGGTTTTGATACTGAAGCCGAAGAGAAATTAAACGGACGTATTATTGAAGCCATGCGGGGAAAAGTCATTGGTGGTTCAAGTTCTATTAACGTTATGGCTTATGTGCGAGGTCACAGGGGTGACTATGACCGGTGGGCACAAAAAGGCTGCCAAAACTGGTCTTATACCGATGTGCTCCCCTATTTTCAACGCGGCGAAAGTTGGGAAGGGGGTGAAGACGCATACCGTGGAGGTAGTGGCCCGATTTCTACACAGCTTATTAAAAATAAAGACCCGTTACTTACAGATTGGGCACAAGCCTGTGTAGAGGCTGGTTACCAGTTAACTGAAGACTACAACGGGGCAAATCCAGAAGGTTTTGGCACCTCCCAATCAACTCAGAGAGGCGGTCGGCGTTGTTCTGCCGCCGTAGCATATCTTCACCCTGCCAAAAATCGCCCAAATTTGACAATTGCTACCAAGGCTCATGCTACCCGAATTTTATTGGATGGCAAAAAGGCAATCGGTCTTGAGTATTTGCAAGGGGGTACTCTAAAAAAAGTTCATGTCGAACGTGAGGTTTTATTGTCTGGGGGCGTTTTTGGTTCTCCTCAACTCCTCATGTTATCAGGAATTGGGCCTGCTGACCATTTGAAAGAAGTGGGGATAGAGCCAATTGTAAATCTGCCCGGGGTTGGGCAAAATTTACAAGATCATTTAGCCGTGTTAGTTCATTATACAAGAACCAATCCCGGCCAATTCAGAAATTTAATGCGGTTTGACCGAATTTCTGTTGCAATGTTACAGGCTTATTTTTTTGGTTCTGGACCGGCAACAGTTTTACCGGGTGGTTTACACGGCTACGTTAAATCAAGACCCGAACTTTCTGTACCGGATTTGCAGTTTTTATTTAGGGGGGCTCCTCCTGACGCCCAAATGTGGTTTCCAGGAATTAAAAAAGCTTACACCGATGGGTTTGGTATGAGGCCTGTGTTGCTGCACCCCGAAAGCCGGGGTCAACTTAAGCTTAGATCTTCAAATCCCACAGACAAGCCACGAATAATCCAAAATTTCCTAGACTCCCCAAATGACCTACCCGTATTGCGTGAAGGCATAAAAATTGTCCGTGATATCATAAGCCAACATAGTATGGATAAGTGGCGCGGAACGGAGGTGGATCCGGGAATGGACGTAAAATCGGACGATGAAATTGATCAATGGATTAAACAAAACGCCATTACAGCTCACCATCCATCCTGTACTTGCCCAATGGGAATAGGGGAAGAGGCTGTGCTTGATCCAGAATTGAAGGTCCGCGGTGTAGAAAACTTACGGGTGATTGATGCGGCCTCCATGCCGGATCTGGTTTCAGGAAATATTAATGCTTGCGTCCTAATGATTGCAGAAAAAGCTGTGGACATGATTCAAGGAAAGCCTCCATTGCCATCAGCCGATGGAATCTAAATCAAGACTGGAATCTTTGCCCATTTCTTTTATTCTGAATTTTTGTGGACACAGTGAAACTTAGGTGGAAAAAAAGCGAATCATGTGCATGATGTAACAATATTTAGAAATGAATTTTATTAGCTTATAAAAAAGGCAGAAACAATGAAGTTTTCCTTATTTATGCAGCCCTGTCATAACCCACGAGAGAACCCGACCCTGGCCTTTCAAAGGGATATTGGCTTGATCCATTATGCAGATAAATTAGGCTACAATGAGGCTCTGATTGGTGAACACCATTCTGGGGGATGGGAAACCATGCCTGCGCCTGAAATGGCGCTTGCTATGGCAGCGGCGAAAGCACACCGCATCAGGTTAGGCACTTCCGTTTTTAGTGCGCCTTTTCACCATCCCTTTTATTTGGCTGAACGAATGTGTTTCTTGGACCATCTGACACACGGACGAGCAATCTTAGGTGTTGGACCCTGCAGCCTAGTAACTGACAAAATTTTATTTAACATGGAGGAAAAAGCCTTATACCCGATGCTACACGAAGCTGTCGATGTAATAGTCAGACTTATGGAGGCGGATGAACCGATTAGCCATAAAGGAGAATTCTGGCAATTTAACGATCTTCAACTGCAGTTAAAATCTTTACAGCAACCACGCTTGCCCCTTGCAATGCCTTCCGCTGCAACTCCTGCAAACCTCGAAATGATAGGCCGGAATAATATGATCTGGCTATCACCAACTGGAAAAAATAGACCTGATGTAAGAAAAAACTGGGAACATGTTGAAAAAGGCGCCCGAGAGGCTGGGCGTACAGCCGATCGTGATAATTGGCGAATTTCTACCTATATCTATTTAGCTGATACCGTAGAAAAAGCTTGGGAGGATGTACGCCAGGGAATTTTGGAGGAAGCTGAATATTTCTCGGCAATTGGCCTACGTGGACATTATGAAGAATATCCGGGCCAAAAGTATGAAGATTTCACGGCTGAATCCTGTGCAGACATTCGCGATTGGGTGATAGGGACTCCAGATGATGCCATCGCCTGGATTGAAGCAAAACTTGAAGAAACTGGTGGTTTTGGTGGCATTCTTTTGCATTGCCACGAATGGTGTGATTTGCAAAAAATCCAACGTTCTTTAGAAATGTTTGCGCGTTATGTGATGCCCCATTTCCAGGGCCATAATGCCAATTTTCATGAGGAATGGCGAAAAATCAAAGACAGGACTTTGGATGGAAAAATTCAATACTCCCCGAGGGGCCGTCCTAGTAATCTAACTACACAAGAACCAAATTTTTCACCGATGCCAAAGCCCAAAGCAGTATCTGGGTAAAATTCAGGAAACATATCGCGATCAATAATATTGAAATTTACCTTCTCCTTGTTATTAAATTTTGGCCAAAAAAAATTTTAAACTCTGGTGTTTCATTTTAACTTTGAGAAAAAAGACAACTGCGTAATTATTCATCTGGTGTAATTCTGCATACAGAGCAATAAAAAAAATTGTGTATGTGATTGAATTTATTGTTATTTTAAAATGGTAATAGAAAAAATCGACCATATTGGAATTAGAGTGGCAAACATTAAACGTTCAATTGAGTTTTATAAGAAATTGGGGTTTAAAGTTTTGGAGAGGAGTCAACTTGACAAAGTTGTCATAATGAAAAATTTCACAGATGTTGAAATAAATTTAATTTACAATGCAAACAATCCTGAAGGCGACCACAATATTCTTATGGATATAGAGACAAAATATCCGGGCTTTACTCATGCAGCACTTCGTGTTTCTTCAGTTTCAGAAACCATAAAAACCCTGAAGGCCAAAAACATAAAAATAACCCAAGGCCCAGTCAGTTTCGGGGAAACTGGACAAATTTCGGTCTTTGTTCGAGATCCAGATCGAAATACGTTAGAGCTGCGGGGCCGTGCAGAAGAAAAAGAAAGGATTGAAGGGCTAGCCCCTTATAACCCGAAGGAATAGCTCAAATATCTTTATGACCTGTATCCGGAAGTACTAAAAGAAGTTATTGAAAGTCGCTTTTTTAATTTTTTATTTCATTTGATGTTTTGTAATTCGGATAACGATCACTGTAATCGATATTAAACACTCGAGCCCCATTTTCTCCCAAAATTTTTCGTTTTTGTTTTTCATCGAGAAAAGGAAGATCATAGATTACGCTTGGGACATCCATATCCCAATGCGGATAATCAGACGCATAAAGCATTGTATTTTCGGCATCTATCATTTTGAAGGTCTGCTCAAGCGCTTCTGGATGCATTTTTTCACAGGGTTGAGAACTGTAATACATGTCTTTCATATACTCGCTTGGTAATTTTTTTAAGCCAGGCGCTTCAGAAGTTCTCATCATGTATTCATGATCTAACCTCTGCATCAACCAAGGTATCCAAGCAAGTCCACCTTCTGCCCAGACAACATCAAGTTTGGGAAAGCGTTCGTTAAGTGCATTGGTAATCCAGTTTGTAATATGAAAAACAACATACCAAGGAAAGGACAGTGAATGCACGGCGATAAAGCGACTTGCTTGACGTAAATGCGCGCCACTCCAGTTAGTGCCTGAATGGAAGGAAATGGGCTTTCCCATTTCCTCAATCAACGCATAGCTTTTCATAAGATCATCAGCATGCACGGCATTGTCACGGACGGATGCTACACAAAAACCGGCGACGCCCTTCCTGTCACCAAATTCCTTAATTATCTCATAAGTTCCACGATGGTGATTAAAAGGTAGACAAATTAGTGCTTTAATACGGGGAGAACCCGGCAAAACAATTTCGGTTAACCAGCGATTATAGGCCCTTGCCAATCTGTATTCGATTTCTGCCTGCGGATGCAAACCAAGACCCAACATCGGACCTGGAAACAAACAAGTATAATCAACACCCATGGCGTCCATCCAGCGATGAGTGATATGTTGTTGGCGATGTTTACCATCACCCGGCGTTTGTTCAGTGCGACGCAGCGGATAGCGGGTGATTCGGCCTCCACGATCCTGATAACCGATTCTACCACCCCCAAATATCCCTGCTGGCTTTCCGCGAGATTTTTCACTTTCAGCCAATTGTTTAATTACTGGGTCATCAAGGAATTCTATAATTTCTGCCGCGGATTCGCTCTCGTAATGATGGGAATCACAATCGACAATAGGAAATGTATTCAGTTTTCTGACATCACGCTGTAATGACGCTTTTTCCAGGAGTTTACTCGTATCAAGTGATTCAACACTCATTGAGTAAAATTTATCGCTGCTAGGTAGCTCCATTCTTCAACCCTTTCAAAAACCCTTTACGCCTTTATCAAATTTACACCCTTTTAACTAATTCGACCATCAACTAAATGAGGAAAAGAACTATGTTCGTGTGGCAGACGCACGGGCAGGGCTTCCCCTAGATAAGAGGGATTCAATTGGTCAAGGCTAGTAACACCCAAAAGACCCATCGTACGTTCTATTTCTTTTTCCAGCATTTCGAGGCAAAACACCAGGCCTTCGGCACTTCCGGCGCCAAGTGCCCAGGCTTGCAGTCGTCCAATAGCAACAGCCTTAGCCCCTAATGCGATGGCTTTAAGGATATCACCTGCCCTCGTAAATCCACCATCAATGATAACTTCAGCCTTTCCATCTGCTGCTTTAACAATCTCAGGCAAAGTGTCAATATTACCATAAACTTGGTCCAGTTGGCGGCCACCATGATTGGAAATATAAATCCCGTTTACACCATGGTCTACCGCAATAGAAGCGTCTTCTGCTGTCATAATTCCTTTAATAATAAAAGGCAAATCACCAATAACGTCCTGGATCATTTTTACAGTGTCCCAGGTAATTCCTTTTTGAAAATTTCGCTCTGGCACATCACGTATTGCAATCTGCCATGGGCTTAATCTTTCACGGTTTCCATAAAAAGCAGAATCAACCGTAAGCGTTATTGTTTTGTAACCCGCGTTTACTGCTCTTTTAACCAACGCTTTTATCCAGTTATCATCTCCTCGAACATAAATTTGAAATGATTTTGGGTGTGGACTGTTGGCACCAATTTTCTCAAGGCTGGGTTCAGTCACTGTACTAATAAAATTAATTGTACCGAATTCTTCGCAAGCAGTGTCGACATCGTTGGCACCATTTGGAGTCCATCGATGAATGCTCCCCATTGGTGCCATCAAAACCGGTATACGTAATTTATCACCCATAAAGGTTGTGCTAGTATCGATCTCACGAACGTCCCGACAAATGCGAGGGCGAAAAGCAAGACAATCAATAGCGAGGCGGTTGCGCCTTAAACTTGTTTCAGTTTCAGCCGCGCCATTAATGTAGTCCCAATTATCCTGGCTAAGATTGCGCCTCGCCATTAAAATCATTTCGTGCATATTACTAAATTGTACTGTCATTGTCGGGCCTCCGCCGATTGAAGTTACCAAATTAAATTTCCAAAATTATTTTATCGCTGCAAACAGAGAGAATTAAAATGGCACATCCCCTGCAATAGAGGTTCTATGCAAATGTCGAATACCCGGAGGAATAATTCCTCCACATGCAATATGAATTGTGCAACGATTATCCCAAAAAACAAGATCGCCGACGCGCCATTTATGCTGGTATGAAAATTGTGGTTTTTTTTGGTGTTCAAACAATTCATCTAAAAGGGGTTGTCCAATTCTGTCATCCATTCCATCAATAGCAACAGTGAACCGGGGTGAAACAAACAGTGATTTTCGCTTAGTTACCGGGTGTGTGCGAACCACAGGATGGACTGAATCGGGTACTTTAATGCTGTAATATTGTTCAACATCACTATTAAAGTCACCTGTTAACCCAGCCCTTGGATTACGTCGTCTATCTCGAACATGTATAGCTTTCAGCCCGTTTATTTTACGCTTAGTTTTTTCCGGCAATGTATCATAAGCCATATACATGTTAGCCCAAGCGGTATCACCCCCATTTTCTGCTACTTCAATCGCATGAAGCATTGATCCCATACTGGGGCACTCCGCGTATGTAAGATCGGAATGCCAGTGCGAACCCGCATAGGCCGCTGAAGCGCCTTGTGGTTTCCCATTTTCAACACGGTTGGAAAGAATCAGAACTTCATTATGTTGGGGATGCAAAAATTCTCCTGAAACTCTCACCACGAGGTTTCCGAAACGTTTGCTAAATTCAACCTGGGCACTAGGCGCCAATTTTTGATCCCGTATCACCAGCACCTGGTGCTCGTGCAAAGCTGACTTTATTATTTCCACTAGGGACTCATCGGCTGATGAAGAAAGATCGACGCCGACCACTTCAGCGCCTAGGGCATTGGAACATTTTCTAATACTGATAGACAATTTTTCCCCTTAATTTTTTTTAAAACGTAACCACCCTAAGAAGCCTCGTCAAACCTTAAAGGATCAGTAACACGCGCTTAGTCTTCCACTTTTCAAAAGTATTATTGTAGTGCACCATATAGCCAAATTTGGGGAACGCCAAATGCCGGATACGCTGCCGCTAGGAAAAAATCTGAGCCGTGAGGATATGATCAAACGTGCTAAGGAACTTGTACCTGTTTTACGTTTAAGGGCTCAACAAGCAGCAACTGAACGTTGTGTTCCTGAGGAGACTATGAACGATTTTCATAGGACCGGATTATTACGCATAGCCCAGCCTCTGAGGTATGGGGGTCTTGAATTGGGTTGGGATGTTTTGTGTGAAATAAGCCAACTCTTAGCAGCTGCTGATGGCTCTCAAGCCTGGATTCAGAGAATTATTGCTGACCATGCGCAAATGGTAGCAACATTTCCGCCGGAGGCACAGGAAGAGGTTTGGCTTGAAAATCCTGCGGCGGTAATTTGTGCAGCCTTCGATCCGGTTGGAGAAGCCATACCCGTAAAAGGTGGCTTCAATTTTTCCGGAAAACATGGCTTTTCAAGTGGTATAGAATATGCTGATTGGTTAATTTGTGGAGGTTATATTGTCAACAAAACTAAGAAAGCCGGCCCACATTTTTTTTTAGTAGGCCGGAAGGATGTGAAGTTACTTGACGATTGGAATACCATAGGTTTGGAAGGAACGGGTTCACGAAGTTTTGTTGTTCAGAATGCCTTCGTTCCTAAACATAGATTGCTTGACGGTGCGAAAGCCCGGGTTGGCAAAGGACCGGGAACCAGAATCAATAAGGCGGCTGTATACAGAACGCCTCGGGGTGGTGTCACTTCTACTGGGTTTGCTGCGCTGACTGTTGGAATCGCTCAGGGCGTTTTAGAGGAATGGCTACGATATACTGTTCCCAGAAAATCGCGTGGTGTCGTTTTGGCGGAAGAGCCGGGCACCCAACAAATTCTTGGACGTTCCTCCGCCGAAATAGCCGCAGCAGAGTCGCTATACTATGGAACTATCAGCCGGGCCATGCGGGAATTAGAAAAAGGGAAATCACTCACGGAATTTGATTTGGTTACGGCCCGTCGTAATGTAGGATTTTCTGCCAAGTTAGCTCTTAAAGCGGGAACCCGCTTGTTTAACGCAGCAGGTGGTAGGGCACTTTTTAAAAGTGGGTCCCTAGAACGACAATACAGGAATTTATTGGGTGCAGCGTCCCACCATGCTCTTGTATGGGAGAGACATTCGATCGATTTCGGCAAAGCTTTACTCAAAACAAAAATAAGTCAGTATAAATCTAAGGTTCCCCAATTTTAGATTTGATGGATAGGAAAATATAGTGAGGAAGATTTTATGGTTAGTACAAAAGACCTAAATGGATTTATGGCAATGATGCCTGCCTTCACAACTGATGATGGTTCTTCAATCGAGGCAACAGAAACTATAGACCTTGGACGTCTTTCGTTGGGCCTTAATAAAATGATTTCCGATGGTGCCGGCGTGATTTCTACCTGTGGCAGCTTTGGAGAGTTCCATACGTTGCTGTGGGATGAGTGGAAAACTATCAATCGTGCAACAGTAGAGATAGTCGATGATAGGCTGCCGCTTTTTGTCGGATGCACTGCACTTAATTCGCGTGAAGCGGTAAAACGTATTGAATTTGCAGAGGAAATTGGCGCCTATGGTGTTTTGGTCGGTGTCCCTTTTTATTTTCCTTCGACTATCGAAAACGCTGTGAAATTTTATCAAGCTATAGCTGGAAAATTTCCCAAACTAGGAATAATGATCTATCACAATCCATTGTTGCACAATGTAAGACTGTCAGTCCCCGCTTTTGATAATCTAATTAAATTTCCCAATATAATTGGAATGAAGGACAGTCACCGAGACACTCTTGAATTCATGAAGCTCCAAGAAATAATCAAAGGGCATATTTCTGTATTTTGCAACATGAACCAATTTCATCCCTTCCACAAACTTGGTGCAGAGGGTTTTTGGTCAATCGAAGCATGGATGGGACCGGAGCCAGTTTTAGCCCTTTATAATGCTGTTGTTACAGAAAATTTTGATTTAGCAAAAGAAATTTATTTATCGATTTCACCTGTAATGTTAGACAATAAACCCAATTATTCTTGGCGGGAAACGGCAGCAAAAATTGCAATACGTTATGCTGGATATTGTGACCCGGGCCCATTACGACCTCCTTTCATCGATATCCCAATGTCTGTTGAACAGGCTCAAAAAACACGGGCGGTAAATTGGCGAAAACTTTGTGATAAATACAAACCCTTGTTAGAGAGAACAGCAGCAGAATAAATCGAAATAAATCATTTTGGAGCGATTCTCCCTTTTATATGCCTAAAGAAATCTTTGGTTTACATCATTTGAGCTAAATGAATTAAATGGGTAAAAGTCTTTCTCCACCACTTCAAATTTAAATTTATACGAGAAAATTTATGGGATTATTAAACAAACGTATTTTAGTTACAGGGGGGGCAGGTTTCCTCGGGTCTCATTTATGCGAACGCCTTCTCGCGGAAGGAAACGATGTCATTTGCGTTGATAATTACTTTACCGGGCGCAAAAGTAATATTGCCTCATTATTAGTAAGTCCCAATTTTGAAGTTTTACACCATGACATTTGTTTGCCACTTAATGCGGAGGTGGATGAAATTTATAATCTCGCTTGCCCAGCCTCTCCGATCCACTATCAGTTTGACCCAGTGCAAACAACGAAAACAAACGTTTTGGGGGCAATTAACGTGTTACGTCTTGCGAAAAGACTGAAAGCGAAGATTTTTCAGAGCTCTACCTCTGAAATTTATGGGGACCCCCAAGTGCATCCCCAGACAGAGGATTATCGCGGAAATGTAAATACGACAGGGGAACGTGCTTGCTATGACGAAGGAAAACGTTGTGCAGAAACATTGTTCTTTGATTATTGGCGTCAAGATAAGGTAAAAATTAAAGTAGCTCGTATTTTTAATACTTATGGGCCACGTATGCACCCAGATGATGGGCGCGTCGTCTCAAATTTTATTGTCCAAGCCCTTAAGGGTGATCCCATAGCCATATACGGAGAAGGTTCTCAAACCAGAGCTTTCTGCTTTGTAGACGACATGATAGAAGGATTTTTAAGCCTGATGTCTGCACCCGATGAAATTACTGGCCCAATTAATTTGGGCAACCCCGTAGAAATGAAAATTTCTCATCTAGCGGAGCAGATTATTTCAATGATTGGATCAAAATCTAAAATCAAATTCGAACCACTTCCAAACGATGACCCAACACAACGGTGCCCCGATATCACACTTGCAGAGACTCTATTGAACTGGAAACCAAAAATTGATCTCCAAACTGGTCTAGAAAAGACGATTAACTACTTTGATCAATTACTCACACAAAAAAGTTAAAATAATTTGCAGTTTACCTTTTTGTCCTAAGTAAAATAATTTCCAATTTTAATTTGAACCCATAAAAAATTAAATTGTGAAAGCTCTCTTCGAAATTTACTAACTTCAATTTTTATTAATTTTCCGGCGGTAAAATTTCGTTCTTAGAACCAACTTTAATGATTGGTTTATCAACATCCCGAAAAGTACCTGGTGGATCATCGCCTTTTTGTACCGCCTCCGCTGAATCACGCAACAAACGCCTGAATTTCACAATTCCCAAATCAGAAGTTGCAAGATGCTCCAGTGAATGTACAGCAATTGGTCTTTGGCTTGTCTGGGCTTCTCGGTCGCCCGGTCGGCGTTGAGTATCCTCATAAGTTTCGGGAGTCGGCACTTTATCATTTGAAAGGCCTGGCACCGCTTCCGCCCATACCGACTTTTCCTGTTTTCCATTGTTGACTGGGAGCGCTTCGATGTGAAATCCAATCGTATGAGTATCATCAACTGGTACCCACCAACCAACAAAACGTCCGGGCTCCTTAATTAGTTTTTGCCCTTCCGGAGTTTGCGAAGGTAAAGAGCGAGAATTTGGTATAAATACTTCCCCAATACGATGAAATCGATTGCCGTTAGGAAGAGTGGCGTTTCGAATATATTGAACGCTGTTTGGGGTCGTTACAAAATCTATATTAGGTAACATCGCAAATGCTGGCGTAAATTGGTTGCCGCTGTTTGAAGAATGCAGGACGAAGGTATGCATTGGATCAACAGCATTTTCCTGTATTTGCAACCAATTACACTCTGCCACTATACCCCTTGTGTGGTTACGATATGCAAGAAGTTCAACATCGTCACGCAGAAGTATATCGTAATAGGGAAATTCGGGCAGGGAATTTGGTGGCCCCATATAAGTAAAAACTAACCCGCCATATTCCTTTACAGGATACCAGGGTTGTCTCACTTCATTTTTATAGCTGCTCTTGCTAGGTTCACAGGGTTGATCAAGGCAACAACCTTTAACGTCAAATAGCCAGCCATGATAGCAACAGCGTATACCTTCGGGTTCAATCCTTCCATATTCCAATGAAGCTCCTCTATGGCAACAATGGGCATCAAGAACACCCACCCGACCTTTTAAATCTCTAAAAACAACCAAATTCTCGTGAAGAATTTTAATTCGCTTGGGCAAATCTTGAAGTTCAGAGGACAACGCTATGGGTTGCCAATATCTTCTTAACAATTCACCCATAGGGGAACCAAAATCAACTCTGGTTAAAAATTCATCCTCTTTGGGAGTAACAGCAGTATAACCATAAGCCGTGCCTTCCATTTTATTCATCCAAAAACCCTTTGTGTTTAATTTTGGGGTATCTCTCAGTTTTCGTTGAAATTGAAATAGTATTTTGTGGGTTTATTATGTCAACTTAATCGCGTTCTTAATTTATGGTGCTAAAAATTCTAGGGATAACAGATTTTTATATAACTGTTCCTAAGGTCACCTTTTGTTTAATTATAAAATCTATTTGAAACGTAGGTTCTATCGGAAAATAAAATTTTTATAGCTTAGTAGGGCAATTTCGGCTTTTCGTTCCAAACTCTAAATAAAAAAATGTGTATTTTTTCTAAAATTCCATATTGCTTGGTATTGTTTAATTTTATCTCAAAAATTAGTTTGAAGGCAGAGGTATGAAATGAATAGGAAGATTTATCTTGACTACACACAAGAAGAGCTCGACCAACAATACGAGCATCGAAGTATTGTTCCTGAAGGTGATAAATTTTTAGCTCAAACAGAAGCAGAAAGTCACCGAGTTGGTGAGATGGCAAAAGGTTTGTTTGACGTTGCGTATGGACCAGAAGCTGAACAACTCCTTGATATCTACACTACGGAAAAAAATTGCCCATCACCAGTAGTAATTTTTTTCCACGGCGGACGATGGAGCCGTGGCAGTAAATCCAGCAATATTGAAAGTCTAACAATCTATAATGCAAACGGTATTCTTTTTGTTTCTGTTGGGTTTACACTCATACCTAACATCACGATGGATAGCCTCATAGCCCAATGTCGAGCAGCAATTGTTTGGTTGTGGCAAAATGCCCAAACTTACGGTGGTGACCGACAAAATTTTTATGTCTTTGGCAAATCGTCAGGGGCTCACTTAGCGGGAATGATGGTAGTTACCGATTGGAGTAAAGATTTTGATTTGCCAAAGAATGTTATAAAAGGTGGACTGTTAGTTAGTGGCATGTATGATCTTGAGCCTGTACGCCTTTCATTCCGCAATAGTTTTCTTAAACTTAACGAGAGTGAAGCCTTTCGGAATAGTCCAATTTTGCAAATCCCAGAAGGGGGATGTCCTTTAATAATCGGATTTGGGTCCAAAGAAACTGATGAATTCCAACGTCAAAGTATTGCTTTTGCGGATGCATGGAAAAAAAAGGGGTTAAAGTGTAGTTTGGTAAAAGTCGAGGGGCACCATCACTTTTCAATTAATTCTGAAATGTGCAATGCTAACGGAATTTTGATTTCATCGTTCTTAAAACTTATAAGAAAAATTTTTTAATAAAATAAAAATTCACAGTTCAGAAAATTAATAATTTTGGACTAAATTTCCTTTTGGGTTTCAAGCTTTTTTACACCAATCAACGGTCTAATATGAATTTTACTAACCAAAACTTTTGTGGTTTTCCCAAATCACTTCCCCAACTATGGTGCAAATTGATAAAGTTGACGCCAATCAGCCTGTAGCCTAGGAATTTAAGAAACGTTATATCCAAGTTTGGAAAAAATAAAAGATGAAAGTCAAAAATCGCACAAATTCTGCTTCTAAAGCATCGTCAGGATTTTCAAACCAAGAGGTAGTGACGCTTTTTCCAACCACTCTAGTCCGGCGCCAAATGCCTGGTTCTGTTATGAAGAATGTTCGTCTCCGTGAAATTGTTTTAGAACACGAAAAAACTGATCCCGGCACGAGTACTAGCAATGTTGGGGGATGGCACTCAAAGGGTGATCTTTGGGACTGGGCTGAACCCGAAATTCAAGAATTATGCAATTTCGTGACCAAAACTACAGAAGATTTGACCTCAACCGTTTTTCCCATAAAAAAGGGTGATGAAATTAAGGTAACCCCTTATGGGGGTGCGTGGGTTAATTTACTCCGCAACGGTGCCTATAACAAAGTTCATAACCATCCTGGTGCTGTTTGGTCAGCAGTTTATTATGTTTCACTAGGAAGGCCTGATAAAACTATACCAGATAATGGCCTTATAGAATTTATGGACCCAAGGCCGGGCAATATCCATGGGGGTAAAGAAAAAATCGAACCTGAAGACGGCCTACTAATAATTTTTCCTTCCTGGTTATACCATTATGTAAATCCTTACCAAGGCGAAATGGAAAGAATCTCAATTGCATTCAATATGGATGTAGAAATTATTCGCCCAGGTTTTGTGCCCTAATTTCAATAAAGGCAGAATTGATCGAACTATTGCTAATTTTTGTTTGTTCTTGTCACAAAAAGTTCTAAGTGAAAAACAAGAAAATTCCGAACCGTTGGCCTGACTCCACAGGAAGCGCCTCATGTAGAAGGGCGCAGGAAAAAACTATGCCGCCTCCTTTTTCGGGCGAAAATGTTTGAGCCCCATATTCTGGAAACCGAATAGCACCCCCAGTATATTCATCATTAAGATTCAAACTAAGAGCAAATTTTCTAGGGTTTTCCGGATCGTCACTCAGGGTATCCCTGTGTGGCCTAAAAAAACCTTTAACTTCACTGTCGTAACATCCAATTCGAATTACGTCATATGCCTTTGCATTAAAACGAAAGGCTTTAGTTAGTTCTGGTATTACTCTTGTATTGATCCGTGTTTGAATTATTTTATTGAGGGTATGATCGTCTGGCACAAGTACATCTGTTCGACGTTTTACCTCGCTGCTACTTCCTCGCTTATTATCTTCAATTGTTCCACTTGATATTTCATTTTGGCGTTTTTCCCCGAGCGCCCAGTGAACAATAAATTGGTCACACTCATCTTGTTCTAAAATTCGTGGAATCATTAAAACGGGGGTCTGATTTGATATAGTATGTGGAGGATAACAGTTAATTTCAGCATCACAGTAAACTATTAGCTGTTCTAATAAGGTTCCAAGGTTACAATCCTCCAGTAAATTAATAATTCGACCGTTTCGATTGACAATAAGCACAGCCAGAGTTGAAAACGGTTTTGCGAAACCTAACGACTCCGAAAATCGAAGATCGAGATCATATAAGACCTCAGTCTTTTTAAACTCTTTAAAACTTTCAAAATTTTTTGTTTGAGAGCTTGCTATTACCAGAGGCTTAACTTTTTTACTCAAAAACGTTTTATTTTGACTTTCAATCCAAGATAAAAAGTGTTCACAAAAGTCAGAAGCCGAATTGACTAAAAAGGCGAAGATCGTTTGCCCAGCTAATTCTTGTGAAAAAATTGATTGCGGACCTCCTTGCCGATCTGGCAATACAAAATTTGGTGCAAAATCGCCTGGCTTCAACATCATGAAACTTTGCTAACACATTTAAAATTGTTAATCTATAATCCTACACGTGCAAGTCTAAATAAATTCCTGACAAATATTTTTTTTTGAAAAAAAAAACCCATTTTAACAAATCAGCTGGAATTCAGAACTACCTTCACTCTTTTTTGACTTTCGCGCCCCTTTTCTGCCATTAGAGTCAAGAAGTCGGGGTCAAACCAATCTTTCATTCCCTTTTTATAAGACTCCCGATTTTGGATACATTCTAGCCAACTAGCCAGTTTGGGTCTGGTTTCAAAAGCCCAGTCCTGATGTAAGTGTAATAAACGGGTAACGTAAGGTGCGAAAGCAATATCAGCCAAAGAAAACTCTGGACCTGAAATCCAAGGGCAATCTTGGAGAGCTCTCTCCATTTCATCAACCATCTTGAAAATACGCTGAATGGCAGGCTTAAAAAATTGTGAGCCTATTCCGTTTAGAACATTCTCTGTCATGCGCTTACGTTTTAGCGGATCAACATAACCGTCTAAAGTGGCTTTGACCTGCTGCTCATTTTTCCCTTCCATAAACTGATAACGAAATGCAATGCAGGCACTGATGGTAGCACTCGCAGCATGTAACCCTTCATCAAGTTGTTTTATCCAAAGACGCATTCTAGCTCTTTCGAAAGGTTTGAAAGAACGTAACGGAGGATTAGGAAAAAGGTCCTCCAAATATTCGTCTATTACTGCAGATTCGTAGACTACCTTTCGATCATGGATAATCGTGGGGACTACACCATTTGGGTTAATAGCAAGGTATTCAGGTTTGTGCTGATCACCCGCACGAAGATTAAAATGATGTGAAATAAACTCTTGGCCTTTCTCGGCCAAAGTCACACGTACTTTTTGTGAGCAAGTCGACATTGAATTATGAAAAAGCTCTATCGTCACCTAATTGATTCCTTTAAATTAATACTGGCGAAAAGTTTGATTATGTTAATTTTAATATATCTCCGTTAGCATAATTAAATTTTTGAGAAAAGTCGGGATATAGAATCCTTGTGAAGCAATTTATAACAGTGGCTATTTCTTAAACCTTGGGAATAATAATTCAGCATTGCAACGATTCACTGCCAAATGTTCCGCTTCCGTGAATCCCTCCCAAGCATCAAAACCGGCAGTTTCCTTAGCTACCACATCGGAAGAAATATAAGGATAGTCTGTCCCAAATAAAATTCGGGTTTTATCTGCAACAGAAGTCAGCCCACTAAGTGGCACTTTGTTACCGGAGAGTGCGGTATCGAACCAAAAACGTTTTAGGTAATAAAGTGCACCCTCCGAATAATTTTCCTTAAATTGAGTCATTTTATCGAAAATAGAAACGCGATGGGCCAAAAATGGTAATGTACCTCCCGCATGAGATAGGATGAATTTTATGTCCGGGTAACGGACCAAAACTCCTTTTAAAATGAGATTTATTGCGACACGAGTTGTCTCAAAAGGGTAATCAATCAACATTCGTGGGATATCCCAGCCATCAGCCTCCGTCCCCGGGGGATAGCAGGGATGAATGAACACTACCGCTTTATGCCGGTTAAGTTCTGAAAATACCGGTTCAAAGTACGGATGCCCTATATATTTATTATCCACGCTGGTCAGTAACGTAATACCATCAAGGCTGAGTTCTTTATATATTCTTGATATTTCTTCAATTGCAGCATCAATATTTGGTAAAGGGAGAAAGGCAAAACCACCGAAACGGCCCGGAAAGTGTTCTGATAAATTGGCAAGATAATCATTACACTGACAAGCAAGCATTTTGGTTTCAGACATATCCCCAAACCAAATTCCCGGAGATGTGAAAGAAAGAATTGTTGTGGCAATGCCTTCATTCTCCATCACCGAAAGGCTGTGTTGCGGTGTCCACTCGGGAAATCCACGATAGGCAGTCCCTGAAATGCCTGCTTTTTGTTGCGCTTTTATATAAAAATCCGTTAACAAATGATGATGAACGTCAATGCGCCCGGTTTCCAACATTTTCCCCTTTTCTTGTTCATGGCATCTAACTTTAACGGTAACCAGCCCGTACGGTCGAGAGCCAAAATGTTAAAAGAAATTATAAACTCCAATTAAAAACCACCGGTTATGGTTTTTTTTACTTTTAATTGAAACTAAGACCCCCATCCGGCTCAAAAATTTGGCCAGTCATAAAATTTTCTTCCTCGGAGCAAAAAAAAAACATTGGTTTGGCTAGGTCATCGATTGTTGTAAGTCGTGAGAAACATTGTTGTTTGCGAAACATCTCAAAAACTTTGTCGGGAGCTGAAGGCCGGGGTATTTCGGTCTTTATAATCCCGGGCCAAAAAGTGTTAACGGTAATATTCCACGGACCTAATTCACGTGCCATTGATCTTGTCATACCAATCATCGCGAATTTGGAAGTAATGTAATGCAAGTAATTTGCAGAACCCAGCGAGACGGTCCCGGAAGTGATATTTACTATTCGTCCCCAACCCGCATCTTGCATAACAGGAACTACTGCACGAGCACAATAAAAAGAGCCGGTGATGTTAACCTTCATCACTTTATACCACTCTTCAAGCGGCAGATCCCAAAATGGCGCCATGGTGATTTGTGAAAATAAGGCCGAATTATTGATAAGTACGTCTATCTTCCCCATATTTTTTTAAGGTTTTGTTTACCATCTCTGAGACGGATGAATTTGAAGATACATCTGTCTCAAAAAAATGCTGTCCCCCCTAACTCCACAATTTCACGTTTCACTTAGCATCCATTTTCTTCGTTTATTTCAGCTATCACAGGAACAGCACCCTTAGGAGGAGCTTTTCTGCCTTTGCTTTTACAAAAGTCCAGCATATACCCCACACGGCAACCCACATTAAAAAGATGGTGCAGAGAGGTTTTATAGTATTAGACACAAGAGATTAAATATTAGTGTACATCGAAAACGGCTTGATATCTATTCAGCCGGTCCATTGTCGCAGCCCTTTCTACATTCGTAGGGTTAAGAGGGTCTACTGCCGGTGGCAGGGCCCCAAATTTCATTAGGCAGGCGATGAGCAAAAGGCGAGCTTTCGTAGAGGTAAGATTTCCACCGCCAAGGAATACACCCGCTGGTGCTGAGAAGCCATCATTGTTGCCCCGTCCTACGCGAACCACTGGCATGCCACTAAAAACGGAATTAACCATCAGTTTGTTGCGCTCGGAATTCGTCATAGAACCATATGGGGACTGCCCTTCGACTACAAAACCGGAGAGAGGGGCATTTATAAGATTATCTTTCATTTGGGCAAGTATATCGACCTCTCGCTCCGGTTCGCTGTTCCAGGTTTCTGAGCTGTAGTTCCCTTCTTTCAAAATGGTAACCATGGGAATTCCCTCAGGTCTCAGGGAGCCATCTTCATTTTTAATATCCACATCCACAGCTTCAAAAATATCTCCACTACGCAACCAACCTGTCACTTTTTCCGGTAATCGAGTACGGTTCACGTCTGAGAGATATGTGTGTTTAGTACCTGGCAAATAGTTTAGAACTGGGCTCATCCCGTGACGTACTGCACCGAGGATACCGCCGTGCCCTCCTGTCGTCACATAGCCGCCTGGTCGCGCTTCTCCTTTTTGTACTTCGCGAGCTGCAAAAATTTGTTGTTCCTGAATGACTACCAATCCGGCACGGTTTTTACCTTCTTCACCCTCCCAGACTTTCGAGGTAATGTAATCAACAGAATCGACCAAATTTTTAGGCCCGTCATTACTAATTTCACCGTGTGTGCGCTGGGCAGCATTCCCGCAAACCGGAAGCGGTGTATCAAGTAATAAGTTAAGCCAATAAAGCGTTTCCTCCACCCTTGGACTCCCCTGTGTCCAAATGGCACCAAGATAATTCTCAGTATCTAAAATTTCTTGTACTCTATTCACAATGATCGCAAGCCAACCGCGCGAAGGTGAGCTCGCTAGATGCACTGGACGATAAGCAAAAAAATCTCGCCCCATCATTTCTTCAGAGATATCGCCATTACCCACGTCTGTCCGACGTGTTTCCGATAAACCTTTAGTATAACCACCTGATGGCATTACCCGAAAAAAATCTATCTCCGCTCGGCGAGAAATTAAATTACCCGTACCATTTTCGTCTATTCCGAACCGGTCGATTTCTTCAAAAATACGAGAACCGTCAGGGTAATAAGCCTGGCGGGATTTTTCGACGGGGGCCAAGGGGAAAGCGCAATCGTCTTCCCAAGCACTCCCATCTGACTGACGAGCCATATAGGGCAATGGGTAAAGCCCATCAGCAGGATTAAGATCAATGCGATAGACTGGAATATCAAGATCGTTTTTTATTTCTTCGTGAAAAGCACCATTTGTATCAATATATCCGTCGGGTCGGCCATAAAGCTCAGATGCATCTGACTCCAACGGGTGCGCGCTGAACTGTTCAACAAAAACCGTTACCGGGGCGGCGAGACGCTGGGGACGGAGCACATCAAATTGGGCTTCACTACCATCCGGGTTTTTTCGTATTGGTAGGCCATACCGTTTACGCGCTTTGTTGCTTGTTACTAGCGGTGGACTGTTACTAATGGTAGCGTTTGCACCCGAGAGATAAGCAATTCGGGGTTTCTTTGTCATAAATTTGCTCTTTCCATTGTCCAATCAAGGCGAAAGCATTGATATGAATGGTGGGCACGACTGGGATTGAACCAGTGACCCCTACGATGTCAACGTAGTGCTCTCCCGCTGAGCCACCATTGTGAAGCTCTATGTTCCTATGACTAGTAACTTCCCAAACAGTTGTTTTCTCAACACTTACAGAGTGTAGGTCCGTAACGCCCTGCCCCAAAATCATAACAAGTTTAAATGGTCTGTATAGATAAAAAACCCAATCATTGGACTTATAGTGGACCAAATTAGTGACCCCCACCTCAAAGAATGGGGGCTCTTTGCTATTTAGATATATGGAGGGGAGTTTAGTAAGCCATACCTACGGATCTAACATCAAAAAAAGTTCCAGTAATGAGCTAAGGGTAATGAATGATTACTCTAAAAATTTTAGGAAAGGATCCACCAGATAACTAAACCTGTAAGTAACCCTTTTAACCAACATATCCAATAAACCGCATAGTGAGAGAGGTTTAGTTTCTTACGGAAATTTTCTGAAAATTCCCTGTGCCACTGGAACATTTGATTTCAACTCCCCTACAATAAGAAAAAACTTATCCCTAATGATATAGGTTTATGTTCCCAAGTCCCCTTTTTATGACGACTTTACCTCAGGCAATTTCATCATGCCCAAGGCGAGTGAATAAAAAAACCTTATTAATTAAGGCTATTAAATGGATTGGCTATTGGGCGTACTTTGTTAAAAAAGCTTCTAGATCTTCGATGCTTTGTTTATGGCTACCTTCATCATATAATTTGCAGTGAGGCCCCAAGCTAGCCTCTCGGCATCTTTTTTTTCGAAAATAGGGATTATCAAAGGTGTGGGTTGCCCCCTCATATAATTTTAATACCAGGGGATGGTTTTGGTTTTTGTAATTTTTCCAACTAGCCTCCCAACCATGCTCCCAAATATAATCTTCGTTACCCGTCAATAAGATAACGGGAAGATTGAATTTCTCATCAAAATTTTTGAAAAAAATCTCGTTTTGCGGGTAAATAAGCACAGCAGCTTTGATGGGGTGTTCAAATTCAGCCTCTTCCCTTGTCTCTTGATCCAAAATCCCGTGACCCACAAAACCAGCACCCCGGGACCAACCCGCTAATGTCACTTTGGTGTTATCTAATCTCTTATCGTCTTTGATGACTTTCAAAATGGATATCAAATCATCTCGCCTAACATCAAACGATTCACTCGTACTCATTATGCCATGGGTCAGGCGACGACCATGACCACGGGGGGTATAGTGATCCATTGCGATGGCAGCAAAACCCCACTCTGTCATTTGTTTGCCCCAATTATAATAAAAACCCTTGGCTCCACCTCTTCCATGGCTTAACACAACCACCGGAAAAGGGCCTGAACCTTCCGGCAAAGTTAAATGTGCGGTGTAGCTCTCTTTATCTGACGATATGTCATTCAGAACACGAGCCGCTTCCGTCTTCCCACCAAATAGCAGGAAGATAAGAATAAAGCTGATCGAGATAAAAGGTCTCTTCATAAAATTAGCCTTACTATCTTCATGGTTAAAATAAAAGAAAAAATTTAGTCTTGTTCAAACTGGCTTACAAATTCATTACCTATAATAGTTAATTTCTCCTGATTTTTTGTTCCTCCCCCTTCTTCTTCTGAAACAAATGCTTCATCACAATAACCAACCGGTTTGGTCTTTACTTAGAAGGACATTGAAAATTTTATGTAAAATTAGATATATTGTTCATCTTAAATTCAGCAATTTTCTACCTTTGAAAATAAGATTGACTATAAAATTTTTGGAGTATTTACGATGATTTTTGGTGGGAAGTTAATAGCCCTTACTTTAGCTATCATTCTTTTTATTGGCACCCATTCTACTGATACAAAAGCGGTAACATTTAAAGATTATGAAGCTGCAGTAGCGGACAATCATAACGTTACGATAAAGGGTCTTTCCATGGGAGGAGACGGGGAAAATTTCAATGCCCGTTTATATAAACCTCCGGGTAACGGGCCTTTTCCAACACTGGTCGCATTACACGGGGCCGGTGGAATATTTCCATACCAACTTTGGTGGGCAAAGGAAATTTCTAAAAACGGTTTTGTTGTTCTTTTCGTAGATAGCTATTGTACGAGGGGTCATTTGTGCGATCACGATACTGATGATTCAGACCCCAATCGGGGTGAAATTATGAGGAATTGGGATGTCGTAAGTATGAGACAACGTATGGTCGATGCAATGGGTGCGTATGCATTTTTAGTGTCAAAGCCCTATGTCAAAAAAAATCAGATTGGCCTGATTGGATGGTCCTGGGGGGGAACCGCCGCATTGTTTGCGCAAAAATTTTCTACGAGAACAAATTTACCCCATGGCGGTTTTAAAGGCACGATAGCCTTCTATCCCAATTTGAAATATGTCACCGAGAATCCCCAGTGGGAAGGCTCTGGACCCATAGAACAACCCTCTCTAATTCTATACGGCAAGGATGATACGCTTGAATCCGTGGAAAGTTACGAAGAACTACTGGAAGAAAATGATTCTGGATCCATTAGCGTTATTGGTTTTAAAGGAGCCGTAAGAAAGTTTGACGAGTTGGGTGATGCTAGAACAAAGGAACACCCTTCGGTGGGCGAATTTGAAAAGGCTTTTCACGAACCCTCTTTTAAAGCAGCAGTCAAAAGGGTGAATGAATTTTTATCCAAAAATTTTAAATAATCCATTTAAGGCTTCCCTCGGTGGGGAAAATGAAAAAATGGCAAAAGATTCATGGGAAAAAACGCTTGAGTTTCTCAAAGAGCACGGTAAATAAAACTCAATTACACAACTAGGTCCTTGAAAAAAAGTCCAGTATAAGGATTAAGCCAAAGGAATCCCCTTGTACAGATACGAATTTACCCTTGATTTCGTATCTGAAGACCCAGAAAAAGCACCTTAAGAAATTGATATCATGAATAAATTTAGACCGTGACATATCTCGGGTATGGGAAGACCCATATACACTTTTGTCACGGTTTTTGTAGGGCCCCTTAAAGGTCCCTTTTATGACGACTTTACCCGAAGCTATTTCATCATGCTCAAGGCTGGTAAAGTAAAACCTGTTTAATTATTGGTTAATTCGGCTAAAAAGAAGTAATCTCGAGCAACCTAATTCAAAAAATCGGTTTCCCAATGTTAAAACAAATAATGACACCAATCTTGCTAACATTTGCCATTTATTTAGGCCATTTGGGAACGGTGTCGGCCGAACCCATTTATCACCAGAAGTTGTATCCTGATGGTGCGGGGCCTTTTCCAGCTGTTATTGTATTGCATTCGAGCGGGGGGCCTAGGACGACTGAACACGTTTTATGGGATTTTAATGATTCTGGTTTCGCTGTCTATTTTCCTTATTTTTTATGGAGACACCGCATAAAAGTTGAAAACAGGATGGACACATTTTCTATATATAGAGAACCAATTGAAAAAGAGTTAGCAGAAATTGTGGAATTAATGAAAAAAGACCCCAAGGTCGACAAAAATAATATCTTTGCTGTCGGCTATTCAAACGGCGGATTTTGGGCGGGCTTCCTGAGCGGCAAGGCATTGGTGAATGCGGGTGTTTCCTATTACGGTGTCTGGAAAGCATGCTCTGGTTCAGATTGTGAAAACGAATACCCAATGGAATATTTTTCTGAAAACAGCTCGCCAATGCTTGCATTACACGGTGACAGCGACAGTAAACAAGATGTATTTGATGCAGAATCAGCGTGGGACGAAATTAGGGGATCTAAGGCAAAATTGGAGTCCCATATCTATAAAAATGCTGAACATGGTTGGGATCTGGGACATCTTCCTAGGTGGAAAGACTGTTGTTATAATAAAGAAGTCACTAAAGACGCTTATAAAAGAACAATTGCATTCTTTAAAAAACATATGAAATAAAGAAAGGCTTTTATTTCTATTTCACCAAGCATTTAACTAAGAAAAACGTTCCAGTAATGAGATAGGGGTATTATTCTATTATCCTAACTTCATGGCTAAATCTTGTGCCCAGAGATGGGGGGGGCTCTAAAAATAATTAACAGCGTTTGAAAAACAATTAAGAAATTGCACAACACAATCGTTAAATTTTTCTGTACCTTTTTTAAATCCAATTTCAGCACATACTTCCTGTGCCTTTTCAAGAGCTGACTTTTTGGCAGTGGCAGTTAGGATGATTTTCTGTTTATAGATAAATTTGCCGTTCTCGATCGACCCCTGAATCCTACCCGTCACCGGCTTAGTGAACGGAATATCGGCCAACTTCTTGTAATAAAGACCGTCCTTTATGACCAAGTTGGCCATCGTCTCACCCAATGCAAATGAAGGAAACAGAAGGACCACAAAGACCAGTGCTGGCAGGATACGTTTCATGCCAAAAGGTTTACATAAAATTTGGTATTTGTGGAGTCAGAATTTAAGGCCAGTGTCCCATCAAAAACGTTCCAGTAATGAGATAGGGGTATTATTCTATTATCCTAACTTCATGGCTAAATCTTCTGCTCTCAGATGAGTGTACCGTTGAAGCATCCTTAAGGCTTTATGTCTTATAATCCAAAACTAGGATCTGCAATACCCAATTTATTTAAAAGACCGTTTTCGTTGAGCAGAAATTCTTTTACGGCTTCTCCAGGCAGTAACAGGCAATTCATATCCTTTTTAAAATCCAAGATTTTATGATTTTTAAAACTTCGTTGTGCATTCCCCAAAATCCATGATGGGAATGGGTGTCGCACCAAGCATGACGACCAGAGCTCATTGAAGCAAACCCTCCTTCCACTTGCACGATCTTCTTGTCGTTTACCCCTGTCAGTTCTTCAGAAAAACTTTTAAGTCCATCCAAACTTTCTGAGGAGGAACATTTATCATTTTTGTGCATGATCATTAAAAAACTTGAATTTGCTTGTTTTAGGGGTGAGTCAAACATAGTTCCATCGTGGGTATCATCAGTAGAACCTGATAGTATAATTGTTCCCCTAATCTTTTGGCCTAACCGGGAGGCTATATTAGCGGCCCGAATACTCCCAATACTCAAGCCGGCAACAAACACTGGCAAGTTATGTGGGTTTTCCTTGATTAAAATTTTATTGATAGCCGATGTGTAAATAGAATCGTTGCTATCAAAAGACACGTTAGGGCAATTGGGGTGAATAACTTTTAAACCATATTTAGTCCAATCATCGGTACTCCTTATCATAAACGACGGGTGCATTTCTGACGGGCCGGCATTTGCAATTAAAGTTTCTTCATCCTGGACGGGGCCACGATTTCCGTAGAGGCATCCTTCAGCGCCCCCCTGCATGGACAGAAAAATGCCTTTTTCTGGTTTAGAAGGTTTGGTAACCACATAAAGCATAG
>JAYZBC010000063.1:0-18545 GCA_036339375.1 Pseudomonadota bacterium | reverse complement strand
TAACGCCAAAGGAAAAAGCAACCAAAATTGCCCGCCAGGGTGTATGCTACCCCACGTTAACTGATCTTCTGGTTGCAGATCCTGAAACCCTGAAACCTGTTGCCGCGGATGGTAAGAGCATCGGAGAAGTGATGGTACGCGGGAACACAGTGATGAAGGGGTATTTGAAGAATTTCGAAGCTACCAATGGAGCCTTTGCTGGAGGTTGGTTTCACTCGGGAGATTTGGCCGTTATGCACCCTGATGGTTATATGGAAATCAAAGACCGTTCCAAAGACATCATTATTTCCGGGGGGGAAAACATTTCCAGTCTTGAAATAGAGGAAGTGCTGCATCAGCATCCCGAAGTGATGGAGGCAGCGGTTGTTGCTAAACCTGATAAAACCTGGGGCGAAACGCCCTGTGCATTTGTTGCATTTAAACCCGGTGCGGAAAAGGTGTCTGCTGACGAAATTAATGACTGGTGTCGTGACAATATGGCTCATTTCAAATGTCCCCACCATTTCGTTTTCGGCCCGCTGCCAAAGACTGCGACGGGTAAAATCCAAAAATTTGCTCTGCGCGAAAGGGCCCAAAAATTGTGAATGATTTGTTTAGCCTGAACGGTAAATGCGCTTTGATCACTGGTGCCTCTGGCAGTTTCGGCCGCCATTTTGCAATGGTGTTGGCGCGTGCGGGGGCGGTAGTTGCTCTCACAGCACGGCGTCTGGATGAGCTTAAAACTATAGCTGCTGAGATTAACGCGGTGGGTGGTAAGGCGGCGGCGTTCACATTGGATGTCACTGACCCAACCAGCATTGATGATGCCTTCACCATTGCCGAAAAAAGGCTGGGACCCATAACATTACTGGTAAATAACGCCGGTATTAACGTCACTAGGTCACTTCTGGAATACGACGAAGGCGCCTGGGATAAGGTAATGGACACCAACCTGAAAGGGGCTTGGCTAGTAGCTCAAAAAGCGGCTCGTCAGATGGAGAAAGCCCGTGGCGGGAACATCATTAATGTTGCTTCTATATTGGGGTTACGGGTCATTGGGAGCGTCCCCGCCTATTCTGCATCCAAAGCGGGGTTGATCCACCTTACCAAAGCAATGGCGCTGGAGCTCAGTCCACATGGTATTAGGGTTAATACGCTGGCACCAGGATACATCGAAACCGACCTTAACCGCGAATTCTTTGCCAGCAAAGCGGGTAGGTCACTCATCGAGCGAATTCCTCAACAGCGTCTGGGTCAACTCGAGGATTTGGATGGGTCCTTCCTGTTATTGGCATCAGAAGCTTCGCGTTATATGACCGGCACGGTAGTCACCGTCGATGGTGGCCACATGGTCAGTTCCCTTTAGTTCGACCAATCAATGGAAACCTAAAACCATGGATTTTTCACTTGCACCTGAGATAGAAGATTACCGTCAGCGTATCCGTAGTTTTGTTGCAGATCATATCCTACCGTTGGAGTCCAATGCCACCAATTTTGATGCACATGAAATGATCGACCTGAAACCGCTAGAACGGCTTCGCATGTTGGCGAAAAACGCCGGTCTTTGGGCCTTTCAGATGCCGAAGAGTCGGGGGGGACAGGAAATAGGTTTAGTTGGTATGGCAGCCTGTTATGAGGAAATGGCTCGATCGCCTTTTGGACCAGTAGTGTTCAACTCAGCAGCCCCGGACGATGGCACGATGATTTGTCTGAACAAGATTCTACCGAATGACGCGCAAAAAGATCGCTGGCTACAACCCATAATTGATGGTACGGCACGGTCATCATTTGCCATGACCGAGCCAATGCCAGGAGCCGGTTCCGATCCCTCCGCTATGCTGACAACCGCCGAAAAAAAAGGAGACAAATGGGTTATTCACGGTCATAAGACCTTCATCACCGGTGCCCAGGGCGCCAAACACTTTATTCTTGTCGCAAAGACTTCTGACGATCCGCGCAAGGGGTTGACGGCTTTTTTATTCGATGCGGATCAACCCGGCTGGAACATAAAACGGCGCATCCCGATAATGGGGCCTGAGGAGCATGGGGGACATTGTGAACTAATCTTTGACGGACTCGAGATTCCTGACGAAAACCGATTGCTTGAGATAGGAGACGGTCTCAAAGTAACTCAAATTCGTCTTGGCACGGCACGCCTAACCCATTGCATGCGTTGGCTGGGCTTGGCTAAGCGTGCGCTGGAAATCGCCTCCACTTATGTTGCGGAACGCAAAAGCTTTGGAACAACCCTTGCCGAACATGAAGGCGTTCAGTGGATGGTAGGAGAGGCCGCAAAGGACATTCAAATCGGGCGGCTTCTTGTCATGCACGCGGCTTGGAAACTGGAACAAGGGGACTTTGCCCGTAAAGAAGTTTCTATGGCCAAGATTCAAGTGGCCGATACCCTGCATTCGGCTGTTGATACGGCAATACAGCTTTGCGGAGCGAGAGGTTATTCTAAGGATACATTGCTCGAATGGATGTATAGGTACGCGCGTCAGGCCCGACTAGTGGATGGCGCGTCTGAGGTACATAAAATGGTGTTGTCCCGCACTCTCCTCAACGAGGAAACAGATTTCTGGGCATGGAACTAAACGAAGCAAAAAAGGGCCGTTTGCAGGACTTTATTGTCATGGCGGCGGAAGCTCAAAGCGTTGTAATTACAGCGTTACGCCGGTTACCCGGCGGTGCTATCCAGGAGAACTGGTACCTAGATTTGGATATCACTGGGGGGATTTTTTCTGGGCGTCTGGAAGCAGTGGTCCGCACAGACGCTGTATCCAAGATTGAAGAAAGCCTAAACCGGACAGAAGAATTTATTCTTCTCAAATCCGCTCTAGCGGTCGGTGTAAAGGTGCCGGAGGTTTTGTGGCTATGCCAGGAACCCTCGGTATTGGGCAGGGATTTTTTTCTTATGCGCCGGATAAGAGGGGATGCTGCCGGTCATCGGCTGATCAAGGACGAACGCCTTCAAAAAAACGGTGAGACCCTCGTCAAAAACCTCGCCGAAGAGCTTGCAAAAATCCACAAAATATCACCTCCAGAAGAGAATCTCAGTTTTCTCCCATTACCGACACCAAGTCCGGCACTTTATTGGATTGGCCGGTTCCGTAATTACCTGGATTGCCTTACCATCCCGCACCCTGTCTTGGAGTGGGCGTTGCGGTGGCTGGAACGGAATGCCCCAACCAAGGCCGAAATCGTGCTTTGTCACCACGATTTTCGGACCGGAAATTATATGGTGGAAGAAAACAAGCTAACAGGGATTCTGGACTGGGAATTTGCAGGCTGGAGTGACTTTCATGAAGACATTGGGTGGTTTTGTGCGAAGTGTTGGCGTTTTGGCCGAATTGATAAGGAGGCTGGTGGTATAGGTTCTCGTGAAACTTTTTACCAGGCCTACGAAAGTGTTTCGGAACGACGTATTGACCAAGATACAGTTTCTTATTGGGAAGTCATGGCCCATGTGCGGTGGGCAGTCATTGCTCTCCAGCAGGCGCAACGTTACTTATCTGGTGATGAACAAAGCCTCGAGTTGGCTCTCACAAGCCACTTGGTTCCAGCCTTGGAATTAGAAATCCTGAAAATGACCGGAAAGGCAAGCTGATGCGAGAACGCCCAATGGGAGATGATCTCCTGATAATGGCGCGGCAGGTTTTGCGTGAAGAATTATTAGAGCTTTTGCCTGAGGAGCGACGATATGATGCGCTGATGGTTGCCAACGCTATGGCCATCGCTGCCCGCCAAATTAAATTTGGTGACACGCCAGAACGGCATGAATCGAAAGCCCTGGCAGATCTACTTGGTGAGACCGTAAAAGAGAGCGATGCGACAACAGTTAACGACATTCTTGGTGACCTCTACCATAAACTTGGTGATAAGATACGTATAGGCGAATTTGATCCTGGCATGCCCAGCCATGATAACCTTTATGCCTTCTTGTTAGAGGTCACTATGCAAAAACTCCGAGAAAGTGCGCCAAAATTTCTTTGAATTTTTTTAAGGAAACAAAATCAATATCGGCGATAGTGGTAACTTAAGAAGGGATGACCAAAAGGATTTGGCTTAATGACACAAAAAACTTTGAAACAGGATCGGCAAAACACCAATCCACTTTATAGTAATCATCGAATGAAGTTAGGAGTCATGGCCTTCAACTGCAGTCATGGATCGGCAATTACCACAGTCGAAGAGGCCTGGCAGCTAAACTGGCCAGATACCAAAGACATTGCAATTATGTCGGACAAAGCCGGATTCGAAGTTCTATTGCCGGTAGGCCGGTGGCGCGGTTACGGTGGGGTGAGTAATTTTAACAATGCCACCTATGAAAGTTTTACCTGGGCCTCTAGCATCGGAGCGATCACAGATAATATTGGTGTGTTTGCTACTTGCCACGTGCCCCTCGTCAATCCCGTTATGGCCGCTAAAATGGCTACTACTGTTGACCATGTTACTTCAGGACGTTTTTGTTTGAATGTTGTATGTGGTTGGTTCAGAGACGAGTTTGATATGTTCGGCGCAGAATGGCGTCTCCATGATGAACGGTATGAATATGGTGCTGAATGGGTTGATTTTGTCCGTCGTTTATGGTCGGAGCAAAAAGAGTTCGACTTCAACGGTACTTTTTTTAAATCAAAACGTGCTTGGAGTCAGCCCAAGCCTTTACAATCGCCTTTTCCCCCCATTATGAACGCAGGAGGATCGGAAGCCGGCCAAGAATTTGCTTCTACTATTGCCGATATGAATTTTGCGGTTCTTAAAAGCCACGACCTTGAAACTGGCAAAAACCAAGTTGATAAACTGAAAAAGAGGGCAAACGAAGTGGGGCGAAAAATTCAAGTGTGGATCCACGTTTATGTCGTTTGCCGGGAAACGGAGAAGGAGGCTAGGGAATATCTTAACCACTACGTGGTAGAAAAGGGAGATTATGTGGCAGTCAACAATTTGATGGAAATTTTCGGTGTCCAAGCTCAATCTCTTCCACAAGAGGCATTGGAACAGTTTCAATTCCATTTTATTGCTGGCCATGGCGGGTATCCCCTTGTTGGGACACCGGAACAAATCGTCGATGGTTTGGAGGTTTTATCGAACATGGGAATCGATGGCTGCCTAATCTCTTGGGTCAATTACAAAGATGAATTGCGCCAATGGATCGATGATGTGTTGCCGTTGATGGAACAAGCTGGACAAAGGGAGTTCCGAAAAGAATAGTAACACTCTAGGAAGAATTCCAAGGGTTTGTTCTAAGAGAAACATGGGTTAAATTTTGAGGCGGTGGGACTAGCTATTATTATAGATCAGCAGTGGGCCCAAAGCCTTGGTAAAAGGTTAAGGCTTCTCAATTTTTGAAAATCCTGACAGAATCATTCTATAAGTTGTCTACATTTTTATTCTTGTGTCTTTAGAAAAGCTGTAGGTGAAGAACTATTTAACGAAGGGATTGCAATGAAACTTGGTATTCGGGTACCCAGTTTTTCTCTCGGGTCTCAGACAGCCACCTTGGAGGAAATGGGTAGTTATTTGCGTCGGGCAGAAGGTCTGGGATTTTACTCAGCGACTTGTATTGATCACCTCCTTACTGTTCCGCCGGCAACTGTGCGCACGTGGTTGGAGCCGATGGTACTAATGGGAGCTCTAGCAGGAGTGACAAAAAAGATAAAGCTCGGGCCTCTTGGAATTACACTCCCTTTTCGAAATCCAGTTTACTATGCCAAAGAGTGGGCGACACTCGATGTCCTTTCCGGTGGCCGTGCTATTTGCGGGCTTGCTGTAGGCTGGAATGACCACGAATTTGAGGCGATGAATATTCCGCGGAATGAACGTGGGCGACGAATGAATGAGTTGGTTGAAGCCGTTTTGGCACTGTGGAAAGATGACCATGTTACCTATCACGGGCAGTTTTATAATTTCGATGATATAACAGTGGAACCAAAGCCGGTACAACAACCCCCGCCAATTTGGATGCCTGGAGGAACACAACCCTTTGAAAAAATTTATGATCAAAAAGTCCCTGACATTACTCCGGTTTTGCGCCGAATTGCCAAATACGCGTCGGTGTGGATACCGCATTCACCCTCAACACCCGAAATGGTCAAAGTTGATTGGGAACAAATAAAAGTCTTTTTGGAAGAAGCTAATCGGCCGTTATCAGCGCTAAGTAAAGCGTATTGTAATTTCGTTTATGTTCTAAAGAAGGGAGAAATGCCGGAGGCTTCAATCCCAAAATTCTCCATGATTTCTGGCATGGATTTGGAATTTTGGCGGAAGCATTACCTAGTGGGGGAGGTAGAGGAACTTGCTGAGCGGATCCAAGAAAGGATAGAAGCCTTTGGTGGATGTGAACATCTTATCATGAACCCTGTCGATTGGAGTATGGAACAACTGGATTTGTTAGCAGGTGATGTATTGCCGCGCGTTGTAAAGGGACTTGAACCTTGAAGGCAGTTCGATATCACGAGTGCGGAGAAGCTGATGTCTTGCGTTGGGAGGAAACAACTGATCCAGTTCCAAGGGTCAATGATTTATTGATAAAGGTAGAAGCTGCAGGAGTGAATTTCGCTGATCTTATGCGACGGTCAGGGCTTTACCATTTTGAGACTGAATTTCCAGCGACGCTTGGTACAGAGGCTGCAGGCATCGTTTTGAAATGCGGTAACGGGGTAAAGAACTTTTCAACCGGTGATCGTGTGTTTTGTCGCACCACCAAGGCGGAATGTCAGGCCGAGTTATTAGTAGCACATAAATCTGAAACCATTCCAATTCCTGAAGCCTTGTCGTTCGTTGACGCAGCGGCTATTCCAGTTATCTTTTTGACTGCCTATCATATGCTTAAAACAATCAAACCAATCCGCCCAGGTGAAACAATTCTTATACAGGCGGCGGCTTCCGGCGTTGGTACGGCTGCCGTGCAGTTAGCAAAATTTTGGGGTGGACGTGTTATAGCCACAGCTTCTTCAGATGAGAAGCTAACTTTGGTGCGACGTCTTGGTGCCGAAAAGTGCATCAATTACGAGAAAGTGGATTTTGTATCTGAAGTTATGCACCACACTTCAGGAGTAGGGGTTGACCGCGTTCTCGAATGTGTTGGCGGAGATGTCCTTCTCAGGAGTATGGATGCGTTAGCACCAGGGGGGGTGTTGATGGTTTATGGACGTGCGAGTGGAAAATTACCGCCACTTCCACCCGAACAAATTTTTGCTAAAAATCTCCATGTGGTAGGCCTCAATATTGGAGGTAAGCCCTGGGATCAGGGCCAGCATAGAGATGCTCTCGACGAGATTATTGACCTTTTAGCAAGAGAAAAGATAAAACCAGTGATTTCAAAAATTTTTCCTATGTCCAAAGTTATTGAGGCGCATAACCATTTAAAAAACCGTCAAACGATGGGAAAAGTGATTCTCATTCCGACGGAATAAAGACGCAACCAATGTGCTCAATATTTCAAATGTTCTCTATTTTTCGATCTTGCCCAGCAAACCAAATTGTCACAATTGCTGCAGTGGCAAGTAAGGGCGTAGCTCCTATATTTACCCAATTCCATCCAAAAAAATGAATAAATGCTCCAGACGATAAAGAACCGATGGCAACGACGGTATAAATAATTTGGTTCATCATTCCCTGAGTTTTTGCGCGTTCAGCCGGTGTGTAGGCGGTAGTCATCAGACTAGTTGCAGCCGTATAGGAAAAGTTCCACCCTACACCCAGTAACGCCATTGAAAGCCAAAAATTAAAAACCTCGACCCCCGACAAAGCGACACCTATACAACTTGCCTGAAGCAAAAGTCCAGTTGAAATGATTTTAATTTCTCCAAATTTTTTGATTAAAGACCCCGTAAAAAATCCCGGCGCAAACATGGAAACTGTATGCCAAGAAATTACCATAGCAACAGCGCTGAAACTGTGTCCACATTGAGAGATCATCGCGACTGGAGTAGATGTCATTAAGAAGTTCATTACGCTTTGGGCTACAGTCGCGGAAACGGCCGCCACTATAAAAACAGGTTGTTTCATGATTTCAAGCAGCGGTCGTTGGGAACCTTCCATCTGTGCCTTAGTAAGATTTGGTATTGATAGAAATAAAAGGGTGATAGTACCCAGTGTTGCGGTCCCTATCATAAATAAAAACGCTCCTGCAAATAAGTGATTTTCTATAAGTGCTTTCCCCCAATTAGCCAAATTTGGTCCAGCAAACCCTGCGAAGACACCTCCAGCCAAAACTAATGAAATTGCTTTGCTGCGGAACTGTTCGGACGCAACATCAGCGACTGCAAATCTATATAGTTGTGCAAAACCTGCGGACAATCCAAAGAGAAAACCACCAAATGCTAATAACCAAAAGTTTTGGAATATGACGGCAGTGGTGCTGGAAAGCCCGCTCGAAATTGCCAAAAATGTTCCAAAAATAAATCCGGTTTTTCGGCCAAAACGACGCATCATTAACGACGCAGGCATAGCTGCGAGCGCATTGCCAATCACAATTAAACCTGTTGGTAAAGTAACTAGTGCCAAATGAGGAGCTATCGCAAGGCCGACGGCGGGTGCTGTTACCATAAAAAGCCCGCGCCCGGTGCCAGTAAGCATCTGACAAGTACCAAGTACTAATACGTTTTGGTGATCTCTTTGCATAGTTTTAAAAATATTACTCTGTGTTTTATTATTATTTTCTTTGAGATTTTAAGTTTTTACAAAATTAAAATTTTATAATTCTAGAGTTCTCTATATAGGTAATAGAAAACAGTTGTATAATTTAGTGTTTAACCGCAGCAAGTCCAAAAATTTACTAGAATCCAAAGTTTTCGACAAATGTATTTTTGCATCTCTGTACCCATCTCGTTCGAAGCAGGGCAAACGGTATGCATATGATTACCACAAATTGAAAGAAAATGTATTTGGTGCGTTTAGTTTAAATTTTAAATAAGTGGTGTGAATTCAAGAATTATTTTGAACTTGGCTAACTGTACTTTTCTTGTAACTATCAATTGAAATCGGTAGGATATAATTCAATAGGACGAGAGGGAATACTATGAAATATCCCGATGGGCCGCTAAAGAATGAGGCAGCTTGGACTGCCCAAGAGATGACTACTTCTACCAAATGGATTTTACACATCAAAGATAGTGAAATCGATGAGATTGAATTAGCACTCAAACGAGTTAAGAGCCTAAATCTTTCCTTGACGTCAATTACCAATGCAGATTTTCCTCTCGACCATTTTTCTGCCACTCTTGGTAGGGCATTGGAGGAAGTAGAAAATGGCCGTGGTTTTGTATTGATCCGTGGTATTCCAGTCGAGCGATACACAGCTGAAGATGTTCAGATTATCCTTTGGGGAATTGGTACTCATCTAGGGGAGGCTGCGGGCCAAAACCGAATGGGTGATGTGATAGGCCACGTTACCGACGTCGGCCGGGACTGGGCGAAGGACAACCACGACCGTGGCTATCAAACGACATCATTTTTGCCCTTTCATTGCGATAAGACGGATGTAGTGGCGCTAATGTGCCTGAATACGGCGAAATCGGGTGGGCTTAGTTGTATTGCGAGTTCAGTATCGATTTATAACGAAATGCTCTATTCTTGTCCTGACCTTCTTGAAAGACTCTACCATCCGTTTTTTGTAGACCTAAGAGGCGAAGAAATGGAGGGTAAGAAACCTTACAATGTTCAACCGGTTTTCACTTGGCATAATGGTAGGCTTTTTACTCGCTACGGTAGAAAATATATAAAGACCGGACAACGGTTTTCTGATGCACCTAGGCTCACACCTAAAGATTTAGAGGCAATCGATTTGGTACACGATCTTGCTGCCAGCAATAAATTTCGGTTGGACATGGATTTTCAACGGGGCGATATTCAAATTAACAATAATCATACCATCCTGCACAGTCGAACCGAATACGTGGACTGGCCTGAGCCTGAGCGTAAACGACACTTGTTGCGCCTGTTATTGTTCACACCAGCCTTTGTAGACATACCGGATCATTACCATACTATCTATGCAACTGCTCGGGACTGGAGGGACAATCCAAGACCGCCAGCTTCGACGTCACCCATCGCTGCAGAGTGAGTTATATTCAAGCTGAATTTCAAATACAAAAACTAAGATAAAAAGGGAGGACCCACAAATGTTAGGTATAACAAGAAATGCATTACGCTTTGGCAGTGCCTTTGTGCTTGGGGCTGTTTTCTTTGGAACTGTAGGCACAGCTACGGCTGATGCTGTCACTAAGTTTTATAGTGGTAAAACTGTATCCATTGTAATTGCCGCTGGTCCAGGCGGGGGGCACACGAAGTATACATTGTTGATTGCACCATATTTAAAAAAACATATGCCTGGCAATCCGACTTTTATTACCCAAAACATGGGTGGGGCCGGGGGAACAAAAGCGGCAAATTATCTTTATAACCGCGCTGCCCAAGATGGAAGCGCGATTGGAATTCTGCTTTCAGATACGCCGTTTGCTTCCCGTCTGCGTACCACTGGTGTAAAATATATAGCAGATCGTTTTCATTTTCTGGGTGGGGCAGAACACACTCGAAGTGCTTTTGTCGTCTTCAAGAGCGCCGGCGTTGCAACTCTTGCTGATGTAAGGAAGAAGCAGGTTATCATGGGTTCTACGGGTAAGGGATCCCAGACCTATATCTTGCCGGCATTGGCTAACGGGATGTTGGGTACCAAGTTTAAAATAATTACCGGTTATCGCGGCATGAATGGAGTTTATCATGCCATGGATCAAGCCGAAGTCCAGGGTTTCCAGGCCGTGTGGTCATCAGTAGCATTCCTACGCCCTCAATGGTTAAAGAATGACTTGGTTAGAGTCCTTTTCGCTACGTCCCTTGATCCACTCCCAAATCGCCCAAATGTGCCTTTGGTTAAAGATCTGACTTCTGATCCAATGGATAAAAAAATTCTCACACTTTTCAGCGGTAATGGAATTTTGGGTCGGGCTTGGTTGGCACCTCCAGGGGTACCACGAGATCGTATCAAGGCTTTGCGCGCTGCTTTTAAGAAAATGTTTGATGATCCTGACTTAAGGAAGAATGCCAAAAAACGTCGGATGATATGGACACCGGTGCCGTGGGCTGGTCAGCAGAAACAAGCGCAGCGTATCACAGCAGCAGATGAGGCCCTTTTCCAGCGCATGCGATCCGTTCTTGGCGTCAAAAAATAAGAGATTAGGTCTCAAGTTTTTAGTTCGTTTTGTTAGGGACTTTTGGAAAAAGGCTCCTGGTAGGTCATAAATGCGGCGACGTTAGTTTGGAGTCAAAATTAACGTTTTCGGCAGTGTAAAAAGCGGAGAAGCTGCGATTGACCATGTTGAATTCCTAACCTAACTCTTTGTGTGCTAATGAGCCTTGGGAGAAACTTTAAATGGCTGCAGACATTTAAAGTTTCTCGGGCATGACAAAAAATGGAAAAAGAAACTTTGGGATCCTCTCGTTGAACTGGGAATTCCCGAAAAACAAAAATAAAAAACGTGGAAAGCGTTGGTGTTAGCGAAGCAAAAAAGGACACCCAAATGAATAAAGAACGCATTTTTAAAACAGCCAACATTTGGATTGATAAACATTTGGGAGAGATCTCAGGCTTGACTGACCGAATTTGGGAATACGCGGAGCCTAGCTTTTGTGAAATTCATTCGGCTGAGGCGCTTTGTGACCTCTTGGCCAAAAATGGCTTCGATATCGATATGGGTGTTGCGAATATGCCTAGTGCGTTTGTTGCGACTTGGGGAAATGGTCAACCGCGTATAGCTGTTATGTGCGAGTACGATGCAACACCAGGAGAAACGCAGGGACCAACTTCTTATCCGCACCCTTTATCTGGACGATTGTCGGGCTTTACCGATCTTCACAATGGAATCGGAGTGGCTAGTGCAGCTGCGGCAGTTTCAATCTCGGAGGCTATGAAGGCACACGACATCTCAGGATCAGTGATCGCATTCGGGACACCAGCTGAAAAACTTTGTGCTGGCAAACCTCTGATGGCAGAAGCCGGTCTATTTGATGGCCTTGATGCAGTTGTGGCCTGGCATCCTCGGCCTTATTCAACTGTGGAATGGGATCTTGGGCCTGGAATTCAACAGGGTGAAATATTCCGTTTTATCGGCGAAAGTACTTATTCAGCCCGTCCTTGGACTGGAATTAGCGCAATTGATGCGGCGGTACTAGCGCACGTTATTCTTCAATTTTTAAAGGATCATTTGCCACGGGATGATCGTTCAACGGTGAGTGAAATTATTTCCCGCGGGGGTGAACACCCGACGTCTATTCCTGGTAACACGCAGAGCTGGTTTGTTATTCGTTCCGCTACAAGAGCGGGCGTAGAACGGGCTTCTGAGGTTCTGTCACGGGCGGTGGAAGCTGCTTGTCTCGCCGTGGGAACAAAATTTGAGCGGAGAATTTTCTCCGCAACACGTCCATGGCTTCCAAACCATACTATCGCAGAATTGTGTTTTCGCAATCTTGAGCGTGCGGGGGTGCCAAAGTTTTCCACTGAATCGAAAAAATTTGCGGCGGAGGTGTTGCAGAACTTGGACTTTCCCTCGATGGCGGAGCCATTTGACGAAACGATTACAGATTTTCGTACTGGTGTTACCAAGGATTTTGCTGGAGGCGCGGATGACGTCAATGAGTTTTGCTGGCATGCGCCAACAGCTCGCATTTATATTGCCCATGGGTTACACACCACTTCTATTCCGAACTGGGCCCGAGCTGCATTTTGTAAAGGAGTTAACGCCTATCCAACGGTTTTGAGCGCGACACGTTCCCTTGCCTTTAGTGTGCTGGACCTTATGACCGACGAGAAAACGCTCGCAGCAGCCCAGCAAGAATTCAATCAGCGGGTTGACTCCGCTGGCCCACTTGCCCCTTTTATTCCCAAGGGAACACTTCCTCCGCTAGATCCAGACTTTGTACCTGCGTTCGTAAGGGAACACCATCTCAAAATGTTTGAGGATAAAAAATTACAATGAAAACCCAAATTTTATTTCTGTAGAATGAAAGGCATCTTGTCCAGGCTCAGGACTCAGTATTAATTAACGTATGAAAAGTTGACCCTTGATAAACCGGTTCGTATCATTGGAGTAAGCAAAGAAATTTAAGGGAGGGAAGGATGATGTATAGATTTTTAATATCCACTTCAGTAGTTTTTGCTCTGTTTACCACTATCTTGCCCAAATCTAATAGTTTTGCAGCCGAAGTTTCCATGAAAACGGTTACGATGTTGCCTGCCAAACATCCAATTGGAAAATCCTTTAATGGATTTATAAAACGTCTCAATGCCGCGCTTAAAGGTGAGTTCAAGTTAGACTGGCGGGGTGGTCCAGAGGTTGTTCCTCAATTCAAGCAACCTAACGCTGTACGTTTAGGTTCAGTTGATGCGTGTATAACCAGCCCCAGTTATGCCAACGGTATAGTGAAAGTTTCCGGTTCCGCAAATTATTCGAACAAACAATATAATGAAGTCAAAGGTACCGGTTATCACGATTATATGGCAAAGCTTCACGCTGCTAGGGGTTTGATTTATGTTGGAGATCTGCCTGTTTCTCAGTTGAAATTTCATATTTTTCTCAGGAAACCCATTAAGACAATTGACGATTTGAAGAATATGAAAATCCGTGTGTTCCCTGCCATTGCTCCAGCCATCAAGGCGCTCGGTGGCAATCCAGTTGTTTTACCCATGCCCCAAATTTATACGGCAATGGAGCGAGGTGTCGTTTCTGGATTTGTAACGGGTGTTTCAGGGGTTGCAAAGAAATACAAAGAGGTGCTAGGCGCTTATATAGAGCCCGGGTTTTACCGTGCAACATTTCACTTTCTCGTTAATCCAAAGTCTTGGGCTAAAGTGCCAGCAGCTACTAGAGCTAAAGTAATTAATTTTGTCCGAAATGTTGATCCGCCTACCTATGAGGCGGGTTGGAACCCAGCCCTGCGGGGTGGTTACGCAGATCTAAAAAAGGGTGGTATAAAAACTATTCGATTTTCTCCCGATGTAGCAGCTAAATTTAAGAGAACGGTTCTTGATGCTGCTTGGTCTGCTGTCCGGAAGAAGGCCCCCAAAGAAGGTAAGATCCTCCAGAAAATGTTGATGAAATAGACTGGTTTATTTTCGCTAGAATTACAAACCCCGAACGATTGCGCTAAAACGAAATCGTTCGGGGTATGAACCTTGCCATCAACCACCACTCAGAAAATTAGGTGTAGGGCCTCATGTCCAAAGTGCTTTCGGAGGCTTCAAAATGGTTTGACCGGATTAACCAAGCTCTCGCAGCAATTGCTTGTACTTTCCTTGTGCTGATAACACTTGCGATCTGTGCTGAAATTATCACGAGGTCTTTTATAGATATCAGCAACCCCTGGCTTGTAGAGCTTAGCGAGATAACACTTCTTTACTTAACATTTTTGGCAGCAGCTTGGGTTCTGGGTAATGATAAGCACATAACTCTTGACCTTCTTCTCAATCACACGAGCGAAAATCTATCGAAATATTTGCATTTAGGGTTGTCGGTCCTAGCAGCTGTGGCTTGTTTTGTAATTTGCTGGTTTGGGATATTGACGGTCATCGATCAATTTCAAAATGACATTCGTGAGCCCACAATCATGGCGCCACTCACTTTCTGGATAACGGCAGTGGTACCTTTTGGGTTGTTTTTGCTTGGTTTTCAATTTTTGCGGCGTGGTGTGCGCGCGGCACTGGGCTTTTCTCTCGCAGTAAACCGAAAATAACAGACAGGAGGGAAACAAAGCGATGGAGTGGTGGGAAGCCTTTTTAATGATTATGGGGTCGCTGTTTGTCCTCATGTTTATTGGTATGCCGGTGGCTTTTACTTTTCTGGTCGTTAACGTTGTGGGTGCATACATATTCTTTGGCGGAATTCCGGGTATGTTACAACTAGTTATCCAAATTTCAGAATCCCTCAGTACCTTTACCTTAGTTCCTGTAGCACTCTTTTTAGTAATGGGAGAAATTATGTTTCATTCAGGAATTGGAATTAGCTTGCTGGACGCTCTGGATAAATGGTTTGGAAGTATAAAAGGTCGGCTGGCCCTGATGGCGGTTGGTGGTGGAGTGCTGTTTTCTGCGCTCACAGGAAATAGTATGGGAAGTGTTGCACTTTTAGGATCATCTCTCGTCCCCGAAATGGAAAAAAGGGGCTATGGCAAGCCTATGTCTTTGGGCCCCATCCTTGGTAGCGGAGGGTTGGCTATCATGATCCCGCCTAGTGGATTGGCAGTACTCTTGGGTGTCGTTGCAGAACTCTCAATAGGCAAAATTCTTATCGCAATTATCCTTCCAGGGATAATTATGGCGGTGCTTTATGCTATTTATATAGTTGGGCGTTGTGCTGTGGATCCAAAAGTGGCACCCGCTTTTGTAGTTGAGAGGGTACCTTGGCCTGAGAGGTTACGCGTCGCTGTTTTCCACATTCTACCCGTTGGTTTTATAATTTTCATGGTGGTTGGTGTGATTTTTGCTGGTTTCGCGACACCAAGCGAGTCTGCGGCTTCAGGCGCTCTTGGCACCTTTTTACTGGCCGTTGTCCAACGACGCATGAGTTGGAGTGTTTTTAAAAAAGCCATAGTTGGAAGTTTAGAAATTTCTGTAATGATTTTGCTAATTATTTCCGGGGCATTGGCTTTCACACAAATGCTTGCGTTTACTGGTGCTACTTCAGGACTCATCAGTACCGTCCTAAGCTTTAATGTTAGTCCAATTGCGCTCATAAGTTCGATGCTTGTGACGGTAATTTTATTGGGCATGCTGATGAGCCCAGTTCCAATTATGCTGGTTACGCTACCGGTTTTTATACCAGTGGTTGAAGAATTGGGGTTCAACGCCATATGGTTTGCTGTGTTGTACCTGATCGCAATCGAGACTGGTTCCACCTCTCCCCCGTTTGGCGCTGGTTTGTTTGTTATGAAAGGTGTTGCACCGAAGGGTACGACAATGAACGAAATTTACAGGGCAGCTGTTCCATTCCTAATTTGCGATCTTATTGCCATATTAATTGTTCTGGCATTCCCTGCCATTGTTTCCTGGCCCCTAGCCAAGATGTTTTGATGGTGGAAGACTAAGTCTTTGCATTTAAGGGAAATTAAACATTTCTCCAGACAGCAAAACCCATTCCGCAACCTGTGGCAGCTTCTGATCGATAACAAGGAATATATTCTTGCCATTGGCACTTTAGGTGTTCAGATGCTCCGTCCATTGCTATCCAGTTGCGAATTTCTGAATTACCGGAAACTAAATTTTTAGATGGTATAGTTGATAACATTTTTGCATCATGCATCCGGCAACCGGCCAATACTTTCCTGTCTAGGTTTTCATCAATTAAAAAATGGCTCAAACCACCAGAGGCAATTACCCCTATACGTTTTGTATCGCCATTGTTTTCTATAGCTGTACGGAGGGCTTGTCCTAAAACACGACACCGATAAGCCGTGGGCTGATTAGGGGGATAGTAAGTATTGAGGATAATGGGAATGACAGGTGTTTTTTTACTTTTTAGAAGACGTTTGTGTACAAAACCAAATGCATGTCCTTCACCCCGTGACTTAGGTAAATTGGTTGATTGACTGATGTCAAAACCGTGTTTTGTTAAATAATCAATCAAATTTGATCCAAGGTCTGCATCAACCGGATATTCTTTAGGTTCCTTTTCTTCGTGATATTGGGCTCTTGCGCGGATCCAGTACGGTGGAGAATTCCGCGGGATCTGAAGGGGAAAATTCTTAATTGTTTTCCCCCAGTAAATTAGAATGGCAGGCATGTTATCTTCAAAAAACTGTTCGCGTTGATCGTCTCCAATAATTATTAAGGTATCCAATTGTGCGGAATGAATTTCCGTTTGGATACGTTCTATAGCGGCTTGGCATTGCTTTAAACGGTTAGTTATATTTTCTATGGTAATTAGATTTTTAACTTTTGGATCTGCCACCGAAAGAAGGTATTCATAACTGCATTTTTGGCCTTCTTTATTATAAAGCTCTCGCTGCCAATTACTTTTACCCTGATCTATTTCAGCGTGGCGTATAAAATCTTCTGCCAAACTATTAAGCATAGGGCTATGTGACGTACCAATACCAAGAACAATTTTTCCCATACCAAATTTTACAATCTCAAATGAAAAGACACAAAACAAATGTGTAAAAAAATTGTAAACTGGATGGTATTTTGCAAATAAATTTTTTACTTTGTTTTAAACATGACAAAAGGGTTTGTTGTCCTTGTGGAGTTTGCTTTTGTTTTTTTAATTTAATGTGAGGTTAAGGGTTATGCTTTCAAAATCAGAAAATAAAGAGCTCACAGAAGTTGGGCCTGGTACGCCGGCGGGATTGTGGTTAAGGCGGTATTGGCACCCTGTAGCCATTTCTGATAAATGGGAAGGTGTTAAAACTCACTGGGATTTCTCAGAGTCTTTGACATTCCAAAATCAGGTGGGCACTGTCGGAAGTTGGGCAGACCAGCTAGCAAATTTTAGTGGCAAACCCACAGCAATTCGAATTTTGGGAGAGGATTTGGTGCTTTTTCGTGATGGAGAAGGTAACCCTGGTTTACTAGGTAAGTATTGTCCTCACCGTGGCACTTCATTGGAGTTTGGACGAGTTCAAAAAGGGGGTTTATCTTGTTGTTATCATGGGTGGCTCTTTGATATTCATGGTAAGTGCCTCAGTATGCCGGCGGAACCGGAAGATTCCACTTTTCGAGATAAAGTTCATCATAAAGCGTATCCTGTCCAAGAAATGGGCGGTTTGCTTTGGGCATACATGGGAGGTGACAAACCACCGATTTTACCTCGGTTTGATGTTTTTGCTCGAACAGATGGAATTAGGGCCGTGGAAAATTTTGGGCTATGGCCTGCTAACTATTTCCAGATTTGTGAAAATTCGGTGGATCAGGCACATACGACAATTTTGCATGGCGGCAAAGGTGGAGAAAGGTCAGATATTTGGGGATCTGAAATTCCACAGACGACCTGGGAGACGTTGGAACTTGGAATTAAAGCAACGGCAAATCGGCCAGGACTGAATTATCAGAGGTCTTCCTACTATATTTTGCCAACAATGGTTCGTTTGCCACAGCCCTGGCCAAAGGGAGAATTTAAGTGGCCTCGTTATTCAGCAAATTGGCGTACACCCGTTGATGATCACCATACGCTTGTTCTTAGTGTTTGTTTCACTCCTGAAGTTGATGGAAAATTGCCAGATTTGCCCGAAGGGTCGAGCTTTTCAGTTGGTGATAGCTTGTTGGTACACCGGGAACAAGATTACCGGGCAATGGTGAGCCAGGGCCCCCGTTTCGACAGGTCAACGGAAAAATTAGGTCAATCAGACGAAGGTGTCATTCTGCTTCGCAAAGTCATTCTTGATGCAATTAGGGATGTAAAAAAAGGAATTGTTCCAAAAGGAGTTATTCGGGGAAGTGATAATAGGGAAATTATTGATTTGGAAGGAATAGTTGCAGATCACATCGATCAGTCGACTTTAGTTGAACCTAGAAGTGTATCGCCAATACATTAGTTTCTTAAGGTAAAAAATAATGTTTTACTCTTTAGGTCTTGTAC
>JAYZBC010000062.1:0-13123 GCA_036339375.1 Pseudomonadota bacterium | reverse complement strand
CACAACCAGACGCTCGCTCTGACTTACCTCAAGACCGACTATACCGAAATGGGATAATGGAAAAAGATGGATCCAATATAAGAGACTTATGGAGAGCTGATTTCGTTACGTTTCTGCTCGGTTGTTCCTTTATTGCGGAAGACGCCCTCATAAAGGAAGGTTTTTTGTTGACTCATATTAAAGAAACCGGATTTGTTCCAATGTATAAGACTAGCTTGAAGTGTAATACGGCGGGAAGGTTTCGAGGTGAAATGGTGGTTTCAATGCGCCCTTTTAAACCCAAAGAGGTGAAAAAGGTAACTGAGATCACAAAAAATTATCCAATGGCTCATGGTGCACCTGTCCACGTGGGTAACCCATCAAAGATTGGGATAAAGGATATCAATCATCCTGAATTCGGTCGTCCGGTGACTATACAAAATGAACAGGTTCCAGTCTTTTGGGCTTGTGGGGTTACACCTCAAGTAGCTATTGAAAACGCTAGACTTCCACTTGCAATTACGCATTCTCCGGGTCAGATGTTTATTGCTGACATCACTTCAGAATCTACCCGGATAAATTCTAGTCACTAAATCAGGAGCCTTTAATGTTGCCAATGCCGATTGCCGATCTCAACGCAATTTCTGACGAACTTTCAAAAACCGGAAAAAGAGTCCATGTGCTCTGGCAACAGCCAGAGTCTTTGGCCTTTGTTGCGCGAGGCCGTGAATATAGGAGTGAATTTCATATCGATCCTGTGGATGAAGTTATGTACATGATCAAGGGTGAAATGAATCTTCATTTTCGCACGCCTGAAGGAAAAGAAGAAATTTCCTTGTTGAAAGAAGGCGGTTGTATTTACACAGCCGCAGGAATTCCCCATTCGCCACGTTTTGCACCGGACGCTTTTTTATTGGTATTTGAACGGAAACGCCGCAAGGGGGAAATTGACAGATTTCAATGGTTCTGTCCGGATTGTGATAGTTTTTTACATGAGGAACAGTTTGTGGTTTCCGATTATAAAAAAGATCCGGTTTCTAAAGCCTATCAAAACTTTTTTAATTCTGAAGTGTTTAGGACTTGCAACGAATGTGGTCATGTCATGCCCAATCCTTTTGAAAATCACTAAAAGAATTCCGAAATGTCAAAATTGATTGTTACCTCAAACACTACACCTACAACCGGTTTTACTGATAAAGTTACTCCATCCCCTTTGGCCCAGGGTATTCAATGGCAAAATATGCTTTTTTTATCAGGGCAAGTCGCGCTTGATCCCGTGACACGTGAGATTGTTTCCACCGATATTCAGGAGCAAACTATTCAAACACTTCAAAATCTTGAAGGCGTCCTCAAAGTGGCGGGAGCTACATTTAAAAATGTTGTTAATATGCGGGTTTGTCTGCGGGATGTTTCAGATTTCTCGCGGTTTAACGAGGCATTTACCGAATATCTTGCTGGTGAAAAAGTAACTCGTACCTGCATTGGTGGAATACCTCATCGAGCGGGAGTGAATGTTGAAATTGATTGTATAGCGATGTTGGATTAATAGTTAGTAAAGGCTGAAAGGGTGATGAATATAAAAATTTTTGGGAAAGTTTTCTCCTCATTACTCCAACTAGAAGTATTTAATTTTTTGGGCGTATTAGCGGCCTAAAATGAATATAGGTGCTTAAAACGTGCGTGATGAGTTGTTTAAGGAATTAAAGGTATTGCTTGGCGACCGGTTTTCTAATTCTGAGGCAGTTCTTCAAGATCATAGTAAAGACGAATCCCACCATACCCCAACACTACCCGATGCCGTAGTTTTCCCGGCCTCTACAGAAGAGGTCGCCAAAATTCTACAAATTTGTTTTAAGTATAAAATACCGGTTGTACCTTTTGGAGTTGGAACTTCAGTTGAAGGGGGTGTTATTCCAATATCCGGCGGCGTTTGTGTTGATATGAGTAAAATGAATCGTATTCTTCAAATTAATGCCGAAGACTTTGATGTTACTGTCGAAGCGGGGCTAACCCGCAAACGACTCAACCAAGAACTCCGCGACACAGGGTTGTTTTTCCCTATTGACCCGGGTGCAGATGCGACGATTGGTGGAATGGCTTCTACCCGAGCATCTGGGACAAACGCTGTTCGATATGGTACAATGCGGGAAAATATTTTGAATTTGAAGGTAGTACTCGCAGACGGTCGGATCATAAAAACGGGCGGCAGAGCACGCAAATCTGCTGCAGGGTATGATTTAGCGCGGTTATTTGTGGGGTCCGAAGGTACTCTAGGTATCATTACAGAAATCACTCTTCGACTTTACGGTGTTCCTGCAGCGATTTCGGCAGCCGTCTGCTCGTTTCCTACAATTTCAGATGCTGTTAATTGTTGCATTTTAGCCATTCAATCAGATATTCGAGTCGCGCGAATAGAACTTTTAGATGCGAAGCAAATGGAAGCTTGCAATCAATATTCAAAACTTGATTACAAAGCTTTACCGACATTGTTCTTTGAATTTCATGGATCCTCAGAAACTGTTCGTTTACAAGCTGAACAAGTTGGAAAAATTTCAAAAGAATTTGGGGCCGGGGAATTTAAATGGGCAGAAAAAACAGAAGAGCGCAACAAACTATGGCAAGCGCGACATGACGCCCTTTATGCCGCTCTCTCCTTAAAGCCAGGTGCTGTGGCCTGGTCTTCAGATGTTTGTGTCCCAATTTCACGTCTCGCAGATTGTATAGAAGAAACATGTGTTGATTTGCGAGAGACTTCACTTTTGACAACTATAGTTGGTCATGTTGGGGACGGAAATTTTCACGTGATTTTTTTACTTGATCCGGAAAATGAGGAAGAGTTTGAAGAGGCAAAGAGTTTAAACGTACGTATGATTAACCGGGCAATAGGTATGGATGGAACCTGTACAGGCGAGCACGGCATCGGTATTGGCAAGCGCGAGTACCTAGAAAAAGAACTCGGGGAGGGCATCCAAATTATGCGGCAACTTAAAAATGCCTTGGATCCTCACAACGTCATGAACCCCGGGAAGGTGCTAATGGTTTAATGGTTTTTTGCTATCTTTTGATATTCATTGAGCACGTAAAGGCGAAGTGCTGATGAGAGATTGCCACTCCGCGTGCGATCGACTGTTGTGATCACCGAATTAAGAGATATGCCACGATTTTGGGCAATGGTCGTAAGAGCCTCCCAAAACGGTTTTTCAAGGGAAACACTGGTTTGGTGGCCTGCAACGACCACTGATCTTTTTTCTGGTAAATTGTTCATAATGAGCTAAAGGATTGGGTACTCTAAATTTCGTATAGCTTCTAAATTTTATGCCATTTTAAACTAAAAATTGCAAAAACAAACGCAGCCTGTGGAATGTAAGTGTTTCATAAAGTTTAAGGAGAGTTAACAAAATTTAGTGAAGCATTTTATTAAAATTATAGAAAAGGCAATAGCGCCTATATCTATTGACCAAACAGGATTAATAGTCTGGCTATGTACTTTAAGAATTAAAGGTTATTAAACCGGGGAATCAATTATGTCAGGAAAAATCGAACAAAGGTTAAAGGAGTTGGGCGTAGAGCTTCCAAAAGCTTTGGAACCAAAGGTGGCAAAAATAAAAGGATCTAATTTGGTGGGAAATATTTTGTACATTTCCGGTCAAGTACCTCAATGGGATGGCGAAATGCCTTTTATTGGGAAAGTTGGTAGGGAATTTTCGGTAGAACAAGGGCAAGAGGCTGCCCGCTTGTCGGCGCTAAATGTAATTGCACACGCAAAAAAAGCATTAAACGGAGACCTAGATCGTATAGCCCAAGTTGCAAAGTTAAAAGGTTATGTAAATGCCACCGACAATTTGAATGAAGTAGCGGCCGTTGTTAACGGTGCTTCAGAACTGATGGTGGAAGTTTTCGGAGTGGAAAGAGGTTCCCATGCTCGAACTGTTGCGGGGGTTGCTGTCATGCCCTTCGGTGTAGCTATAGAGGTTGAAGCCACTTTTTCTATTAAATGATACTGTTTTAGTTGGAAAAAGTTGGCTCAAATTGAGAGTCGAGTGGGTAGCAATCGTTTTGTTGGGCTAAACGTTTGACAAGGGCATAAATCAGGTCAATTGTTGGGGTCGTTTGTTCCACAAGACGCGCAATTTCCATAACTGCGCCAGTAATTGCATCAATTTCCATAGGACGGCCCGCTTCAAGGTCCTGAAGTGTGGAAGGTTTATGGACTAGCGAAATTGGCCCACCCTTTAGCCGCTCTGCCACCCCTTCTGAAAGATCAACTGAAAGATGACTAGCCACAGCTGCTGTTTCCTCCATAATCTTTTTTGCAATTTTGAAACAGCCAGGGTCCCCGTTTACTGCGCCGAGCGGTGATCTGGTTAAAACGCATAACATACTGATGCCAATATTGGACAATAACTTTTTCCAAACCTCGAGGCGAATATTTTTCGTGAGCGGAACAGAAATTTCTGTGGGATCAAAAGCTTCCTGTAGTAGCTTACAACGTTTTGAAATTTTTCCATTAGGTTCACCTAGTGTAAGTGATCTCGTAGTCTGGTGATGATCTATAAGGCCTGGCTTCAGTAGTGCACACGATCCGTTAATTACACATCCAATGACCCGTTCCGGGTCCAGTGTTTTCCAAATTTTTTTACCAGGATCAACAGTCTGCAAACTGTGGCCCTCCCACTGACCACCGCATCGAAAGAAATACCACCAAGGTATTCCATTTTGAGCTGCAACGACAAACGTCCGAGGTCCAAAGAGCGGTGCTGCTTTCAGGACTGCTGCTTTTAATTGATGGGCCTTTACTACAAAAATTACAGCATCCTGTGGCCCGGCTTCTAGTGGATTATCCGTGCATAGAGGAGTTGTGTGACGTTCTTTACCGTTCATTATGACTGTGAGGCCGTGGGCCTGGATGGCTGTCATATGCTCGCCCCGCGAAATTAACGTTACCTCATGGCCGGCAAGGGCAAGTTCACTGCCTATCATGGATCCCACCGCTCCAGCACCAAAAATACAAAGTTTCATTCAATTTTCCTAAACTATAAAAAAAAGCGCTTTATTTTTGGACGCTATCTGCAAGCAATTTCCAAGGGGTAAAATCCCAATATCGTCTAGCCAATCCCGAGGGAGAGGGTAAAATGAAAAGTTTTGTTAAATCAATACTTTGATTTTGGATTCCATAACCTATATCGGTGAAACCAAATTTTTTTTTAAAAAAAACCTTAGCGGAACGTTTTCCAACAAAAGCTAAAAATTTTGGTTGAAACGTTTTAATTTTTTGATAAAGGGCATCGGGGTCATCTGAATCTGTTCTAAGGCCTGTATCGTTTCCTGCAAAAAATTTCGCCATGTCGGTTAGCCCTATTTTATAATTAAGTAAATCTCCAAATTCTTCCGGAGAAAATTGATAGGGAGTTAACTTGACCTGGAATAAAATAGTCCAAAATTTATTTCCGGGTCCTGCGTAGTAAGCCTTTTTTTGAGCAGACACAGCACTAGCAGCGCTACCACAAAAAACTATATCTAAACCCGGTTGTAACAGGTCTGGTAAAATCGGCGTTTTCCTAGTTTTAGAAGTGTTCATCAATTGGGTTAAAGAGGTTTTTAAAAAATTAAGATCACTTAAAGGAAAATTAAACTTTTCAAAAATTCAACTAGTCCCTTAGGCTGCCCACTTAAGTTGCAAACGGCTCCAAATCTCTTTTAAAGCTTCAACGAGGCGGTTGATGTCGTCTTTTTTGTGAATTGGTGAAGGGGTTAGGCGAAGTCGTTCGGTCCCCTTGGGTACTGTTGGGTAGTTGATTGGCTGCACGTAAATGCCATAAAGGCCCAATAAATCATCCGTAACTTTTTTACATAGGACCGGGTCTCCGACCATGATGGGAACGATATGGGAAACTGATGGCAATACTGGTAATCCAGCATCTGTTAACATGGCTTTAAGAAGGTTTGCATTATCTTGGTGTCTTTGACGTTCGGATTGTCCGTGGTCACGAACATACCGAACACTTGCTGTCGCCGCTGCTGCAATAGCGGGTGGTAGAGAAGTTGTGAATATAAAACCACTGGCGTTAGAGCGAACAAAATCAATCAGTTTGCTTGATGCCGTTATATAACCACCCACGACACCGAAAGCTTTCGCTAAGGTACCCTGGAGGACAGAAATACGGTGCATTTGTCCATCGCGTTCCGCGACACCACCCCCGCGTGGTCCATACAATCCAACAGCGTGTACTTCATCAAGGTAGGTCATCGCACCAAATTTTTCAGCTAAGTCACAAATGCCCTTTATTGGAGAAATATCACCGTCCATGGAATAAACAGACTCGAATACAATGATTTTGGGCTGGGAAGCATCGATTTGCAAAAGATGGTGTTCAAGATCTATGAGGTCGTTATGTTTAAAAATACGTTTTTCTGCACCGCTGTGACGTACTCCGGCAATCATCGACGCATGATTGTATTCATCAGAAAGGATTACACAATTAGGCATACTTCCGGCCAAGGTCGAAAGAGTGGCATCATTAGCAACATAACCAGATGTAAATAAAAGAGCGGCTTCTTTTTGGTGCAAGGTCGCAAGTTCGCGTTCCAGCACCACATGATGGTGAGTGGTCCCTGATATATTGCGTGTTCCTCCGGAGCCTGCACCAACACTATCTATTGCTTCTTTCATAGCTGCTAATACGTCTGGGTTTTGTCCCATGCCTAGGTAGTCGTTGCTGCACCATACGGTAATTTTACTACTCTCGTTTTTGCCGCGGTGGATCGCGTTCGGAAAACTTCCAACTTGTCTTCCGATTTCCGCAAATTCGCGATACCTTCCTTCAGCCTTCAACCGGTCGATCGCATCAACAAAAAAACGTTCGTAGTCCATTCTGATTTTCCATTACCGCTGAAAGGCCGTGTATGCGGATCATACAGGGCCTTCCTCCTTCCGCAAAGCTATGTTCGCCAATATAAAATTAATTTTTTCACAAAGCAAAAATTCATTCTATTTTTAAAAAATTAAGGCAAAAAGTCTTCAAAATTAGAATGAACTTCAACCGCCGGTGACACTCATATGACGAGGTACCGACGAATCTTGACGACGGCGGTCAATAATAAAATCATGTCCCTTAGGTTTACGCCCGATTGCCTCATCAATAGCTTTCATCAGGGCGATGTCGCCTTCTTCCTGACGCACGGCGTCACGAAGATTAGCTGAATCTTCTTGTCCTAAACACATGTAGAGTGTGCCGGTACAAGTCAGGCGGACCCGATTACAATTTTCACAAAAATTGTGAGTGAGTGGTGTGATAAAACCTATCCGGCCACCAGTTTCTTTACATTGGACGTACCTGGCCGGGCCACCAGTTGAATATTCTATTTCTTCCAATGTCCACTTTTTATTCAAATTTGCGCGGATGATAGAAAGCGGCATATATTGATCCAATCTCATGCCGCCAATTTCTCCCATCGGCATTACTTCTATAAATGTTAGATCAAACCCTTCCTTGCCACACCAGCTCACCAACTTGTCCAATTCACCGTCATTGACATTTCGAAGAACAACAGTGTTAATTTTTATTTGAAGGCCCGCTTGTTTTGCAGCCGCTAAACCGTCTAAAACTTTTTCTAAATGGCCCCAACGGGTAATGGTTTTGAATTTTTTCGGATCCAGTGTATCAAGAGATACGTTGATTCTACGAATTCCTACATCGACCAGCTCCACTGCAAATCGTTCAAGCTGGCTACCATTAGTTGTAACGGTCAATTCTTCCAAATCACCCGTTTTCAAGTGACGCGATAACTTTCGGAACAACCACATAATATTACGGCGTACCAACGGTTCCCCACCCGTCATCCTCAGTTTTGTGACTCCCCGTGATACAAAAGCAGAGCAAACAGTTTCAAGCTCCTCTAGAGACAAGACTTCCGTTTTAGGGAGAAAAGTCATGTCTTCAGACATGCAGTAAACACAGCGGAAATCACAGCGATCGGTTACCGATACCCTTAAATAGGTTACCTCTCGACCATGAGGATCAATAAGAGGTCCATTAGAAAAATTTTTCACGCGAAAACCTACCGTTATATACCAGGAAATATAACGATCCATTTATAAAAAATAAAGTCCAATTATTCCTTAATTTTTTTGTTTATGGAAAAATATCTTATTGGAAGCAGGAGACCTTTATGATTTGAAGACCTGGTCTTAGATTTAGATAGGCCAAACCGGCCTTATAATTCAGGAATTTGTCAAAAATCGTTTTTGATTTTGTTTAAGTTAAACCTCTTTCGTTGCCTACTTTGCTTTCTCAGTACATATTTACTTCATGAAAGATTACTTAATTTCGCCAAACCCCAAAGATAAACTACTGACTGAGAAAATTAGTGGTATTGACCAAGACGGGGGCCATAACAAATTTTCTGTTACGGTAGAAAGACCACTCACTCTTTTTCTAAATGGTCAAGAAATTGTTACTATGATGACAATCGGTGATTTTCCCACCTGTTTGGCAGTTGGGTTTTTGTTAAATCAAAACATGCTTTCGAGTCAGGATAAAATTACAGCAATAGACTATGATGCTGAGATTGACACTGTGGTAGTCAGAACGGCGCGAGTTACCAATTACGAGGAAAAATTAAAAAAGAAAACACGCACTTCCGGGTGTGCTGTGGGTACAGTGTTTGGGGACGTCATGGAAAAATTTGATGAGATCGTTTTGGACCCTGATGCAAGAATCCGAACCTCCTGGCTTTACAGTTTGTCAAAAAAAATTAATTCGACCCCTAGCTTGTATCTTGAAGCAGGTGCAATACATGGATGTGTGCTCTGTGAGGGTAATCGTCCGATGATTTATATGGAGGATGTCGGGCGGCATAATGCGGTCGACAAAATAGCCGGTTATATGTTTCTGAATGGTATTAAACCCAAAAATAAAATGTTTTATACCACCGGGCGCTTGACGAGTGAGATGGTTATCAAAACCGTGCAAATGCAGATTCCAATTCTTGTTTCTCGTTCTGGATTTACAGCGTGGGGTGTTGAATTAGCCCGAAAGTCTAACCTTACTTTAATAGGGCGGGCAAGGGGCAAACGGTTTTTTGCAGTAGCAGGCGAACAAAGAATAATACGGGATGTTGAAGCAAAAAAAGGAGACGATGAAACACAGGATATTCAACGTAAATCAAGCTTGCCGGACAAAATAATTTAAGGGGAAACTATAATGGATCTTACTTTAACTTGGCGCAGTCCTATGGTTGCGGGTAATTTTCTGGGTATAGAAAATATGCAGTCAATCAATCCGGGTGGATTTGACCACGACATCAAAATTCATCAAGAGTTTTTGTTGCTAAACGAAAAAAATAAATTTTTAGTGCGGCGTGTAATAGGCGCAGATCCGACCCTTATTCCTGCCGCCGAAGTGATTCTTGATTGTGTTTAATGACACGAGTGTTTGTGGGGTAATTTTAGCAGGGGGAAAATCTCGCCGTATGGGAGGCGGCGATAAAGCGTTAAAAAACTTGGGCGGTGGCTCACTCTTGGAAAGAGTTATTTCCCTGGCAAAGCCACAAGTAGACCAACTCGTTATAAATGCCAACGGGGATACGACAAGATTTTCACAATTTGGGATTACAGTTGTTAACGATGTAATTGATGGTTTTCCCGGCCCCCTCGCCGGAGTGTTGACTGGTATGGAATGGGTCAAAACAAATAAGCCCCATTGTAAATGGATTGCAAGTTTTGCTTGTGATGCGCCCTTCGCGCCACCCGATTTGGTGAAAAGGTTTTTGTATAACGTTTTCAAGGCAAACGGGACGATGGCCTGCGCGGTTTCAGGAGGAAGAGAACATCCAGTGTTTGGTCTTTGGCCTGTCTCTCTTGCTGGTAATTTGCGAAGGGCAATCGTTGAAGAAAAAATTCACAAAGTAGATTTTTGGACTGCCCGTTTTTCTCTGACAAGAGTAGAATGGAAAACAGTCCCGATTGATCCGTTTTTTAACGTTAACCGTGAGCAAGATTTAAAACAGGCAGAAAAATTTCTAATGGAAATGGGTTGACGACATCATCAACAAAGCCTTCTTATTTTGGTAAATGGCTAGGAAATTTGAAGAAACTCCGAGATTAAGAATTATGATGGGTGCCGTTGTGTCCCTTGGGCCCGGCAAGGTTGCCTTGCTTGAAGCAATCAATCGAGCGGGATCAATTTCTGCCGCTGCACGTGAAATGGGAATGTCGTACCGAAGGGCGTGGAATTTAATTGAAGCGATGAACGGCGATTTTCGGTTACCTTTGGTTAAAAAAATTTCTGGTGGTGTAGGAGGTGGAGGTGCAGCGGTTACGACTACAGGTTTTGAGGCGTTGGAACGTTATCGGTTAATCGAAAAAAAAGCGGCAAAAGCGGTTCGAAATGAAATTGAGGCTTTTTCGAGTCTCCTAAACAGGAACTCTAACTCAAGTTAGGGGCATCTATTCAGCTGCGGTGACAGGTGATTTTGCAGTATCGATCCGTGCAGCGCAGAATTTAAATTCTGGAATTTTTCCGTAAGGATCCAATTGAGGATTAGTTAGAAAATTTGCAGGCGCCTCGGCATAGCAAAAGGGGATAAATACCATTCCAGCAGGAACCGCTCGGTCTATCCTCACTTTAATTTCGATAGCGCCTCGCCGGGTAGAAATTTTTATCATCTCACCTGCCTGAATGCCTAGTTTTCGAACATCAAAACTATTTAAACAGGCAACTGCTTCGGGTTCAATTTTATCCAAAACAGCGGCCCTTCGAGTAATGGCTCCCGTGTGCCAATGTTCAAGCTGGCGGCCGGTTGTGAGAACCATTGGGTACTCGTCATCCGGAACTTCATCTGGCGCAATAATTTGTGCAGGAACCAGTTTTCCAAGCCCGGACTTGGTAGGGAAACCGTCACTGAAAACTATTTCGTTGCCAGGCTGATTCGGAGCATCACAAGGATAAATGACTGCACTTTCTTCCTCTAGTCTTTCCCAAGTAATGTTTTTTAAAGACGGCATTACTTTTGTCATTTCAGCAAATATGTCTTTTGGGTGTTCGTATTTCCAGTCCAGACCCATTCCTTGTGCAATTTTCTGGATAATCCACCAATCTTGTTTTGTATCCCCTTGCAGAGGCAGTGCACAGCGTCCCATTTGAACCTGGCGGTTAGTGTTGGTGACTGTTCCATCTTTTTCTGGCCAGGCTGAAGCTGGAAGAACAACGTCAGCATAAAAGGCGGTTTCTGTAAGAAAAATGTCCTGCACTACAAGCGTTTCCAACTTGGCCAGTCCTTCACGCGCATGTTGGGCGTCAGGATCGGACATGGCTGGATTTTCGCCCATAATATACATACCACAAATATTTTCCGCATGGATATCTTGCATAATTTCAACGACGGTTAACCCCCTTTTAGGATCAAGGTCAGCTTCCCAAAATCTCTCGAAATTTTCTCTAATATTGTCTTGATCGACCGCTTGGTAATCTGGAAAAAACATGGGCACCAATCCTGCATCCGATGCACCTTGTACATTATTTTGCCCACGGAGAGGGTGAAGTCCGGTTCCGGGTCGTCCGATTTGCCCTGTCATAAGCGAAAGGTCTATGAGACAACGCGCGTTGTCAGTCCCGTGAATGTGTTGGGAAATTCCCATACCCCAAAAAATTATTGATGATTTGGCAGTCGCATAGGTACGCGCTACAGCCCTCAGTGTTTCCGCATCTATTCCACAAAAGCTAGCCATTTTCTCAGGTGAATAGTTGGTCAGATGTTTTTTTAATTCGTCAAAACCTTCGGTGTGGGCTGCAATATATTGTTTATCGAATAACTCTTCTTCCACAATTGTATGCATTATGGCATTTAACATGGACACATCGGTGCCAGGTTTAAATTGGAGCATATGAGTGGCGTGCCGTTTAAGAGCCTGACCGCGAGGATCCATAACGATTAAGGTTTTACCCTCTTTTGCGGCTTGTTTGAAAAAGGTGGCAGCAACCGGATGGTTTTCTGTAGGATTCGCTCCAATTACTATAATTACATTTGTGTCCTTTACCGCGGTAAAAGGAGCGGTGACTGCACCAGAACCGATACATTCCATTAGAGCAGCTACAGATGATGCGTGACATAAACGAGTGCAATGATCAACATTGTTAGTTCCAAATCCGGTGCGAATTAGTTTTTGAAACAGGTAGGCTTCTTCATTAGAACCTTTGGCGGACCCAAAGCCAGCCAAGCCGCCACCACCTATTTTGTCCCGAATTTTGGAAAATTCAGATGAAGCGCGGTCAAGGGCTTCCTCCCAGGTGGCTTCCCTGAAATGTGTGAACGGATTGGCTGGGTCTAGATCTTCCTCAGCAATTTTTGGAACGTTATCTTTTCGAATCAAAGGTACTGTTAACCGGTGTGGGTGATGGACATAGTCAAACCCAAATCTACCTTTGACACAAAGCCGATTTTCATTTGCGGGACCCTCTCTGCCACTTACATATAAAAGCTTGTCGTTCTTGAGGTGATAGGTTAGCTGGCAACCAACACCGCAATAAGGGCAAACAGAGTCGACAGTTTTGTCGGCTTGAATTCGCCCTGCTTTTTTGTCTCCAGTAACAGTTTTTGGAAGCAACGCACCGGTAGGACAAGCTTGGATGCATTCGCCGCAGGCAACACAAGTGCTATCACCCATCGGATCGTCAAAATCAAATATAATTTGAGATTGTGCACCACGCTGTGCCATGCCAATGACATCGTTAACTTGCACTTCACGGCAGGCGCGAACACAAAGTGTGCAGTTTATACAAGAATCAAGGTTAACCGCCATTGCTGGGTGACTAGGATCCGGACTTGGCGTTTTCCTTCTAGGAAATCGAGACCTGTTGATGTCCATCTTTTCCACCCACTGCCAAAACCGTGAATTCTTGTCATGGTGTGTTTTGCGTTCGGGTTGATCCGCTATGAGTAATTCAAAAATCATTTCGCGGGCTTTTTTGGATCGCTCGTTGGCTGATTTTATGACCATTCCTTTGGTGGGTTTTCTAATACATGATGCAGCTAGAACTCTCTCGCCGACGATTTCCACCATGCACGCGCGGCAATTACCGTCAGGCCTATACCCTGGCTCGGGTGTATAACATAGGTGCGGAATTTCTATACCCATGCGTGCAGC
>JAYZBC010000061.1:0-13753 GCA_036339375.1 Pseudomonadota bacterium | reverse complement strand
CTTTATTGGAGCTGGCAGAAGTCAAAAACGGAGGCAGCCATGCCTGGAAACAAGCGTCGAAAAAGAAAACCTGGCGGTAGAAGGACAGAAAAACGTCTTGATGCTGAGACGTCTCAGAGTGGTATTCCGAACCAAGGGGGTACACCCCCTGTTGTCAAAACTTATGGATTGCCAAAGTCCGCACGCCATCATCTCAGCCCCGTCATGAACCGCGGTTCAAGTCGAAACCGATAAGAATGACCATAAAAATTTTCCTCCCGTGGGTCGTGGTGGGATATAGGAGCATCAACTACCATTGTTCCCGCATCATTGCTAATTCTTCCATTTGCTGTTCATCTTTATTACCCGTAAATCTCACGCAAATATGAGTTGCACCTGCCTGAACAAAAAGGTTTAACCATTCTATAGCTGCGTTTCGTTCTCCGGAGAAACAGTATTGTTGGTCTCGAATTTGCTGAGCCGGTAACTTGTAATAATTTTTTAGATATAGGTTTAGTTCTTCATCAGCTTTGTTTTTATCTTCGTTTATTGCCAAAGTAACATAAGCCGCTCCAATAATTTCATTTTGGTGCCGTCCGGCTTCTTGTGTGTATTTTTTTAATTGCGCCCACGCTTTTCCCCACTCTTGTCCATCACCCGGTCCAGATGGGAACCAGCCGTCAAAGTATTGAGCTGTACGTTTTAATGCAGCAGTAACCCCCCCTCCGCTCCAAATAGGCGGCCCACCAGGGGTATATGGTTTAGGGGCCAACTCTGCTTGATTAACAATCCATCGTCCCTCCCAATTAATTTCATCGCCGCTCCAAAGCGACCGGCAAAGTTTAATTTGTTCGAGCATGGTTCCAATTCGTTTTTCAAAAGCAACACCCGCTGCCTGAAATTCATTACGAATGGCGGGAACATCTCGTGCGGTGCCGATTCCTACGATTAGTCTGCCTTCACTTATCTGATCAATTGTTGCAATTTGATGAGCTAATAAAACAGGGTTACGCAGCATGGGTAACAAGACTGCTGTCCCTAATTTAATCTTTTTTGTGCGACCCGATAGCGCAGAAAGGAGTGTGAGTGGTTCGTGCCTGGGTTTGGCCAGCAAAGAATCACCGATCCAAAGAGAGTCTATTCCTATAGTTTCAGCGTGATCAGCGAGGTTTAGAATTTGCCTTGTTTCATGAATGCCTGCCATAATACGCTCACGCGTTGGCAACAAATATCCTAGCCTTAAAGTCATGAAATTTATTTGGTTTGTTAAAGTGATTTGGAGGCTAAGTTTTTGTGGTCCAGTGTGTCAACATGGTCGATTACAAAAAAGTCGGCTTTTTGAAAAATATTGCTTAAAGTCTAAAGGCTTTAAAAAGCAAAGGTGGTTCGATGGCATTAGATTATTGGCTTAATAAGTTGATGTTTGATTTACAGGGTGATGATGGTCGGGATTTGTGGACAAACCATCGTGAAGAGGTTATTGCAAAATACCCGGTTTCTTTGGAAATCAAACAAGCATTATTGAAAGATGACTTTGCTTTTCTCTATCACAAAACCAACCCCTATTTAATGCGGTTTTTTTTACTTATCTGCGGTCATGATGATGCAGAATCTATAAAAATTCTTTCGGCAATTGATCCGCAGGAGAAGTTAAATAATGGCTAAGTTAGTTGGAAGTTTTGCAGCCGGACACGCACCAAACATAGCGCGAGAATGGGAAAACATGAAAGCTGAGTCTCGGGATTGGCTCCAAAGCCGATTTGATGAGCTTAGCCGACGTTTAAAGGTTCTTAATGCTGATGTTCTGGTAATTCATTCCACAGACCACTGGGTAAACTTCTTTCTTGATAATATTCCCGCTTTTTGTATCGGTATTGGTGATGAACATGACGGTCCGCCTGAACCGTTTATGCAACCGATTTTCAAAGATAAAAACCTTGCGGGTCATTCGGGTCTTGCGAAGCATATTTTAGAAGAAGCTATGGCCGCAGATTTCGATCCATCTTATTCACTTCGTGTGAAACTTGATCACGGTATGTGTGTTCCTATCTGGAGGATGAATTTGGAGCCCATACCTCCTGTAATACCGGTTTTTATGAATTTAGTAGAAAAGCCTTTTCCCACACCTAAACGGTGTCTAGCGTGGGGTCACATGCTTCGGGAAGCCATTGAAAGCTATCCCCAGGATCTTCGCGTTGCGGTTTTGGGTACAGGTGGTTTAAGCCACTCCATTGGTGAAACGACAATGGGCTGGGTTGATGAACCATTTGATCACGCTTGTATTGAACTTTTTAAATCAGCGGAAGATGATCAGATTGCACTCAACCTCAGCAAAATGTTGGAAAATACGGGAAACGGAGGAGCAGAATTGCGGGCTTGGGTGGTAGCGCATGCTGCAGCGGGTAGCCAAGGCTTTGAACTGATAGATTACGCTCCCATGCCTGACATGCTGATTGGGTGTGGATTGGCAGAATGGAAGATTGCGCCCTAATCGTTTTTTGGTTGTCCAGCCATTAATCTAACTGCCTGGTAGGTGATAACATTTTCATCTTTTTGGTTCATGATTAAGTTTTCAGTGGTAACAATACCCCTGTTGCCCTTGCTGGTTTTCCTTATATTTTTTACCTCTATTTTCGCATGAATTGTGTCGCCTGCAAAAACAGGCTTGTGAATTTTTTTTTCAACCTGGAGAAGGGCAAGCCCTGTTGTTTGCATAGTATTTTGGCATAATAGACCTTCTATAATTGTGTAACTTAGCGCTGCCGGTACAACACGTCCTTTTATTTCCCCGCCGCCATGATCTCCGAAGGTTAGGTCAGTAAATAAAGTTTCGACCATGCCGGTGACACCTATAAAATTTACTATATCGCTTTCTGTAATTGTACGGTTGAGCGTCTTAAACCTTTGCCCAATCTTCAACTCATCCCAGTAAAATCCAATGCCCACAGTTTTCATTTTTGTCGACCCCGTTTTATTTTAAAGCCTGTTTGATTTCTTCATTACTGAGACCCGCTTCCTTAAGAATTTCTTCACTGTGTTCACCAAAACCTGGTTGTAAGCGGTTTAAGCTCGTAGGAGTTCTACTAAAACCTACAGGTGAATCTGGTATTACGATGTTTCCTTCTGTCGGATGTTCGATCTTTTTGAAAAAATTCATTTTCTTCAGGTGTGGATCTTCAAACAGCATCTCCATTGTCGTGATTGGAGCGTGAGGAATTTGCAAACGATCTAATGCCTCTTGCCATTCCGCAGTGTTTCGGTTTGCCACGCATTCTCTAGCTGTTCGGTAAAGTTCTTCGATATTTGTACTCCGCGCACTTAGCGTAGCAAATTTAGCGTCTTTAATTAACTCTGGACGACCGACCTCCTTCCAAAAATCTTCCCACTGCTTGTCTGTGTAAACCAAAATGCAAATATAACCATCTTTGGTTTTGTAGGGGCGGCGAGAGGGAGCTAGCACCCTAGTATATCCAATCTGGTCTTCAGGTGGATCAAATGTATAACCGTATAAGTGTTCTGTCAGGTTATATGCAACCATAGTCTCAAACATAGGAATTTCCACAAACTGGCCTTTGTTGGAGCGCTCTCTTTCAAATAAAGCAGCCATCACAGAATTAGCTGCAACTAGGGCGCAGGTTTTATCCGCCATGATGGTTGGCATATAACGTGGTTCACCAACAAGCCGAGCCATTAAGTCAACGTTACCGGCCTGACCTTGAATAACATCATCATATGCAGGTTCTCCTGAATATGGGCCTCCCATTTGGTAGCCATGAATTCCTGCGTAAATTATACGTTTGTTCCGAGCACAAACATCCTCATGACTAAAGCCAAGCTTTTTAATTTTTTGGGGACGTATTGAGTGGATAAATACATCAGAAGTATCAATTAAGCGCCACAATGCTTTTTTAGCCGCTGGCTTTTTTAAGTTTAAAATCACTGATCGTTTATTACGATTAAGGCCTAAAAAAAGGGCAGACATGTCGTTTGATCTTTTTGGTCCAGTATATCGAGTACTGTCGCCACTAGGCGCTTCAATTTTGATGACGTCCGCACCCAAATCCCCCATTATTTGGGTAGCGAGAGGGCCAAGCACTACAGAACTTAAGTCAAGAATTTTAATTCCTGTTAAAGGACCAGCCACTTTTATTTTCCGAACTTTTGACGGAAATTGGGTTTGCGTTTTTCACGAAAAGCGGCGGCACCTTCTTTCGATTCTTCAGTACCATAAAATAACGCCAAAGCCTCAAAACCAAGTGATCCAATGGAACGAATGTGTTCACTATCAGCGTTAAAAGAACGTTTGGCTATTGCAAGGCTTGTTGGGCTTTTTTCCAAAATCTCAGCACACCATTTTTGAACTTCAGTATCTAATTCTTTGGAAGGGACTACTTTATTAACCAGACCCATCTCCATGGCTTCAGTAGCAGTATATTGTCGGCATAAATACCAAATTTCCCTAGCTTTTTTTTCTCCTACTATTCTGGCTAGGTATGCAGTTCCCCATCCTGGATCAACAGATCCTACCTTGGGGCCTACCTGGCCAAAAATTGCATTCTCAGAGGCAATTGTAAAATCACAAAGTGTGGCTAAAACATTCCCGCCACCAATTGCGTAACCTTGGACCCGGGCTATCACTGGAACAGGAACGTCGCGGATGGCACTGTGAACTTCCTCAATAGGCAATCCAATTGTGCCCCTTCCTTTGTAGGTTCCGTCGTGTTCGCTTTGATCCCCACCGGTGCAAAATGCCTTATCACCAGAACCAGCTAAAACAATTGCACCAATTTCCTTATTCCATCCAGCCAGGGAAATTGCGCTACTCAGTTCTTCACAGGTCTTTGCACGGAAGGCATTATAGACCTTGGGCCGGTTAATCGTTATCCAAGCTGTACCTTCTCTTTCTTCGTAGAGAATATCTTCAAAATCAGTTGTTTTTTCAGTCATGTTTCATCCATGCATGGTAAGGCCGCCAGAGACCGAAATTGTTTGTCCTGTAATATAGTCTGCTTCGTCACTCAAAAGAAATGAGACAATCCCTGGGTAGTCACTGGGTTTGCCTAGTCGTTTCATTGGAATTGCTCTCTGCAATCCTTCCGCAATTTTCGGTCCATTTGGAGTACTCGATTTAAATTCGTCGAAAAGTGGAGTATCGGTTGGACCAGGGCAAACCGTATTGATACGAATACCCCGACGTGTAAGTTCACGTGCTAACGTTTTGGTAAGAGCGATTACACCACCCTTGCAAGCGGAATAAACTGCCTCTCCTGAGGATCCGACCCGGCCTGCATCAGAAGCAATATTAACTACTCGTCCTTTTCCGCGTTCTGACATTTTAGTGAGTACAACATGCTGCATGTTTATAGGACCTAATAAATTAATGCCTATTACTTTTTCCCATAGTTCTGGAGAGCTTTCTAAAAAATTAACAGCTAAATCCCAACCAGCATTATTCACTAGATGATCGATGGGTCCCCATTTTTCTTCTGTATTTTCAACAGCCTTTTGGACAGAAACGTAGTCAGTTATGTCGCAATACTGATTAGATGCCTGTCCACCCATTTTTTCTACTTCATTGACAACATTTTTGGCCCCCTCGTTATTAATATCGAAGATTACAGTTTTTACCCCTTCTTTCGATAAGCCGAGGGTTATAGCGCGTCCAATGCCAGAAGCGCCTCCAGTTACAACAGCTATTTTTCCATTTAGTCCGTTCATAATTTCCCTATTTTTTTAAAAGCAATTTAAATATTAATAATTTATTTTTCTTGAAAAAGTCTTTGTACGAGAATGTTGTTGCATCAGAATAGAGGCATACCTTCAACGTTTGACGTTTAACACTATTGAAATTCCGTTTCGTACCATAGAAATGGTTATCAGAAAATGAAGGAAAAATAGATTCTTAATTTTCTATATTAAAATCGCATTGGTATTTTTTAAAATTGCATGAGCAAGGGATAATGCCGTTGTTGCCGAAGTTTTTGGGTTTTCCGGTGCTGGTAAGCCTCGGCATTCAACTTTTAATTCACCAAATTTGCCCTTGGCGATTATTTCACCAACATTGTTGGGGGCAACATTTGGGTCTGCAATGAGTTGAATTCTAGTTTTTTCTAAACCTACGCCCGCTAACGCGACGGTAACTGCTAAATTAGCATTTTTTGGGTATAACTTTGCTGCGGATCTAGCAGGACCTGTATAAAGTTCAGTACGTTTTGAAATCTTTTTAAGATCAAAAATTTGTTCCGCGGGTGTCCCTTTCCATGCCAGTGGAGGTTTTGTAGAAACATATGTTACAGTTTCTAAACCCCCAATTCTCAAGGAATTCAAACCATCAAGCCCTGCAATCGCACCGGAAGGAACCACAATCTTTGTACCATTGCGTTTGCATATTTTTATAAGGCTATTTCTTAATGTGTTATCCCCCAACGCTCCGGTAGAAATTACCATTAGATCGATTCCAGCCAACAAAATTGGTTTGGCATATTCATGGACTGCCTCCTGGCCGGCGCATTCGGCAATGATGTTTGGTGCTAAGCGGATGAGTTCTTCTACAGAAGTCACAACAGAAATAGAATCTCCTAAAGCAGAGCGTGTTTCCGCTTCACGGTTTTGCCTCACTAAAACGCCTGAAACATTGACTAAACCGGCTGAATTGTTTTCAGCAATTTGTTCTAAGGTAATCCGGGCTATGGCCCCATAGCCGATCAGAGCAACCTTTCTCATTAGACCCCCTTAAAATTTTTTAATAAAATCGCATCCAACTTTTTTATACACATGTTTAATCATTTTCAAAACTCATGTAACTAAAGAGATTTGTTTCGATACAGGACAAACTTTTTTTAAAAGACCTATTTCTATTACAAACACAAAATCAAATTTATCCCTGAATGTGTTCTGATTTTTTCATTGTTAGGGCTAGCACTGCGCCCAATGCCATAGAAGCACTGCCGGCAAGAAAAATTGCTGTGTAATCATCAAACATTGAAAAAAGGGTAACATAGCCGTACGCACCGATAGCTTGAATTACGGTAGCAACCAAAGCTGACATTCTCCAGACTGCTGCCATCCTGTCCGCTCCCACTAGTTGATGAAACCTTCCTGACAGAATTGCAGTAAGGCCTGGTTGGGCTCCTACTACGAGAGATGATAAAATAAGTGTCCAATCCGTTGTGTAGATCACAGGCAGAGCAATGCCTGCTGCAACGGCTGCAAAGGCTAAACCCAACCCAAACCGAAACCCAATTTGATCTGCCAGCCTCCCCCAAAGGTACGTTCCAAGAATAGCACCACACCCAAATAATGCCCAATGCATCCCACCGAAATCCATGTCATTACCAAGGCCGCGAACAAGATAATCAACCCAATAAATAGTGTGGGGAATGAGACCAAGCGAAAAAAATGTTCGCGCACTTATTAAACCTACGACAGTTGAATTCCATTTAATTTTTTGGTGAGAAAGGTTTTTGGAAAGGTTAATACCTTTATTGTTCTCTGGTATTGGAGAGGTCCATCCCCAAAAAGCCACCATAAAGGCTATCAAACCAATTGAAGCTATTCCTAACCAAGCGATTGCAAGGCTGAAGCTTAAAAGCCAAGGAATGAGGGAACCAGAAAGGAAAATTCCAATTCCAACACCGGTGTAAACAATACCTGTGGCTGCCCCAAGTTTTCCCTTTGGTGCAAAACGAGTTGCTATAGCAAGGCAGTAAATCATCATGATTCCTACTAGCCCTCCTAAAAGGGCACGCCAAAAAACCAGCCACCAAAAGCCCCAGGGAAGAATGCAGGCGAATAAGCTTAAAAGTGCTAAAACCAAACAACATTTCATGCTCCCTATTTCACCAAAAAACAGCCTCACAAATGGAGCACTTAAAGCTCCAAAGAGATATCCAGCAAAATTTGAAGCGGCAATAATTCCGGCCTCTTGAGAAGTTAGAATTCCGGTTTCAATCAATTCTGGAATTAATGGTGAGAAAGAAAATCGCCCTAGTCCCATGCCAATTAACAATGTTGCTCCACCAGCAATGGACAATCGACACCAAAAAGATATTTGAGAAAAAATCTTCACGGTAGTAAAGAGTGAACCAGTGATTGTTTCTCGTCCATACCTAACGCGAGATTTGTTTGTTTTTAAAAAAGTATTACCTTGCCCTCCTAACGGATTTAAGTTGAGTAAAAAATAGTATGTCTCGGAATATCCACACTACTCTACCAATGAAAGTTCAGGTACCGGTTTATGGTGTGGCGTTTTTTAGTAACAGCGTACCGGACCTTGTTTTAGTCGTTTTACAGTTATGGCTCGTTAAGCTTGGCGCACCTTACTTTATGATTGGAATCGTATTTGGTGCACGGTATGTGGGACCGTTGCTTTTTGCTATCCATGGTGGTGCGATGATGGATCGATTGGGAACCCAAAAAGTAATTATTGTTTTTAGTTTAATCATGGTTCTCATACCATTTGTTTATCCAATTGCCCCCTGGATTTTTGCAATAATTTTAATCCAACTAATCAGCGGCCTTGCAGATTCATTTGGCTGGATCGGTGCTCAGGCGCTTACCGGTCAAATTTTGCATGGAAACCCTACATACACTGGTCGATTAATATTTTCGACACGGGTTGGCACTTTTGTTGGTCCTCCATTTGCAGGTGCGGCGTGGGATATTTTTGGTCCGTGGGGTGGATTTTCCGCCTTAAGTCTTTGGGGTTTGGGTTTGCTTTATTCGGCAATAATTCTTCCAAAAATCGGCGTTTCAGAGCCGGTTTCACCTCCTGAACCCTTTTTAAAGTCGATTACGCCAAGGATTACAGATTATGTTTCTGCATTTAGACTTTTTGCTATTCCACTTATATCCGTTGTTCTAATGATTACTGTGATACGCCAATTTGGGAGCGGCATGCAGAGTACTTTTTACGCAGTTTACCTGCACGGTATAGGAATGTCAGGAACTTTAATTGGGATTCTTGTCTCTGCGACCGGTTTAATGGGAATAGCTGCACTTGGGAGTGGATGGTTAGCGCGCAAATTTAATGAATTTAAACTTCTTGTAATAACAACGCTAATTTCGATACTAGCAATAGCTGTTGTCCCTCATTTCTCGGATTTTGTTCCCCTTTTTCTTGCGTCATGTATTCGAGGTGCTGTTTTGGCAATTAGCGTCGTTATTATAGTCTCTTTGATAGCACGTTCTGTAGGACTAGATGTACAGGGAATGGCGATGGGTCTTCGAATGACTTGCAACCAAACGGCGAATGTTTTGGTGCCAATTGTTATGGGATTTTTAGCGCATTATTTCGGATTAGAAACAGCATTTTATATTGTCGGTTTAATTGGTATTTTTTTATTAGCCCTTGTTGCTGTTCTAGCCCGCGGAACCAAAGTACCACGAATATAAAGTTGGTCAGACTTCTCTTCTGCAACTACCTTCCCCAGATGGGTTAATTTACACATGGTCCAACTTGTCTTGCCTGGATTGCTGAACCACGGTTTTGCCCAGCCCTTTTTTAAGCAACTTTTTATCGTTCGATCTGAAATTTTTTTTCCGTTACCGTCAAATAAAGGAAGTTTACCTTCAGGTTTGTTTAAACCTCTTTTGAGCCATCTACTTTGGTTCACGTTTGGTTTAACAAATAGAAATTGTTTGCTAAATGCGTCCGAGTTTTTGTTTCCCGACACGGTGCTCCCCCCGTTTAAAGATAAGTTTCTCCCCCCGGAGACCTTAAATTACCTTGGTAATGTATGTTAGACTTAGCTTAATTTTTTTCTTTAATCAATTAAGGTTTTATTTATGGGTACCAAAATATCCCATGATTTATGTGTTGTTTACGTAACGACCGGGTCGTTTGATGAGGCTAAAACCATTGGAAAAATTTTAGTCGAAGAAGGTTTGTCTGCCTGTGTAAATATTATTGGAGGCATGCATTCCATTTATCGTTGGCAAGGAAAAACCCAAACAGATGAGGAGTTCATTTTAATTGCTAAAACTCGAAGTAATTTAATTAAACCGGTTACTGCTAAGATCAAAGAGTGTCACTCGTATGAATGCCCTTGTGTAGTCGCTATACCGATAATTGGTGGCAATCCAAAATTTTTGAATTGGATTAACGAACAAGTAAAGTGAATTTTTTATCAAAGAAAGAAGTTTTTCAATTATAATTTCCGTAAATTTTGGAAATAGGTTGGTGTTTAAATGAATAAAATTATTTTTAGTCGATTGAAAAGAAAAAATGGTTGCTGACACGAGAACAATGCCCAGGAGGGCATTAGGTTTTGCTAACATTGGGCACTTTTTAAACCACGTGATAATGTTGATTTACCCGACAATCGCATTAACATTGGCGGATATTTGGGGGGTATCTTACGGAGAATTATTTAAATTATTTTTTATTGGGTCTTTGCTCTATGGGCTAGCTGCGCTGCCAGCCGGTTGGTTGGGAGACAAGTGGAGCAGTTGGTGGATGTTGGCAATCTATTTGATTGGTACAGGACTAGCAACTTTTCTAACTGGATTTGCCAACTCACCTCTTGAGATTTCTTTTGGCTTAGGAGCCATTGGTTTATTTGCTGCTATTTATCATCCAGTCGGAACAAATTTTGTCGTCCAACATTCAGTAAATCGGGCAAAAGCTCTGGGTTTTAATGGTGCTTTTGGGACATTTGGCTTGGCCGCCGCCGCTCTGATTTCAGCTGGTTTGTGTCAGCTTTGGGGTTGGAGAGCAGCATTTTTTATACCAGGTGCAATTTGTCTACTGGTTGGATTTGGTTTTTTATTATTTACGGATCGAAACATGGATATAGGTGGAAAACCGAAATTATTCCAAGAAATTTCTCCGGTTAAATTAGGTACATCGGTTTTGGCTCTTACCCTTGTTGCCTTTACTGCTCTTTCGGTTGGACTAATAGCTCAAGCTTATACGACTGGTTTACCTAAAATTTTTGATGACTCTTTAAAAAACTTAGTATCATTTTTTTCCATGAATAGGGAAAGTGGTCTTACTTTGAGTTCGAGTCTTGTTACGCTCGTTTTACTTGCAGGTGTATTCGGCCAAATATTAGGCGGGCACTTAGCTTCCCGTTATTCTCCAAAGGCTGTCTATATCGGAATGTTTAGCGCAGTAATTCCATTGTTGTTAGTAGCAGTTCATTTAAACGGTGTTTCCTTGGTGTTGGTAGCCGCAATGATGATGGTTATGTTTACCGGCTGCTTACCGGCAGAAAATTGTATTATTGTCAGGTTTTGTCCGGAAAATTGGCGCGCCCGCGCATTTAGCGCAAAATTTGTGATTGCTTTAGGGGGAGGATCGTTTGCAATACTCGCAGTTGGTGAAATTTTTAACCGTGTTGCAGGAGTATTTTGGTTTTTTGGTTTTCTTTTAATCCTTGCAGTCATTGTTATAGCATTTGGCTCATTCATTCCTTCAATGAAAAATTCTCCCAGAAATTCGGACCCTATTATAGATTCTGCACAGTAAGTTGCAGGTTTAGATAAAATTTAATTCTAAAATTTTTAATCAACAAATTATTTTTTAATTTCATTCGTCAAAAAAACTTTTGATGTTTGTGTGTAGCCCACACAAAACTTGGACCCAATATTAAAAACAGGTCTTTTAATTAAAGTAGGAAATTCTTTCATCAATTGAGCTGTTCTTTGCTCATCTAAATTCTCTTTAATTTTATTTGGTAAGCTACGCCAAGTGGTGCTCCGGCGATTTAATAAAGTTTCGACGCCAATGTTCTGTATCCAGTTGTTAATTGTACTAATTTTTAACTCATCGATACGAAGATCACTAAATTTGTATTTAAAACCTTCTGTTTCCATCCATTTGACTGCCTTACGGCAAGCATCACAATTTTTAATCCCAAAAATTTGAATCATTATATTGTACTTAACTTCGCTGCATCTTCGACTTTAGCATTAAGGCGGCCATGTGCCGCTTTCATGACTTTGCTAAGATAGTGATTGGAAAATGTTATCGATTTATATCTTTTTCCACTTGTCCCTATGCAGCTTGGAAGGCACTCAATTAATGAATCGTGGTTGGGACTATGAAAGTAAACTAAAGAAATTCGATCAATTTTTTTTGCTTCTTTTGGTGGGTTAGCAACACGGTGCAAAGTAGAAATCCAACGATCATTTGTCCAACGAGCTAATGCATCTCCTATATTGCATACAAATCCCCCCGGCGGACATTGTATTTCTATCCAGTCTCCCTCACGCGTTTTTACTTCTGTGCCACCTGGAACCGGATCACCACGTAAAAATGTAATGGTCCCATAATCTGTATGCTCACCCGCACGAAATTGACCTTTTTTTGGGTTAGACTTTTGAGCGGGATATCGAATTAAACGAGCGACGCTCGATTGATGGTCAAATTTATCATCAAAATAACTAGGTTCGATTTTTAATGCATACGAAATAATTTTTAACATACGGTCACCTAGTAACCGCATTTCAAAATCATACTCCAACATAATTTTACGGAATTCCGGCGGATTAATCGGCCATCGATTAGGTGCGAGCATCGCCGTATTTGGGTCATCCTCGATCCAATCACCACTTGTATATTCTTCAGGACCAAACGCAAATGCTTCCTGGAGGTCGGGCGGAGCCTGTTTTCCGATTGAATAAGAGAGTGAACGATCCATAAACCGATTATATCCACGGCTAACTTTTTGCGGGGGGCGTTCAACAAGTAATTTTTCTTCAGTCGATAAATTAAAAAATTGTTCTGAAATTCTTCTAGCCCTAGACATCACTTTTTCATCAACTCCATGGCCTGTAATTCCAAAAAATCCAATATCTCGACAAGCTATATCGAGCTTATAGGCAATGTCTTTTTTTAATTTTTCTTTGCCGTCAAAAAAGCTGCTTAAATTAATAATCGGAATAGACATGGCATGTATTTTCTTCGCTAGTTCTTATTAGGAGAAATATTGTCACAAAAGGAAATTTTAAAAAAGTTCTCCCCAAAATTTTTTAAGGAAAAGTAAATATGTGGTATTATATTACCGTAACACTAAATACTTGCTTTTTAACATTATTTTAGAGTTGACTTTTAATTGTTACTTGGGATAGATCCCTTAAATTTTATTACATCTACATTTAAAAAAATTAATATAGATACAGGTTATGAAGACTTATTCAGCAAAACCAAATGAGGTAGTCCACAAATGGTACTTAGTCGATGCCGAAAACATTATATTAGGCCGACTAGCTTCCATCGTGGCAAAAATGCTCCGTGGAAAACATAAAACAATGTATACACCACACATTGATTGCGGAGATAATATTATCGTTGTAAATGCCGAAAAAGTGAAATTGTCCGGTCAAAAAAGGACTGACAAGACATACTATTGGCATACCGGGTATCCAGGCGGTATCAAAGACCGTACCGCCGATCAATTACTAGATGGACTACATCCGGAACGGGTTATTGAAAAAGCGGTTGAGCGGATGCTTCCCAAGAGCAAACTTGGTCGAAAACAAATAGGGAAACTCAAAGTTTATTCTGGACCGAAACATCCGCATGATGCCCAATCCCCGGAAATCCTAAATATTGGCCAATTGAACCCGAAAAACAAAAGGAATAATTGAATATGGCTGAGGAAAACAGTCCTACATTGGCAGACGTTATGCCAAATGAAACCATTTCATCCATGCCGGATTCAGCTGAACTAGAGGTTCCCGTTACTTATGAAAAAAAGGTAGACGAAAAAGGGCGTTCATATGCTACTGGAAAAAGAAAAGATGCAGTTGCTCGTGTTTGGGTAAAACC
>JAYZBC010000060.1:0-6597 GCA_036339375.1 Pseudomonadota bacterium | reverse complement strand
CTGTTGCAATCAAAACAAGGCTTAAAATTGGTTGGTTGAATTGACTGGATATACCCACCGCTACAACTCCACCTGCTAACAAACTAAGGCGTCTCCACGGAAAACGGCGCCTATGAACGTTTTTTTCCGAATTCGTGAGATATTTTAATGCCATCCATAAAAATAAAATTATAAAGGGCCCCTGTGACCAAAAGGCCCCTCGCCACCAGTTTAGTTCTGCAAAAAGACCGCCTACACCAGGGCCGAAAAGTGCAGCAACGCTCCAGGTTGTTGAAATGGTCGCCAAAATTCTAGTGCGTATTTTTGGAGAATATAAATCGCTCACTAACGACATAGATTGTGATATCACCAATCCACCACCAACACCCTTTAAGATACGTGCGATAAGCAAACTCAACATGTCGGGTGAAATTGCGCATCCGATGGTGCCAATGAGAAGGAGCATGCCACCCCAGAAATAACCGAGGCGTGCACCAAATTGGTCACGTAAATGTGACCCTGCGGCTGCACCAACAATTGTCCCCACCATGTACAGCATAGATGTCCATGTGTAATAACGAAGCCCCCCAATATCTTCGACTACGGTGGGCATCACTGTGGTAATGATGAAAATGTCAATAGCATGTAAGCCTATTCCTAAATTAAGAAGGACAGTGTATGGTCCCCGGCCCTGTAGGAATAATTCCATCCAGCTAGATTTTTTGTCACCCGAGACATTGGGTTGGAGGATGTTTTCTGGCATATAAATAGTCTATGTTGCCTCTTAGCCTCGGCCAAGGGCGGCTATAATAAAATCCTTGGTTCATTTAAAAGATATCGATGACACGGCTCAGTATTTTAGATCAATCACCAATTAGGACAGGTGCAACACCTAGCGACGCGGTTTCTGACACTTTAGCACTCGCAGAGCTTGCAGATAGTCTTGGCTTTTACCGCTATTGGCTCGCGGAACATCATAGCAGTAACGGACTGGCGGGTGCCGCACCGGAAATTCTTATTTCACAAGTGGCAAGTCGTACCAAAGGTATACGTGTTGGGTCCGGCGGAATTATGTTAAGCCATTATAGTCCTTTAAAAGTCGCTGAGACCTTTAGAATGCTGGAGACACTTTTTCCTGGACGAGTTGATTTAGGTATTGGGCGGGCACCAGGGAGTGATCGTCTAACCGATCAGGCTCTTCAAACTGGGCCCGGTGCCCTTGGGCCAGAACACTACCCTGCCCAGGTGCATGACTTAATGGGCTACCTTTCCGGTGATTTGCCCGAAAACCATCCCTTTGCCAAGGTTCGGGCTATGCCGGCCGGCCCCACAGTTCCCGACCTTTGGATGCTTGGTTCGAGTGACCAGAGCGCATCGCTTGCAGCCTATTTTGGTTTTCCCTTTTCTTTTGCGCATTTCATTTCGGGTGATGGGGGTCCAAAAATTGTTTCCGCTTATCGTGATAATTACAAGCCATCCGTCAGGTGGCCGGAACCAATCGTAAATATAGGTGTGTTTGCTGTCGCTGCTAATACTGAGGAAGAAGCAGAAAATATTATGAAAAGTAGAGATTTGTGGTCTGTTCGGCAACGGCAGGGACTAACGGCTCCTGTTCCTTCTCTGGAAGAAGCAAAAAATTACAATTTTGGTCCACAGGAGGAAGCCCTGCGCCAGTACAACCGGCAGCGTTGTGTTTGGGGAACAGCTGAAAAGGTTCGCAATGGCATACTTTCGCTTGGTGATACCTATAATGTAGATGAATTTGTAATTTTAACTATTTGTTCAAAGTTTGAAGCTCGTTGCCGCTCTTACGAGCTTTTAGCTAAAGAATTTGATCTGGCACCACGTGGAATTTGAAAGGCGAAAACGCCTGTAACGCTGGGTTTTTAATCCAAATGTTTTTAATCTTCCACGTGTTACCTTAAAAACAAACTGATCATTGTTTGGAGGGTTAATCTCTGGAGTTTGATTATTTTGTTTTATGAAACCCTAAAAAAGAGGTCATTTTGAAATTGAACAGCTATCCAACGTCTTTTCAATTTTCAATTTGAGCCTTGGAGAAACGCCACTGTGAATATGAATTGTAAATCTATCTTCAAGGCAAGTTTTTTTGAAAAATAAAATAGCCGCTGGCATCTTTTGGATGTGTCTCACTATGTTGCTGAATTCAATTGGTGGGGCATGCATTCGTAAACTTGCGGGCTCGATACCAGCTATGGAGCTTGTTTTTTTTAGAAGCGTTTTTGGTTTGTTAATGCTCACTCCTTGGATTTGGAGCAAGGGACTCAAATCTTTGAAGACAACTCAACTACCACTTCACTGCTTGAGAGTTATTTTTGCCTCTTCGGCACTGGTTTTATTATTCTATGCTTTAGGTGAAATGCCTATTGCGGATGTCTTTGCATTACAATTTACTATCCCTTTATTCACAATAATTCTTGCAGTATTTATTTTAAAGCAAAGGGCGGACGCGCATGCTTGGTGCGCTTGTATAATAGGTTTTTGTGGGGCATTAATTGTAATGCGTCCCGGTTTTATTGAATTAACCCTGGCTTCTGTTTGTGCAATTATCTCTGCATTTTTATCAGGGGGTTCAAATACGACGTTAAAAATGTTGTCACGCACGGAAAGTGCCGGCGTAATCACAGTCTATTCTAATCTATTGATGTTACCATTGGCATTGATTCCAATGTTATTTGTTTGGGTGATGCCAACAACAGAACAATGGCCCCTGGTTGTGACCATAGCGGTTTTAAACGCCGTTAGCGGATATTGTTTTACCCGGTCCGTGGGAGCAGCTGATGCGCATATAGTACAACCGTTCCAATTTACGCGAATGATTTTCGCAACAGCCATTGGTTTTTGGATGTTTGCTGAGTTTCCTGATCTGTGGACATGGGTGGGAGCTGCTGTAATTTTTGGCGCCTCATACTACATTGTCTGGCGCGAAACAAAAGCCGATAGTGGCTTTTCCACCTCGTCAGGGTCCAATCCAGCATGATCAAAAAAGGAACCCACAATTCGGTTGTCCAGGGCGTTCTCTGGATGGTGTTTGCAACTGGTTTACAGGCAATCGCTAGTGGACTCGTTCGGAAACTTTCTTCAAATCTTGGTGTTTTTCAACTGGTGTTTTTTTTCAGTTTAATAGCCGCAATTTTATTATTGCCAATGGCCATGCGGTTGGCCCCAAATCCATTTAAAAGCGTTCGTAACCGGCTAGGACTATACAGTGCCCGTGGAATCCTGTCCTTTGTTGGAATGCTCACATCTTTTTATGCATATTCGGTAATGGATATAGCAAATGTCCAATCGCTTCTTTTTACATTACCCCTTTTTACAATTTTGTTGGCTAGTTTACTTTTAAAAGAATTTGTTGGATTTCGGGGTTGGCTTTGCTGCGTCATTGGTTTTTTGGGAGCGTTAATCATCATTCGCCCTGGCGTAATTCCATTGAATCCAGGGGCATTTGCGGCGCTATTGTCTGCATTGGCATTTGCAGCCGCAAACATAACGATTCGAAAGTTAGGACGTACTGAGAGTCCAATAATGATTACCCTTGTTTCAAACATGATAGTTGTACCTCTAGCAGGGTTTCCGGCTGCACTTAACTGGGTACAACCTGAGTGGCACCAGTTTCCTTGGATTCTGGCGATGGGTGTTTTGTTTATGGGTGCACAAGTCTGTTTAACGTTTTCTATTCGTGAAGCTGATGCGCGCATTGTCCAATCAATTAATTTTTTGCGCCTTCCTTGGGCAGTGATCGTTGGTTGGGTCCTTTTTGCCGAATTACCGGACATCTGGACCTGGGTTGGGGCCGTCATTATTTTTTCCGGGGCATACGACGTTATAAGACGTGAAACGGGTGGCATCCTTAAAAAAGATTAACTAACTCTTTACCCTGCCTAAACCTATGTTAGAGTTTAAAGTAAAGAAAAGCCGCAAAAAAAGGCGGTGTTTTATAATTGCCCATTTAAAATAGGAGGGTAAAGGTGTCTTTGTTGCCACTCACATTAGCGTGTGCCGCTTACGATCGCACACTTCCTCTTTATGACGGTCGAGTTCTTCCCGAGGGAATAGATTTGAATGTTTTGCTGCTTCGTTATGAAGACACATTTTGGCGGATGTTACGACATCAGGAATTTGACGTATCAGAGATGTCCCTTTCTTCCTATTTAATCTCAAAGGAAAAAGGCCCCGATTTTGTCGCATTGCCAATTTTTTTATCGCGTGTTTTTAGGCATTCCAGCATTTATATCAATACCAAATCCGGAATAAATGAAGCGAAAGATCTGAAGGGCAAGCGTATTGGTGTTCCCGAATATCAAATTACTGCGGCTTTATGGATACGCGGCATTTTGCAACATGAATATGGGGTTTCGCCTGAGGAAATGATATGGCTTTCGGGTGGTTTGGATGAACCAGGACGTGTCGAAAAACTTGATTTAAATCTGCCTAAAGGGGTTTCTTTAACGGTAATCCCAGAGGAGCAAACATTGAATACCATGCTCATTTCTGGGGAAATAGCAGCTGTTGTAACAGCGAGAGCGCCATCCTCATTTAATGAGAATCATCCGAATGTTGATCGTTTATTTAAAAATTACAAAAAAGAAGAAATTACTTATTACCAAAAAACGAAAATTTATCCACCAATGCATTGTGTGGCCATTAGGCGGGACGTCTATGAACAAAATCGGTGGATCGCGCAGAGTCTTTCCAAGGCTTTCTTGGAAGCCAAAGAATTTTGTTCTATCTCATATATGTTTGATGGGCATCTTCGTTATGCTCTACCTTTTCTGCATGCGGCGGTTGATGAACATAAGAAGATATTTGGGGAGGATGATCCTTGGGCCTATGGTGTAGAAGAAAATCGGCACACAATAGAAACACTAATAAAATATTCTTGTGAACAAGGTTTAATTCCCCGGGCTTATACGCTGGAGGAACTGTTTGCGGAAGAAACGTTTGCGACGTCCCGAAATTAACATTTAACTGGGAGCACACATGGTAGAGGATGACATTTTGTGGAGGGATTCATATGAACAGTTCTTTTAAGCCTGTTGGCTCGCAAAACGCTCCCAAATGGCATGCAATAACGGAAGACCTGGAAAGGCCCGAACACCGTTATCTGACTACCCCTTTGGTACGTCTCATTACATCCGGAAAACTCCCTTTACCTGCGTTAAAAGATTATGCCGTTTTGCGTTGGCCTTTTCAGGCTCACGCAAATCCAGCAATGATGTTAAGTCATGCTTGCTTTTTGTCTGGTAAAGACATTCATCATTTGCTTGAAAATGTCTACGATGAGATTCTACGTCCAAAAGGGGAAGGTGATCATCCGAGTTTGTGGGTTCATTTTGCATTAAAGCTCGGCGCAACACAAAAAGAACTTGAGGAAGCTGCTGCTAATCCTTTAGCGGAGGTTATAGGGTTTAGCCGGACTATAACGCATTATTGCCGGAGCAGTGCGGCTGAAGGTTTAGCATCCTGGTATGCAGATGAAGAACAATTGCCGGAGGTCCACGGTGCGACTGCTCTCGCTTTACGAAAATATTATGGTCTTGACGACGACACCATTGAATATTTTCTTGAACATGTCAGAGCTGATTTAGACCATTCCGACGCCTCAGAGGAATTGTTAGAAACTTATATCAATTCAGACGAAGATTTGGCTAAAGCGCGCCGAGCCGCTTCAGCAACGCTGTGGGCTTGGCGCGAAATGCATGAAGGAATTTTACGTGAGCTAAAAACCCGCCACCATTTCTAGTCTACTGGTTTTGAATTTTATATTAGAGAGGAATGAAAGTATGGCATTGGCAATTGATTGGTCTGTTCCAGTAAAAGTTAGAGATTGTGAGGGTGGAAAATTGTGTGTGGAGATACCCCCTCATGTCATGAAGTCGCTTAATGTGAAAGAAGACGACGTCTTATGCTTCACTGGGTTTGAAAATGGAAGTATCGAAATTTGGTCAGTAAAAAAGGGGACCTACAGCTCTTTGGGTGATAAAGGAGCTGCCGAAAGGGCCTTTGAACAAACTTCACCTACCAAGGAACCCTCATAATGGTTCTTGAAGAAATAAAACCTACCGCATCTCCTCGCGATTTGCTCGAAATTGATTCGGAACAGCCTTTATTTCGTCTTGAAAACCATCCCATATGGAAAATGGCACTATCTGGAGAAATGAGCCGAGAACAAATGTCTCAGTTAATTCTGTTGATATATCCAGTTTTTGCAGGGCCCGGACGATACCTTTTCTCCGCTAAGCTGTCTCAAATTTCTGCTGAAGACGGCGCGATGATGTTTCGGCAACTTTACGAAGCTAATAAAACTAAAGAAGCGGACGCTGACGCAGGTTGGAGGCGGGTCGGTTTGGCACTTGATTTAAAAGAAAAGGAATTTGATACTCGAGCAGCCAATCCTTCCCCAGAAGCTTATGATTTATTAACGATAATTCGTCAGCATAGTTTACGGTCCTCTCCTTCTTCTGCAGCCGCTGTAGCCTGGGCAACCGAGCATCAATTACCAGGACTAATAGGCAAACTAGCCGACAGCCTTTCACGTAATTACAGCCTGGATGAGGGAGAACTTGTGCATCTGCATTATCAAAAATCTCGTGCAGA
>JAYZBC010000059.1:0-15058 GCA_036339375.1 Pseudomonadota bacterium | reverse complement strand
GATGCCCATGCTTTTTGGATTGTGTCCACATCGGTCATCGGATCAAATCTTGTGCTCATTGCCCAAAGTACTTGATCAAGGTCTCCTGCGTCTATGTCTTCATCAACGACCACGGTCCATTTTCCTGCATAAGCACCACCTTGGCAACTTGAAGCAATATGTAAAACATTCCGTGCATGTCCTGGATATCGCTGTTTTATTTGGATAGTTGTAAAACGGGTAGCGGGGCCACCTTCATGGTTCCAAACGCCTTTTATATCCGGTATTCCACTTGCTTCGAGGGCTCGCCATATCTCAGCGGAGCCGGCTATACCTTTTAATAAACCCGTTTCATCTACAGGTTTGTGCTGTGGTGCACAACAGATAATTGGATCATTACGATGCAATATTGTTTTAATTTCAACATAGGGCCGAGGTACTGAGTCGTCTGAATAATATCCCATCCACTCCCCAAAAGGACCTTCCTGTTTGACCTGTCCCGGGCGTGTGACGCCCTCAATGGCAATTTCAGCATCCGCAGGAATTGGAAAACCGGTGTAGGGACCTTTAATGCATTCAATCGCTTCGCCACGCAGACCACCAGCAAATTCTAGTTCGCAGACACCCTCCGGTAAGGGGCTCGCAGACAACATATACAAAAGTGGATCTTCTCCAACCAGGATCACAAATTTGCATTCCTCTCCTCTTTCAAAATACTTGTCGCGATGGATGCGGCCATGCTTACCTTCTGTTATTTGGCAACCAATTGTCTTTGCATCGTAAACTTGGTTGCGATACGTTCCGAGATTGTAGGAGCCGTTATCGGGGTCCTTTGAAATTACGCAGTTGGCGGTACCGATATAACGCGCCTTGTCTTGTTCATGATGGCGAGGAACCGGAAATTTTAGGACGTCAATTTCATCACCAGTTTGTATATTTTCCATTACCGGACCGCTATCTATCATTTTTGGTGGTATTAACTGCAAGTCCTGCATGCGATCGTAATATCGTTTGACAATGTCTACCTTGCGTTCTTGCTCCAGTGGCAATCCTAAGGTCAAGGCCACCCGCTGTACGGAAGAAAGGGAGCCATAAAGAGTCCTGAAGCCTTCTGGATATCCTGGTATTTTATCAAATAAAAGAGCTGGGGCATTACCCCGGCTTTTTTCAGTCATCATTTGCGTTATGCTGCCCATTTCTGCATCCCAACTCGCATCAACAATCCGCAAAAGTTCGCCTAAATCATCAACTTTTTCGATCCAATCGCGCAAGCCGCAATAATAAACACGATCATTTGCAAGTGATGTTGTTCGCGCGTCATCCATATGCTTTTCCCTTCAAGTAAGAGAGATAACTGCACCAATTATTGTTTGGTACACTAAAAAATAATATTCGTTTATTTAATCAAAATTCTTACACTAACTCAGCTAATTGTGCTAGAGGGGACCAAATTAATGCCCTCTCCATTGACAGTTTGTGGGTGCATTGGTTCAATCTAACCATTGATTTATCGCCACATTTTACAGAAGGATGAGCGTACGATGAAACTAAAAGATAAGGTAGCAATTGTCACTGGTGCAGGCCGAAATATTGGTGAAGAAACCGCTAAACTTTTCGCAAGTGAGGGAGCAAAACTAGTCATCGTTGACATGGATCAGGGCCGTGGCCACGCAGTTACAGAAGCGTTAAATAACGAAAATGCAGGAATAGCTATATATGTAAATGCAGATGTGTCGGACGAGGATTCAGTCAAAAAATTAGTAAAAGAAAGTGTGGACGCATTTGGCCGAATTGACATTCTGATTAACAATGTAGCTATTTCTGATAATTTGGATATCCGGGAATGCACAAAATCTGATTTCGATAAAACCATTGCGGTAACACTTACCAGCCAGTTTCTGATGTGTAAATGGATCGGCGAGCAGATGATAGAACAAGGCGACGGTGGTGCCATTGTCAATATTGGTTCGACATCAGGTTTCCGAGGTCGCGATAGCGCAGTTGCTTATGCAGCAGCCAAGGGAGGAGTGGCAAACTTAATGAGAGCCATCGCCATTCAGCTGGCGCCCTTTAAAATAAGGGTCAATTCAGTGGTGCCGAACAAGATTGGTTCTCCGGTGGGGCAGCAGAATTTCGATCCAACCCGTCCCGTTCCTAATCTAGTTGGCCGGGCAGGTTTACCACAGGAGTTAGCTAAAGGGGTGTTATTTCTAGCTAGTGATGATGCGTCATTTGTTTTTGGCGAAAATTTGTTTGTGGATGGTGGCTATAGTGCGATGATGTAAATTTCCAAAATTGTTCTATAGAGATTTAGTTGAATCGATTTAAGGCCCTTCCTGCAAGTATCAGAGGCCCAATTTGGATGACACTGGCGTGCCTGTCCTTTTCTGGTATGGCAGTTTTAGTAAAAGAATTGGCTAAGGATATTCCACCCCTTGAGATTGGTTTTTTTAGGGCACTTGGCGGGTTGCTATTTATGGTTCCGTACGCTCTGCGCGTGGGAAAGGCCATTTGGGAGACTGAAAATCATAAAGTGTATGCCGCTCGCGGTTGTACAGCATCAATATTTGTCATTTGTTATTTCCCGGGTGTAGCGCTGATAGAAATTGCCGATGCGCAAGCCCTAACCTTTACTACTCCATTATTTGGGTTTTTGTTAGCACTTTTCTTTTTGGGCGAAAAACTTTCTTTTCAGAGGGGAATAGCGCTTTTAACTGGTTTTTTGGGTGCTTTAGTTATTCTGCGGCCACACTTTGATTTAATAAATATTGGAGCATTTTTAATACTCATTTCGGCAGTCTCGGCCGCTGCTAGCGGGACTTTACTCAAATTTTCAACGAGAAAAGATGCGCCGGATAAAATTGTATTTTATCATGGCCTTTATATTACGCCTCTCGTCTTTCTATCTGCATTGCCGGAATGGCGTTGGCCGACTTTAGAACAACTCCTTGTTTTAATTTTGATTGCAGCGCTTGCAACTTTGAACCAACGTTGCCTTAGCCGGTCTTTTGCAGCTGCTGATGCGACGGCGGTGTTACCCTTTCTGTTTATGCGTTTGCCTTTTGGAGCTCTTCTCGGCTTCTTGGCCTTTGGAGATATTCCTGATTATTGGATATGGGTGGGCGGAATAATTATTTTTTGCTCCTCTCTTTACCTGACAAGGGTTGAGGTCAGGGGTGACAAAGCAGGGACCACTTAAAAGTCAGAATGTATTTTTTTAACTAAAAAATTGGCGATTAATTTATGTCAAAAGTGGTGGCAGGAAGGCTGGTTCATACCACATTACCGGTACAATCTCATTGAACATGACTAGCAAAAAGACGACCGAACCAACAAAGTAAAGCCCAATTATTTTCCAGCTATAATTGCCCCAATACTTTAGGTATAGGCAAACAAAAAGGATTAGCGCTGGAAATTGGCCAATGCCATATGTAACTAAAAATATCCCCACTAACCAGAGCATAAAATAAAGGCTACGTCCTAAATAAGGTAAATCAATTTTTTCATATATATCGGTAGTGGTTTGGGAACGCATTTCCTTTAAAGCTTTGAAGTCAAACACCAGGGCACCAAAGCCGAGCATGAAACCCGTAATGGCCACCGTCTGGGGAAATAACCGGGTTGTGAAGCCCCAATTTAAAGATTCTATATAGGCTGCGACAAAGACCACGACACAAGTTAGTGCAAAAGGCCAGGATGCTGGCGGACATAGTTTTGCCCCCTCTTCCGATATAAAGGAAAAGGCATCGGGTTTCTTTTTGGCTGAGGGTTCTTTCTTCTTCTTTTTTATTTGTTGTCGGATGGAAACGAATATGGTGAGTAATGTCAATACAATGATAATTAAAACGATGGGCCTGGTAACGGAGCCCCATCCGTGCGTTTGGTTTGAAAGAACAAGGGCTTCTTCCATTATTTTTCCAAGCACAAATCCCAGCACAATGGGTGGGCGAGGCCACCCACCAAGTTTCATAAAATACCCAATAAACCCAAAAAGAATTAACATTGCCCAGGCCCCCAATGATCCGACTTGGACCCAGGCCCCCATGAAGACAACCAAAATAATAGCGGGTACAATTATATGACCTTGGAGGTAGGTTAGCTTGGAGACTTGTCCTCCCCACACAAGAAGGATTAGAGCGCCTGCAATATTAGCGAGGGCTAATGTCCAAACCAGTGTAAAAGTGATGTTGAGTTTCCCCATCAACATTTGTGGCCCTGGCTCAAGACCTTGAATGAAAAACGCGCTTAATAAAATTGCCATTGATGCACTTCCCGGAATGGCAAAGGCTATCGTTGGCAATAATGCACCACCTTTCATAGCATTATTGGCCGCTTCGGGGGCAATAACGCCCCTTACATCCCCAGTGCCAAATGTTTCAGTGTTCTTTTCACTTTGGGCAGCATGGCCATAGGCCACCCAATCGACAATTGACCCTCCCAAGCCTGGAAGCATTCCTACATAGACACCAATAAACGTGCACCGGAGGGCTAACCACCAATGTTTTGCTGCATCCTTCATACCGTTTATAATGCCGCCGGTTGCGACTTCTTCCTTGTCTACTCGTGAAATAGATGTGTTGCGTACGGCAAGTTCAAGGACTTCGGGAATGGCAAAGAGGCCAAGGACGTAGGGAACGATTGGGATCCCTTCCAATAAAAAATTCATTCCGAACCAGTAACGACGAACCCCTCCAAATTCGGCAAAACCGATTGTCGCCATTAATAAGCCAACACATGCCGCTGTAGTTCCTTTTAGGATTGAACTACCACTTAAGGAAGCCACCATTGTTAAACCGAGGACCGCTAATGCAAAAAACTCCGGTTCCGAAAATGATAAAATTATGGGCCGGACGAGGGGAATTGATAATGCGAGTATCACTGCGCCGAGGACACCCCCAACCATCGAAACCGTGTAAGCCGCCCCTAAAGCTCGGGATGCTAGTCCTTTTTGGGCCATCGGATAGCCATCTAAGATAGTCGCCTGGGATGCTGCGGTTCCAGGTATACCTAGTAAAACAGAAGCCAGTGTGTCTGCTGTTGTGGTGACAGCGTACATGCCTAATATAAATGCAAATGCTACCTGTGGCTCCATACCAAATGTGAAAGGCAAAATAATTGCCATTCCCACCATTCCACCCAGGCCTGGGACAGCACCGAAAAACATCCCCATAGCAACGCCAAGAAGCATGTAACCAGGAGCAGGCCAAATAAGTACAAGCCTCAAACCGTCGAGCACGGCTTCCATAAAAGTCATAAGAAACTCTTAAATGATAATTTAAAAAAGAAAGGGGTATTCACATGAACACCCCTTATTCTTGAACCCATTCCTACTTTTTATAGATCGGGTGAGATCTTGCAAAATCAAACAAAAACTTTTGTAGTTCCGGTTTCACATTGAGAAGTCGTTTAATATATTTACCAGATTCTACACCATTCATACCACCAAATTCGCTTCCGTTAACCCGTTTGTATTCTTTTCGGAAGTCAGGATCTTTAATGGTTTTGGCCCAGGCTGCCCTCATAGCACTGACGGCTTTTTTGGTTGTTCCTTTTTTGAACACAATAATTCGGAGCATCTCACGTGTACCTGCAATCGTTGAAATGGCTTCCCACACCAGCCGAGGAGGTCGTTTTCCTTTGCCAAATTTTTCTTCGTAAACTTTTTTAAAGCTAGGAATGTCTTTGGGAACAGAAGATGCGTGCACGATGTCTCCATCAGCTGTTGGTCTTCCAATATGCCAGACGGGTATGGAAGTACCGGGTTTAATCAGTTGCGGAACAACACGCCCAAAATATCCAGCCAAAGAATCTGCGGTCATATCTATCTCACCCTTATGGAGAGCTGCACGCATTTTTCCACCAGATTTGTAGCCTGTGATTGGTTGGTGCGGAATTTTTAAAGCCTCAAAGAAAAGGCGTGTTCTCATATCTTTACTGCTTTGTGGTCCATGTCCCCCCGTACGAATTTTGTGCTCCTTTTCAAAGAGGACATCTTTATAGCTAGTAATCTTTTTGCCTGGAATTGAATCCACACGAATATGTGAAATGGTTTGCTGTGCAATGGAACCAACAAACACAAAGTCATTGGCTAAGTCAGCCCTTAATGAGGGGTCTTTCATAACCTGGAACATAATCGGAATGGTAAAAATACCCATCATGGATCCGTTGGTTTTACCGACATCTGCAAGAAAGTTGGCTCCGACAGAGCCAGCCGCTCCAGATACGTGACGGAAAACAAGCCTCGGATTCCCGGGTATAAATTTTTTCATATAGCGCATCACCATACGCCCTTGAATATCTGTATTACCGCCGGGCGAGTAGTTGATAATTATGTTTACACGCTTTCCCTTATAAAATTGGGCATCAGCGGATGAATGAAATCCAAATGCGATAACTGCTCCCGCTAAGATTCCAAGAGCTGAATGCTTTAACAAATTCATTTTGCCAGTCCTCCCTTATTAATCATTTTTGCAAAAGAAACCTTTTAAACGGTGACTTTTACTTAACATTGATTTCTTCTTTATTTCACACGTTGGCAAAACCTATGTCAAGGTAGCCTTTCGTGCAAGACCCTTAGGCCATCCAAACAAATATTACTCCTAACCTAATAACAACCGTTAATTGAACTCTGGGTTTTGGGGTTGTGGATCTCCACCCATACACTGTCTTAATAATTCAGGAGGTGGATCAGCAAAACCCCAACGGTCTGGGCCTTGTACACGTTTGGCCCAATCTTCTGGCGTACCAGGTATATAAGTGTCTTCACTGACCTGTTCCACTTCCGCTGTGTATTCGACAACCAAGCCATTGGGATCGAAAAAATACCCAAATAAATTATTTCCTGGCCCATGCCGGCCAATGCCCCACTGGACGTTAAAACCCTTTTGTTTCATTCGCCCGGATCCTCGCATCAACGCATCAAAATTTGGAACCTCGAAGGCAGCGTGATTAAGTGAAGGTCCATTTGCGTGTGCAAAGGCAATGCTGTGGTGGTCCATACTGCAACGGATGAAATTCATCCTTTCTGTTTTGTCACTAACTCGAAACCCTAGTGCATCACAAAAATATTCGGTTTGTTGGTTTACTTTTTCCGAGTTGAGGACAGCGTGACTTAGTTTGAAAGGCCGGTCTTCTGCCATGGTGGCATCCAAATGTTGCTCAACATCAGAGCTAATTGCATAGTCGATCCCATCAGGGTCAGAGAAACTAAATCCGTAACCGCCGCCAGGACCTTCAATTGATTCTGGAACCTCATCAACTTTAGCCCCTAAACCTCGCAACTTGGAGTTCAAGGCATCAACCGTTAAACGATCTTCAGCTGCAAAATTTATTTTCTTGACACAGGCTTGTGGGCCCGGGTGGAGCACAACGATATGGTGTTCATCACCCGTTGCCCTAAGGTAATAGGCACCGTTTTTTTCTGCCACTTTAGAAAGGCCCCAACATTCTTCATAAAAGCGTGCAGTGCGGGCAGCGTTGGGAACGTTGTATTCAATACTTCTTAAACCAGTTACTCGGGGTTCTGACATTTTGTCCTCACTAATTTGGGGTTTAGACAAACAATAAAACTTAACATTTGAAAGAAGGCTAGTATGCATCAGGCTTTATGCCAAGACTCAAATGATGATTGCCCTTAATTTTTGAAAAAAATTTTTCAGCTTAATGGGATTTTCTTTTATGTTGCCGACTGATTAAATAGTCGACAACAATATGGCTTAGAAATAGTGATGATTTTTCAAGGAGATAAAAATGAAACTGTGTCGATTTAACGATGACAGGCTGGGTCTTATTTTGGATAACATGGTTCACGATGTTACTGACGTTCAAACAGAAATAAGAAATAACGCGCGCTATGATATGCTTGGAGATGCTGTTGTTGCAGCATTACCCGAGTGGCGCCAAAAAATAGAGGAAGCCGCTTCAGCGGTTCCCGGGGTCCTTCTTCAAGGTTTGTCATTGTTGCCCCCTGTAGCGCGTCCATCCAAAACCATGGCGGCACCGGTCAACTATGCAGCTCATGTAGCGGAGATGGCGGCCCAGCCCCATGTTACAGGAGAAGACAAAGGTCCAAGCAGACCACCTGGGATCCAAAACCAAGGTATTTTTTTAAAATCAAATTCTGCGGTAGTTGGCCCATCTCAAGGTGTCGCTATCCGTTTTCCAGATCGTCGGAATGACCATGAGGTCGAATTTGTCATAATCGTTGGTAAACAGGGAAGCCGTATAAAAAAAGAAGACGCGATGGATTATATTGCTGGCTATACCTTGGGATTAGACATGACGGTGCGGGGAGTGGAGGATCGCAGCTTTAGGAAATCTTGTGATGGATATGCACCGGTTGGTCCTTGTATGGTTACAGCGGATGAAATTCCAGATCCAAATAATGTTCCGTTTACCGTCCATCTTAACGGAAAACTGCAACAGGATGCGCACACCAAGGACATGATTTTTGATGTACCACGTTTAATAGAGTTTGCTTCCGAATTTTATACAATTTACCCGGGCGATTATTTGTTTACCGGTTCCCCACCGGGGGTTAGCGAAGTAAAACCTGGAGATGTTATGCATTGTGCTTGTCAGTTTATTGGCGAAATGGACGTCGTCGTACGCGAAGCGGAATGAAGGCGGCAATTTTTCATGAGTTTGGTTCTCCTGACGTCCTTAAGTATGAAACTGTAAAGGACCCGACACCGGGAGCCGGTGAAATTGTTGTTGCGGTTCAGGCTGTAACCGTCAATCGAGTTCTGGATTGTGCTGTTCGTGCAGGTGAACAGACACAACGGGGAGTAGTACCACCCCATATAGGTGGGGTAGACCCTGCGGGTATTGTTAGTGCTGTTGGCGTAGGGGTCGAAGATTTCACTGTCGGTGACCGCGTAGCAATCTTATCACGAGTACCCTGCCTCCATTGTGCCCATTGTAGCGTAAAGAAATTTGAGGAATGCACGAATAGTAAAATGCTTGGTGTCGGATGCTGGGGAGGTGCAGCTGATTATGTCAAGATACCTGCGGCTGTGGCGGTTGTGGTACCTGACAATATAAGTTTCGCGGAAGCGGCTTCAATTTTGAGACATGGACCAATGGCGCACCACCTTTTGTTCGATATTGGTAATCTAATAGAAAAAGAAACTGTCTTAGTCATGGGAGCTGCAGGCGGTCTGGGTTTGACAGGGATTCAAGTTGCTAAGGCCTCTGGCACTACTGTAATCGCGGCAGCAGGTTCGGACGAACGTGTAAAAATTGGACAAGAATATGGTGCCGATTTTGGGATTAATTATAACAAGCGGGACCTTACGGAAGCCGTTAAGAAATTCACAAACAATCAAGGTGTGCACTTGGTTTTTGAAAATATTTCCAACCCCTTCACTTGGCCCAAGGCGTTAAAATGTCTTAAAAAGTATGGCCGGTTGGTTACTGCAGGGGCTCATGGGGGTGGAAAGGTAGAGTTAGATTGTGCCTTTTTGTACCACCAGAATATTCGAATTCTTGGTAGTACGGGAAGCACGAGTAAGAATGTGGCGGATACAGTTTTGTTGGCAAGTCAGGATAAATTGAAAGCGAAAATTGAAAAAATATTTCCTTTAAGCGAGGCTGCAGAAGCACATCGCCTGATTGAAGCTGGCGTTCCTACTGGAAAAATAGTGTTAGACCCAACTCAGGGTTAGGTCCTTTAGTTTTTACCATAATTCATCGATTTTGCCCGCGCTTCGAATGCGTCTGGGTTTGCATCTAATCCATGCCCCAGTGCTAATCTGTTCATCATGTTAAATCGTGCACAAATCCATATGGCGTCTGATAAGGCTTCTTCGTTCCAGCCGGCTTGAAACACAGATTCGGCATCGCTTTGAACCATTTTGTGGGGTTCGAGTGTTAACTTTTTAACGAATCTAAGGATGGGTTTTAATTTTTCATCAATCGGCGCCATGTCTATATCGTCGATCAAGGTTTCAAAAACATTTTCATTCACGCCATGGTTGCGAGCGATTGCAGAGTGACCTCCGTAACAAAAGTCACAAGAATTTAATGCGGAGGTATAGGCAGCAATCATTTCTTTTTCTCCTATCGAAAATACCGATTTACCACGCATGACCGATTCAGAAAATTTCGAAAAACCCTCGCGGTGTTCTGGCTTTATTTTAAACAAATGACCAATTCCGGAAGTTTGTGTAAGAGAGGGGAAAAAAGGCATAACTTTTGGTTCCTTTTATGAAAATACTTTTTTAATATGGGACCCTAAAACCAAAATGTTTTAGGATATTCAATAAACTCAGAATACCATTTAGGAATCAAAAGTGCCTAGTATTTTTCCTGTGACACAGGTGAGTTATGTTTAGTAGGTTTAAGGATAAATTTTTTAGACACACTGCTTTTATTTTTTGTGTATCGTTTGTGGTTTTTTATACTTCGGCAGTGTCGGGTGCGGAACGCCTTCTGGGTTCTATAGAAGCGAGTGTAAAATCAAAAACTGGCATTGTCCAAATTATTGATGTTCGCAATTCCTGGGAATGGAAAAAGACAGGTGTTCCAAAGGGAGCCTGGACAATAACAATCCATGGCCCAAAAGGCCTTGCCGGTTTTGTTTCAGATGTGATTGGTGCGGTGGGTGGAAACAAGAGTAAACCAGTTGCCCTAATTTGTGCCAGAGGTGCTCGTTCTGCTCAAGCGGCTGCTTCACTTAAATTATCGGGGTTTCAAAATGTTTGGAATATTCGTGAGGGAATTCTTGGAAACAAGCAGGATGGTATTGGTTGGTTAAAGCAAAAACTTCCGGTGGAAAAATGTAAAGGTTGCTGAAGTATGAGTGGAAGATTGGATAGAAAAATAGTGGTTATAACAGGAGCTGCTAGGGGCCTGGGTGCCGTTTACGCAAAAGCCTATGCTGGTGAAGGTGCAAAAGTTTGTGTCTCAGATATTTTAAATCCAGGAGACACAGTAAAGGAAATTGTTGATGAGGGAGGGGAAGCGTTAGGTTTGACTGCTGATGTCACAAATTTGAAAGAGTGTGTGGACATGGCCGGCAAGGTCGTTGAAGTATATGGGGGTATCGATATATTGGTTAATAATGCGGCATTGTTTGTTGACCTCCCGCGGCGGACTTTTCTTGACATTGGGACCGAGGAATGGGAGCAGGTAATGTCTGTAAATGTTAGGGGTAGTTTTAATTGTGCAAAAGCGGTTACTCCCCATATGCGAAAACGCGGTTCTGGTGTGATATTAAATATTGCCTCCAGTACAGCCCTTAAAGGAATACCTTTTACCCTTCATTATGTGACCTCCAAAGGTGCAATAATTGCTATGACCCGAGCGTTGGCAAGGGAGCTTGGCGATGACCAAATCAGGGTCAATGCGTTAGCCCCGGGGCTTACAATGAGCGAAGCCGTTGTTAAAGCAGATAAGACCTTTGCCCCTTATAACGAAGCGTCTATTCGGGGGCGCGCGATAAAACGAGAACAAATTCCCGATGATTTAATCGGTGCAGCGATATTTCTCGCTTCAGATGAAAGCGCTTTTGTCACCGGGCAAACTTTTGTCGTAGATGGGGGCGACATTGTTTACTAAAAATTGAAGGAATGAGAAACAAAATTTTATTGTGGAGTGAAAAATGAACAGGTGGGATACTTTGAATGTTGGAAGCAGTGAAATGCCAATTTATGTTGCTCTTCCTAACAATGGGGATTCTTATCCTGCCATTGTTCTGACCTTTCACCGTACTGGTTTGGATGAGTTTACCAAAGAAAGTGCGGACCGATTAGCAGAAGCGGGTTTTTTGACCGTAGCGCCAGATTTTTATCATCGGCATAAGGCAATGGACGCTGAGGAAGCGGTCAAATTAAGGAACGACGAGGAGGTTATTGCTGACATCTCAGCGACAGTAAGGCATCTTAACGTATTGGATAATGTCAAAACTGACAATTTAACCATTATGGGTCACTGCATGGGTGGTCGTACAGCGCTCCTTGGTGCTTGTGTATTCCCAGATTCTTTCAAATTGTGTTTGCCTTTTTACGGTGGTGGGGTATTTGTTGCTTGGGGAGATGGCCCCAGTGTTTTTGAACGTTTTAACAACCTGAAATGCCCGGTAATAGGATTCTTTGGAAATGACGATGAGAACCCATCACCAAAGGACGTAGATAAATTTGATCAAAGGTTAACAGAGCTTTCTATTGAGCATAAATTTTTTCGGTACGATGGGGCTAATCACGCTTTTCAAAACACCATGAATCCATCGCGTTATAAAAAAGAGCAATCAGAAGATGCATGGCAAAAAGTAATTGCCCTCCTTTCAGAACGTTTCCTGTAACGTAGGGTTAAGTAAGTAAAAATTTAATGGCTGTTTATTACATCACCCATCGTACTTCAGTTGGTGATCCAAAGGTCATGAAAATTTATTCTTCTAAAGTTAATGAGACGTTCGAAAAATTTGGGGGTCGAAAAATTGTACGGACATCGGAGATAGAAGTTATCGAGGGAAACTGGAATCCAGACCGGATGACCATTATTGAGTTTCCCGATATGAAATCACTCAAAGCTTGGTATGATGGTTCAGAATATGCGGACCTCAAAGAAATGAGGCATTCAGTTATGTCATCTAATGCAATCGTCGTAAAAAAAATTTGAGAATGAAACGCCTGAACAACAGCAACTGGTTTGTGGATAAAGAGTGATAAAGATGACCTTATTTGTGTGTTCCATTTAAGTCATATATTTAAGAATGCTAATTTCTTTGAGGCCAACCGATGAAATTGTTTACCTGGAATATAGCACCTAACCCTCGCCGTGTTGAAATCTTTTTGAAAGAAAAAGAAATAAAAATTCCTATAGAAGATGTGGGTGTTCCCGGCAAAGCCTTTCTCAAAAATGAATTTCTTGAAAAACACCCTCATAGACGGGTCCCCTTGCTTCAGCTGGATGATGGAAACTACATAGGAGAAGCGATGGCCATTTGTCGCTATTTCGAATTGCTCTACCCTAACCCTTCCTTGATGGGTAAAAACCCCCAAGAAGCCGCAACTATTGAAATGTGGGAACGACTTGCAGAAAATGAGGGACTGCAGTCGATATCCGAATTTTATCGTAATTCGAAAAGCTCGTTTGCGGATCGTTCAATTGCAGGTCATTCAAAAATTTTGGAACAAATACCTGAACTCATTCAGCGGGGAACTTTGCGTTTAGGGTTGTTTTACGAAAAATTTGATGCACAGCTTGATAATAACGAATTCGTTGCTGGCTCTCATTTTTCGGTAGCAGATATCACTACCCTTTGTGCTGTTGATTTTGCTTCTTTTTCCAAACTAGGGATTCCCAAGCACTGTAAAAATTTGATCCGCTGGTACGGCGCAGTATCACAAAGGTCGAGTGTATCAGTTAGATGATGAATGAGTTTTTCGTCCTGCCCACCATCTCACTAGGTATCCAAAAGCAGATCCAGAGGCCATTACTAAGAAGGCAAGGGTCCAAGCATTTGCGGAAGCCCTGCCCCCAAAGTTTTGGAGAGTTAGGCCGATGGCAAGAGAAGCTAAAATTCCGCCCGCACAACCCACACAAGAATGGAGCGCCATCGTTGCACCTCTGACTTCTTGGTTGGCAACCGAAACGGTAGCCGTGTTTATTGTGCCTGTGTCTGCGTAACCGGTTGTCCCATATAAAAGAGCCAGTGTACCAATGACCCAAAGTGGTGCGGAAGTTGTAAAGGCAACAACAATTCCAACTATAACTGAAACCACCATGCAAGTTCGAATGACTCGTTCGTGTCCAAACAAAATAGAGGCTTCGCCACACAACATACTGGCAGGCACACCAATCAGTGCCACGAGAGTCGCAAGTAAAGTTATTGAAATTATGAAGTTACCAGGTTGAGAGGCCTCAGCAAATACCAGAAAGGTTACGATCCATACACGGTTGGCAAAGACTTCCCATATATGTCCAAAGTAAGACGAAATATTTATAATCACGGGTCGATTACGAAAGACTAACTTGAAGTCTTCTATAAGTTTCTTATTCTTCTTTGAAACTCTCCCTGGTGGTAAAACTACCATCCCTAACGAAAGACCCAGAAGAAACCCTAGACCTGCTACTATGAAAGCACTTTGCCAACCGAAAGCATTTGCGAAATATCCAGCTGAAAAAATCGAAATGGCAGTGCCAATAGCATAAACAGAGGTGTAGTAACTTGAGGCTCTGCTTCGCTCAGGTTCTTCCAAACTGTCTGCCAGTGCTTTTAATGCGGGCATGTTTGTGCCTGCCACGCCCACTCCTGTCATTATTCTGAAAAAGACACCTGACCATAGGTCATTGGCCAATAAGGCAAAACCAAAACAGGAAACAACGCCAACGGAACCGGACACAATATAAATCTTTTTTGGCAAAATCCGGTCAGTGAGAGAGACGAGTATTGGTACCGCTGCAGTATAACCAATAAAGAACGCACCTCCCAACAACCCTGCTTCAGTTTCGGAAAGATCCCAAAGGTCAAACAGAATAGGCAAAACGGGGGTTGTGGTGACAAACGGCAAGGTATTCAGCACCAGTGTTAAACAACTTAAGAATAATAGACTTCGGAAAGACATAATGGCCATTAAAATTAAATTATTTTAGCTATACATGGATGCTCCATTTTCGTCACCTTAGCTTTTTTTGAGTGTTTAAATCGTTCGAAGTCAGGATTGTTAGACACAGTTGGACTAAATTGAAATTTTTATTAGTTTGTGTTTGGCTATTTCATCTATGGTCGAATAAAGTGTAATTTAAATTTTGGAGTTATAATACTTGTCTTATTGGACAGCAGCATGGTCTGCATCAGCGCAGGGTCCTTATCCTTATGGCCGGGAGACAGCCCAGCCGGATTTAACCTCAGTTTTTCCTAATCCGGCCCAAGGGGCTTATGATCAGTCCTTTCGAATGATCATAAGACCTGATGTTTGGAATTCAGAAACGCGAATTCGTCTATCAAATGCCCACGGGTCAAATTCAGTCACATTCGACGATGTTTTTATTGGGTTGCAGGATATGAGCAGTGCGGTTTTGCGTGGAACAAATCAACCCATAACCTTTTCGGGTAAAAAGGTAGTGGAGATTCAGA
>JAYZBC010000058.1:0-8175 GCA_036339375.1 Pseudomonadota bacterium | reverse complement strand
TTGGGCCAGGGGAAGAAGTTGGCTATACATTAATTGCTCGCCGATTCCTTCCGCTCCACGAATAAGGAGGGTTCGTGTATCACTTTTTTCTCCTTGCCATACGCGGTGGGGCAACTCTTTTATTTTCGCTAAACGGCTTGGGTCTACGGGACAGGCTTGCCAACCCTTTTGGAAATCTCCGCCAAGTAATAATGCTAATGATAAATTCCAATGAGCGTCCGTAAAACCCGGTTTGACATCAATTGCTTTCTCTAAGCTATCAACTGCTTCGTCCAGCTTTCCTAACTCCTTAAATGCATTGCCACGATTAGTATAAGCTTCAGCAAAATCTGGTCGCAAATTAATGGCTTTGTCATAACTTTCAATTGCTGCATCTAGCTCCTTTAGGTCTTGCAACGCATTACCAAGGTTTGAGTAAGCGTCAGCAAAATTTGGTTGTAGATCAATCGCTTTGTTATAGCTCTCAATCGCTCCATCCAATTGCTTTAGGTCCCTTAGTGTATTACCACGATTTAGGTAAGCTTCAGCAAAATCTGGCTGTAACTCAATCGCTTTGTCATAACTCGTCAAAGCGTTATCAAATTGTTGAAGTTCTCTTAAAACATTCCCACGATTTGAGTAAGCATCGGCAAAATCTGGTTGTAACTCAATCGCTTTGTCATAACTCGTCAACGCGTTATCAAATTGTTGAAGTTCTCTTAAAACATTCCCACGATCTGAGTATGCATCGGCAAAATCTGGTTGTAACTCAATAGCTTTATTATAGCTCTCAATAGCCGATTCCAGCTCCTTTAAGTCCTTCTGGGCATTCCCACGGTTTGAGTAGGCTTCCGCGAAATCTGGCTGTAACTCAATTGCTTTATTATAACGGTCAACGGCCTCATCGAAATTTTTAAGCTGCTGAAGTGCTAAGCCGCAATTATAATTAGCATCAACGAAATTTGGATCTAGTTCAATGGCTTTGTTATAACTCTCAACGGCCGCGTTCAGCTGCTTTAGGTCTTTTTGAGCATTACCACGATTTGAATAAGCTTCAGCAAAATCTGGTCGTAATTCGATCGCTTTGTTGTAACTTTCAATAGCGAAATCAAATTGTTTGAGTTCCTGAAGTACTAAGCCTCGGTTAGAATGAAACATTGGATTTTTAGGATAAATTTCTATAGCAGAATTAATCAAATCAACAGCCTGTTCGTAGTTCTCATTTTGGTAGGCTAAAACACCAAGTAAATGTAGTGAGTCAAAATGTTTGGGCTCGATTTTAAGAATATCCTCATAAATAGCCTTCGCGCGTCCCAGGTCGCCTTTCTGGTGAAAAGATACAGCTTGTTTTAATTTTGCCTTTGTTTTTGCAGCCAAGGTGTTCATTGGAGAATTTTGTTTTGATTTAAATGGCATAAGAAAACATCAATTGTACTCGATAAACTTCATCAATCACGACGTTCCGATCAACATTATATTCATTATTTGAACAAACTCTTTTTGGTTAGATTGAGCTAACAACCCAATCTCAAAATCAGGACCAAAATTTTTTAACACCACAATTTTCCCAAACGCATATATGGTTCAGAAGACGTTTGATAAAGCCTAATCCGTATGAGAAAATTATAAGACACCCTATCAGCCGACAAGAGACCTAATAAATAGCTCATCAAACAACAGGTCCCAAAGCCTTGCAACAAGAAAGGGTTTTAATTGCAGTAGTTGCCGCGCAAAACGCAAGCGGACAATAAAAAATTTATCTGTTAGAGTGATTACAAAATTAGTGAAAATTATACAAAACATTTACACACGATTTTAAAAAGTTGTAATTTATTGCGATATTTTAGAGTTTTGTATGGCCTGTTTTGGTAAACCATATGTCGAAAATTTGGATTCCTCCTACGAACTCATTCGTCAGTAGAAACAAGTTAAAGAGCACTAACATCTATTTCAGTCATTGGAGAAACCAATTATGTGGACAATAAGTAAAATTGATCATGTTGTGGTATGGGTAAAAGATCTTGAAAAATCCATGTCATTTTACGAAGCACTAGGGTTTGAAATAAATCTCCATTCATTAAAAGAACACCGTGAGGGAAAAATACCTTTTGTTGCTGTGAAAGCTGGGCCCCATAATCAGATTGACCTTAGACCCAACCCTAAGTGGACGGCCGTAGAACGGGAAAAAGGTAACATGCAGCATATCAACGTAGTTGTTGACGGAATCACTGACATTCAGGTTCTAATTGACGGTTTAGCTGGACGCGGATTAACACCAGATTATGGCCCTGAGGTTCAGGGGGGATCATGGCGCATAGATATCTACGACCCTGACAATAACCGCATTGAAATGGCTTTAAACGTTCCCGCCTAGAGAAAGCTAAGTAAAAATTTTTGTTATAAAATCAGATTTATAAAAACTGTTTTGAAAAACTATATAATCCTTGGCCATACGGAGAATAAAGATGGCACGCTATTCTATTAGTCAACCTGTAACCCAAGTCGAAGCAAAAAGGCTTTTAACCGGCCAGGGACGGTACACCGACGATATTAAACTTCCCTTTGAGACCCATGCCGTATTTTTACGTTCGCCCCACGCACACGCGGATATCATTTCTATTGACACAGAAACCGCTTTAAATTTACCTGGCGTGATAGGCGTTTTCACAGGCAAAGATTACGCCGAAGCAGAACTCGGCAATGTGGCCGGAAATTCTCCACCAAAGCGAAGAAACGGTAAGCCCGGTTTTAGACCTCCACGTCCCGCGATAACCCATGATCGTGTCCGTCATGTTGGACAATTAATTGTAATGGTTGTAGCAGAAACCATTAATTCGGCAAAAGATGCAATTGAAGCCATCAATGTGGAATACAAAACACTTCCTGTAAATGTTGACCCGGTGCAGAATTCTTTAACTAATGCCCCCCGCTTGTGGAAAGATTGCGAAAACAACGAAGCTTTTTTCGTAGAGAAAGGGAATTCAGATGCAACTGCCTCTGCTCTTTCCAAGGCAGACCACATTGTCAAGGATCATTTTTTTGTCACACGTGTTACTGCAAATACGTTGGAGCCAAGAGCCGTAGTCGCAAGCTTCGATCCCGGCGAACAACACTATACCGTCTATGCCTGTCAGCAACGTCCATTTGTTTGGCGAAACATGATGACTAAACACATGTTCAAAATTGAGGAAAATCAGATGACCGTTATCGCTGGAGATGTAGGAGGGTCGTTTGGGATGAAGGGTGGTCTTTATCCGGAAGTACCGCTCATAGCTTGGGCTTCAAAACGTGTTGGCAGGCCAGTGAAATGGTTATGTGAGCGCACAGAGGGACATGTTGCAGACGATCAAGCGCGGGATCTTAAGGTTGATGCAGAACTCGGGTTTAATTCTGACGGAAAATTTGAAGGTGTCAGGTTCCGTGCACATGCAAACGTGGGGGCTTTCTTGTCTATGAACGGTTTTGGAACCCCCAACGGTATAGCAGGAGCCCTTTGCAGCACTTATAATATGCCGTCCATCCATGGCCAGTCTTCAGCAATCCTAACTAACACTGTCCCTATGGCAAACTACCGTGGTCCTTCAGGAACACCCGGGACATATGTTCTGGAACGATTAATTGATATGGCAGCCAGTGAGATCAATATTGATCCTTCAGAAATACGCCGTCTCAACTATCTAACCCCTGAAGCTATGCCTTGTAAACTTCCGAACGGAACGACCTATGACTGCGGTGAGTTTGAAATTGTAATGGATAAATGTCTGGACAAAGCCGATTACGCCAACATTACCACTCGTAAGAAAGAGGCAAAGGCCAAGGGTAAGCTTTTGGGGGTAGGTGTTTCATCTAGCGTGGATCCCTCTGGTAGCCCAGCTCCAGAAGCCGCAGAGCTGCGTTTTGATCCTGGCGGGACCGTCACTGTACTAACCGGATCAACAGCGGGGGGGCAAAGCCATGCAACTATTTACACTCAAATCGTTTCTGACACACTTGGTTTAGATGCGGATAAAATTCGTGTCGTTGAAGGTGACACCAGCAAACATAGCTTTGGCTCAGGTACTGGTGCGGCACGAACAGCCACAATTTGTGGAAGCGTTGTCTTGTTAGCCGCACAAAAAACGAGGGAAAAAGGCCGTAAAATAGCGGCACATATACTTGAAACCGCTAGTGAAGATGTTGATTTTAAAGACGGAACATACAAGATTGCGGGTACCGACCGATCTGTTAGCTTTGACCAAATTATAGAGACAGCTTTTGAACAAAAAAAATTGCCGCCCGAAATTGAATTTGGTTTGTACGAAACCGCTAGCTGGTCTCCCGACACATCTAATATTCCAAACACCTATCATGTATGTGAAGTCGAAATTGACCCAGAAACAGGTGTCAGCCGAATTGTTCGCTATACCGCTGTTCACGACGTTGGTATTGAGCTTAATCCCTCTCTTGTAAATGGACAGGTAATGGGTGGAATTGCTCAAGGTGCGGGTCAGGCACTTATGGAACAAATAATTTATGATGAAGAAAGCGGCCAAGTTATCACCGGATCCTTTATGGATTATTGCATGCCACGAGCGTTTGATTTCTGCAACTTTCAACTAGGCAGCCACCCCGTACCTACTAAAACAAACCCTTTAGGTGTAAAGGGCGCCGGTGAGGGCGGTACTGTCGGCGCGCTTGCTGCTGTCATGAATGCGGTAAATGACGCGTTAGCACCGTTAGGAATTAAAAATTTATCTATGCCTGCAACCCCTGAACGTGTGTGGCAAGCAATTTCAAATACCAAAAACCAAACATGAAATTTTTATCGTATGGGTGCAAGCCGGCCAGGTAAAAAATTACGCAAAAGGGAAATAAGAAATAAAACGATCAAGACGTTGACAGCATTAAACCCAGCACCTATCAGGAACGGTGCATCGTAAGAACCTGTCCGATCAAACATAAAGCCGCCTAGCCATCCTCCCATACCCATTGCGACTGCACCAACAAAAAAAACTACCCCTGTCCGCCGGCCGATTTCTCCAACTGGGAGGTGGTCCCGAATAGCGACCGCATAAACGGGAAATAATCCCCCGTAACCTAAACCAAATAATGCAGCAACAACATAAAGAGCCCAAAGTTCGTGAGTTAAAGTAAAAACCGTAAGCATTACAGCTTGTAACCCGGAAAAGATTAAAAGAGCCCTTAGTCCCCCCACTCGATCGGCAATCAACCCTAGTAGCAGGGCTCTACTAACAAAAGCTGAAAATAACATGAGCGATTGGACTTCAACTGCGTTGTGAATCGGGTAACCCCGATCCGTTACAAAGGACACAAGGTGACCTAAAGGTAAAGCCATTGCTACACAACAGCCAAAAATTGCACAACAAAGACCGGTTTGGATTCTTGAGCTCGAAATTTGGCACGAACCTATTTTGTCTTCCCCTACATCCAAGTTGTTTTTATCATCGGTATTTTTAAGCTCCGTCTTTTCCGGCGCAGGCGGATTATGCCGAACAAGCAAGCACAAAGGCAGCATCACACACATTGCAAAGACGCCATACCAAAAAAACATATCGCGCCATCCAATGTTCGATACTATAAATCCAAATATTGGGAGCCAAACAATTCCCGCTAAGGCTTGTCCGCTCGAAACAATGCCGACAGCCCTGCCCCGATTTTTAGTATACCAGCGAACAATATTTGCTAAAGCGGGTGCGCCGAGCGCACCTTGTCCTGACAAACCGAACATAACAAGATGGATTAAATAAAGTTGCCAAGCATGATTGATCCCACTGACGAGCATTGCACCCGCTCCAACCATCAAACTTGCCAAAAGAGCTGGCAACCAGAACCCGTAGCGATCCAGTAATCGACCCATGATTAATCCGCCAAAACCGGACCCGACAAACTGCAGGGAAAAAGCCAAGGAAGGTATTTCTCGGGGCCAACCGAATTCCATAGCCATGTCCTTTAGCGCTACAACAATTAGAAACATGCCGCCACCCGTAACAAACATGAGAGCAACGGACCCGATTAAAATTCCGATCCGACGCTGGGCAATCGAATTTGTTGGTTCTTTGAAAGGCATGCAGTGGATATATCCCGACAAGGAAATTCTGTTAAAGTAGTTTGCCCTGTGTGAAGCACCTAAACTAGGGATAAACAAAAATAAATTTCGACACAAAATTGAATACACTCTTGACCCATAAAAAGGAAAGCGCCAAATAGGCAAATTCATTAATATCAATTTTTTGGAGGCTTAAATGACAGTTGGACCTAACGAAAATACGGATAGCCGCAATCGATTAACAGGAAAGGTTGCGGTTGTTTCTGGGGCGGGATCTATCGGAGAAGGTTGGGGAAATGGAAAAGCCGCAGCTTTCGTTTATGGAAAAGAGGGTGCCAAAACTTTCTGTGTAGATTATAGGCTTGAAGCTGCGGAGGAAACAGTAAAAATCATCACTGAAGCGGGAGGTGAAGCCGTTGCGTATGGTGCTGATGTAACCAAAGAAGAAGAAGTAGAAAACATGGTTAAATCTTGTCTTGAAAGATGGGGCCAGATTGACATTCTCCATAACAATGTTGGGGGGCAGGGAACCGGTCGAAGTCTGGACACAATTACAGTCGAAGATTGGAACGCTACTTTTGAGCGCAACGTTACAACGGCGATGCTCACCTGTCGCAAAATTGTTCCTATCATGGAAAAACAAGGTAACGGCTCAATCATAAATATTTCCTCAATTGCTGGCATTCGACATTTAAATGTTCCAACTGCGGTTTATTCCTCCACAAAAGGAGCAATGATCGAATTTACAAAAAACATTGCAATCCAGCACGCTCGTTCGGGTATCCGTGCCAACTGTATTTGTCCAGGTTATATAGATACGCCTTTCATCCGACGTTTGGTCAATGGGAAGCCTTCATACACCTACAAAGGTTATACTTCTGCAGCGGAATACACAGCGGCTCGTGATGAAATTGTTCCCTCCGGTCGCATGGGCACTGCTTTTGATGTAGCTTACGCATCATTATTTCTTGCATCAGATGAATCAACGCACGTTACGGGAATACACATCGTAGTTGATGGGGGCGTAACGGCAACAGCACCAGGTGTATAAATCAAAAAAATTAAAGGGCCGGATTTCACCCGACCCTTTCTTAGGGAAATTAGGGAATTATTCCGCTACTTCATACTTATCCCGCCGAACGTTAGCCATATTTATACCTTCTACGCGGATTAAGCGTGTCTCGTCCGTACGTCTTGGCGAGTGGAGATCACCTTCATTGTACAGATAGGCATCGCCAGGAGTAAGTTCATAGGTTTTCTGTTTATGGACCCGACCGGGATTACCATTTTTTGGTTTCTCAGTACATGTCCAGTCGGTCATCTCCGTAACGCCTACTGCCTGCCCATAAATTGCCCAACTTGGTCCGTGATCATGCGGCATACTTTCTTTGGGCCCCTGATAAACATGCGCTAAAATACAAAATTTGAGATCGGCATCTTCATAGAGAATTTGACGATCAATAGTGTTTCTAGGTCCTAAGTGTGTTTCTACAAATTCTGGATCTGCACAGGCCTTAGAAATGAAGTTGCAAACGCTTTTCCTTCCTGCGGACCCAGGATCTGACATTAATGCTGACCGGCAATCACTAGAAAGTTGTTCCAATGTATACCCCATAATTTTTCTCCTCCAAATCGTTAAACTGCTTCCTGATATTTTTGGCGTCTGACTTTAAGTAAGTTTATACCTTCAACACGGATCATTCTAACTTCTTTTTCACGTCTGGAAGAATGCAAATCCCCTTCATTGTAAAGATGTGCCGTGCCCCGAGGTAAACAGTAAGATTTCACTCGATGAACCTTTCCGGGTAACCGACCTTTTGGTCTTTCTTTACAAAACCAATCCGTCATTTCAGTTATACCTTCCGCAATACCATATATCGCCCAAGTAGGCCCATGGTCATGTGGTAGACCTGTTTCAGGTTTACTGACATGGGCCAAAATGCAAAAGCCAAAGTCTTTGTCTTCGTACAAAATTTTCCGAGGATCTTTATTATCGGGGCCCAGATAGGTGGAAACAAAATTATTGTCCATACAAGCCTTTTCTACGAATTTACGAACAATATGCCGACCCACTGCTTCAGTATCCTTTTCCAAAGCGGTTCGACAATCTTTAATCATTTTTTGAAGCGTATAGGTCATAGCAGTTTCCC
>JAYZBC010000057.1:0-7604 GCA_036339375.1 Pseudomonadota bacterium | reverse complement strand
GCTGTTTCCCAGTATAATAATTCAAGCACAATGTAATACCTTGGCAACACGTCACGTCATCCCAAAAGGACCGGGCAGTCATGAGTTGATTTGGACCTTTTTTGGCTTTGAAGATGATGATGAAAACATGAAAACACTTCGGTTGCGTCAAGCCAATCTGATGGGTGCATCCGGTTATGTTACCCTTGACGATGCTGAAGCCCTGGAGTTTAGCCAGCTGGGCCTAACTGGTGCTCCAAAAGGAAATGCAGCGGTTTTGGAAATTGGCGGAACAGGGTCTGAATCGAATGACCATCTTGTTACTGAATCTTTGATCAGGGGTTTTTACATGCGTTATCGCGAAATTATGGGCTATGGACATACGGGTTTTTGATGGGTTAAATAATAATAATGTCGTCTATAGAGCTAGAAGAAAAAACACTGCGTCAGTTAGAACGCCTTCAAATCGAATATATCAGTTCAATTGATGATGGTCCGTTAGATAAATGGCCGCAGTTCTTTACAGATCCATGCCTTTATTTAGTGATTTCCAGAGATAATTTAGAGAGAAATATGGAACTTGGGGTAATGAGGTTTGAATCTGTTGGAATGCTTGTTGACCGGGCTACTGCAACACAGCATGCTGCCGTATTCGCACCTCGCCGAATTAGGCATGTTTTAGGGCCTTTTATAATTGAAGGAGTTACGGCTCAAGGAATATGCACTCGTACGAATGTTGCTATTTACCAGACGTCACCTGATGGTGATACGGCGTTATTAATGGTTGCACAATATCAGGACCTGATCGCAGAAGATGAAGGAATTTTTAAATTCAAAGAGAAGCGTGTAATTTATGATACACTACGGTTACCAGATTCTGTCGTCTATCCGCTATAGGTATCTTACCCAAGCTGGCTGATAGAGGTGGAAGTCATCAAACAATCGATACAAAGCAGTTCTAAACTAGGCAAGAACTGGGCAATGGTTGCAGTCCTTTTTTTTATGTTAGCGATCCTGATTACTGCACGAAATTCCATCGGTTTAATGATGCCGTTTTGGTACAACGAACTTGGATGGAGTTATGGGCTTGTATCTACCGCCGGGGCAATAATGATGGTTGTAATGGCCATGATGGCACCATTGGCAGGACTAATTTTGGACAATTATGGATCACGTCTAGTTTATGTAGGTGCTGTTGGATTAATTGGATGTGAATTTATTCTTTGTGCCTTTATGACTGATTATTGGCAATTATTAGTTCTCGTGGGTATAATGGGGGGTGTGGGTTTTGCTATAATTTCACCCGCTTTAGTTTCAACAACCATTGCTCAACATTTCGATAAAAAACTCGGACTTGCGACCAGCATCGTAACCTCTGGCAGCACTGGTGGTCAGCTCGCTCTAATGCCTTTGCTTGGCGTGCTCGTTGTGGCAACCTCTTGGCGTGAAGCCTATTTTTTTGTGGGTATATTAATTTTGTTCACAGCCGTTGTTGTTTTCTTTCTGATCAACGATACACCAAAAAGGGTGACTAAAACACCGAAACTTCAAGTTTTTGTAATCGGTAAGACAATTTCAACCTTGCGGGTAAATTCAACTTTTTGGTTGTTGGCTGCCGGGTTTTTTATTTGCGGATTTACTACTGCTGGGGTCATTAAAATTCATATGATTCCCTACGCGGTTAGCTGCGGATTTTCTGCTCTGCAAAGTGCGTCAGCCTATGGTGTTATGTCTTTTTTCAGTATGGTTGGGATGATTGGCTATGGCTACCTCTCAGATAAAATGCATCGGCCTATGCTGCTTGCTAGCATTTATCTCCTGAGAGCAATGACTTTTATTTTGTTAATGAACATTACAGATAGCCCTGCAATTTTATTTACATTTTCTATTTTGTTTGGTGTTTTCGATTACGCAAGTTTTCCCATCGTAGCAAATTTAGTGGCAACACATATTGGCCGGAAGGTCATGGGGTTTTCTATGGGTCTAATTTTTGCAAGCCACTCTTTAGGTGCTGCTTCAGGATCGTTTTTGGGGGGGTACATATATGACATTTATGCAAGCTATAATTATGTATGGGTTTTCTCAGTTTTGATAGCAGCTCTAGCAGGTTTTTTAACACTTTTTATAAAAGAAAACCGTCCTCATTTTTCTTTCACAGCAACAGCTTAATTTTTACAAACTATTTTTATAATTTTTTTAGAGGCTTTAAATCAGGCCAAATGCTTTGTTGTCCAGTTCCAGGCCATGCGGTTGGGGCGGCGGCACCATTTGCGGCCTCCATTTCCGGTAATGCTCCATTCCAACCTGCTCCGGTCATTCGTTTTCCATTGAACCCATTGGAGGCATTCGACATTAGCCAGCAAATGGGTCTTTGCAAAATTTTGGGTTGAACCATTGCTTCTCTATCAGGAGATGAAGCAACGGGGACCATAGGAGTATTGGCTGGTCCCCCAGGAATCAATACGTTAACGGTCACGCCAGTTCCTTCTAAATCTTTCGACCAGCATGCCGATTGTGCTTCTAAAGCACCCTTAGAAGGACCGTAAGGGGTCCAGCCCCTTCTAATCATTGTATCCATGCTTGTTGTAATATTGACAATTCGTCCCCACCGTTGTTTTAAAAAATGTGGGATAGCTGCTTTAGAAAGAAGAAAAGGCAATCTTGCATTAACATCGAAAATTCTTTGCCAATTTCGATCAGTTACTTCCCAAAAATTTATATTCTTAACATAGTAGTCTTCCCGAATACTCGAAAGTCCAACGCCTGCATTGTTAATTAAACCATGAAGGCCTCCAAGTACTTCAATTGCATGCTGAGGAATTTTAGCACAAATTTCAGGGTCTCGAAGGTCTGCTATAAACGGAAAGTATTTTTTTATTTATAGGAATCATGAATTCTTTGTAATTTAGCTTCGTTTTGGTCGACTGCCAGGATTGTGGCTCCTTCCATAAGAAGACCTTCAATCATTGCCTGACCTAAGCCGCCAACTGCACCAGTGACGATAATAATTTTTTCGTTGAGGCGGAGGCCGTTCATTTTCTTTATTCTTGTTTTTTCATAAAATAAGAGAAATCAAATTAATTGTTTTACGTAATTACAACGAGGTCCTTGAGTTTTTGGGTACTTTGCGTGCAAAATTAGAAAATTTCGTTGCCAATATAGATAGAAACAGCATGAATAAACATTTGACCAAGGAACAAGTGGAGAAATTTAATCAAGATGGATTTATTTTTCCCATGGATGCACTATCAGGAAAAGAAGCTGATGAATGCCGCGCCTGCGTGGAGCACTTCGAAAAAGAAACCGGTCATCATGCTCAAGACGCACTAACCTTAAAAGCACATCTTCCCTACAAAAAATTTAGCGATTTAATTCAAAACGATCGTATTTTGGATGCAGTTGAAGATCTAATCGGACCTAATATTTTTTGTTGGGGTTCAAGTATGTTTGTTAAAGACCCAGGCCGTGGAAAATTTGTTTCCTGGCATGCTGACACCTATTACTATGGCGTGTCACCAGCAAATTCTTTAACTTTATGGATTGCATTTACTCCGTCAAATGAAACGACCGGCTGCATAAAATGTATACCGGGGACACATTTAATCCAAACTGAGTTTGATAACACTCCGACCCCAGATAACATCCTTTCCCGCGGGCAAACCACAAAAGAAGTTAAGGAAGACGAAGCTGTATTGATGCCTTTAGAACCGGGCCAATTTTCAATACATCATGAATGTACGGTTCATTCTTCTGATCCAAATTTGTCAGAAGGACGCCGAATGGGCATGTCAATTCATTATTGTTCTACTCAATGTCGGCAAATGAAATACTTGGGTGCCGATAAGCCAGCTGCTGCTTTGGTTCGGGGTGTAGATGATTTTGGCTATTGGGAACATGAAAAATTGACCACAGTAGAGTATGATTCAAAAATAGCACATCAAATGATAGCCATCCGAAATAAATTTATTGGCAGAAAACGGGAGGCTTAAATGCCCGATGGAATGACAAAAACGATGCTGCCTGCTGCAGAAAAATTTGTAGAAGAAATGCGAAAAATATTTGCAGATGGTGTTCCTGAACCTGATCGTTGGGATTATTGCCGAGACCTCCTTAAAAATTTAATTGCAGATCCTGAAATAATAGCCCATGCCAAAAATTGGCCAGTTACAGGTTTCAATCCAAAAACAAACCGCGTGCAGAATTTACTCTTTTATGAAGACCCAGATTATGATTTTGTGATTAATGCCTTGATCAAAAAACCGGGCGGTTACGCCATGATACATGACCATGGTTCATCTTGGACAATTTACGGTGTCCTAGAAGGAAAAGAGCGAATTGTCCATTATGATGCAGAAGAAACAACTAACCGAAAATTCCGGACTACTGAAAGCAACGCAGAATTTTGTGGGCCTGGTCAAGTTGATATTGTCCCTCCTTGGCTGATTCATTCCGAATATGCGGGCGACGAAAAATCCATTGCTGTGATTGTTAGGTCAAAAAGGTCCGGTACCTTTAAGCAATTTCGTTATCTTGAAGATGGTTCCCGAATTGTTATAAAGGGTCCTGAACAAGTACCCTATGCTTTATCCTAAAATTTGGGCAAAAGAATTTTTGCTTATTCTAGTTTAAAAAAAATTGACCTTTGGTCATAATTTGCCACTAAAAGATTTTGTTTTTTGGGTGTTAAGGTCAAAGGCGGAGTGATGCTGTAAATTGCTTGTTGCCAGTGAGTATTTTTCTTGAACGGGGATGTGGATAAAGAAATTTTTGGATTTAATTTTAGTTCAAACCAAAACGCAATCGCGTGGGCAATTCCTTCTTTAGTTGGAACCAAGGTGAGTTTTATTTCCTGTGTTTCAGGAAAAGGTTTCGTAAAATCAAAATCGAAGATTTTCAAAGGATCACTTAAAGGATGCCACTTATAATTTTTTAATCTGGTTTGCAAATAAATTTCCGGTATTAATTGGTTAAACTGCCGAATGTTAAATCCAGCAGCCATATTGACTTGCCGTTCTTGAGAAATTTCTAAACTTTCTATGGGGACGGCATAAACGGTTGCACCCAGAGGGATAATTTTACCCTCATTTTTAAGCAAGCGATCGCAGGCATCGCTCATAGTTGTGATAATATTTTCCCCTAGAAGACCCGTATCGACTATCTCAGCTAATATAACATCTACCCGGGAGGGTAATTCTTTTCCAATCGTTAAATTTTGGGAGTTTGTTTGGAAAACTATAATTTTTTCTTTTAATCCATTTTCGGCAATGATTGTTTTTGCAATCTGAGCCAAAGGTCTTACCGTTTCGCAGGCGAATACTTTTCCAGCTCCCGCTCTTGCTGCCATCATTGCTAACAAGCCAGTGCCTGTTCCAATATCCAAAACTTTACAACCTGGAAAAACGGCTTCCTTAATTGCTAACTCGATGGTTGAATTTCGGTATTCATCATTCAGCATCATAGTGTGCCATTGAGGTAAAATTTGTGTAAGAACGTTAGCCCGGCCTCTTTTTGCAATCTTGTTTTTGGGTTCTAATTCAAGGGCGATTTCGAAACTTTCTGAAGCCGCATTTGCCATATTTGCAGCAAGAAATTCTTCCCCAAGAGCAGCATGAGCATCAGTTAAATTAGGTTCAAGAAAAGTGGCTTTTTTAAAATTATCAATCGCTCCACTGACATCTCTTAAAAGAGAAAGGGCCTTCCCTTTGCTCAGGTAGGCTTGAGCCCGAAATGAGGCAATTTTAATTGCTTCGTTAAAAGCATCAATGGCTATATTAGGGTCACCTTTATCCAATAAAAGGTTGCCTGCCAAACAGATAATTTCATAGGTTGCATCTGGGGCCAATAAAGTATTTTGTATAAATTTTAGACCGGTAGTTTTTTGATTACGAGCAAACGCAAGTAAACCCATAAAACATAAAATAGCTGCTTGCTCTTCAAATTTTTCCCCAAGTGTTTTTAAAATTTTTTGCGTTTGTGCAATATTTTTATTTTTCAGCTGTTCGAGGGCTCCAGCCAAAATTTTACCAGCAGGCGAACGGACTGTTCCCGCTAGATTTATGGCAGTTTCAAATTCTTTTAAGTAAACAAGTAAATTTTTTTTATTTGACAAATTGGCCACACACTTTTTTAATTTCGTACATTGCCACTGCAGCGGCATTGGATACATTCAAATCTTTCAAGGGACCATTTCCTTGTATTTTTACCAATTGGTCACAGTTTTGGCGAACTAATTTTCTTAGACCATATCCTTCTGCACCCAAAACAATTCCCATTGGTTGCAACAAATTTAAACTATCAAAAGTGGTTTTTGCTCCTGAATCAAATCCAACACACCAAAAACCCTTTTTTTGTAATGAATTTATAGCTCGAGAGATGTTTGCTGTACGGATTAAAATAGTGCTTTCTAAGCCCCCCGAAGCAGCTTTTGCAATAACTCCGGTGATAGGTGGTGTGTTACGATCCTTTACAATAACAGCCTTAGCACCAAAAAAGGCAGCAGAGCGGATTATTGCTCCAATATTTTGAGGATCTGTGATCTGATCGAGTATGATAACAAATGCATTTTCTTTATTGGATAATTTTTCACAAAAATACTCCAATGTAGGTGTTTTTAGGGGCTCAACGAGACAAGCAATGCCTTGGTGAACGGATCCTTCAGGCAAAAGGGCTTTAAGTTCAGTATTTGAAAGGTTTTCTATTTTGAATTGTTTGTTTTTCAAAGTAGGGTGTGAGATGTTTTTACTTATAACAACCCGTTTAATTCCTCTGTTTGGATTATTTAGTGCTGCTAAAACAGTGTGAAAACCATATATCCAATATGTACCTGATGGGTTTTTGTTTATATTAGGTTTATAACGTCGGGGTCGACCATAAGGCATTGAAATAGTTATCCTTGCTCTTATTTGACTTAACTTCTATATTGCGCTTTGGTTATAGGATAAACATATTCTTTAAAGTGGCCAACGTGTGATTTTAGCCTAAGCTTGGTTATGGTTTTTAATTTTGGACATTGACAAGCGGAACTAATTTCCAGTATTTGCACGCGTAAACCTACTACCTGCCTGATTTGAAACAGGGAGGGGTGCCCGAGTGGCTAAAGGGGACGGGCTGTAAACCCGTTGGCGTACGCCTACGTTGGTTCGAATCCAACCCCCTCCACCATCCCATGAGGGGACGTTGGAGGATCAATGACGGTGGTAGTTTTTAAATTTGGAGTGGTTAGTAAAACTTGAATGTTTGTTAAAGGCCGTGGCACTCATTTAGCGGGTGTAGCTCAATGGTAGAGCCCCAGCCTTCCAAGCTGGTTATGAGGGTTCGATCCCCTTCACCCGCTCCAAGCTTGGGAGTAAAGAAGTTTTCGATTGATTTCGCTTTTTTATTTTTGTTACAGCAAGTACAAGGGCAAGATGGACAAGGAATTTAAAGATGGCTAAGGAGAAATTTGAGCGTACAAAGCCCCACTGTAATATCGGGACTATTGGTCACGTTGATCATGGTAAGACGACATTGACGGCTGCGATTACGAAGATTCTTGCAGAAAGCGGGGGCGCTGAATTCACCGCATATGATCAGATTGACAAGGCACCAGAGGAGAAGGAGCGGGGGATTACGATTGCGACCGCCCA